>DATFWY010000040.1:0-43137 GCA_035258805.1 Blastocatellia bacterium | reverse complement strand
GCGAGTACTTCTTGACATTTTTCCGTTGAGAGAAATACTGTCGAAGCTCTAGTTTGATGATGAAGTCAGGAATTGTGAAGGTGACGTTTGAGTTCGCGGACAGTAGTCCGGTTTATCAATAACTCTATAAGAATGTTTGAGAAATACACAGAAAAGGCTCGGCGTGTGATCTTCTTTGCCCGATATGAGGCTGGCGAGTACGGCTCGCCTGCTATCGAGCCCGAACACTTGCTCCTTGGATTGATTCGAGAAGATCAACAAATTGTTAAATCGTTTATTCACGAATCTCATATCTCGACCGATCAAATCAGAAATAGAATTGAGAAAGCCTTAGGACTTCGCGAAAAGATCTCTGCTTCCGTCGATCTTCCTCTTTCGCCGAATGCCAAGCGGGTCCTCGAGTACGCGGCTGATGAATCGAACCTATTGCACCATTCTCATATCGGCACGGAACATTTGCTACTTGGGTTATTGCGGCAGGAAAACACAATAGCTTTCGAGATACTAAAGAAGATGGGTTTTAGCGTAACTAGCATTCGAGAAGAGTTAAAACAGCGAACGGACGAGATGCGTGCGCAATTACGGAAAGACCAGCAATCTGATCTTCCTAACCTGGTCAGGCAAATGCGGGCTTTGGCCCGGGCTATGCTGGAAAAGTGCGACCTGATCGAAGATCGACTAGATGATTCGCATCAAGAGGGTAAGTGAAATAAGAAGATGAGATGACACTTTGATAAACCCGCCTTAAAAGATCGAAACGTCAAGCCCACGCAACTTAGCGACAGTTCTTCGGCTAAATCATTTTAGTTCATATGCCAATCCTCAGTCTCACAAGGAGAATCTAATGAATCCAAACAAAGCGCTGTGGGAAAAAGGTGACTTCACACGTATTGCATCGACTATGCGCGAGAGCGGAGACGCTCTCGTCCTAAGTTTTGGAATCCGCAAAGGCCTGAGGGTCCTGGATCTCGGATGCGGCGACGGAACAACGGCTCTCCCTGCGGCAAGACTTGGGGCGGACGTGCTCGGCGTCGATATCGCGAGAAACCTGGTTGATGCGGGAAACAGGCGCGCCGCTGAGGAAGGCCTCGCGAATTGCAAGTTTCAGGAAGGTGATGCGTCCAATCTGCATGATCTCGCGGACCAGTCCTTTGATCTCGTCGTATCTATCTTTGGAGCAATGTTCGCACCAAAACCGTTTGACGTGGCTAAGGAGATGGCTCGAGTGACGCGGCGCGGAGGTCGAATCATCATGGGAAACTGGATCCCAAATGACCCAACGCTGGTGGCGCAAATTTTGAAGATTAGTTCCGCGTATACCCCGCCACCGCCAGAAGGCTTCGTCAGTCCGATGGCCTGGGGAGTCGATAGTAACGTGATCGAGCGTTTTATGGGCGCGGGAGTGACAGCAGAAAAGATCTCCTTTGCAAGGGAGACGTTCACGTTCAATGTACCCGCTCCGCCATCCGAGTTCGTGGATATGTTCAGGGAATTCTACGGACCGAGCATGAATGCGTTCGAGGCGGCCGAGCAGAATGGTCGAGCAGTTGAACTGCAGAAGGAACTGGAAGATCTGTTCAACAGTCAAAACAGAAGCGACCGCAAGAATGCTACTTCCATTCCAGCAACATTCTTGCGGGTTACAGTTGAGATTTGAAGACGCCGCCGAGAACGAAATGGATCGAACGAGACCACAGCATCAACATTGTTCAATGCTACGTCACGCGATCGATCCGCACATGTGCTATGGAGTATCGACGGCGAAGACCATCCTCATTAACTACTTGTGTTAGTTACCGTGTAAGTATACGTAATCACCCCGCCGATGGGTCTGTCTGGCCTGGTCGAATCAGGACCACCTTTAGCCTCCTGGGCCTGCTCATCGGGGACCGCCAAATCTGTCAGTGCGTCCGGTTGAAGGTTGATTTCGTTATTCTTTATCTTCTGTTGCGCTTTCATACTCATATCCTTTCAATAAGTCTAAAGTAGTTTTCATTTTGCTATGCTGACCGGCGCGCATGATGACTCCGATCCGCACTCACCTGTTAAGGCGGAAGCAATCGTCGAAAACTATCATAGGGAATAATGTTGTTTGATAGATTTGGCATAGATTTGGTGCCAGGCCTGCAATTGTGCAAATTTTCATATTGCTTCTTTCCTGGAATCAGACCGAGGCCCGAACTCTCGAAGCAACGAAGCGACGCGCAAGGCTTTCAAATGGATTCGCCCTTGAGACTCGCCTCAGCTAATCGTATCGTTTAGATAGCTCGTTGTTTGCTACGTTGGGACAAACGGATAAGAAAGAAGTAATCGAATTTGTTTGTAGAATTCTGATCGTAGTCAGCATTGCGTGTCCTGGTCTTCCCAGACGGTAAAGAGGCGCATCGGAGCGTAGATGATTCAGAGATCGCCGGTCGGATTGCTGCTGATAGGCGTAGGAATAGTGCTTGTGTTACTTGGTGCTTTGGTATGGCTGGGGGCACTCTCGTGGTTCGGTCGCCTGCCGGGTGACATTAGAGTGGAACGGCCCGGGTTTCGGTTCTACGCTCCTCTGGTCTCCATGTTGATCGTCTCAATTGTGCTCACTGTTTTGATCGCACTGATCCGGCGCTTCTGGCCCTAACATTCGGCTTTCAATCGACCGAGGCTGTCACGGGGGGGCAAATCATCGATGGGGTCTTCACCAGAGTATCGCAAATTAAGGGTGAGGTGACGTGTAGTGAAAAAGATTGCTCTCTCAACCAGGATCCTCCTGGTAATTGTGATCCTCTTCACAAGAGCTTCAATTGCCATGCTTCGCCCTGGCATTGTTCCGTCTGCTGTACAAGCCACGCCAATCCTAGCGCAGGATTTAAGTCTTTTCTTCAAGAACACGGTTGGTGCCTTCGTGCTCTATGACTCAAACCGTAACCAATACATCCGATACAACGAGGCTCGTTGCGGGCAGCGATTCAGTCCGAAATCGACGTTCAAGATTCCAAACTCGTTAATCGGTTTGGAGACCGGCGTCATTCGCGACGCCGAATTTGTTATCCCGTGGAACCGTCAGAAATACCCGCCGCAAGATAATTGGAATCAAGAGCCCTTTGTGCATTGGGCGCAAGATCAGACACTCAGATCGGCAATTAAGTACTCCGTAGTCTGGTACTACAGAGAGCTGGCCTTGCGCGTTGGCCAGCAAAAGATGAGGCAATACGTAACCAGATTTAATTACGGGAATAAAGCCGTATCCGGCCGCATCGATAATTTCTGGCTTGATGGCTCTCTAAAGATATCGGCTAATGAGCAGATTGATTTTTTGAAAGCGTTTTATAACGGCCAACTGCCTGTGTCCAGGCGCTCGACGGAGGTTGTCAAAGATATTCTCGTACAGGAAAAAACGCCGACATATAAACTAAGTGCAAAGACTGGTGGCGGCTCGATTTCAGAAGGAGTTTATATCGGATGGTTTGTTGGCTACGTGGAAACTAAAGCGAATGTTTATTTCTTTGCAACGAACGTCGAAGGAACGAATTTTGAGGAGATTCGCGACAAGCGTATTGAGTTGACAAAGCAAATACTATCGCGACTCGGCATTCTTCGGGCGAGCGCATCATAACAAACGGAACAAACAAGACTGTGTTGGGGCAAATGCAGGCGGTAATACCTGACAGGCTCACGGTTGATCAGTAACAGCTTCTCGCTTAAGCGTACTTGATTCGACGATCCTCGAGTTGCCTGAACGAAATAAGTGTCGGGCTGCGCAAGCATGAAAAAGGGAGAGGCTGATTTAGCCTCTCCCTTTTGATATCGAGATTCCGGTTTAGTTGTCAGAACTTGAACTTAAGCGCCCACTGGAAGTTCCGCTGCGGATCGGTGCCGCCGTAGGCCGTATTTGTGATCCTGCCCGCATTTGCCCGCGGATTCGCCGGATCACCGATACTGCTATCTGGTTGATCCAAGTTAACGTGGTTGAATAAGTTCACCACTTCAATCCGGAATTCGAGTTCTTTGCTTTCGGTAAATCGGAACTTCTTGAACAACGATGCGTCGGTTCTCCAGTAGTTCGGTCCGCGAAGATCGTTACGCTCCAGATTGCCGAAGGTCCCGACTGCCGGCTTTGCAAATACAGTCGGATCGAAGAAACGATTTCTCGGTCCGCCTGTTTTCGGATCACCCACGATATCTGGACGGCTGGGACCGGTGTCGGAGATTCCGCTGGTGTCAAAACTGACATTGAACGGCAGGCCGCTTTCGATTGTTGTATTCGAATTGAACTGCCATCCACCCACCAGGTAGTCCCAGCCTTTCGACACGTTACCGAAGTATCTCCTATTGCGTCCGATCGGGAGCTCCGCAACCTGAGAGAACACGAAAACGTGAGTTCTGTCAAAATCGGACGGACCGTAATTGATGCTCCGGTCGATGAAGAAGTAGTCCCGATCATAGTTGCTCGACCTTTGATATGTGTAGTGAGCCAGAATCGAGTAGGCGTTTACAAAGCGTTTCGTGAACTTTGTTTGAAACGAATTGTAGTGGTTATCCCCGCCGTCGGAATACAGAAGGACATCCTGGGTCCAGCCGAATTTGTTAAAGAAGAATCGGCGATTATTCTTCGGCACTGCTTCGGGGGGAAGCCCCTGGGCTATGCTGGCCTGATTGCCTTCGCAATCCGGGTTGTTGCCACAGAATACGTGGGTCCCTTTGTTTCCAACGTAGGCAGCTTCTACCGACATCGTCTTGGTCAATTCGTGCTGCACCGTCACGTTCCAGGCATCGACTGTCGGTAGCGTTTGTTTGAGATTCACTACACGCGGCGTGACCCCGTTTGGCAGGAAGAAACGACCGTTAGCCGGCAACGCCGCATTCGGAACACCGCCCTGATTAGGAGGCGCTGTAAGACCGAAGAAGTTAGTGAAAGCAGGCGGCCCCTGGGCCAGCGTGAAAACTCGATCGATGTCTGAAGCCGCGGTGAGGTTCTGGATCGCAAGAACCGGCAGATTCTGGGTCACGGTATGGCCAAAGACCGAACCGAAAACTCCAATATCGTAGCTTCGACCATATCCCGCTCGCACCACGGTCCGCTCAGTCAGCTGATAAGTTATACCGAGCCGCGGGGCCCAGTTTAAGCTATTCTCAACTCCGCCGTTTTTATCGATGCCGCCTACGCCGGCTACCAGGACCTCTCCGGTCTTCGTATCAACGAAACCGCCGTTGCCTGCTTCATTCACGGTCTGCGGATTTATGACATCCAATCTTAGACCATAGGCGACGGTCAGCTTCGGAGTTACCCGCCAGGTATCCTGGCCGTAGTAGAAGTGACGCCATTGCCTCTCTCGCGCATCGGTGCTGGTGCTGACGAAGCGCTTAAAGAACGTCACGTCTCCGATCAAGAAAGTTGCGATTCCCAGACCTTCAGCCTGGAGCTGTCCGTTTACGACTCTGCCCGTGCGCTTCTGGCTGAAAGACAGCTCGCCCGACCGGTGATTATCGCTGGGGACTCGGAGATTAAACGCACGACGAATGTCAACGCCGAATTTGAAAGTGTGATTGCCCCAGGTCTTCAACAGGTTTGCAACAAACTGGAACTGTTTCTCCTGCTCATCCAGAGGGCAATTACAACGTCCGGCAAACTCATCGAGACCCGAGCCAAACGTGAATCCACGGTCGCCTTGCACGAAGCCTTCGAAAAGACCAGACGTGAACGTGTCGTCGAGGTTCAAACCCGGGACGCCTGCGTCGGCAGCTGGCTTTGTCCCGAAGTCAGAAGGCAGAACATTCACTCCATACTTGAAGAAACCGAACCGGAAGTCCACCAGCATCGTCTGCGACAGTGTGTAATCAAAACCGACTGCCACGCTGTGGTTACGGACCTTGGAGTTACCACCTAAGTTGACAAGTTGCTGACCGCCTCCCGCCCCAAACGCCTGGGGACCATTGCGAGTGAAATCAGCGAAACTGTACCTGCCAAACAGATTGAGTTTGCTGGTAAGCCGGTTGTCTATTCGAATGTCGAACGTGTCGTTATCGAATATCTCGCTGCCGCTAGCCACAAAATTATTCCTGGTTCCATTGTCGGTCCCAGTAGCATTGGGCTGCGGAATGAGCTTCAAGATGTTCAGAGCTTGTTGAGACAACCGGCCATTAGGAATGACGTTCCCTGGAAACTGAACGCCTGTTTGCGGATCGAAGATGTTGACGCCATACGCACTCAGATCTCCAATCCGTGCAGCAAGCGTGGGTACGGTGAGCAATCGCGATCCGCCAACTTTGCTGCGCGTACCTTGATAGTCGCCAAAATAGAAGAATTTGTCTTTAATAATGGGACCACCAATGGATCCGCCGAACTGATTCTTCAGTGTATCGGGGATAGCCTTGCCAGTAAGCGGGTTATCCTGAAACTGTGTAAAAGGGTTGCGCGCCTGTAGCACATCATTTTGCCTGAACTCGAACACGCTTCCGTGAATCTCATTGGTTCCGGACTTAGTTTGAACCGAGACCACACCGGCGATAGCCTGTCCGAACTCAGCATCATAGTTCTGGGAAGTAATCTTGGTCTCGCCCACAGCCTCGAAGTTGGGGTTGATGACGATTATTCCAAGAATCGGGTCACGGTTTTCGGTGCCGTCCAACTGATAGCCAGTGCCGCTGAAGTGCTGGCCATTGACCATAATTTGTGTTGACCCCTGTGGATTCTCGCTCGCCGCGTGCTGCCACTGAAGCTGCTGTGTACCAGGGGTCAGGAGGATAAATTTTGTGAAGTTGCGATCCAGGATCGGAAGATCCGTCACCTGCTTTTCCTGAAAAGTAGTGGCCACGTCAGCACGGTCGGTTTTGAGCAACTGGCCTTCCCCGGCGGTCACGGTCACTGTGTCTGTGACCTGGCCGGCCTCCAGCGCCGCGTCCACTTTCGTTTGAGCGTCGACGTTGACGGGGACCGTGGAGATGAGTTTCGATTTGAAGCCGGGAGCCTCGATCTTCACCTCATAGTTCCCGGGAAGTAATCGCTCCTTGACATAAAGTCCCGAATCATTTGTGGTCACCGAATCGGATGTCTTTCGTTCGACGCTGGTGATCACGACGGTTGCACCCGAGACTACAGCCCCGTTTGGATCGGTGACCGTGCCGCTGATGCTCCCGTAAACTGCCTGCGCATTGCTGCTTCCGCAGAGCGCAGTGACAAGAACCGCTAGACTCAACACCAATAATGTGATGATCGATCTTCGCATGTGCCCCCCTCTCAGCTGCCCGGAGATGGCCTTGCAAGGCTTTCCTGAAGGCGGCTATTAGACTGTGACAAGGCTTCGTATGAGCCTATTTTCGGCCAGAACGGATTGGTAACCAGTACATCGGTTCTATCCCTTTTTGTGAGGTCTCCGCCACGGGGTGCGGAGGTTAGGGAAACGATGTAGGCTGTAAAGCCCGATGTTATGCCTTTAACAAACTGCTTCAGGCGTTGAGGTGTCAAATCATTCAAGAGTATGAAAACGACTCTCGACGCAAACGTCGTATTCATAGCTCAATCCGGAACTCATTGTCAACCGAAACTTAATGTCAAGTTCACTCCTGGGTGTGATTAAGACTTAGAGCAGCGAATCCCCATCCGCACACAATCTGATAAATACCAGAGGCGCCTGAATATGAAGTCTCACTTAACTCACACCCTTCACTCTCAGAGTCACAGATGGTTAGAAGATCGGTTAAGGAATTGATCGGGTAGTGAAATGGACGGCATATGTTCTATATTGGTGAGGCGATGAAACTCCTCAAACCCGCAGCTTTTCTGTTGCTTTGCTTGCTTATTCCCTCTGCTGCGGCACAGACAGAACGAGAGTCATCGGCTAAGAGTCAGCCAAATCCCATTGAACAGGCCGAGTTCCTCTTAAGCAGCGGAAAGATCGATGCGGCGATCAGCGTACTCTCAACCATTTCGAGAACTGCGTCGAATGAAAGCCAGATAAGCCACCTGTTGGGTATGGCCTATTATCAAAAGACAGATTATGAGCGCGCTGTTGAGCAGCTTTCGCGGGCGATAAAAGGCTCGCCTGAAGACAGTCGACAATATCGGCAGGATGTGCAGATGCTTGGCCTGTCTCACTACCTGTTGGGTCATATCAAGGAGGCTGTTCCTTACCTCGAGCAGGTTAAGAATTGGGCGCCGGACAATGTTGAGATGGCTTATACACTAGGCATTAGTTACATCCAAAGTCACAACCCCGATAAGGCCCGCGAAGCTTTCGCTCGTATGTTTTCCGTTTCGCCCGCTTCCGCATCTGCATATCTGATTAACGCACAAATGATGATCCGGCAGCAGTTCGAAGAGTTCGCCGAGAAAGAACTGCAAAAGGCGCTTGAACTCGATCCAAAGCTGCCCCAGGCAAATTTTCTACTCGGAGAGATGGCTATTTACCACGCCAACCTTGACCAGGGTATTGAGTTTCTCAAAAAAGAGATCAACATCAATCCCGGGTTTTCAATGGCTCATTACATGCTGGGCGAGGCCTACACTCGACAACTTAAATGGGATGCAGCAATCGGACCGCTTCAAAAATCGATCTGGCTGAATCCATTCTTCAGCGGTCCCTACATCGCGTTGGGGAAGGTCTATTTAAAGAAAGGCGAGCTCGGTAACGCGGAAGGCATGCTGCGACGCGCGCTCAAGATGGATCCAAACAATTTCTCTGGTCATCACCTCCTCGCACAGGTTCTTCAACAGGCCAACAAATCCGAAGAGGCGAAAAAAGAATTCGAGCTCGCAAACCAACTCCGCACGAACTCTGAGAAAAACAAGTGAGAAAGAGGACCAGGTAACGTAATGAACCGTACCGAACAATATGCCTGTCCTTTACGGGCGGTCCTCCGTGGCTCGCTGCGCAGTTTTCTCCATCGCTACAAAGGGGCGGCCACGGAGGACCGCCCGCACAGGACGTACTTCTAGTTCCATAGTGCTGTGCAGATGTTCAACGCAGCGAAAGCTCATCGATTCATTTTGTGCGGTCCATTCGCGACTGCATTGCTTACCGTCGTCATCCCGCTGCTGGTATCAGGCCTCCTCAGCGCTGCGCAATCAAAGCCCGTTAATACTGGCTCCTCTACCCCGTCGGTACTAAGCGATCCAAACGATTCCTTCGCGACGTTCACTGACATTGCGAGCAGCGCTGGTTTGACCGACCCGATTTTCTACGGCGGCCTCGATCAAAAAAAATACATCATCGAGACCAACGGTTGCGGCGTTGCATTCCTCGATTACGACAACGATGGATGGATGGATATTTTCCTGCTCAACGGAACACGGCTCGAAGGGTTTCCAAAAAGTAAGGAACCTACCAATAGGCTCTTCCACAACGATCGCAACGGTCGCTTCACCGATGTGACTGCAAAGTCCGGTCTCGCGCGAACCGGGTGGGCGTCGGCAGTTACGGTTGGAGATTACGATAACGACGGATTTGACGATCTGTTCGTCACGTACTGGGGTCAAAACGTGCTTTACCACAACAACGGTAACGGCACGTTCACCGATACGACCTCAAAAGCGGGAGTCGTGACTCGTGGCACTCGTTGGGGTTCAGGCTGTGCCTTCATCGATTACGATCGCGACGGTAAGCTGGATCTGTTCGTTGCGAATTATCTCAAGTTCGATCTGGCGACAACGCCGGAACCGGGCAAGGGTCCTAATTGCCTATGGAAAGGAATCCCGGTCAACTGTGGGCCCAAAGGCTTGCCGACGGACAGCAACCTTCTTTATCACAACAACGGCGACGGCACGTTCACCGACGTATCCGACGCATCAGGAGTCAGCAAAGTCCGCGAGCGTTATGCGATGACTGCGGTGGTAACCGATTTCAATGACGACGGCTGGCCGGACATCTACGTAGCCTGCGACTCGACCGCGAGCATCCTTTACCGAAACAATCGTGATGGTACGTTCTCGGATGTCGCAGTTGAAACAGGCGCGGCATACAACGAGGATGGCCAGGCTCAAGCCGGGATGGGTGTTACGGTTGGCGATTACAATGGTGATGGGCAAGTGGACATATTCAAAACCCACTTTGCCGACGACCTTCCTATCCTCTATCGAAACAGCGGGCGAGGTTTCTTTGAAGATTCATCGCGTGCAGCAGGTTTTGATCATACCCGTTATGTTCAGTGGGGCACTGGGTTGGAGGACTTCGATAATGACGGTTGGCCGGATATCTTTACGGTCACCGGTAACGTCTATCCCGAGGTAGAAAAGTACTTCAAAGACTATCCGCATCGCAGCACTCGGCTGGTATATCGCAATCTCGGCAATGGCCGCTTCAAGGATGTCACGGCGCAATGTGGACCGGGCGTCCTGACTCCGCACTCCAGCCGCGGTTGTGCTTTCGGCGACTTCGACAACGACGGTGATATCGATGTTTTGATCATGAACATGAATGAGCCGCCTTCGCTGCTGAGGAACGAATACATAAGCGGAGCGAGTGATCGCAAGAACAACTGGCTAACGCTGAAGCTGGTAGGTACAAAATCAAATCGCTCGGCGATCGGTGCGCGAGTTCGTTTGAAAGCGGGATCAACTCTGGGAACGCAGGAGATCAGCAGCCAGTCGAGCTACTATTCGCACAATGATCCGAGGCTTCATTTTGGGTTAGGTACAAACACAAAGGCTGACCAGATCGAGATACGTTGGCCGAGTGGCGCAACAGAAGTAATAAAAGGCGTGGGAGCCAACCAGATTGTGACAATCCGGGAAGGAAGCGGCGTCATCAAGCCAGGACAGTAAGAGTTTGATCACTGCAGAGGCTTCAGTCGCGGGTCGAGCTGTTTCGCTTTCTCATACTCTGCTTGAGCCGCGTCCTTCTGGCCCTTGCGTAACAGAGCTCGCGCAAGATCGTAATGTACCCTCGGATCATCCTCGAACAGCTTGAGCGCCGCCTGGAACCTTTCGATAGCCGCATCGATGTTTCCTTCCTTCAATCGTGCCCGGCCGGTATTTGCTGCAAACATCGCTGCCTGCATGTCTGATTTCTTCTTGTTCAACCTTGCGGCCTCCTTAAACTCCACACGCGCGGCTTCAAGATCGCCTTTCTGTCTAAGCGCCGTTCCCAGAGTGTTGTGAATCTCTGGAGCGTTCGGGGCTTGTTTAAGCGCCGCACGGAATTCGGCTATCGCATCATCCAGCTTGCCTTGCTGCTGAAGCACAGTGCCCAGAGCATACCGCGCTTCGGCATAATCCGGCTTGGATCTGATGGCAGCCCCGAAGGAATCAGCTGCTTGCGCCAACTTAGATTGTTGCATGAAGATCACTCCAAGCGTGTAGTGAGCTTCCTGCATTGAGGGTTGAATCTCTATAGCCCGTTTCAGTGCGATAATAGCATCGTCGAATTGGTCTTTGTTCTTTAGTGCCAGACCGAGATTGTAGTGCGCCTCGGCGCTATCAGGGGCGAGGGCAATCAGCTTTCGATATTCAGTGATCGCCGCAGCGTAGTCGCCCTTCTGGATGAGCGCCATGCCGAGATTATGCTGAGTCACAATATTTGTTGGCTGAAGTTTTAGAGCGCTGTTGAACGCCGCAATTGCTCCATCCGGATCGCGTTTTGAAACCAGAGCGAGCCCAAGATTGTTATATGCGTCGATGTAGTCGGGCTTCAGCTTTATCACCGCGCGAAACGCTTCAATGGCTTCGTCCAGATCCTCGTTTTCGTGAAGCACCTGGCCCATCGCGTGACGAGGTTCAACCATATCCGGCGCGAGTAGCGATGCAGCGCTCAGTTCTTTCATCGCACCCTGCACGTCGCCGCTTTTCTTGACTGCCAGACCGAGGTAGTAGTGCGCTTCGGCGTGATTGGGCATAAGCTTCACCGCTTCCCTCAACGCGGTAACCGCCCCTTCCACATCGCCGGTAAACCAGCGAGCTGTGCCAAGATAGTAATGCGCCTCACCGAAATCAGGCTTCAGCTTCACGACAGCTTCGAACTCTGCGATTGCAGTCCCCAGGTCGCCCTTCGCTGCGAGCGCATATCCAAGATAGTAGTGCGCTTCCGTCAGATTGGAGTTAAGTCGCAACGCTTCGCGTAACTCAGCGATCGATTCGTCAACTAACTGCTTTCGCTGAAGTGCGACACCGAGAAAAAAATGGGTGTCAGCCTCATCGGCTTTCAAGGAAAGCGACTGCTTGAAAGCTGCTAAAGCGGCGTCGACATCACCCAACTGTTCAAGGGCGTTACCCAGGTTTCGATAGGCCTTGTAGTGTTTAGGATTGAGGGAGATTGCTTTCTGAAATGAATCGGCCGCCGGCTTCACTTGGCCCTTTAGCGCGAGCGCAAGACCGAGAGCATTGTGAGCATCGGCGTTGCCTGGGCTTAGCGCGATCGAGCTCCTTAGTTCAGCGATGGCTTGATCCGTCTGCCGCTTTTCAAGGAAGGCAAGTCCCTGGTTGTAGTGGGCTTCGGCGGACTGCGGTCGCTTTTGAGCGGCCGGCGCTTCGGTTAAAAAGACCACAAGGGCTAACGCGCTTGTTGTAAGCATTGGTTTGAACAAATGATGGACCCGAACCCGAAGCCCAAGCCGCTTCTCGATAACGTTGGTTTGGATATTGTCCAACCACATAGGACCTGATCACTTCTTCGTTTGAGCAGCAGTGGGAACCAGACCCGCGCCCTCTTTCACCACGATAAACTGATTGCCACTAATATCATTTAGAACGTCCGATTGGCCGCTTGGCCACCTTATCTCTAGCGCGTTCACTTTCTTTGCCTTGCCCAAACCGAAATGCACGCGCAGGTCATTCTGCGAATAATAGCTGCCACCGCTGCGAACTTCGTCGATCTGCGAAGCCTCACCGGTGATGCATTTGATCCGGGCCCCGATCCCATCACGGTTCGACTTAACTCCGATGGTCTTAATGGTGATCCAGTTGTTTTGATTCGCTGAATCGCATCGCAGCAGCTGAGGTACCGCATTCACCGGATTTATTAAAATGTCTATGTCACCATCGTTGTCGTAATCGCCGAATGCACAACCGCGGGCTTGCGTAAGTTCGGTTACTGCGCCTCCGACCTTCTCAGAGGCATCCTCGAAGCGTCCGTTTCCCATATTTCTATAAAACACCTTGCGCTGGGCGTAGCCAGCTTCGGTCGTGAGCTTCTCAACCTCGGGGTAGACGTGCCCATTGACCAGAAATATATCCAGCCATCCGTTGTTGTCTGCGTCGAAAAATCCGCAGCCCCAACCTAGCCACCGAGTCGTAATGCCCACTCCTGCCGGGAATGTCACATCATCAAACGAAGCTTTGCCGGTGTTGCGATACAGTGTGGAAGTATCGCCTGAGAAGTTCGTCTTAAAAATATCCAACCAGCCATCGCGATCGAAATCGCCTGCCGTCACTCCCATCCCGGCTTGCGGCTTTCCATCGATGCTGAACGCACATCCGGCTTCAACCCCGATGTCGGTGAATGTTCCGTTCTTGTTGTTGTGATAAAGCGCGGCGGGTGCGGAGTCGTTGGCTACGTAGATGTCTGGCCAGCCGTCATTGTCGTAGTCGCCGACCAGGACGCCCAGTCCATACGTTCCGTTTGTCTTGGTGATGCCTGCTTTTTCGGACACATCGACAAACGTCCCGTCGCCTTTGTTTCGATAAAGCGAGTTAACGCCGCCGGTCAAACCAGGCGGACCGCACGCCACCGTCAAGCCTTTATAGAGACATGGCCCGGTTTCGGGTAGCGGCGCAGTCTTCAAGTCGAGGTCGATGTAGCTGGCCACAAACAGATCGAGATTTCCATCGCGATCATAATCCACGAACGCGCACCCTGATCCCCAGCGAGTGCGATTGTTGGCGACGCCGGCTTTTTCTGCCACATCGGTGAACGTACCGTTGCGGTTGTTGTGATACAGAGCATTCTTGCCGAAGTAGCTCACGAAAATGTCGTCGTAGCCATCGTTGTCGTAGTCGCCGATGCATACGCTCTGTCCCCAGCCTGTTCTCGTCAAACCGGCTTTCTCCGTTACATCTCGAAAAGTCCCGTCGCCGTTGTTGCGGTAGAGGTGATTCGTGGGGCTCTGGTCATTCGGCAGACCATCGAGCCGCGTGCCGTTGACCAGAAAGATGTCCTGCCATCCATCGTTGTCAAAGTCGATGAATCCGGCACCGCAGCCAGTTGTTTCCAGGAGGTATCGGTTTTTGTGCTCGTCTCCGTAGATGGTCTTGTGCTTGATGCCGGCCTGCTCAGCAACATTAACGAATTTGATTGCCAAGTCGTTGTTCGGAAGCTGGGACGCGGAATTCTGGCGGACTGCTAAGGCAAGACAAAAGATGTACCAAACTAGCGTAGTGAACGACTGCCTCCTATTTCGCTTAATTGCTGCACCAGCCATCTTGATCGTTCGCGGGCGGTTAAAGCGTGATGATTTTAAGAGTGTGATTACACCTTTATCTTCTTGTACCCTAATCGCTGGATTGGTGGTGACATAACAAGTTTATAGACTAAGGGGTTCAGCAATTTCAAACTGATCGCAAAACTCGACGCTTGTTAGACTAGAAAAAACCTGGATTCCTCATGGGAAGATCTTGACCCAGCTTATGCCTAATATGTACAGTAACTCTGTACACATCAACCAGTGAGTAAATTTATGGCTATCCAAACGACTTACACGAACGCGAGGGCCAATTTGGCTAAACTCTGCAATGAAGTGGCGGCAAATAGGGAGATCGTAATTATCAATCGCAGAGGCAATGAAGATGTTGCCTTAGTCGCCGCCGATGAGCTTTCAAGTCTGATTGAGACTGCTCATCTGTTAAGGTCTCCGAAGAATGCGCAACGGCTTTTGGCTGCACTAAATCGCGCTAGATCGAGAAGGCTTAAGCCGCAGAGCGTAGCTAAACTGCGCCGCGAGATGAAGCTTGCCCAGGAAGAATAAAGGAACTAGTAAGAGCACCAAACGAGAAGCCGTCTTCCATCCAGAGTTCCGTGCGGACTTGAGGTACTGGATTGGAATGGACCGCAAGATAGCGCTTCGAGTGTTAGAACTCGTTGAAGCAATAATGAGAGATCCCTTTAACGGTATAGGTAAACCTGAGCTGTTGAAATATCTGACGGTCGGAGCCTGGTCCAGGCGTTTAACTCAAGAGCATAGAATCGTCTATCTCGTACAGAACGACCGGATAGACTTCCTGCAGTGTAGATATCATTACTAACGGCGATTTTTATTGACGCAGACCAACGAGTAGAGTGGTGCGATCCATATTACTTTTCTCTGCTTTGCTGATGTTCTCGTGTGTCGGTCCTTCACGTCCTGAAAAGGGAAAACTCATCAGTCAGTGGGAAACCAATAATCAGGTATTCAAAATTCGCATATCGGAATACGATGAAAAAGGTGCGTATTTAACCGGAGCGTATTACGTTTTTGAATCAGCCGCACTGGATTCCGATAATTGGATACCGATAATGACCTTCCGCCACGACGATCAGCCAGGAATACCAAAGGACCAAGTCCGATTTGTAGATCAACAGATTGCTTATGCTTACATGGGCTGGATGTCGGCAGTCACAAAAGATGGTGGGACCAGTTGGACAGTTTGGGATGCGAAGAAGGACTTACCGGATTGGAAGTGCTGCAATTACGGGTTGATCGATGATTTGAAAATAGCGCTCGAGGGGGAAGGTGTAATGAAGCTAAGACCAATTCATCAACGGCCCGGTGAAATTCCAGAGCTACGCACAAAGGACTACGGCCAGCATTGGAACGTGCAAGAAGGAACACCTAAATAGTTTTCATCCCACTCTTAGCGATAGTCTTTGCTGCAGCGATGGAGCCACATAATCAGGCAGGAAGATGAGATTCATTGCGCTAACTATGATGGTAGTCTTCTCGTTCAGCGGCGTCATATTCCTGATCGTCTCAATTCGCGAACTCGTTCGTAGAATCGTGCGTCGCCGCCATTTCATTCGCACAGACGGCATCATCGTTGGAATGCGAACCAAGACCTTGAGAACCACGAGAAGAGGACGATTGAAGCCCACAATTATGCATTTTCCGGTTATCAGATTCACCATGCAGACGGGTGAGTCGGTGACGTTCAATTCCGAGACAGGAGATACCGGCCCTAAATCTGGCTACGCTCAAGGACAGCGCCTCGAAATACTCTACGATCCGAAAGGCGAACTTGGACCGATGCTGTCGACCTGGTCCGGAGTGTGGTTACCAAATCTAATGGGTGTAGTTGCTGGGATAATATTCCTGTTGGGTGCATTCCTGATATATTGGGCATTCTGGGAAAGGATCATTCACACGTAAATGCCCCAGAGAGCCGCATTTTGTATTTCGTCAAATCAGGAGGGCCAGCAGTAGACGACTAGCGTTTCTCCCTACCACTTCACGAATTCTGCAGTTCTTGAAAAACGGAGGCTAAGAAACCGTGACCAAACACATCGGTATCGTCGCCGGCAGCGCGGAAGGCGCCGCACTGTGTTATCGCACAATCTGCGTCGAAGCTCCCCGCATCCAGGGCGCACATAATCATCCTGAAATAACCATGAACTCCATGCCATTTGCCGAACAAATGCGATATGTGATCGCCAATGACTGGAAGGGATTGGCCAAGCTTATGCTAGCTTCCACACGTAAAGTTGCGGATGCAGGAGCCCACTTCGCTATTTGTCCCGATAACACCTATCACCAGGCGGTTCCGTACTTGATTTCGCAATCACCGATCCCATGGCTGCACATCGCCGAAGTGGTGGCTGAAGAGGCTAATCGTTCTGGATGCAGGCAGCTTGGGATTCTGGGGACCAGGTATCTGATGGAAAGCACCGTCTACCCCGGAGCCCTGGAGCGTTTCGGGATCGACAGTCAAATACCCGATGCAGTCGATCGAGAAAAGATCAATGACATTATTTTTAATGAATTAGTCAATGGCTTGTTCCCGGAAACCTGCCGGTTATACTTCAATCAGGTTACCGAACAACTTAAGGATCGTGGATGTGATGCGGTCGTCCTCGGCTGCACTGAAATTCCGTTAATCGTGCGCCCTGACGATTGCCCGCTGCCCACATTAGACTCGACGCGATTGCTTGCTCGAGCAGCCTTGAAGAGAGCCCTTGAGTGATAGGCAAGCCCGCTTCAGGAGGAACCGATGGATTTTCAACAAGCTGAAGCCTTGGCAAACGAGTGGATTCAGGCCTGGAACCGGCGTGATTCAGAGGCGGTCGCTGCACACTACAGCGAGGATGTCGAATTCCAGTCGCCGCTTGTCGTACACCTCCTGGGCGAACCTTCCGGCACAGTTTCAGGCAAACAGAATCTAAAAGAGTATTTCAGAAAGGTGCTTGAAGCTTTTCCTGGTGAACCGGGTATCGAGCTAGTGGGCGTCTATCAGGGAGTGAACACAATGCTTGTTCATTTCCAGGCAAAGGGCCGAAGAGCCATCGAGGTCATGGAACTCAATGAGCAGGGAAAGATCCATCGTGCTTTGACTTTGGGCCAACGTTAATCCCACCAACGAGAGATTGTGTGAAATCTACCAGTTTGTAGTTCGGCCTTTAGGCGGAAGTTCGTAATTTTCGACCAAATTAAACGTACAAACTTCCGCCTAAAGGCCGAACTACGAACTCTTCACACACTCTCTGCGTTGATGGGATTTCAACTGCTGTATTAATTTGAAGGTTGTTCTTTGGAGCAATCCGCGACTTGCTGTAAAATACAACCGCTTTTCGTGACCGACACCATTCAGGCGCATGTCGATGAAAGGCTTCACTAAAGCTGCCATCGCAGTTCTCTTCCTGAGCGCCTATCTGTGCCTGCAGTTGTTCTCCCATCCAGTCAGCGCACAACAACAGCTATCGCCTGAAGGCATTGAATTCTTCGAGAAGAAAATACGACCGGTCCTCGAATCTAATTGCTACGGATGTCACAGCGCTAACAGCAAGAGACTTCAGGGCGGCTTGCGACTCGACACCCGTGACGGAATCCTCAAGGGCGGTAACTCCGGGCAGCCGAGCATCACAGCCGGTGATCCTGAAAACAGCCTTCTAATAAACGTGATTCGCTACAAAGATTCAAAGCTGCAAATGCCACCCACGGGACAATTGTCCGCCGAGCAAATTAAGGACTTCGAAGCCTGGGTGAAGATGGGCGCGCCGGACCCACGCTGGCAGAGCGCTGCGGGGCAACCTCTCGCACAGGCGGCCAACCTTGACGAAGCCCGCAAGTTCTGGTCATTCCAACCGATCTCAAACGCCCCAGCTCCAAAGGTCAAAGACAACGCCTGGCCGCGCTCAGACATTGATCGCTTCATCCTTGCCAAACTCGAGAGCAAAGGCATCAAGCCTGTGAGCGATGCTGATAAGCGGACTTTGATTCGTCGCGCGACGTTTGATCTGACCGGGCTTCCACCTACGCCGGATGAAATCGATGCGTTCCTTCGCGACACTACACCAAAAGCATTTGAAAAGGTTATCAACCGCCTGCTCGCTTCACCGCATTACGGCGAGCGATGGGGTCGTCACTGGCTTGATCTGGTGCGATACGCTGACACTGCTGGATGCAACTCGGACTTTCCTATTCCCGCAGCATATAAATATCGGAACTATGTGATCAACTCCCTAAACAAAGACAAACCTTACGACCAATTCATCCGCGAGCAGATAGCCGGCGACCTCCTGCCCTCAGCCAGTGAAGCTGAAAAATACGAGCACATCATCGCCACTGGCTATCTAGCCATATCGCGGCGTTTCGGCTCTCGCACTAAAGAGTTCAACCTGACTATTGATGACACGATCGATAACCTGAGCAAAACCTTTCTCGGTCTCAGCGTAAGTTGTGCTCGATGTCACAATCACAAGTTCGACCCGATTCCCACAAAGGACTATTACGCGCTCTACGGCATATTCAACAGTTCGCGCTACCCGTTTCCTGGAACTGAAATCTATCCGCACCCAACCGATATGGTAGCCCTGGCATCAGGCGATGCGGCTAACAAGCTTTACAAGTGGCAACAAGAGTTAGCATTGCTCGATGATAAGAAAGAGTACCTCGGTGTAGAGGCGGGGGCTGCGGCGCGCAACAAAGCAGCGAAAGATAAATTAAACAAAGAGACAGGCAAACCAGATCCGGCCACAAAAGGCAATGCTCCTAACAAGCAGGCAAACAATCAAAGCATTCTCGCTGAGCAGCACGATGCAACAATCAGCGAGCCAAAAAAGGCATTGCACCCACCCGGTGAGCAGCGACCCGCCGACTACGATCGTGACGCCGTTAACTCGTCTACTGCATCGAAGTCGACACGAATGCCGGAGGAAGTCCAGTCGGAGACTGTTGCGGTAAAGGCGCGGATAGCCGAGCTTGACGAGCACGTTCCGAAAGTCGAGAAGGCCTACTCAGTGGTAGAGGGTCGCCCCGCAAACGCACACATCCATCGCAGGGGTGAGCCGAAAGATCTCGGCGAGGAGGTGCCGCGCGGATTTCTCACAATTCTTGGGGGCCAAAAGCTGCCGGCCGATTACAAGGGCAGCGGGCGAGGTTACATAGCAAACTGGATCGTCGAGCCGAACAATCCCCTTACCGCTCGGGTGATGGTCAACCGTATCTGGCAATACCATTTTGGCAAAGGTATTGTTTCGACCCCAAACGACTTCGGTACTCGCGGCGAGGCTCCGGTCAATCCGGAGCTGCTCGATTATCTCGCAACGCAATTCATCAAGAGCGGTTGGTCTATAAAGGCGATGCACCGGCTGATCATGCTTTCGCACGCCTATCAACTCGCCTCGGTTGATGATCAACACAATTCAGAGATTGACGCTAACAACGATCTGCTCTGGCGTTTTAACAGGCGACGTCTGAGCGCCGAGGAAATCCGCGACTCGATGCTTGCCGTCAGCGGCTCGCTTGATCGCACGATGGGTGAGGCGCATCCCTTCCCAGCCGAAGGCGAGTGGCGCTACACGCAACACAACCAGTTCTTCGCCGTTTACGAAACCAATCGCCGAAGCGTCTACCTTATGCTGCAGCGACAGAAGAAGCATCCGCTGATGGAGATCTTCGACGGTGCTGACACTAACACCATAACGTCGCCGCGACCGCTGAGTACCACGCCGCTCCAGGCTTTATTTTTGATGAACAATCCATTCGTGCATCAGCAGGCCGACGCTTTCGCGGTACGCGTTGGAATGGCCTACGACACGCTGTCGCAACGGTTCAATTATGCCTTCTTACTGGCTTACGGAAGACCAGCGAAACCTGCAGAGGTTCGGGAAGCACAAGACTACATTCAAAAGATTCGTGTGGATCTGCAGACAATCAACACGCCGGTCGATCAATTGAACCGCGCGGCACTGGCAAGCTATCTTCGCGTGCTTTTGGCGAGTGATGAGTTTCTCTATGTTGATTGAAATCGGGTGAGACGATGGAAAGAAATTGCTGCGATTGTTCACGAAGGCAAATGCTCCGATCGCTGTTTTGCGGCTCGATCATGATGCCGGCTGTCTTCTCGCATCTCCTTTCAGCAGAAGCGCGCGGCGAAGAGAATCCGCTTGCTCCAAAGGCGCCGCACTTCCCTGCTAAAGCCAAGCGCGTGATCTTCATATATCTGCCGGGCGGTGTCTCGCACGTCGACTCATTCGATTACAAGCCCAGGCTCATCGATGATGCGAAGAATGGACGGCTTTACGAAGGCAGGCGAACGCTTCTTACGCCGATGTGGGAGTTCAAGCCGCGCGGCAAGAGCGGCATCATGACCAGCGAACTCTTCCCGAATATCGGTGAGAGTATTGATGACATATGCGTGATCAATTCGATGCGTGGCGATCACAATGACCACTTTCAAGCGACTATGGGCATTCACTCCGGGTCGGTTACCTTCAAACGACCAAGCCTCGGGTCGTGGGTGAGCTACGGTCTGGGAACTGAGAATCAAAACTTGCCGTCGTTTGTGGTGCTCGCACCGCAGCTGCCTTATGCCGGGGGACAGGTCTGGGATTCAGATTTTCTCCCGGGCGTGCATCAGGGAACACGGGTGGTCGCCGGCGATGAGCCCGTTGCAAATCTCAAGCGCCGCGCGCCGTCGCCTCAGATCCAGGAAGCAGAACTCAGTTTGCTGGAACGCTTCAATCGCAGGCATCAACAGCCGCGAGCGAGCGATCCGCAATTGGCAGCGCGCATAAAGACCTATGAGACCGCTTTCGGGATGCAACGAGAAATGCCTGAGGTTCTGGACCTGTCCAAAGAAACTGACGCGACACTGAATCTCTATGGGCTGAAGCGCGGGCAGACTACTGGGTTCGGATGGCAGTGCCTGGTCGCGCGCCGGATGGCTGAGCGCGGCGTGCGATTCATAGAGTTGATCGACGTCGGAGCGTCTAACAATTGGGATGCGCATGGCGATATGAAGACCCATGAGCCGCTCGCCAGAAACATCGATAAACCAATCGCCGGATTGATCAAGGATCTGAAATCGCGCGGTATGTTTGATGACACGCTGGTCGTATGGACAACCGAATTCGGTCGCAGCCCAACAGCGGAAGGCAGCTACGGTCGCGGGCATTTTTGTTTTGCGTATTCATCGTTGCTGGCTGGAGCAGGAGTCCGTGGGGGCATGGCTTACGGCAAGACGGATGATTTTGGTATGAAGGTTGTAGAAAACGAAGTCCATGTTCACGACTTCCACGCGACGATTTTGCACCTTCTCGGTTTTGATCACACAAAGCTGACATTCCGGCACGGCGGCCGCGACTTTCGCCTGACGGACGTTAGCGGCAAGGTTGTGAAAGCAATCCTGGCATGACGGGGTCGCAAGCTCGGCCAAGTAACAAGATGTGTAGACCCCTGTGCGCACACCGGCGTCCTTTGCGTCTCTTGCTTTGACGGCTTTCGGGCAATTCAACGCGGAGGCGCAGAGGACGCCGAGTTGCGCAGAGATTGCCGTTGCACTGAGGACTTCGTGGTACTCTTCGGACGGACAAAGCGCGAAATAATTGATGAACAACTTGGACTGCGAGTAACGCGCGAGGGGAACCAGATCAGAGTGGTGATCGGGGACCGAAGTGTGCTGTTCGCGGGATCCAACCCCGAACAATTTGTTCAGGACTATCGCGCTACGGTTGCTCTAATCGAGCTTTCATTCGGATCGACAGTGCACGACGGTCGTATGCTAGAGTTTTCACCAGGTGAGCAAGATGAAATCCGCAGAGATATCGCGTTACTCTGGATTCGGTACTATCTCAGCACAAAGCAGCGAGTTCAGATTCAACCGAAAGATCTTCAACATCCTCAGACCTGGACAGTAGTTTTGCAGAAGGCCGAGGCAAAGTACGGGGAGAGATCCGAAGCAGCGACTGCGTTAGCTGCTTACACGGTAGGAGTAGAACTGAAAGAGTTTGCGAGGTGGCGGCGAGTCGAGGACGATCGAGTTGCTAATATGTGACTCTGAATATGAAATTTGGAATTTGAAATTTGCAATTTTGGAATTTGAAAACTGCAATTTCACATGTGTTCAACAACGATCTCCAGCCAACAGCAAGATTTATTTCAATCAAATGAACAAAGATAGGACTTGAAAACTCCTGACTCCTCGAGGTGGTTTTTATGATACGACGTTCGGCTAATCTCATAGTCCTTCTAGGCGCTTTGCTCGCTATTTCCTCTTCAGCCTCAGCGCAATCCATCGATCAAAACCCGCGCGTCAAGCAAGCACTCAAACTGATGCAAGTCTGGCTCGATGCGCAGCGCGATTATCAACAAATCCCGGGTCTCTCGGCCGCCGTGGTTTACGACCAGCAGGTAATCTGGAGCGGTGGATTTGGCTTCGCAGACCTCGCGCGCAAGACACCTGCGACGCCAAGCACAATCTACAGCATCTGTTCGATCTCAAAGCTATTCACGAGCATCGGCGTAATGCAATTGCGTGACGAGGGCAAGCTCCGTCTCGACGATCCGGTCGGCCGGCATATCCCCTGGTTCAAGATAAAGCGCACTGACCCGCAGGGACCCGAAATCACAGTCGAAGGGCTGCTCACTCACGCGTCGGGACTGCCGCGCGAGTCTGATTACCCGTACTGGACCGGGCCTGAGTTTAACTTCCCTACTCGCGAGCAGGTTAAAGAGCGGATCGCATCGCAGGAGACGCTCTATCCGGCGGAGACATACTTTCAATACTCAAACCTCGGTCTGACGCTTGCGGGAGAGTTGGTCTCGTCAGTATCGGGCGAAGGCTACGACGCCTATGTCAGCAAACGAATTCTCGGACCGCTTGGGATGAAAAGCACCACGCCTGAGATACCTGAAAAAGAGCGAGGCGGAAGGCTGGCAACAGGCTACACTGCAATACGCCGCGACGGCGCCAGAGTACCAGTGACATTCTTTACGGCACGGGGCATCGCACCCGCGGCAGGCTATGCATCCACAGCAGAGGACCTGGCGCGGTTCGCTTCGTGGCAATTCCGAGTGCTTCAGCGGAAAGGCGGCGAGGAGGTCCTCAAGTCGAATACGCTTCGCGAGATGCAGCGCGTGCATTGGGTAGATCCTGACTTCGAAACGATGTGGGGGCTCGGCTTTGCAGTGTCGAAGAATGACGGAAAGATGTTTGTGGGACACGGCGGATCGTGCCCCGGTTTCCGCACTCAGTTGCTGCTCAAAACGGATGAGAAACTTGCGACTATTTTCCTGGCAAACGCGCAGGGAGTGAACACTGGGGACTTCGTTCAGAAGATGTACGACATAGTCGCGCCGGCAATAAAAGCGCTCAACAAGCCGATGCTCTTAGCGCAAACCAGGACCGATCTTGCCAGGTTCGCGGGAATTTATGAATCTGGGTTCTCGGGCGAAACTGCGATAATCGAATGGGAAGATGGGCTTGCGGCGCTTGGGCTGCCGACGATGGACCCGATCAAGGACCTCACCAAGTTGAGGAAGATAGGCGAGAATACGTTTCGTCGAGTAAGGAAAGATGAGGCTTTAGGCGAGACGGTGGTGTTTGAACTCGGAGGCGAAGGTCAGGTAGTGAGAATGATTTGGAACAGCAATCAATATCGCCGGGTTCGATAAAGATCGTAGGTTTCTGGTTTCTGGTTCTGGTTTCTGGTTCTGGTTCCTTCTCATCTGAGTGATCAGCGTAATCTGTGGATGATGTTTTGAATCGTCCAAGGTAAACCATCCGCAGATTACGCAGATTAGCGCAGATAAAAAGATGAGCGAAGCGATTGAGATTGTTCCTTATGATCAAGACTGGCCGCGTGTCTTCACAGCAGAGCGCGATCGAATTGCCGCGGCGCTCGGCGCCATTGCTCTCCGGATTGATCACAACGGATCGACCTCCGTTCCTGGTCTCGCTGCAAAGCCTATCATTGACATCCAGATCTCGGTTCGCAGGCTCCAACCTCTCGACAAGTTTGCTGCACTGCTAAGGTCGTTGGGATACGTCCAGGTGCCTCACGCCGACGACTCGTTCTGTCCCTTCTTCCATAAACCGAAAACGTGGCCGCATACTCACCACGTGCACGTTGTTCAGTTCGGTGGGGTTGAGGAGCGACGTACCCTCGCGTTTCGCGACTACTTGCGAGAGCATCTGGAAATCGCACGAGAATACGAAGAGCTGAAGCGTGCGCTCGCATCGCAGCACAGCGCATCGGACTTCTCTTCCCGCGAAGCTTACGCAGAGGCGAAGACTGAATTCATTACAAAGATTACCGAACGCGCGCTGGCGGAAGGCTATCCGCGCGAGTTCTAGGTGACTAACTGCGAAGCCTGTAATTGCAATTCTTTTGGTGCCGGTCCTGCGATTTGCAATTCGTACGACCGGCACCGCAATGAGCATCGACCGGTCAGAGCCGAATCCGTCGAAACGACTCGCTCTGCGGTGAGGCGTCGTGATACTAATGCTCTGATTGACAGACATACCTTCACAGGAGATGACGATGACTCAAGAGAACGCCCTCCGATTATTGGAAGACCCCGTCGCACACGAATTACTTCAATCAAAAATACCTGCACGGCTCGCTTACACCGCTTTGGATGGCGCGCCTCATGTTGTGCCAATCTGGTTCCATTGGACCGGCCAGGAGTTTGTCCTGGGTTCAGCTTCGAATTCGCCAAAGGTTAAGGCTCTTGGAAAAAACTCGAAGGTTGCGCTGACGATCGACCAGGACTCTTTTCCTCCGAAAGTAGTGCTGGTGAGGGGTACAGCAAAGGTTGTTGTTATTGAGGGTGTTGTGCCTGAGTACCTTAAGTCGGCTCGTCGATACTTGGGAGAGGAACAAGGAGCCGCTTGGGAGGAACAGGCACGAGGAATGTTCAAGCAGATGGCACGCATCGCGATTCGACCCGATTGGGTCAAGATCCTGGATTTTCAGACCAGATTCCCGAAGGCTATCGAAGAGGCAGCTGCCGGGGCTAGCTAGCGAATTCGTCCCCACTCATCAGCGCACCCCCGCGATCTCTGCGGTTAAAACCATCATGACTTTAACCGCAGAGTGCGCTGAGGGACGCTGAGGTTTAGCGATCAAACTCGTGACTGAGTCGCGCCAATGCCAGAGCCCCGATCATGAGCCCAACGTCACGCAGAGCCACATCGAAGTAACCTGGAATCATCAACAGGTTAAGTATTATCAAAAAGAGCCAACCGGCCACGACATAAGCAAAGATGCGAGGCTTGACGGCCACGCCGATCCCAGCCACGATTTCGATTACCCCGACCAGCATCATCAACTGCTGCCCATGCCCTCCGACCATATTGTTGACAAATGACGGAAGGTACTGAGTCCAGTTCACTAGCAAATTGAAGAATTTATCGAGGCCGGCGACAATCGGCGCAACAACAAAGCCCAACCGCAGGAGCTGATATGCCTGGTAGCTATATCCCGAAGCCGCTGCCTTCTTCTCATCCGAGGCCCGAACCCCTTCTGCAAAAACACTGACTGGCTGTGCCATTTCTCACACTCTCCTTTTCATTGTACTCAGCTGCCGCAAATCAACAGCATCCTTTTTCATTTATAGAATAAGCCGATTACCATAATAAGTCAAATAGTTTTTTGACTTATTTATGTTATGATCGAAGCCTGCTATAGTAAGGGCCTGGGGTGGAAGACGAGAATGAGGACAGCCAAACTAAACAAGCGGTTTTTTGACAGCACGCGCGGCCAGATTGTAGGTTTGCTGCGCGGCACCACGGGTACTGTCAGCGAGCTGGCGACCAAACTAGGCCTCACTGACAACGCGGTGCGCGCGCATCTGTTAACACTCGAGCGAGACGGCCTGGTTAAGCAGAGCGGACTACAGAAAGGTTCGCGCAAGCCGCATTTCGCTTACGAATTAACGCCTGAGGCGGAGCAGCTTTTTCCTAAGGCTTATGACGCGCTCCTGAATCAGTTTATCGCCGTTCTGAAGACGCGGCTCACGCCCAAGGCATTCAGGGATGCTTTGCGGGCAGTTGGTCGTTCCCTGGCATCGCCACATCGAAATGCAAACCCGCGTACGGAAGATTTGGAGAGCCGTGCCCAGCGGGCTCTAAAAGCCCTGGAAGAGCTTGGGGGACTAGCACGGATCGAGAAAGAAAACGAAAAACTGGTGATCCGAAGCAACAGTTGTCCACTTGCGGCCGTTGTTGCCGAGCATCCCGAGACGTGCAAGATAGTTGAATCGCAGCTTTCAGAGATCGTCGGAGCAAAAGTGCGGGAGCGATGCTCGAGAGAGGAATCGCCTCGGTGTTGTTTTGAAGTGACGGAAACCGTGGGGTAAAACTATCTTGCTTCGCGTATCAGGAGTGAAGATGAAGCGAACCGCGATAGGCACTTCGGGCGGAATCGCCATTTTGTTTCTTCTGGCTGCTTCAACCAGCGCACAAGTCGTGAACATCTGGGCTGGCGCAGCTCCCGGTTCCGAGAACTGGACCCAGAAGGAAACCACTGTCACTGATACTCCAATCGGAGCCGTGGTCTTCAACGTAGTCACTCCGACCTTGACGGCTTACCTTCCCGAACGAAACAAAGGCACAGGAACCGGCGTCATCATCGCTCCAGGTGGCGCTTTTGTAGCCCTGGCCATCGATCTTGAAGGTAAGAAGGTTGCGCGGTGGCTTCAGGAAAAAGGCATAGCCGCCTTCGTTCTCAAATATCGGATCATGGAAAAGCGTCAGGAAGGGATTCCGGCCGGGATGAATATGGACGAAGCCGGTAAGTATGGCATTGCTGACGGAATTCAGGCGCTCAAAGTAGTTCGGCGACATGCGGCTGAATGGGGCGTCTCTCCCGACAGAATAGGTTTCTCGGTTTCTCGGCCGGCGCGATGGTTACAAGCGGTTCGCTGCTGCAAAACGATGCGGCTGCGCGGCCGAATTTTGCTGCAATGATCTATGGAGGTCCGTTCGGCGTCATGCCATCCATTCCGCCGAAGCTACCACCTATGTTTCTGGCGTGGGCGGAGGACGATAATGTGGCGCTTGCGCCCATAGTCAAGTTTCACGACGCGTTGAAGGCAGCAGGCCACAAACCGGAGGTCCACGTTTTCAGCGCCGGCGGACATGGCTTCGGCATGAAAAAACAAGGGGCACCAAGCGATCACTGGATCGACTTGTTCTATGACTGGCTGGAGGCCCAGGGATTCACCAAGCGGATCGAAAGAACTGATCGTTGATCTGCGGTTGATCCGTTTGCGAGTTTTGGGGCTGTGCACCTTTGCAAGAACCAACCTTTCGAAGTCAGCTTTTTCGCCAAGGCACCTGCGGAACGATCACATTTGACGATGTAATGATAGCCGTTTTCAGGGAACTAGATGGAGGCCACATGCTTGGGATAAAAAGCCGCTTTAGTTTGGACTTGGAGATATACTCGGATAAGTTTGCTTCGTCTGCGCAGGCCGTCTTTCGTCAGGCCTATCAAAACTCGAAACAGCTCGGGCATACACAAATGAACGATGAAGATGTCCTGCTGGCGTTTGCGCAAACGGAGAGCTCATTCCTTGATGAACTTCTCAAACGACTTAATCTCGATCGACAGACTCTTTTGCACCGGCTTTCGTCCAACCCTATTCAACCCAGCCCGTCTACAGGTATGAAGATTTCGGAAGGGCTCAGAAAAGTAATGCATCGTGCCCTGGAGACAGCGCGCGATGGGGGCCGCGCCCACATCGAATCAAGGGACCTGCTTATAGGAGTGTTCCTGGATGAAGGTAGCCTCTCGGTGAAGGTGTTTGAAGAGCTTGGCGCTCGTCGCGATGATGTAATAAAAACGATTCGCCAATTGGCGACTGAATACAACGTAGTAAACTGGTGATGATCATCGCCGATGTTGGGTACTAAGCACTCGGGATATTGAGATGACCAGCACCCATGCTAAACCGTTATCCGATCTAGTCTCGGAAGCAATCACTATCAGCAAAGATGCAATATCGAGTTTCGGCAACTTAACTGCATCACAACTTAACTGGAAACCAAGCCTCGATAATTGGAGCATAGCTCAGTGCTTTGATCATCTTGTGATTGCCAATGCGGCATATTTTCCAACTTTCGAAACCGTCCTGAGCGGGAAGACAAAGAATACCTTTTGGGAGAAAGTCCCCTTTCTTCCGTCCGTTTTCGGAAAACTTGTGATCAAGGCTGTTGCGCCAGAAACCACGAGTAAGCGAAGAAACCCAAAGATCTTTGATCCATCCAGCAGCAGTGTCAATGACGATATATAATTCGTCGATTCGTTGACCAACAGAACGATATATTCCGCTACATGAAAACTACTGAGAATATGGATCTAGAGAAGATCACGATTTCGTCTCCGGTCAGCAACTTAATAACTTATCGTTTGCTGGATGCCTATCGAATCATCGTGGCACATGAGAAGAGACACTTCCTTCAGGCTCTGCGGGTCTTAGAGATGAAGGGCTTTCCACAGTCCTTTCCAGAGCATCAGTGAGCCCCTATACAATTTTGCTTTGAACTCGCAACATTTGGCTCGATAATTACACGCCAGTGTGATTAGAAGCGATGAAGTTGATTCATGCGAAAGGAGTAAATTATGAAAAACATCGGCATTGTCGGCTCCGGGATTGCCGGGCTGCATCTAGCCCTATTCCTGCAAAAGCATGGCCAGGACGCAACTATTTACAGCGATAAATCCGCGGGTCGGATCCGAGATGGGCGATTGTTCAATTTAGTAGTGCGCTTCGAACCCACGCGCGAACGCGAGCGAGCGCTCGGTGTCAATCACTGGGACTTTCCCGATTATGGGGTGTCCGGTGTCCACATGTACATCGGCAGCCAACCTCCAATCTCCTGGAAAGGCTCGGTAAAGCGACCGGCGAGCGCAGTAGACATGCGCATCTATCAATCCACGCTCCTCCAGGATTTTGAAAAACGAGGAGGAAAGGTTGTTATCGGCGTACTTGAGGCGAGCGACATTGCGAATTTGTCAGCACAACACGATTTAATGGTAGTTGCATCGGGCCGCAATATGACAGAGATGTTCGCGCGAGATCCTGACCGCTCCCCTTACGAGAATCCTCAGCGGCGGCTGACCGGCGCCTTCGTTCGCGGAGTCGATTTTCCAGAAGCGCTCAGAGTTAATTACACGATATCACCGGGCATCGGGGAGATCTTCCAGGCTCCATTCACAACCTTTGAAGGGAACCTCTGCAGCATTCTAATTGAAGCTATACCCGGTCAGGCTTTCGATCACATTTCAGATATGCGTTATGACGACGATCCGAAGAGGTTCGAATCGACCTTTGTCGAGTTGCTGCGTGAACACGCCCCACCGATTTACGAGCGAGTTAACCCGAAAGAATTCGGAGTCACCCGGCCGCTAGATGTCATCCAGGGAGCGATTACTCCGACGGTTCGACGCGGTTACGCTCCTTTGGGCAAAGGCAAATTTGCCATGGCTCTGGGCGACGTGCACATGCTGCACGATCCGATAATTGCTCAGGGCGCAAACAACGCATCGAAGTGCGCCTGGATTTTGGGTGAGGCACTCATTGAAGCTTCACGAATGGACGAGGAATTCTGCAGCGACACTGAGCGCTTGCTCTGGGAGGCGAGCCGAGCGTCGATGGAGTGGACAAACGCAACGCTGCAACCGCCACCCCCTCACGCAGTTGAGCTATTCGTGGCGGCGACACAGAACAAACAGATCGCGGATGAATTGACCAACAATTTCGGCTCGCCGGAAAAGAATTGGGAGATTTTCGGGTCACCAGCAGGCGCCGCGGCATTTCTGGCTCGGCATCAGGTACATTGATCGTGAGGGGAAATACCCTCTGCCACAAACTAATCTTCTGTGTAATCTGCGTCGTCTGCGGATCAAGTTTGGGTTAACTAATCAAAAGGCATCCGCAGATGACGCAGAATACGCAGAAGATAAGCGCCACCAAAAACCATCAAATGCCGATTTCAAATTGCAAATTACGGAACTGATCCGTATTCTCACTGCCAACGGTGTTTGACATGATAGACAGTAGTCATACGATCGCCGCCGACTCGGTCGTCGCCGACTCAAACGTTGTGCAGGCGGATAGAACTCGGCACGCCCCATGGGTCAAGGCTTCCCACTGGATCGTCACCATCAGCTTTCTTACGCTTGCATTCACCGGCTTCCTGATTCTGATGGTGCACCCACGGCTCTACTGGGGCGAAGTTGGTAACGATCTGATACCGGCCTTCATCGAGCTGCCAATCAGCCGGAACCACCAACACGGCGGCTGGGACAAGAGCACACCTTTCTTCGACGATGAGGCCTCTCCAGTCAGCGCGAACCGAACCTTTGACATCTTCAACAAGAACGGCTGGGGGCGAAGCCTGCATTTTCTGTCTGCGTGGTTCCTGGTGTTGACCGGAGCGGCATATTTGCTTGCGGGAGTCTTCACCGGCCACTTCAGGCGGAATATTATGCCTCGGCCAGCTGAGCTCAAGCCTGCGTTGTTCTGGAATGATGTAATCGAGCACGCCCGTTGGCGCATTCCGGCGGGGACCGGAGGTCCGCGCTACGGTCTGCTACAGAAATGTTCTTACTTCGGAGTTGTATTCGTCGGATTGCCACTAGCAGTGATAACCGGTCTGGCGATGTCACCTGCGATTAATGCTGCCTATCCGTTTTTGACCGGGATGTTTGGTGGATACCAGTCCGCCCGCACAGTCCATTTCTTTGCCTTCGTCATCCTGATTATCTTTCTGCTTGTGCACGTCTTGATGATTATCGCGTCAGGATTCAAGCGCCAGATGAGAGGAATGACGCTCAGGGGAAAACATGAAAACTAGCGAGCTGATAACCCGCCGCAGAATGATGATCACTGGCTTGTCCTCGGTTGGCGGACTGCTTTTGACTGGTTGCTCTAAGAAGCTGCCGCCGAGTTATGGGAACATCCTGCGAATGGGAGATACGCTTACGTATGCTGCCCATCAAACCTTGTTGCCGGGTCAGAAGCTCGTCAAGGAATACACTCACCGGGATATCTCTTCGTTTCCGGCCACTGGTACGACTAACCCCGGTGATCCCAACACTCACAATTCCAGTGAGGTTTATCGAAACCTGCATAGAGGTGGATTTACCGACTGGCGGTTGTCTATCGAAGGGCTCGTTGCCAAACCGGGACTGTACTCGCTTGCCGACTTGAAGCGGTTCCCTTCCCGGACGCAGATCACAAGGCACACTTGTGAAGAAGGCTGGTCGGCTATTGCACAATGGACGGGTGTGCCTTTGAGCCGCGTGCTCGACGATGCGGGACTGCTGCCTTCAGCGCGCTTCATCAGCTTCTACTCGTACGATGAGTGGGCTGATTGCATCGATATGCTTGATGCGCTGCACCCTCAGACCATATTAGCTTACGGAATGAATGGGCGGGATCTGCCGCTGCCTCACGGAGCTCCTGTACGGCTGAGAGTGGAAACACAATTGGGCTACAAGAGCATGAAGTACCTGCAGAGGATTGTGGTTCGGGAAGAGTTCGACGACGGCGGCAAGAATGGGAACATCCAGAACGGATGGTCGTGGTATGCGGGTATTTAGTACTTCGATTCCCTAAGCTCCACCGATTAGTAAATAGACCAACATCACTGCGAATCTCTCTTCGAATATCACTGCGCATCTCTCAGCGTAGTCTGCGTAATCTGCGGATCGGCCTTGTTTCAAAGACTACGAAAATGACTGCGTTGGTCTATCCGCAGATTACGCAGATTACGCAGAGATTTTTCGGAACCACATTATGAGCACGCATGATCAACATTCTCTGGAAAACGACACAATCGTTCTGTACAGGCCGGTCGGGACAAAGGAATTGGAGTTGATCAAGGCGTCCGGATGGAGGTCCTTCCCACCACGGCTTCCAGAACAGCCGATCTTCTATCCTGTCACAACCGAAAGCTACGCTACGCAGATCGCCCGCGACTGGAATGCAAAGTACAACACTGACAAGAAGGGCTATGTCACACGGTTCCTGGTGAGAAAATCATACCTGAGCAGATTCGAGCGTAAAATTGTTGGCGGTTCGGAGCACGAGGAATACTGGATCCCGGCCGAGGAGCTCGAAGAGTTCAATCGCAACATCGTTGGAGTGATCGACGTTGTCGCTGAGTTCGATGGGAACGTCAGCTCGAACTAGTATTCTAGCCGGCAAATAAAGCCCCACCCGCCTCCAAGCTCGCTGACCGCCAGCATCAATTCATTACTTCCCTTCTTGAGCGGAAGATAGACAGCGTCATTCTCCGGGTTAACGATCCCCAGAAATCCAGGATCTCGGAAATTCTGTGAGCTTCGACCTCGGAAAAGAATTCTACCGTTCAGGAACACGCTGACATCATCGCTATAGCCGATGTACAGTTTCTTGATCTGGTCCCGGTCGGAATCGATGTTGGTCCGAGCATACACCACCTTCATTCCCGGCTGGGGTTCGAGCCTCTTCGAAAAGTCGTTCGCAAACGACACCCTCGGGTGCGGAGCCTCGCGAAAACGATAGATGACCACAAACCCGGGCGGCTCTGCATCTACCTCCTGCCAGCGAATGCCCTCGTTTTCGGCTGGTTGAAGAGGGCGCTCCAGATTACGTTCGAGAGCATCGTAAGAAGGCGATAAGCTCCACTTTGTCAAAGTTCCTGACGGCATCATCGGTAGATGTCGCTCCCAAACCGCATCTGCCGTTATACGAATTTCAAAATTTGAGAAGTACGTCGCGCCAGTCAGAACAGCTAATGCAACCTGACCTTTTTGTATGCCGCTCTTCAAATCGGTCATCAGGAGGGCCGGCTTGTCCATATCTTTTACATAAAACTTCGCCTGCGCGCCGGTCACCTCAAGGCGAAGGTGAAACCAGCTATCTTTTGGAATGTCGACCGCGCCGGTGAAACCCGGTCCGTTGTAGATCTGCCAGTTGAGACCGGTATTGAGCACCGGTGTGTACTGCAAGGCATCTGGAAGGCCGGACTTGTGTTGGCGCAGGTAGACCCACTCGGCGTTAGCGCCATCGCTCGAGATTCGAAACTGGATCCCGAAGAAGCCGCGGCTAGCGGGAGTTGCGACGTCTACATCGACAATTGCATCGCGCATTTCAAAATCTTTCACCGTTGCGGCTCCGCCGTTCAGGAAGAGACATTTGCGTCCCTGGTACTCGGCTGGCTTCGCTTGTCCTTCAAGAACCCACCGTGAGGAGTCAGGTGGAATAGCGAGCGCTCGAGAGGTTTGGAAGTGGGTCAACGTGGAAAGGTTCGGCGCAACAGACAATGTTGGTGCAATCGGAAGAATGAGTCCGACTAAGCAGCAAGTCGCCTTCATTAACGACATCATTTTAGCAGCCTCCTCTGTCCGGAACTTTAGCGGCTCACAGCTTCATATATTCATTCAAGGTAACGCACAGTTTTGTGATCAGACGGCCTGAAGCAGTGATGAACAGGATGGGGTGTAAGGATCTCTTTGTGAACCTTTGAGTCTTAGTGCCTTTGTGGCGAGATTTTACTTCGACAATCGGATTTAAATATGCGCCTCGCTTTCCCCACTGAGTTTGAATAGGGTTCCTAAGGTAAGTATGATGCACGCGTGACAAACTCAACCAGAGACAAATTAGTACTGGTGACCGGAGGCACTGGCTTCGTAGGCTCACATTGTGTATTGCAGCTCCTTAATAGAGGTTACAAGGTCAGAACTACTCTGCGATCGGTTGGCAGGCAGAACGAACTGATTGAAGCGCTCCGGGATGGCGGAGCGAGTGGAGTTGAGAGTCTTTCGTTTGTTGAGGCTGACTTATCAAAGGATACAAATTGGGACGAAGCAGTAAAGAATTGTGACTATGTTTTGCATGTTGCTTCTCCAATTACTCTTGAGAGACCGAAGGAAGAAAATGAACTGATTGGGCCGGCTGTTGAAGGAACGCTTCGGGTACTGCGAGCGTCAAGAGACGCAGGCGTGAAGCGAGTAGTTTTGACTTCTTCCTTCGGCGCAATTGGGTACGGACACAAGCCTACTGAAGTGCCATACACAGAAGACACCTGGACGGACATCAACTACGAAGGTATTTCTGCATACGTAAAGTCAAAAACATTGGCAGAGAAAGCGGCCTGGGATTTTATAAGGAACGACGGTGGCGGTTTAGAGCTCTCGGTAATCAATCCCACTGGCATTTTTGGTCCGTTGCTCGGTTCCGATGTCGCCTCTTCGCTTCAGATCATTGAGCAATTACTGAAGGGAACGTTGAAAGCCACTCCTCAGATGAACTTTGGAATTGTTGATGTCCGCGATGTTGCTGATGCTCACCTTCGAGCGATGGAAATTCCAGAAGCAAAAGGACAGCGATTCATTCTTCAGGCTGGCAAAACCCTATCAATGCACGAAGTGGCCATGATCCTGAGAGAAAATATGGGGAATCAAGCCAGTAAGGTGCCTACGAGAGTAATGCCAAATTGGGTTGTACGCATTGTGGGTCTATTCAATTCAACGGCGAGAACGATAGTTCCTCAGTTGGGTCAATTCAAGAACGCAAGCAGTGAAAAGGCGAGGACGATATTGGGCTGGAAGCCTCGGACAAATGAAGAAGCAATCATCGCGTCAGCTGAGAGCGTGTTGCGATTGGTGCTTCGTCAATAGCTACAATAGGAAGCTCCTAAACTTAAACTCATTAACACGAAATGGACGAATGGTTTGGTGAGTTGGCCCGTTGGCCGCTGCCATCGGACGCTGCTCAAGAACTCGACGAGGTGGGCTTTGTGGTAATTCCCAGTGCTTTCGCCCCTGACGTATGTGCCCCCCTGTCTGAAGCTTACGACAAAGCGATTTTGACCGCTGATCCAGAAGATGTTTCGATTCGCTCGTCAACGAGAGTCAACGACTTTGTCAGTCGTGGCCCGGAGTTTGATCTGATCTACATTTACCCTCCGCTGCTGGCTGCGTGTGTTGTATGGTCATTGGCCGGCCGTTCAAACTGAGCACGATGCACGCAAGGACGCTCGAGCCGGGGACGCCAGCACAGGCGCTTCACGTGGACGTCAAGCATGGGGCAGATGGGTGGCCGTTATGTGGTTTTATTTTGATGGTAGACGAGTTTAACTCTGAGAACGGCGCGACGCGTTTTGCGCCGGCGTCGCATCGCCTCTTAAGCGAGCCCGCATATCCAACGGATGATGATGCACAGTCATTCGAAGAAGAGGTCCTCGCCCTTGGTTCAGCTGGATCGATGATCATTTTTAACGGGTCGGTGTGGCACGGACATTCTGATAACAAATCGGCCCGACGCAGGCGTTCGATTCAGGGGGCTTTTATTCCGAGAGAAGCGCGCGCGGCGATCAATCAGGCCGCCCGCATTCGTCCAGAGACTTTCGAGCGAATTGGTCTTCTCGCAAGATACATATTAAACGTTGATTAACAAATCTTACGACTCCGCTCTTTCATCAGATCCGCATTTGTCCTGCCAATAACCAATCTCAACGTCAGGCTCGTCGCTACATGCCTGCGATGGACACTTCAATCAACTGAATAAATTCGTTACTACAGGTACGCGTTCCCCATTTGGTTGACACCAGGCGAATCGGTGAATAGATTGCTCATAGAAATTGGAAGCCGCTATAAAGGCATCAAATCTCAGTAAGCGCGGCACAACAACCCTCTCCCCTTCCTCACAGACATTGAACAATCCATGAACATAGGAAGATGCAAGCGTCGGAAGTACGCGTATTGGGCTGCGCTGCTATCGATCCTGATTTTTGGGCTAAACCGCGTTACTTGGGCTGAACGACTGCCCATCAAGGCCTACACCACCGTCGACGGGCTCGCTTGCAACAACATCAACAAGATTGTTCGGGACTCGCGTGGTTTCATTTGGTTTTGCACCGCCGATGGCCTGTCCCGCTTTGATGGTTACTCCTTCACCAATCTTGGAACCGATCTGGGACTACCACACAGTGAAGTTATGGATCTCCTCGAAACGCGAGAAGGCGAATACTGGGTGGCGACGAAGGGCGGTCTTGTTCGATTCAACCCAAAATCACCGCCGGAGCATCGAGTGATCTACGAAAACGAACCACGACCTGCGAAACCAATGTTTACGGTCGTGCTTTCACTGGACGGAGATGCGTTTAGCAGTGCTATTACCACGCTGGTTCAAAATCACTTCGGCGAGATCTGGTGCGGTACTCGCAATGGCTTGTACAGGCTGGACGTACAGGATGGTAAGTTCTCATTGCGCCCAATTGATATCGGACTGCCACCTGACTGGGGGGAGGGACGTAACATAACAGATTTGTTGGAAGGCTGTGACGGTTCTTTGTGGGTGGCCGCACCAAGCGGACTCTATCGACGGTGGCCCGACGGAAGCTCGGCGCATTACACAAAGAAGGATGGCCTGCCCGACAATTACCTTCACGACTTATTAGAAGATCACGACGGACAATTGTGGGCGGGAACTCGCTACGGCGGATTCTTCCGATTTGTGCCAGATCAGACTCATAAACCTCCAGTGATAGCTGCCTCGTATGCGACCCGCGAGGGAATGACGACTCCGTGGGTGTTCCAGCTCTTCGAAGCTTCGGACCATTCGTTTTGGGTCGCAACTGCGCGCGGTCTACTTCAATTTTTCCCCAATCGTGACCTGCACGGACGCTGGTTTCACTGTTACAGCGAGAGAAACGGTCTGAGTTATTATGACATCACAGCGCTCAGTGAAGATCTCGGCGGGAGCCTGTGGTTGGGTACCAACACTGCAGGTGCGATGAAGCTCGAACGCCACGGTTTTACCACCTATGATCAACACGATGGCCTAACAACTGTGAGTTCGATACTGCAGGACGGCACGGGGGCAGTCTGTTTCAGGGGAAGCGTTTTCGGAGATGAACATAAGAGTTTCTTTGAAGGTGCGAAACAGGATCCGATCGGTCGCAAACCGGATTATCACCATACACGTCTGGGAAAGTTCGATGGGCGCCGCTTCACGTGTTTCATGCCAAATGGGGTTTCCGATTTAGGCTGGAAGGGCGAAGGGGTTACGTTACGTACTCGCAACGGTGAGTGGTGGATCGGTTCTGCGAGTGGGCTGTACCGATTTCCTCCCACAGATAACTTCGAACAAATAAAGACAGCCCGGCCAATTGCTGTGTATTCCGCCAAAGACGGCCTTGGTACAAATGATCCGTATCGGCTATTTGAAGATTCGCACGGAAATGTTTGGATCTCGAATATGTCATCCAGATTCCTTTCGCTATGGATGCGCGAGACTGAAAGCATTCGCGACGTGTCGAGCAGCCTCGACATACCGCCGGACGACCGACTGCCGCGTTCCTTTGGCGAGGATCGTTTCCGCAATGTATGGATCGGTTTTAATGGTCGCCTTGTCCGGTATCACGATGGGAAATTCAACGTACTCACAGAGAGTGATGGCATACCGCCAGGGGTAATTACGAGCGTGTATTCGGATCGCGTTGGCAGGCTCTGGCTTGCATCCGCTCGAAGTGGACTGATTCGCGTTGACCATCCCGAAGCTCAGCAGCCCGAGTTTGTGCCCTATTCAATCGAACAAGGGCTCTCCAGCAATAGCACAGAGATATTGTCGGAGCAGCTCATAGTCGAAGACCTGCAAGGGCACATTTACATCGGTACCGGACGAGGTCTTGACAGGCTCGACCCGATCACCGGTCAGTTTAAGCATTTCACCACAGCCGACGGACTGGCTCCCGGCTCGTTCAGAACATGCTTTCGCGATAATAGCGGCGGGCTCTGGTTTGGCCTCACGGGTGGTCTATCGCACCTGGTGCCTGCGGCCGAGGAGCGGGTGGAGCTACCGCCACCAATTTTGATCAGTGGGGTGCAAGTTGCAGGCGCACGTCGTTTCATTTCGGCGCTGGGAGAAACTGAGATTGTTGTAGCTGATCTCCCCGCTGATCAAAACGATGTGCAAATCGACTTCACAGGCTTAAGTTTTGCTCCGGGCGAAAAGCTTTATTACCAGTACCTGCTTGAGGGAGCAGAATCCGGTTGGGGATCGCCAACGGAACAACGCAGCGTAAACTACCGACTTTCGCCCGGGCGATACAGGTTTCTCGTGCGTGCCGTTAACTCTGATGGTGTTTTCAGCGCTACACCGGCAATGCTCGCTTTCAGAATTCTTCCGCCGTTTTGGCAGCGGTGGTGGTTCGTGTCTATCTGCGCTGTTGCGCTGACTCTGGTTCTATACACACTCTACCGTTATCGCATCGCACGATTGGTGGAACTGGAGCGCGTCCGAACACGAATCGCATCGGATCTGCACGACGATATTGGCGCGAACCTGTCACTCATTGCAGGGATGAGCGACGTATTGCGCCAGCAAGCGCCGTTGGAAGAACCGTCGATCAGTGAGCGATTAGCGCTCATTGCCACGGTGTCCAGGCGCTCTGTCGATGCAATGAGCGACATCGTATGGGCGGTAAATCCCAACCGCGATCATCTCAGTGACTTGACCGGTCGAATGCGGCGATTTGCGAATGAGACACTGGGCGCACGCGGGATTCAGTTCCGCTTTGAATCACCAGGCTTTGATGACGATACGAAGATAGCTTCAGACGTGCGCCGCGAGCTCTTCCTGATCTTTAAGGAAGCCATGAACAACATTGCAAGACACTCAGAGTGCAGACTTGCTGAGATCTCACTTCGAAGCGAAGGCGGTCAAGCGTATCTAAAGGTCAGTGACGATGGCCGTGGATTCGATGTTGATCACGCAGAATGTGGTCAGGGGCTTGCGAGCATCCGAAAACGAGCGAACAACATTGGGGCCGAGCTTCTTTTGGTTTCAAGTCCGGGACAGGGCGCGACGATACTCGTTAAGGCGCCCTTGAAATAAACAAACCTATGAGAATTCACAGTGACGCACGCTGCAATCCGGTGTACTTTGAGGTCTCTCCTATTAAGTCGTTCAAATGGCTGGCTGAGACCAGTCACATCGCGACGCCGGTTCCATGCTAAAAGTAGCAATCATCGAAGATCACCGTGAGTTTCGCGATTACCTGGTCGCGCTGATTGGCGGGGCGGAAGGCTTTCGATGCACCGGAAGTTATCGGTCAATGGAAGAGGCGCTGGACAAGATAAGCTCTGATCTACCCGATGCTGCGCTTATCGACATCGGTCTGCCCGGGATGAGCGGAGTGGAAGGTGTCCGGCTGCTGAAGCAGCGATATCCACAGTTGGTTATGCTGATGCAAACGGTATATGACGATGATGAGCGGATTTTTGATGCTCTGTGTGCCGGCGCTTGCGGTTACTTGTTAAAGAAAACGCAGCCGGCGCGTCTGCTTGAATCCCTGCAAGAGGCGGTGTCAGGAGGCGCGCCAATGTCCCCCGAAGTAGCTCGGCGAGTGATAAGACTATTTCGGGAGATCCGTCCCCCCGAACGTGCCGATTACAATCTCACGCCCCATGAGATTCGAATATTGAAGCTGTTAGTTGAAGGCCATAACTACAAATCCGCAGCAAATGAATTAAAGGTCACCGCGAGCACAATCAACTTTCACCTGCAAAAAATCTACGAGAAGCTGCACGTTCACTCCAAAAGCGAAGCGGTGGCGAAAGCGCTGAGAGATAGGCTGGTGTGATCACCCCTTCGGGGACCAGCGTTAAAGTTCAGCGTTTAGCGTCCATCATACTTTCTGCGCAATTTTGCGTCATCTGCAGATGTATGTTGTAACTAACCGCAAGAAACTGATTAGCAGACGACAGATTACGCCGACGTTCGAACTCCGAACCGCTGAACGTTAAACGCTGAATGCTGAAGGGGTGATTTTCATCACTATGAAAACTCGCGGTGACATTGAACCCGAATTTGTATTCAATAGGAGCCCATGAAAAACGTAAAAGGCCCAACACGGAACGGCCGCCAGAAAGCCGCAATGAAGAAGTAATCCTCACGAAGCGATCCATCAAAGACTAGATTTGGCAGGCTCTTTTTCCTTGCACTTGTCGTGGTCAGATTGTGTACACACCGCGAATGGAGGTCCTATGAATATCAATTCACGTATCGTCCAACTAACTGTTCTGATATTTTTTATCCTCGCATCTGGTTGGTCTTTCGCTCAAGTGGTGACTCCACATGATCCTGGCGTCCGCGGAGGACTGACTAACACCGGTGGAGGTCTCCAGCAACGAGGTATTCCAATTCCACATCCCCCGCTCATCAGCGCCAATCCAACGTCTGGCGCAACGGCCAACCCCAATGAGCGGGCATCTTTTGAAGAAGGTATACTGCGTGCTGGTCAGCTCGAGTCCACGTGTGACGAATGTGCCGATGTAGTCGACGGATCACCAGTGCCTGGCGAACTGGATCCAGTCTTTCCCCAGATTCGTACAAACTCCAACGGACTTGGAGCGAGGCATAACGCAGATCAGTGTTTCATCTGTCACGCTCATCCGGTATTAGGTGGCTCAGGAGGCTTTATCGTGCCAAACCCCGGAGATCCTGTGCCCGCACGTGCTGAGAATCCACTGTTCGACCTTGTGCCCCATCGATTCGGAAGGCTAAACAACGTTCCGGTTTTTGAGGAGCAGTACGGTCCAATTCGAGAAGTGAGATTCAAGTTTCACCCGGACGGCACCAGAGACGGCGGCGTACACCAACTCTGGACGGTGCGCGGGAGCACAAACGACCCAACGATCCCTGACTGCGCACTCACGCAGCCCGATTTCAATGCGCAATTCGCCGCCGGCAATTTGTCTTTTCGAATACCCTTACAGATGCTTGGACTCGGTCTGATTGAGGCGATTCAAGATAGGGAAATAATGGCTCATCACGATGCGACCGCTGTTCAGAGGGCGCAACTGGGAATCAGCGGTCACCCGAACCGCAGCGGCAATGACGGCACGATTACCCGATTCGGATGGAAAGCTCAGAACAAATCGATCGCTATTTTTGCAGGTGAAGCCTACAACGTGGAGATGGGGATAACCAATGAGGCTTTCCCTACGGCGACGGAAGAGGATCCTGACTGTCAGGGTCCGGAAAAACCGGAGCCAAACGACGTGATTCGTACCGCGTCGAATGATTTAAGGAACCAGTCGTTCAATAATCCGCTTCACATCCTTCCTGACTGGCTTCAGTTCCACCTGATGATGAGATTTACCGATGGCCCTGCACCTGATACCAATCCAGGCCCAAGCGCGCAGAGAGGTAGGTTGATCTTCGAACAAATTGGTTGCGCGCTCTGCCACACTCCGCAAATGCAGACCGCACCCGTGTCGTTGAGCCCCGTCCTGCAAAACAGACCGGTTAATCTGTTTTCTGATTTGATGTTACATCATATGGGCGCGAATTTGGCAGATAACATCCTTCAGGGACAAGCGGGTCCGGATGAGTTCCGGACAACGCCTCTTTGGGGTGTGGGACAACGAATTTTCTTCTTGCATGACGGCCGAACGTCGGATCTGCTCGAAGCCATACGTGCGCATTTGTCGTTTGCAACGCCACCCAACCCGCATCGACGCGATCCGGCGTATCCTGCGTCTGAGGCTAACGGCGTCGTGCTGAATTTCAACGCGCTTTCGGCAGTCGATAAACAGGCGGTTTTAGATTTCCTGAGGTCGCTGTAATCTCTGGCAATTGCGATTGTGATGAGCATCGTCTTAGAGATTTGTCTGATTACCATTCTTGCGATCAACGGAGATCGTGGAACGACAACTGAGCCTCGTACAATGATCGTTCCTTGTGGGACGCTCAAGTTGCACGCGCTTCTATGGTGTCCGTCAGGGGCAGGCCCTTTCCCGCCGTCTTATTCAGTCACGGCAGTGGGCACGCAACCGGGGTTGACGCTTCGGGTCGACCTGATCAGCGACATCCCGAACTGCTTGCACCAGTATTTGTACTGCACGGATATGCCTTCTTGTATCTGTTCAGACGTGGCGATGGACTATCACGCGGACAGGGCACACCTGCCGGAGACTTAATGGACAGAGAATTCACACAAAATGGGCAGGAGGGACGCAATAAAATACAACTCCACCTAATGGAAAGCGATGAAATTGATGACGTGCTCGCCGGCCTGTCATTCCTTCGTAGCTTGCCGGAGATCGACCGCAATCGCATAGCGCTTGTGGGACATTCATTTGGGGCATCACTTACGATTCTCGCTGCAGAGCGCGACAAAAACGTAAAGGCCGCTGTGGTTTTTTCCGCAGGCGGTTATAGCTGGGATCGTTCATCTTTGTTACGGATTCGGCTTCTGTCTGCTGTCGGAAACATCTCGGTTCCGATCTTCTTGATACACGCTGCAAACGACTACTCTGTGATTCCTGGAAAGGTACTCGCCGCAGAGCTGGAGAGGGTGAAGAAGCCACAGCGTCTAAAAATCTACCCGGCTACTGGCCAAACCACTGACGATGGCCACGATTTTATTCACCGTGAAATGGCGATCTGGGAACCTGACGTCTTTAAGTTTCTCGACGAGTACACTCGTTGATAACGAATTTCTGTACAAGTCCGCGTCATATGCGGGCGAACCACGACTGATCCCCGGATGACACAGATTACGCAGAAGAAAACATCATCCTGCTAGTTCATAATCCTGCGTAATTTTGCGACCCAAAAGGCTAAACACGCACGCTCCTAAAGGTGATTGAATACCGTAGCGACTCTACGCCGGGGATGCTGTGCTCCCATGAAGACCGTGCTTCGCCGCTCAACAGGTAGGCAGAGCAAGGCTCCACGGTCATATTCGCGCGTTCCCACTTTTCACCTACCTTACGTCTGAGGCGGAGCACACACGTCGCGAGGAGCGAGAGG
>DATFWY010000039.1:0-2910 GCA_035258805.1 Blastocatellia bacterium | reverse complement strand
TGAGGAGATCGTTACATTCGCCGAGGTGGAGCGCTTTCTCGATACGCCGGTGAAACGGTATTCATCGGGAATGTATGTGCGCCTTGCATTTGCTGTGGCAGCTCACCTCGAACCAGAGATTCTTGTCGTTGACGAAGTCCTGGCTGTCGGCGATCACGAGTTCCAAAAAAAATGCTTAGGCAAGATGCACGATGTCGCATCCCGACAAGGCCGAACGGTTTTGTTCGTCAGTCATAACTTGGCCACCATCGGTGAACTTGCCACGCGTGCAGTCCTATTGAATACAGGCACAGTCGAACTTGACGGAGATGTGGCGCGTGCAATCTCGACATATCTTTCGCACGGGGCAAACAGCGCAATTTATGAGCGAAGCGCGGAGCAAAAGGACAAAGGCCCGCACCTAAGGAGGGTAGAGGTTATTACCTCAAATGCGAATGGCATACACAGCTTTGGCGAGCCGCTTGAGGTAAAATTTTGTATCAAGAACGCAGATTTAATATCGAGAGGATGCTTCTCGTTTCAGATTGTGAATCAATTTCAGCAGCCTGTTCTTCACGCTTGGGCCTTCTATCCACAGGTCCGGATCGCAACCACCGATGGGGAAGCCGTTCTTGTCTGCAGGTTTCCTGCGCTTCGGCTAAATGTGGGCCAATTTTACCTCAGAACGTACCTCGCCGAGCCCCCAGGCGGCGAGGTTTATGAGCAACTTGATGGGATATGTCCGTTCGAAGTCGTTCGGACAGACGAAACAATACTTTGGGGTTGGCATCCTGAAGCTTGTTGTTACCACGAACGATGGGAGTGGACGATAAGAAATTCGAGCAAAAAGGAGAGCGCATTACCCGGAGCCGGACTATCACTCGTTTGAGGCTCGAAAATGGACCTAGCTGAGGCCGGATACCTGAAGCAGAGGTTGACCCCTCAACCCGGCGATTTCTTGTATCTGCACCTTTCAGATCTCTTGATTGCATTGAAGGTATTGATTCCTACACACGTGTCAATGGTCCTCGATTACGGCTGTGGGGGGTCACCCTATCGACCGCTATTCGGTAACTGTACTTATCATCGCGCCGATCTCTCTGGCGGGAGCAATCTTGATTTCGAATACTGTCCCGATGCGAAGTTGCCATCGGAAGTCTCAGGCTACGATTGTGTATTGTCTACCCAGGTCCTTGAGCATGTTGAGGATCCGGAAACGTACCTAAGAGAGTGCTATCGTGTGTTACGACCCGGCGGAGTCTTGATTCTGACCACGCATGGTCTATACGAGGACCACGCGTGTCCTTATGACTACTGGCGGTGGACAGTTTATGGACTGAAACGGCTCGTCGAGAATTCGGGCCTGAAAATAGAAACTGCAAAGAAGCTAACCACAGGGCCACGAAGCGCAGTTTTCCTGGCTGAAAGGGAGCTTCATCGGCTGCAATTTGGTGCAGCTGGTGCGTACGGAAAGTTGCTTTCGATCGGCGTTCGAGCAGTAAGACGGCTCGGCAGCCGACGCAGGCATGAAATCTGCGACATAAGCTTTGCTGCTAATCGTGTGGTGGACATTGGGGAACCTGGTCACGATATGTACGTAGCGATTGCTCTTGTCGCGTCTCGCCGCGAGTAAGACAATTCGTCTGAAAGAGGAGTTCTGCGGTCTTGGAGGGCATTATAGCATCATCCGGACGGTTGCGAATGAGGTCACTTATGCGACGTGCGAGGTACTCAATCGCCTTACCCGGTTTCGGCCGGAGACGAGATGCGCTTACAACATTGGCAAACCGCTATGGTTCGGACAAGGGAGATAAAGTGCACGGACGACACTGCTACGCAGAGATTTACGACCGTTTCTTCCACTCAAAGAGATTGGAGCCGATCGCCTTCCTCGAAATCGGTCTGCTGCATCCATTCGATACTGACGGGCCGGCCACCAGGGCGCCATCATTGCAGATGTGGCGAGAATATTTTCCGCGGGCCAAACTCTTTGGTTTTGATATAAACGATTTCAGCATGGTCACCCTGCCCAACTGCACTATCTTCCGCGGTGATATGGGCTCACGCGAGGATCTTCGCGGGATGGCACGCTCGGTGGCAATGCCGTTCGACATCATAGTGGAGGACGGCAGCCATGCATCCCACCACCAGCAAATTGCCCTCGCGACATTGTTTCCATTCGTTGCCGCTGGTGGTTTATACATAATCGAAGACTTGCATTGGCAACCAGCGGCAATAGAAAAGCCTAGCATTCCGAAGACACGATCTCTCTGTCACGATTTCAAATCCAGTGGGACAATCCGAAGTCCTGTAATTACTGATGGCGAAAGCGCCTATTTGGCTGAGAACATCGAAAGCATCAACCTATTCGACAGCATGGACAGACGCAATATCGACAACAGGGACGGACTTGCTGTATTCACCAAGCGGCTTTACGTAGCCGGTCACGGCTGCCACACAGCAACGTAGTCCAACGTCGGTAGGCCGGTTCCCCGCAACACCCTGAGCGCATTTGTCGACCACGAAAGGGTCAAGAACGAGCATCCCGGAGGATGCCAGAGAGGCGATCGGACATAGCATGAAGGCCAGTCTCTCGAAATGGTAGTGTCCAGAATCTTTCGCACTTTGGTTTGAGCTGAGCGGCACCCGTCAGTGGCTCAAGCGGTGATGGCTCCTCTCATCTGCTGGTCCTTCAGCAGCCCGATGTTGAGATATCTTTTGCTCGACCACGCCGTGCCAGCAACGTGGCGGAGCCTAGCCGCGGCGAGGTTCAAGGCCGATTGGCTGTCGGGGAACGCCCCGACCGCGCGCGTACGTCGCCTGATCTCGCGCAGTAGGCGCTCGAGCGGCGCCCGGCCGAAGGCCTACAAGCAGAATGCCGAGGTCATGGAGGCGTTCAAAAAACTTCCCCGAGCGTGTGGCGGAAATCCG
>DATFWY010000038.1:0-5430 GCA_035258805.1 Blastocatellia bacterium | reverse complement strand
CGACGATGACAATATGCATGGATCGGGATCGGTAATATGGGTGTATTTGCTGATAATCTTCAATGTCGAGTCTTTATCTCTTTTGTAGATATCAGTGGCTTCCACCATCGCCCGCGCGAACTTTGCGATCAGCAGGCTCTTTGATTGAACGTTCGCCTGCCGCGTCAAGACCCCGTTCCAGTGAAACGATAATTTTCCGACGTAAACAGGACATTTCTAGGCATCCCTGTAAAGAGTTAGCTCTAGTAGCGCCATTAGCATCAGCTAACGCCACCAAGACAACCGGCTGAACGTAATGGGAACGTAACGGAAAGCTAGGGTTCATTAACGCCCTGAGAAGGGAAGTGCTTCAGCCCGACTTCCTTGAGGATGTGCCGAGGCAGCCAAGCAGCGCCGCTTCCCATCCCGCAAGGTCGCCCTACAACTCGTGCGTCATTCTCACTGCCACTATGTCTTCGCCCGTGAGCTAGTTCTGGCCGGGCACATTTCAAGCACAGCAGCTTAAAAAGGTCGATCTGATATTCAATCAGCGGTACAATTCTCAATTCGATGTCCGCTCCGCGTGACGAACGTTGCGCGAGTCTGCGCTCTCATCTTTTTCGCTTTGGGCCGATCACAATTATCCGACCATCGTTCGGCAGAGGGTAGTTCTTGCGCTCCATCTCGGAGTTGGCCGCGTCCTGGAACAAGTAGAGGATCGCGTCTCGTATCCCGCTAAGCGCCACGTAGTGGGCCATCTGCGACAATCCAACGGGCGGCGTGCTCTGGGAGAAGCGGCTCCGCTTCACTTCCAAGATCACTCGCTCTCCGTCCCGCTCCACGAGGAGATCGGCTCGCTCGGCTCGATCACGACTAAGTCTCGCTTCGCTCTGGATCTTTGTTCCCGATACTACCGTCTCAAGGTGTCCCGCTAGAGCGCCGACCAGTTCCACTTCCCGCGCGGGTCCCACTGTACCTCCAGCGGTGGGGCGATACCGAAAGCCGAGAACTGCCTCAGCTACAGCTTCAGCCAAAGGCTTTGTCACATCCTTGGAATCCGACGTTGGCGGTGCTGCGGCCTTGGCGCGGTCGAAATTCAGTTTCTCTGTGATCTGGTCGAGCAACACAATCGCAAATGCGCAGACTGACGCAATAGCGAGGAGAGCCTCGTCTTCATCAAAGTCCAGCTTGTAGTCATGCGTCGACGGGTTTCGCCACTCCGTTCGATAGCGAGACATCTGGTCAAGAACGCGACTTCGAAGGATCGATTGCTCCTGAAGGAACCCTTCGATCTCGAACGGCCGCACCTTGTCGGGATCTTTTCTTGCGAGAACCCTGAACGCCTCTTTAAGACTACCCTCGAAAGCCTGGTTCGTTCTGTAGATCGCATCGGTGAAAGCGCTGTCGTCAGGATCTTCGGTCCCCCGAACTAAATGCTTCTCTGCTACCTCGACGTGTTGAAGCACCGCGCGGAGACCAGGCGTATGTGCGCCTACATCGAGAGCATCGATCCTCCGTCGCAGGATCTCGATCAGGTCCATGGTTAACTATGGCCCCGGGCACAGAGTTTCTTTACAGTCCGAACAAACCTTCCGAAAAGGGAATCTACTGCTCACGTTCTATCCGCGTAACCAATACATTAGATCGTCTTTAGTGGATAGTGCCTGAATCTGGGGCAGAACATACACCTTCCATTGTCGAAGAAAAAGGAAAGCGGGCCTCGAAATGGTTGGGTTTTCTTGTCAATGACGACGCCGTTTACGCCAACCGGCGTCTTACCTATGGATTCCAGTGTTTACCTGGCCCACTACGCAATGACAACGCGAACTCAACCGCGCTCACTTCGTCTCTGCCATCGTCTGGGGAATCTTATGCCTGATGCTCATCTGAGCAACGGGGAAGTCGGCGGCTAAAGCCCCACCCTTCAGTCCGCCCAGCCAGCCCGCATCACGGCGTGGTAAGCTGCTCAGATACTACCTTGCCGAGCAATCGCCACACCCGCCTCCCTCTGTCGCTAAGGGTAAAGCGTGCCTCGAATAGCCTTCGCATGTCGCTTTCGGAGAGTTTGTTCATTTCGAAGATATATTCCTCAACTACTTCGTACCCAAAAAACCTTCCGAGACAGTCAATTTTTCCGCTTGACCCGCCGTACTATGCGGCGATATTGAGGTGGCAATTCCAGGGAAAGGAGGTTTCCAATGGCAAAGAAGCGAACCAAAACTGTACTCCCGAAATCGGCCACGAGCAGTCATGGAAAAACGGCAAAGGAAATTCGTTCCGACCGCCGATCAAGGAAAACTTCTGGGAAAGGAGGAACCTCGACCAATGGATAAACGAAAAAATACAGTAGTGTAGAATTCGTAGTCGAGGCGAAGTAAGCCGAAAAGGCTGCCCAGCAGCTAAGCATCAAATACGGGGCGTGAAGTACTTCATCATGCAAGGAGGCGTATGAGGGTGCGCCCCACTTAGGCGGGAACGTTCCAGCAGCCCGACACGAGCGCATCAAACGTTGGAAGGCCACAGAGTGTCGGCTGCCACGGGAGGACGAGTATGTCTTTCTTCGCCAGCCGGGTGTAGGGACATTGTCAGTCCTTGTGCACGACGTTTATGACACATTGCTGATGGTTTCGGCCCGGTCTCAAAGAAAGGCATATGCTCTCGCTTTGCCCTTCCGTTCCTATTTAACCGTGTATCTTGGCTTTGACCTTGACGAGAGTCCTAATGAGTTTTTGCTTGAGTTGACTGCCCGACCGGCGTTGACGGCTACCACGCGCCAAATCGCATGCCTGTACCGAAGGCTAGGTTCTTATCCCATCGATCCCGACTTTCTCTCCAACGCTATGGCAAGTGGGAGTGGAGTGTATCATCCCCAGATTCGAAGTGCATGTAAGTTCGTGGCGAGAATTCTAATCGCTCCGCAACTGGCCGCGTCGCTGACGCACCTCGAGCGGAGCCACTTTCTGTTCGCGGGCCACATGACCAGCTCCTATTACCACCGCGAGTACCGTCATCATCGCAGGTTGGAGTCAGCTTACCTGCGCGAAAAGAAGTATCTCGAGGAACGCACACTCTATGACCTCGCGTTCCTCTCGACTTTCCGAGCTTTGGAGGCGCTTCTCGGAACCGCGCAGATTAAGAAGCACGAGGTTGGCCAGCGGCTGCGTGCGCTGGACGACAAGTTCGGCACATCGTTTTGTTCGACCCGGTGGAAGAGTTACCACGAGGTATTCTCCTCGGGACGGAAAAGGTGGCGCTTTGATGAACTGATAACTCGCTATCTGGATGTGCGTAATGCAGTTGCCGCCCATGCTAATCCAAGACCTCCTTTCCCGCTTCGGGAGGACCAGGTGCTTGAGATTCAACGTCTTGTTGCGAGCATGCTTTATGATGCAGCCGGAAAACCTGACGCCTAAACGCGCCGTTCCGGACTGAACGACATCTCCCACAGCCATCCCGGCGGAACGGAAGATGACGGCGAGATGACAAGAACACTACGACGTTAGCAGTCCCAGGCGTCCTTCCGTATTAATCCATATGGCGACAAGGTCGTCCACCAGGGTCATACTCGATTGGGTGTGGGAATTCTAATTTTCAAGTTTCTCTAACACAGCCTTTAGTTGTCTGAGACTCATTGATTTCGCCATACGACGTATTACCGCAGGATACAGGTCGAAGATCGGAGTGTTGGTCGGTTTTGCGTGTTTTGCATACGACAAAAGGCATTCTGTAGCGAAAAAAGCACTGATTAAGAACTTTTGGCGAGGACTGCGAATTGGTTCTGCGCCACGTTGAAAGGCTTGCGCGCCAGCCAGCGACTTGCACCTGTCTTTTATGCTTTGATCACTGAACCGCACAGTTTGACGTCCGTGAGCAAAAGAATTCCGAATTTTCCTCATAATCTCTAGATCGGAATACAAACTGACAGTGATGATGCCGAGAAGGTAAGCCAACTTGATTCGGGAAGCGAACGAGCCTAACGGACCCTCTGACTGCAGTACCGCATCCACAATACTTCGATGACGATGTCCGCTACCGCCGTTTTTTTCGCCGCGAAAAAAACCCTAAGACATGTTTCAAGGGCGTCATCTACCCACGCAACCGCAATTAATGCAGTTCCGCGATCTGATTCCTTAGTAAATGTTGCAGTAGCCTGTCTAAAGGACGATGAATTGAGTGAGAAACTCGCTCTCGTATGTTTCACGCTCGGCCAACTAGTGATATTAGCGGCGATTGGATTCTATTGCCATAATAGTACCTGAAAACACGCATCGCAAGAAAAAATTCAGGCTATGAACGTTTAATACGAGAACCTTAATCTTTAGTTGCTGGTGGGCAGAGGGTTTCGGCACCATCAGCGGGCAAAGCAGCGGCATACGTCGAGAACAATCTCCTGCTGCCCGATTGCGTCGCCGTTGCGGTTCAAGGTTGTAAATGCAACCTTTTCCGTCGTGGGACGCAGGTTTGCAGGTACGGTGTCGGTGGATGAATCCGGCTCCGGGATAATCCTCACTCTGTGAATCTGGTCATCGGCGGGTTGCGTCGTGGTTTCAGTCGGGCTTCGGTTTTGGTCTTGCGCATGAGGTAAAGCTGCACATCCGCTTTGTCGCTAAACCACCTGCGGCCATCGTGGCTGTACATGGTCACTGTCTGGTCGCAGCAGGGCAGTGACCCCACAGATACGCAGTCGTCATCTGATGGGTTCTGCGATCAGGACGTAATCCGCGACCTGACTGTTGGCGGCTGTGATCCGTGAAATTCGCGTACAATCCGTAGTACTCAAGCAACGGCGGACTAGAAAGGATTCGCGGATAAAGATATCTTTTCTGGTGATACCGCATGTGATCAGCAAAAGCGCCAAATCCACGGTCGCACCGTCGCGAAACCTTGAGTGATGCGCTATCTCGCCTATGCAAGCGGCATCGTCTTAAAAGCTGCCGGCGTGCTTTTAGTCCTTACCAGTGCAATCATTCGTATTGGCGGCCGACCGAACAGCCGCTTATTCCTAATTACCGGGATCCTGTGTTTTGCGGGTGGCTTGTTGCTCAAACGAGTCTCGCACCTTAAGAGATGTCACCGATGTTCAGAGAAGGTGGAACGTAACGCAACCCAATGTCACCGCTGCGGCGTCGATATTCCCGCCAGTTCCTTCGACTCCTTCGCACAGCGCTTCTACAAAAAATGAATTTAATACCGTCCAAGGGACAGCCCGGAGGGCATCTCGTCAGACGGGCTGAAAAGAGTTAATGTTTAACGGTGATGCGCCGGCTTCTTGTTCTTTTTATTCTCGTCCCTCTGTTGGAGCTCTATATATTGATCAAGATTGGCGGCTATTTAGGCGCGTTTCAGACCGTCGCTTTAGTTGTTTTTACTGCTCTGTTCGGCGTCGTAATTGCCCGCATCGAGGGCCTCAGGAAATTGCAACAAATCAAGCAGAGTCTCGCGCAGGGCATT
>DATFWY010000037.1:0-69645 GCA_035258805.1 Blastocatellia bacterium | reverse complement strand
GTAAACGGAGCTCCGATCACTGCAACAAGCACCGCCCACAACGGAACAGTTCCCTTGACGACGCTGGTCGAGTTGCATCGCACGCAAACCTTCGCCGGAACGACTGGTCGCGCCATCGGCTGCGGCGTCTGGTAACTCGGTGGTGGATAGTAGTTCGGTGGCGGACTGGTCCCAGTTGACGGCGGCGGCGGAACCGAAGGAATATAGCCTGACTGGGATCCCTGCGCTTGCGGTGTCAACGGCGCCGAACAGTATCGACAGAAATTGGATCCCTCGCGGTTCTCGGCCCCGCACTTCCCACAAATCATACTCTTATTTCTCGTTTGCATTATTCAAAGGTCGTTGTCTTGCAGACTAATTCGTTGTCGCGGCGGTGTCAATGAAATAGAACGAACAGGACCAATAGGATGAATTGGACCGATTGGACCGATGTGACCTATGGGACCTTTTGGACGAATCGCATTTTCATTTTTCAAACAGTCCTGCCATATCCCATTTCCTTCGTACGTCCAGGATTAACTTAGCCACCTTCTGCGTCACCTTTGCAAAGTATTCGTCTGCCTTCGCCTGATCGAACTTAACGTAACCTTGTCCCTCCTTGTACAGGCCGATCGAAGAGGGCGCCGGATACGCAGAATACGTTCCGGCCGCCGGATTCGGAGTGGCCATTTCATCCGAATAACGGTCTTTGTGAACGAGTTTCGGATCAATTGCCTGAATGAATGCTGTTTCGTTCCAGCCGGCATGCCCGCCATCCTGGCCAAATACCGAAAGCGTGATATCAGTAGCGTAACTCCACCAATTGATCACCAATGTGCGAACCCGCTTCTCCTGCCCTATCTCGGTTGCGAGTTGATTAAGCACGCCGGTCTGCGGTCCGCCGTGCCCGTTTATAACGATGATGTTGCGAAAGCCGTTCTTCGCAAGCCCCGCCAGCACATCTCGCGCATAAGCGCGGTACGCTGCCTCTGAGATCGAGAAAGCACCCGGATATGCATCCATACTGCCGGTGATGCCGTACGGGATGATCGGCGCGATCATGGCATTTACCTCGCGAGCAATTTTTCGAGCTAAGGCCAACGGCGCCGTTATGTCGGCGCCATTATTGATTACTCCATGCGGCTCGAGAGTGCCTGTCGGGAGGATTACCGTATTGATCTTCGATGGAACATACTCTTTGAACTCCATCCAGTTGATATCTGTCATCTCACGAGTGCTTATTGAATCAGCCGTCTGTGCGTTAGCAACGCTTGCAAGCATGCCAATTACACAAAGGACGAATAACAATGATATTCGACGCATCTGTTTCCTCCTGGGAAAGTGTCTACAACTCAGTGGGTCGAGTCGTTATTACAGAAATCCTGATAAGTTGAGAATTCTTTTTGATCGAAAGATATCACGACAACGGGAGAGTATAGCGCGCACTCTTTTGCGCTGACGCAAGAATTGTAGACTCGCAGCGCGAATCATCGTTTTACGAGCAGCAAATCGCGCAACGCAATCAAAATACTGGCTCTGCTAATTTTGATAGCATCACTGCCGAAGCTTTCTCCACGTCCGCGTGGAGTGAATTGCCGTGGGCGTCCATTGTGACGATCGCCGGAAAATCCTTTACGCGAAGGTGCCACATCGCCTCAGGAATCCCGAACTCCAGCAGACTGACATCGAGCACCTGTTCGATACAACGCGCATAGTATTGGGCCGCGCCACCGATCGCGTTTAAATAAACAGCGCCGGCCTCCTTCATTGCTTCCAATGTGCGCTTACCCATACCGCCTTTGCCCATCACTGCGCGCACGCCGAAGCGCTTTATGATGTCTCCCTGATACGGCTCCTCTCTGATGCTGGTAGTCGGACCAGCGGCGGTGATCCTGTAGCTACCATTGTCTTTCATCACCACCGGTCCGCAGTGATACAAAACCGAACCGTGAAGATCGGCAGGCGAATCGTGCTTCATAAGATAAGAGTGGACGGCATCGCGGCCGGTGTACATTTCGCCTGAAATCATTACCACATCGCCAACATTCAGTTCGCGTATCTGTTGCTCATTGATCGGCGCGACGAGACGCTTCTCGGTGCCTGTCACCCTGAAGCCTTCTCCTGCAGCCATCCGCTTTTCACTCTTCTGTTCATCTCGATACAGCCAGCGCTTTATCTCGCCACTGTTTGCATCGAGCACAACGCCAAGCCTGCGGAAAGCCCAGCAGTCATACGCAACCGATACAAAGAAGCTTGCGGGAAGTCGATTGAGCGCGCCGATCTTGCATCCGATCAGGGTCACCCCGCCGCCGAAGCCCATCGTTCCTATGTTCAATGTGTTTGCTGCCTTCATTACATATTCTTCCAGGGCAGCAAGCTTCGGATCCGGGTTTGTATCGTCCAGGGTCCTGAAAAGCTGTTCCTTCGCATGTTGATAACCTGAAGTGCGATCGCCACCGACGCACACACCGATCGCCCCGGCGCTGCAGCCTTGACCCTGTGCCTGCCACACTGCGTGAAGGATGCATTTGCGCACGCCATCCAGGTCGCGGCCCGCGCGCCCCAGATGCGGAAGCTCGGTCGGAACCGCGTATTGAATGTTTTTGTTCTCGCAGCCTCCGCCTTTTAGCAGAAGCTTAACCTCGATTTCGTGATCATTCTCCCATTGATGAAAGTGAACTACCGGTGTCCCGGGCCCGAGGTTATCGCCTGAGTTTGCTCCGGTGATCGAGTCGACGGAATTCGGGCGAAGCTTGCCTCGCTTTGTAGCTTCGGATATAGCGTCGCGGATTTCGCGATTCATTATGATCTGATTGGCGCCGACCGGTGTCCTGATCTCGAAGGTTGGCATCCCGGTGTCCTGACAGATCGGCCCTTCGTTATCGCGGGCCATGTCTATGTTAGTGGCGATCACCGATAGTGCAGTACCGGCTCTGGTGGCAGGGTTCTCGTCGGCCACGGCCTGGGCCATCGCCGCTCGTACATCAGGGGGAAGATTTGTGGAGGTCTCAGTGATCAGCTTGATAATACTGTCCTTAAAAGATTGCATTGTATTGTCTCCGAACGAAGTTTATCGCCGGTCCTGGAAAATAAAAAGGGAGGCCGAAGCCTCCCTTTTTGAAATATCCGAAACATCTAATTAGCCCTTCAAAAGCACGGTCAAGAAGGTAAACAGGACTAACGTTTCGATCAGCGCGAGTCCCAGCAGCAGCATTGTGAATATGCGTCCGCCGGCCCCGGGATTGCGAGCTGTTCCTTCGCAAGCCGCAGCAATTGCCCGGCCGTCACCAAGCGCTCCACCTAAGGCAGCGATTCCGACCGCAAAGGATCCGAGCGCCGGGAATACCCAGGAGTTACCGGTGCTGTGGTCCGCGCCTCCGGTTGCCCCGGGAGCCTGAGCCATCGCGGTGCCGACAACAAGCAACATCATCAGCGCCGACATTACAAATAATCTGATCTTGATCATATCTTCCTCCTGAGGTCACGTAGGACCTCAACGCCGACGGACTTCCATCGGCGGTCTTGAGCCCTCCTTTCGACGAAGCTCAGTTAACAAGAAAGAAGGTTGATAGTTCAAAGCTCGGAATAATTTCCACGTGCCCGGTATTCGATTGCCATCCCCCTAATTGCGGCAACGCTCCGGCAGCGCGTGCGGATCAACTTCTATGAAAGAGCCCAACCATCACCTTCCCTGTGAATGGTACTTATGAAACCTGGTTCTTTTGCGCCAGCGACTTTCAAAATTAAGCTCGCGCGCATCTCAAAATGAACAAAACAAATCGCTCTAATGTGCCTCAGCCAACTCTTCGTGAGCGTGCCCGTGCTCCTCGGTGTCGTGTTCTTCGTGAGGCACAGTCTCAGACAGATAAACCATCGAAAGCATTATGAATATGAAGGTCTGAATGAACGCCACAAAGACACCCAGCACGACCGTGAAGATCGGTACAATCGGCGCAATTAGTTGATACAGGAATGCGTGTCCAATCTGCGCGTCGGCGTACATGTTGACGAACAACCGAAGCGACAGGGTGACCGGTCGAACGCTGTTGGAGATGATCTCCACGACAAAAATCAGCCACCCGATAGCTATGGCCATTGCGCCTGTTAGTCCACCCATAAAATGCTTCAAGTAGCCGATACCCTGCTGCCTGAACCCGCTTCCTATAAAGTACAGAAACGACGTCAATCCCAGAGCTCCGGTCACATTGATGTTCTCAGTGGGCGCACCCAATCCAGGTATCTGACCCATCAGATTGCCGATCAGAATAAAGATCGCAAATGTCCCGATCACCGGAACATACCGGCGACCATAAGGCCCGATCACTTGGTCGAGTAAACCGCGAATCTGTTGCAAAATGACTTCGAGAAGCTGCTGGCCTTTCGAGGGACGATCAACAGAAAGACGTCCGCGAAGAAGAAAGACTCCCGCAAGAGCGATGACCATCAACGCAAGTGTCCACACGATGTGTTCGGGGATGATCAGTTCACCCGTGGGAGGCTCGTGCCAATGACTCCCGAACAGACCATATATCGACGGCATGATCGCTCGCTCAATACTGAGCACAAGAGGACCGAGAATATGATTTACCTGTTCGACCAGCCAGGGCTCTCCTTCCGCTCCATGAGCTGAACCCCCATGCTCAGCGGTCGCAGCCGCTGCCTCGTGACCTTCTAGTAGCAGAGCGAGAATCACTGCCAGCATCAGTTGTCGTTCTCCCTTGTCCTCAGGTTTACGTATGCAACGTAAGCGGCCTCGATCATTACAGCCGCTGCGGGCGCGAACAATCCCGCGAGTATCGCGACCGCATTAAAGTAACCGGTCAGATTGGCTGCCCATGCTATCGCGGCGATCACCAGCCAGCGGACAACGAATTTGATCATCGTTCCCGGAGGCGTCTTTTCCTGACTTGTCGCAAGCACTGCTCGGAGCGACGAGTGCAGCCACTTGTAGTTTAGCAATGCGAGCCCGCCGCCCAAAACGAGGCCCAACATGAATTTCAGATCAGCGGTTAATGCTGCGATAACAATAGATATGGCTACGACTGCGACGATGTTGCGCCACACACGGCGCTCCACGGCCTCGGGAGCCGTGAGAGCTAGATGTGCATCTTTGTCCGTAGGCGAGTCGTCGAAAGCCACGCTGTACAGGTCGCCTTTACCGCCGATCATGAAGCCGCAAATTCTAGCAATTAGATGTCGCGAATGTCCAGAAAGAGAATAGGACAGATAGGACGAATAGGACAGATAGGACGAATAGGACCTATATGTCCTATTGTGGTTTGGCGTTTTCCTTTGGTTTTGTCAACTCGTACTTGCTGTCGATCTGATACTTCTTGTAATCACTATATCGGCGTTCGACGCTGCGGTTGAATTTTGCCAGCAACAAGACCCTCGCGGACAGATTAGCTTCCATCGCCGAGGGCAGCCAAACCTCATCTCCTACCTTTTCTTGTTCAAAGGTAAACGCGGTCGACGACCCGATTGACGCTAGCATTCCTCCGCCAATCTTGTACGAATCAGTGAATCGGGCCTCAAGCCGTGCGATTTGCTGAGCAGCTTCATCCACCCAGATTGTCCCGGCTAGTTTGCTTACAATGTCCTCACCACGGCTCTTAGGTTTGAAGCCTTTGCGCGGCTCGAAATCGAATGCAATCACTTCGTGACCGCGAAACACTTCGCGTCGAATCGAGGTGATCTCGCTGATGCGCAGGAAATCTTTGATCTCGATGTCGTCGTCATCATTCTTTTTCGTCTCTCCTTTTTCACGCGCTCGCTCCTCGCGCTGCGCCTTCTTCTCACGTTTTTTCACTATATCCTCGATCTCCTTTTGAACTCGTTTATCCTCTTTTTCTCGTTCCGACGATGAAAGCTCCTTGCCATTGACGCTCATGAGCCTTTCGACAAATTCAGATCCGACTGGGGTGACTTCGTAAGTTTTCGTTTCGGACTCTTTGATACGGCCATCTCCGTCGTGTTTGCGTTCGATTTCAACGAGGCGGCAAGTATAGCGCTCGCGCATCTCATCGATCTTGTCCTGGTTGTCCTGGAGAGCCTTGAGCAATGGCTCGAGCTCAGGCAGTGGTCGAGAACCTTCGACCACCGGATAACGGAACGCTGTTAGCGCTACGGTCTTATTGTGCTCAACGCGGTCGATTGAAACGATAATCTCATTGGTCGCTTTCTTGATTCGTAGAGAGTAAGGCTCCATTAGGCCGTCGACGGGCCGATAATCGCTATAAAAAGTCTCTTCTATCCCTTCGGAGGTTTCTCTTTCGCGTTTAATCGGCAGGTTGGTAGAAGCATCAAAAAAGAGTTTGACCTTCGCACCATCTTTGGTGAATTCAATGCCGGCGGCTTGCTTTCCATCGATTACCGTCTTGCCTGTGATTTGAGGAACAATACGATTGCGTTGCAGGTCAGTGAGACGTGTGTTGGCGAGCAACGACTCGAGGCGCAGTCTTTTGGCTTCGTCTCCGAGTAGCGTTCGAAGGCCTCGCGAATCCAGGCGCCAGGCGGATTTGCCGTTGTAGCATTCGCTAATTTTCGAATCGCCGACTTCAATATCGACCCGAAGATTATTAGGCGAGGAGATTTGGTAATTAAATCGACCGCTGCTCCCATCGGCGGTTTTAATCGAGCCGGTCAGCAAGGTGCTTCTCAGGCGAGCCGCCGCTTTCCCTCCCGACGCTTTTTTGTAGCGATCAATAATCTTGCTCGCGGGTTGATCAGCAAACGCCGGCGAGAGCACGCCGAAAAGTAGCAATAACAGTAGGAGTTTCTTCATTGGGCACCACTGAAGGAGAGATTGTACACCCCGAACCCTTTGTGAGAACGGGTCAGGACGGCATTGGTGCACAGAACTTTGAACCGGATAGGCTTTGCGTTTAATATTTCCGCCATGGACGTCGAAGTCACTCGAACTTATCTTCAACTGCAGCAGCCGCAGGATCTTAATCCCGCGCGCTTCGATGACTCCAGGATCAGAATCGACCAAATCGCGCAATGCCCGGCATCTTTTGCTCGCTTTCTTTATGCTGAGGTGGGACGTCTGTACCACTGGACTGACCGACTACCGTGGACTGACGAGCAAATTGCCGCTCACTATAGTCGACCTGAAGTAACTCTATGGGTAATGTATTCTGAAGACGCTCCAGCAGGATACTTCGAGCTCGAACGCCACGACGACGGCGCAATCGAGATCGCATACTTTGGCCTGATGCAGGAGTTCCTCGGTCGTGGTCTTGGCAAGCACCTTCTGACCGTGGCCGTGCAACAAGCCTGGAGCGATGGCGCCAATCGAGTCTGGTTGCATACCTGTACTCTGGATGATGCAGCGGCGATGCCGAACTACCTTAAGCGCGGGTTCAAGCCTTTTAAGCAAGAGAAGTATGTTACTCAGATTGCCGAGGGAGAACAGCTTCACGCCCTAAAATAGCCTTTGTTGCTGAGATCGATCCCCAGATTACGCAACTTACGCAGATAGTGATGCAGGTTTAGAAGCCTAACTGCAGCGCTGGCAAGACATCCCTGCCGTACGCTTCGACAGTCTGTTCCTCATCGCCGCTCATCAGGTAAATATTGAATTGTGTAACGCCGGCATTCTGCAGTTCTTTCAGCTTTCGCACGTGCTCGTCGGGAGGACCGACGATGCAAAAACGATCGACAATATCATCAGACACGAATTCGGCATTCGAGCTTCCGACTTCAGCGTGATGAAGATAATTGTATCCTTTTCGATCGCGGATATATGAGGTTAATTCCTGTGGTAATTCTTCGGGCTTGTATCGCGAGACGAGATCGACGACGTGATTTGAAACCAGCGCCGGAAACCAGCGAACCTGATCCCTCGCTTTGTCGAGATCGTTCGATACCCAAACCGGCGCCGCGCTCATCACCCTAATCTTTGAAAAGTCGCGACTGGCTTCTTCCGCGCCTTCCCGCACAAAGCCGAGACACCATTTGATCAGCGCAGGATCGGCGAACTGCAGGATGACGCCGTCGCCTATTCGTCCGGCGCAGCGTAACGCTTTGGGTCCGTATCCGGCTATCCACGCCGGCGGCACTCCAGAGTCCGCCCAGGGCATCTGGATCTCTCGGCCTTCATATTCGATCTTTTTCCCCGAACACAGATCGCGTACAACGTTAACGGTGTCTTCCAGCCGCTCGAGTGTAGTCGGCTTTTTACCCATAACTCGTCGAGAGCTATCGCCCCGGCCGATGCCAAGATCCATGCGCCCGCCGGAAATACGATTTAGCGTCGCCAACAGGCTCGCCGTCACAGTGGCATCTCGAACGGCAGGATTCGTTACACACGTCCCCAATCGCATCCGCTCAGTATTTACCGCCATGAGTGTCATAAGCGGATATGCTTCTTGCCACAGCACATGCGAATCGAAAATCCACGCGTAGCTAAACCCCGCAGCTTCCGCCTGTTTGGTAAGCGAAACAATGCGGCCGTGAGTCATATCAGGTTTGAAGGTTATTGCGAATTCGAGCATGCGTTTCCTTTGCATTGAGAGTTATTCTGGGTGAACGGTAGCGTCGACGGTCCAGTCTGCGCAGCGCTCAGATTAAACAGATCTCAAGCACTGCGCAGACTGGACAGTCGACTCTACGCCAAGTCTATTCTTTCACCAGGGGGTCGTAGGTCTCGGGCCGGCGGTCACGGAAGAACTGCCAAACGTTGCGGACCTCGCGAATCTGGTCGAGATCCAGGTCCGCAACTATGAGCTCGTCCGAATCTCTGGATGCCTGGGCAATGATCTTGCCGCGCGGATTGCAGAAGTAACTCTTCCCATAAAACTCGCCGATGTCCCAGGGCTGTTCGTGTCCTACGCGATTGATCGCTCCTATGAAATAACCATTCGCGACCGCGTGAGCCGGTTGTTCAAGCTCCCAGAGATATTCAGACAAACCCGCTACGGTAGCCGAGGGATTAAAGACGATCTCCGCGCCGTTCAATCCTAGAGCTCGCGCGCCTTCGGGAAAGTGACGGTCATAACAGATGTAGACGCCGATTCGGGCGAACGCGGTTTCAAATGTCGGGTAACCCAGGTTGCCGGGTTTGAAATAATATTTTTCCCAGAAGCCCGGTTTTGTGTGCGGTATATGATTCTTGCGGTACTTGCCGAGGTACCTTCCGTCGGCGTCGATGACAGCGGCGGTGTTGTAGTAAACGCCGGTGATTTCCTCTTCATAGATGGGAACAATCACGACCATTCCGTGCTTTTTTGCGACTTCCTGCATCAGCTTTACGGTTGGTCCATCCGGGATTCTTTCGACGGCTTCGTACCAGCGCGGTTCCTGTTCGGCGCAGAAGTAAGGCGTTGTGAAGACTTCCTGCATGCAAATGATTTGAACGCCCTGCTTTGCCGCGCCTTCAATAAACTTGAGATTCTTATCGATATTCGCTTGTTTGATTTTTTCGATCGATTGATCGATCGAACATGCGTTGGATGCCTGTATCAAACCGCACTTAACGATTCTAGACATGATGACTCCTAAGGTCTTCCTAAAAACTCATCCGCAGATTGCGCAGATTACGCAGATGGAAACTCTGAACCCTAAACGCTTAAACCCTGACGCTCAACGCTGAGATTTTCGGCGTTTTAAAACTTCACTTCCATATCCGTCCACGTCGTTTGCGGCAGCCCATGTTCCAACGCCGGATCGAATCTATACTGAAGCGCAGTCTCTACCGCTCGGCGATCGAGCCCATAACCCAGTCGCCGGGTCACATACGCTCGTACCGCCTTGCCGTCCGCACCGACCAGAACGCGCAGCTTCACCGAACCACCAGCCCTTGCTTTCAGCGCGAGATCTGTAACCGCGGGACGAACAGATTTGTGGATTCCCACCGGGCGAGTGGGAGGGGGTGTGTAACGATTATCTCTAACAATGCCGCTCGCCCGCCTCGGCCGTGTTCCCGCCTCGGTTGTTCGTGCGTGAGCTTCCGTTCGCAGGCTTTCGAGAGAGAATTGCACTGCCTGCCGAAAAGCCTGACGCTGTGCGTCGTCGATTCGAAGCAAGTCAAGGGTTACCAGCGCCCCTTGCAGGTGTTCTTCGGCATCCGGCTCACCGATTTGTCCCAGCGCCCATACCGCGTCGTAGCGCACATCAAAGGAAGAGTCGTCCAGGGCATCAATCAATTCGTCGACCGCGCCCTCGTCTCGCATCAACCCAAGAGCAAAAATCGCCGATGCTCGAACCTCCGCTTCGCTGTCGCCGGTAGCGTACGATAGCGCTTCCACAGCCTTGCGGTCCGCAATCATTCCAAGCGCAAAAGCCGTCGATGCTCGGACCGAAGGTTCCGGGTCTGCAAGCAACGGAATCAATAGTCCTGTTGCGCTGGGATCGGAGATTTGGCCGAGAGCAAATGCCGCCGCCTCTCGCACCGATGCCTCTTTGTCTGAGAGCGTTTCAACGAGACCACGTACGGCGCCTCGAGCTCGAGTGATCCCCAGCTCATTAGCCGCGTCTCGTCTTGCCCCTTTGTCCTTGCTTCTCAACGATGCCAGCAAAACCGGTGAAGCAGTGCCGGGTTTTTCCTGTGCCCGGGCAGACGTCACTGAAGTTACAGAACAGATCGTAGCAAGCGCAGTTAATCGAAGCAGCAGGTCTAAAGAAGAACGAGTCGGCGAACGTAGATGGGTGTTGAAAAGCATACCTTTGGAAACTAGCCAACTTTGAGATTCAATTTGAGGGCGAAGATTATGTTATCAGAATACACCTGCTTAGGTAACGGTAATCTCGATACTCTTTCTTTCGACGTACCGTGGACCTTCGTAGTACCGTAGACTGTCCAGTCTGCGGAAACGAGCGGAATGGCAGTTCATCCGAAGACAGGGCAGTCTGCGGTTTGCGGCTGAGGGAGAGTTCCTCCGCAGACTGGACAGTCTACGGTACATCGCTCAATCTCCGTCAGCTTCAGCATTAGCCTCGAGACTACCTGACGCATAAGCCGCCGGCGCGCCCTTCATAAGCGCCAGATAAACGGCTCCCGATGCCAAAAATCCGACGAACCAGGCATAGTCGTAAAGCGGCCTCATAAACGGAATCACTAAGCCGCCCCACACAAGCGCGCACCCAATCAAAGTCGCGGCTACCGCCCGCCAGTTCCATCCTCCAGCGTATGTGTAAGCTCCATGGACCTTGTATAAGTCCGCCAGCTCTAGTTGCTTTCGCCGAAACAACCAATAGTCGGCAATAAGAACTCCGGCGATTGATCCCAAGCCTCCCGAATATCCTCCCAGCCATTGGAAAATATATCCGGAGGGGTCGGCAAGAAGCCGCCACGGCTGCATGATGATCCCCAGAATTCCAGTGATCAGTCCCCCCAATCGAAAGGTAATGACTCGCGGAAATGCATTCGCAAAATCGTTCGCAGGCGAGACTACGTTGGCGGCGATATTCACCGACAGGGTCGCCACTACAACTGTGAACATGGAAACCGCTACGATGACTGGCTGAGTGAATTGACCTACAAGCTGCACGGGGTCCCAGATTGTCCGGCCGAAAATTATTGCCGAGGCGGAAGTGATAATTACGCCCATCGCGGCAAAGACAACCATAGTCGCCGGAAGCGCAACCGTTTGTCCGATTGTCTGGTCGCGCTGGCTTCTGCTAAAGCGAGTGAAGTCCGGCATGTTCAACGACAGTGTCGACCAGTAGCCGATCATACCGGTTAGCGAGGGAATGAATACTTTCCAAAACGCTCCGAAACTTCCAAACTTGTCTTCGCCGTGCATGATTGCTCCAAGGCCCTTAGCTTTCCACAACACCCAGACCATTAACGCAGCAGCCATGACCAGCACGAACGGAGCCGCCCAGTTCTCAACGCGTCGCAGTAAATCCATGCCGCGATAGATGATGTAAATGTTAAGCAGCCAGAAGAGCAGAAACGAAATGTATTCTGTTGGTGTATGACCAGCCAGAAAGCCCGGAGCTTGAATCTTGTCACCTAGTAACGTTTGCCATCGCGGCCACAATATCCTGAGCAAAGTGTGCACCGCCTCGCCCCCGATCCAGGCTTGTATGCCAAACCACCCACAGGCGACCAGCGCTCGCATGATCGCCGGCAGATTCGATCCGACGGTTCCGTAACTCGCTCGCGCGAAAACAGGAAAAGGGATGCCGTACTTTGTGCCCGGATGAGAGTTCAACAAAATCGGGGCAAGAACGATCGTGTTGCCCAGCAGGATAGTCATCAGCGCTTGCCACCAGTTCATTCCCAGATCGATAAGACTGGATGCGAGCATATAGGTCGGGATGCAATGAGCCATGCTGATCCACAGCGCGGCATAGTTATAGGTGGTCCAATTGCGCTTCAGGATGGGAACGGGCGCGAGATCCCGATTCCAAAGCGGGCTGTCAGAGACATCTTCCTCAAGCTCGAAAAAATCGGGTTTAAACAGGGTTTGACCCTTTGCAGCCATTTGTTCCTCCGATTGGGGGCATTTGGCGCATTGTACCAGCAACTATGTGCCGGATCATCATTGATTAGGTTTCTGGTTTCTAGTGTTGTCTAATTCTGTGTAATCTGCGTAATCCGCGGATGCGTAGTCCCTAGATAGCTAATGAAGTGAATGCACCGGCCCATCCGCAAATGACGCAGATTACACATTAGAAACAAACCAGAAACCAAAAACCAAAAACTTCCTCACCTCGAGCGGGCTGTTCCTCAATATCCGGCGTTTGGCAGCAAACGATCCCGATCATAAGGAGGGTCAACGTGATCAGGCATCTCATCGTCTGGCCATTCCTCAATCCATTGGCGACGAGTTTCCTCATCTGCGTAATACTTCATCCACAAATGGATGTCCTCTTCGCTGCCGCTGCCTATCATATCGATGTGATATGCTGAGTATTCGTCATACGGCACCGCTTTGACTTCTTCGAGTAACAAATCACCCCATAGCTCAGCATAGAGCTCACGATCGCTAAGGTGATTTGTACACTGCAGGAACACTCGCAATTTAGCGAGCACTTCGATCACCTCCCAGAGCTTTGCTTTCAACTGTTCGTCATCCAGGTCTTCAGGTGAAGGAAGCTCGATACCTGCCTCCTGGAGTTGCTGTTGATGAGTTGTCCAGGGCGCGGTTTCGTATTCGATGATGTTACGCAAGAATTCTTCATGAATTTCTGGGGTCAACTCGTCGGACTTCCAGGATGACATCCTGCCTCCGGCCAACTCGTTGACTTTGCGCTCGAGATCCTCGATTCGTTCTCTGAGGCTTGCATCATCTGCTTCATTGATTTTACTGATTGACATAACTGAACACCTCCCAAGGTTGTAGATAAGCGCCCCAGGATGCGCCCAGAAGAAGAGTGGTTTCTTGATCTCTTGAGATCAGTACAGCAGGAAAATCAGGAAGGTAAAGATATCGTTGATTGTTGTGAACGGCAATAACTGGGTGATGCGAGATCGATGATTATTTTTGCCGGCTTGTTGGATTAGTGTATCTGTTGAAACTTTAAAGGCTGTGTATCACACTAACGCTTCGCCCGCATGATTGTCAGATGATCTATGCTCTCGTCTGTAGCGGGCCGGCGGCAATCCAAACTCTCTCTTGAAAGCCCGATTAAAAGCAGCCTCGGATTCGTAGCCGACATCAGATGCAATCTCCGCGACCCCGCGAGACGTTGCCGCCAGAGCCCGTGCCGCAAGATGCAGTCGCCATCGAATCAAATAAGCGATCGGCGGCTCCTCAAGATACCGCGTAAAGCGTTCCACAAGAGTCGAGCGAGAAAGCCCGACTTCCTTTGCAAGTTCGGCGATAGTCCAGGGATGCTGCGCTTTGGCATGCAGGAGCGACAAACTTTTTCCCACAACGGGATCACGCGCCGCTGCGAGCCAGCCAACTTCCTGTTCCGGCAGACCTGCCACATAACGTCGCAGCGTGTCTACAAAGAGCGCTTCGGAAAGTTTTGCCAACATTGCTTCGCTTCCCGCCTGTCCCGAGGCGGCTTCCTCGACCAGATGAAGAATCGAGTTCTCCAGCCAATGTCCGGAACGGTCTGTGCGAAGATTGACCTTGAAAGCTGGCGGAAGGCTTTGAAGAATCGGCCGGCAAAGCAGCGGATCACATACCATGTAACCGCACACGAAACGGCTGACGTCGCCACCTCCTCCGGCATGCATCGTATTCAAGTCTCGAGCCTGGACTTTCGCTATGATCGCCGGAGACTCGTTGTCTCGCGCACCTTCTTCGCTATAGATCCCGTGGGCATCTCCGTGCGGCAGAACGATCACATCGCCTGCCTCAAGACGCAGCAGTGATCCGTCTTCCAAAGTTACCACTCCAGAACCCTCGACCACGAAATGGTAGATCACTAAATGCGGCGCTCCTGGGGATAGTAACGGAGCTAAGTTGCGCGAGGGTGGCGTGTAGACACCCCAGGGCGCAGAGAATTCAGCGTTGAAGAATACTGCTCCCTTCATCGACACAGTGCCTAGAATTTCTGAGAATGCGTCCATCCGGACTCCCGGCAAAAGCCTTCATATCTTCGGCAAAACGATTTGCAACTGCTGGACTCCCAATCAAATTCTTCGGACGCCCGAGCGTGGTTCGTTAGGCCGAGGTAGCGCACAATTCTAGTCGTTAGCGGGACAGCCCGCAATGATTGAACGAAAACAAAAGGAGCCAATTATCATGCGTAGAATTGCAGGGTTCGCTTATGGTTCGGTGAGCTATGTGATCTTCCTCGTGACTTTCTTGTATGCAGTTGGTTTTATCGGAAACTTCGGAGTGCCCAAATCGCTGGACTCGGCTGCCGCCGGTCCGTCGACAACAGCGCTGGCAATAGACGTCGGACTCTTAGCGCTGTTCGCGCTGCAACACAGCGTGATGGCGCGTCGCGGTTTCAAGAGTTTCCTTACTCGATTCATTACGCCAGCGCTTGAACGAAGCACCTACGTGCTCGCATCCAGCCTCGCGTTGCTGCTCTTATTCTGGCTATGGCGACCGCTGGGAGGCGTCGTGTGGGATGTGCAAAACCCGATCGGTCGAATTCTATTGTATGGAGGATTTGCTTTCGGTTGGGCACTCGTACTGCTCGCGACTGTCGTAATCAACCATTTCGATCTGTTCGGTATGCGGCAGGTCTGGAGATACTTGCAAGGGAAACCGCACACCGGACTCCAATTCGTAACTCCGGTGCTTTACCGGGTAGTACGTCATCCGCTGTACGTTGGTTGGTTCTGTGCTTTTTGGTTTACCCCAACGATGACCGTAACGCACCTGTTCTTTGCATTGATGACCTCTGCCTATATTCTGATCGCGATTCAGCTTGAGGAACGCGACCTGATAAAAGAACATCCGGAATACGCAGCATACCGCAAGCAGGTGCCTATGCTGATCCCGTCGTTGCCTAAACAGGTTTCAAGTTTGAACACCTCTGCCACAGCACCTGCAGTGAAGGGAGCTCGGGTATGATAGTCGCGAGTAGTTCAAGTAACCTTAGGCGAGTTGTTTACGGGGGCCTCGGTTGGTGCGCCGTGGCCCTCGCCTTCGCAGGTGTGTTTGTGCCTGGCCTGCCCGTCACCGTATTCGTTCTTATTGCCTCGTGGTTTTTTGCACGGAGTTCGCCGCGTTTTGAAAGGTATCTCTTAACGAACCGCTGGTTTGGCGCGCGGCTTCAATGCTTTCGCGATAGCGGAGGAATGCCACGCTCGGCGAAGGTCGCTGCTCTGGGATCCATGTGGGCCGCTATAACCATATCCTCGGTTCTGCTGGCGTCTGTAAGCATTATCGGATCACTGATAACCATTTTCCTGGGCGGAGTAGGGACTCTTACGATCGTTTTTGGAATCCGCACGGTCGCTGAATCAAAGTAGATCTGAAAGAGTGGAATTCTGTGATGAAAGCTAGAGAGATTATTCAGGACATTGAGAAAACGGCGTCACTTCCAACCGGCACAGCAGAAAGATTCGCAGGTTTTGCGGTAATCGGGCTGCCGTTCCGTTCCGGACATGTTCTGGCGTTAAGGCGGTTCCCGGCGTCTTCTCTTGGAGCGGGGTATACATCCGTTTGGCATCGCAATCCGGCAGGCGCGTGGACTTTTTATAGTACGATATCACCGGAGCAAGGCTGCTCGAGGTACTTCGGTGCCGAGATTCAACGAAACATCGTGGGTCCTATTGAAATCGTATGGACTGGTCCTTCTCAATTCCGAGTGCGTATCGGCGATGCGCTCGACTGGGAGGTTACGCTCAGCGAATCGACCTTCTCACGTTTGATGAATTCGATAGCACGCTTGGTTCCTGAAGCGTGGTGGCAAAAGCGAATGACGCTCAAAATGATGGGGCACGCCGCTCGAATAGCACTAGGTACCGGGAAGATGAACCTGGCCGGCCGAACACCCAACGGGCACGAGTTCATTGCGAACCCTCAGCGGGTCTGGCTGATTGATTCGAGCCGCGCTGTTGTAAATGGAATTGATCTCGGACCACTTGGACCGCTGGATGTGCAAGCGAGTCTGAATGACTTTCTCATACCGCAACGAGGCATTTTCGCGGTAGCTCGCGCATTCCTGGAAGCACCGAAGCAAATGTCTGCTCAAAAATCGAACGCCGCATGGCCGCTATCGTCTGACTGCGTGATGGATAAGAAGGGAGGTTTGTAGCTATTGCCCGCTGAACGTCCCGCGCTTAAGAAAACGTCCGTCACCAGGTTTTCCACTGTACTTTCCATTCTGAATCACCACCCGTCCACGCGACAGAACGGTCTTCGTCACACCTTTCACCTTCATTCCTTCGTAAGCGCTGTAGTCCACATTCATGTGGTGCGTCGCTGCAGAGAGAGTCATTTCTTCATTAGGATCGAAGATCACAATGTCGGCATCCGAACCGACCGCGATTGTTCCTTTGCGCGGGAACAATCCGAATAATTTCGCTGCTGCGGTGGAAGTCAGCTCAACAAAGCGGTTCAGTCCAATCCTTCCACCAACTACCCCGCCGTTGTAAATCAAACTCATTCTGTGTTCGACGCCAGGCCCACCATTCGGGATCTTGGTGAAATCGTTGAGCCCGAGTTCCTTTTCCTTCATGCAAAATGGACAGTGATCGGTCGAGACAACCTGCAGATCATTACCTCGAAGCCCCTGCCACAGCTTATCCTGATTCCACTTTTCTCTTAGCGGCGGTGTCATAACCCACTTAGCGCCCTCGAATCCCTCCCGTTCATAAAGTGAATAGTCGAGGAACAGATATTGAGGACAGGTTTCCGCGTAAGCAGGCAGGCCGTTATCGCGCGCTTCTCGAACTTCGTCCAAGGCATCCGAACAGCTCAAGTGAACTATGTACACAGGAGCTTCGGCCATCTCGGCGATCGCAATGGCACGGTGGACACCTTCGGCCTCCGCTTTCGTTGGGCGAGTCAATGCATGGTATTTGGGAGCTGTCTTGCCTTCGGCCAAAGCGTACTTGATGATTTCGTTGATAACGATCCCGTTCTCGGCGTGCATGCAAATCAACCCGCCCCATTGTCCGGCGTTTTTCATTGCACGGAAGATTGTCGCGTCATCGACCAGAAACACTCCCGGATAAGCCATGAATAGCTTGAAACTCATTACACCTTCGTTGATGAGCTGGCGCATCTCGGGCACGCGTTCGTCCGGCAGGTCGGTAGTGATGAGATGAAAGCCGTAATCGATAGCGGTTTTCCCTTCGGCTTTCTGATGCCAGTTGTCGACGGCTTGAACCAGCGATTCGCCTTGATATTGGACAGCGAAGTCGATGATCGTTGTAGTTCCCCCGTGCGCCGCGGCGATAGTGCCGGTGCGAAAATCATCTGAGGCGAAGGTCCCGCCGAACGGCAATTCCATATGGGTGTGAGGGTCGATGCCGCCCGGTATAACAAGCTTGTCTGAAGCATCGATGATTTTGTCGGCTTGAATATCGAGAGAGCGTCCTATGACCGCTACCTTGTCGTCTTCGATGAGAATATCAGCGTGGTAGTTATCGACCGCGGTGACGATGTTGCCGTTCTTGATTAAGATTTTCATTTCTGTCCCTCTTTTGGTGCAACGTACCGTAGACTGTCTAGTCTGCGGAAAATCGTAAGGCTACTGCATTGAAACGCCCGCAGACTAGACAGTCTACGGTACCTCAACCGCGCATTAAATCAACCTGCAAAGTTCGGCGTCAACTTTGATAGCTTTTCCCTGTATACTCAAACCAGCTCACTTTGACTTTCACCCTTTGCCGTAGTTAGTTAGAATGCTCCTTCCTCGGCTAACCGTCCGGTCGGTCGGTCAGCCCCTATCATTCCAAAAACTATTCCAGTGGAGGTTGGGCAATGAGATCAAAACGCTCCCCTGATTCTACTGTACCCTGCCTTGATCGCCGCGTTTTCCTGTCTTCTGCTGCTCGAATCGCCGGTGGCATCACTGCGAGCGCATTCGTGCCGAATCTTGTGAGAAGCAGTTTGGCTTCTTCGACAAGTGGAATCAGCGCGACGGTTACGACGCGCACAGGAAAAGTGCGCGGTCGATCCGTTGACGGCGTGAACGGATTCAAAGGAATTCCCTACGGCGCGCCCACTGGAGGCGCTAACCGCTTTATGCCGCCCCAATCGCCTCAACCCTGGACAGGCGTTCGTGACGCGTTTGAGTTTGGCCATTACGCGCCACAATCCAATAGGCCGCGGGGCGAAAAGCAGCGACAGTTCTTCAAGGTTCTTGGCGCAACCAAGCCCAATGATGCAAGCGAGGACTGTCTCTACCTCAATGTCTGGACCCGCGGTGTAAATGACGGACGAAAGCGGCCGGTTATGGTGTGGTTTCATGGCGGCGGGTACGATCAGGGAACAGGCGGTTCCATTGGCTATGACGGCGCCGGGCTCGCGCGTCAGCAGGATGTAGTCGTCGTTACTGTGAATCATCGGCTCAATGTTCTCGGTTATTTGTTTTTAGGAGATGTTGGCGGCGCCGGATTCGAAGGCTCCGCGAACATCGGTCAACTGGATCTCGTGGCCGCTCTTCAGTGGGTCCGTGACAATATCAGCGGCTTTGGGGGCGATCCCAACAAAGTGCTGATCTTTGGTCAGTCGGGCGGAGGCGGGAAGGTCTCAACGATGTTGGCGATGCCCGCCGCGAAAGGGCTCTTTCAAAGGGCGATTATTGAAAGCGGGGCGTCGCTGCGCGGCGGCCCTCGTGATGCAGCGAGCAAAACTGCCGAAACGTTAATGAAGGAACTGGGCTTAAGCAAAGGCCAGGGACGCGAACTGAAGGGCGTGCCGCTTGATAAGTTAATGGATGCCGGCAACAAGGCACGCTTCGGCCCTGTTGTTGACGGTACCGTGTTACCGACTCATCCTTTTGATCCGGTTGCGAGTCCTTTGGGGGCTGACGTACCGGTGATCGTTGGTTATACCAGAACCGAGCGCACGGTCTACGAGATTGATACTCCGGGTTATGGACAGCTCGATGAAGCGGGATTGCTGGATTCAACGCGAAAGTTGCTCGGCGATTCTGCCGAGCGAGTTATAGAAAACTATCGAAAGAAATATCCTAAAGCTACGCCGTACGAGCTCTCCACCAACATCTCGGTAGACGCCGGCGCGATTAACTCAATTCGTCTCGCAGAACGACATTCGGCTCTGGGCAAGGCGCCAACATATCTGTATGTTTTCGCGTGGGAAACGCCAGTGATGGGATTGCGGGCGCCGCATACGCTCGAAATTCCATTCGTCTTTAATCATATCGATCTCTGCGAGAGCATGGTTGGCCCGATTAACAGCGGAATGCGCAAGCTGGAAGCTGACAGCGCAGGTGCGTGGGCCGCCATGGCTCGAAATGGAAACCCGAAGCACAATGGGTTGCCAAACTGGCCCGCTTACACTAAAGAGAGGCGTGAAGTTATGATTTTCGATACACCGTGTCGTATTGAAAGCGATCCAACCAGTGAAGTGCGACAGATTGTAGAAAAGCGCGGAGCAACCCCGGGTGTGTTACCTGCCCCGACGAATCAGTAACAACGACTAAGTCGAGTCAAACTTTTCGGAGGAATAAACAATGAGAAAGCTGCTAACATTGATCACCATCATAGTAGCCAGCGGTTTGGTAGCCTTCACTGGGTACGCCAAACCTCAGGAGCAATTCTTCACGTTTGCCAACACCACTTGTACCCCGACTCCTTACCTTCACTGTCCAGACAGCGAATGCACCGGACCGATGGTGATTAATCAGGGAAACGTTGTCGAAATGAAGACTCGACGAACCTACTTTCTCGATTACCCCTGTGATCTGAAACCCGGCGAAAAAGTCACCTTCATTCTCAGTCTTCACGGAGCGGGCTCCTATGGGAATTGGCAGCGAAATTATTTTCCAATAATGGACTACAAGGATAAATATCGGCTGGTGATCGCCACACCTAACTCGCCTACCAGAGTATGGTCTGACGCCGACGATCAGTACCTCCACAACATCGTCGACTTCGTAACCGAAGAAATCGGTAAAGAGAACATCAAGGCTTTCTGGCTGGTGGGACATTCGCAGGGCGGGCTCACATCCAACCGGCTTATACGAACGGATTACTTTAAAGACAAGGTTGATGGCTGGCTCAGTCTTTCCGGAGGGCGCCTTGGTGGAAATCCTGGGCGCGGCGCAACCTTTGCGCCTACTGGGCCACCTCCTGGCGCGGCGCCGGCTGGTGCTGCTCCGGCAGCTCCTGGAGTCGCTCGCCCAGGTGCTCCGGCTGCTAATCCAGCCGGGGCCCCGCCGGGAATGGCTGCCGCTATGGCAGCATTGCGCGAGCCGCCAACTAATGACTTCTCTTTTATCTACGAAACAGGACGCCGCGAGATGGATGACAAGGGTCTACCGGAGACTTCCGATTGGGCGAAGAAGTACAATTGCGGCGCAAGAAGCAATCCTCAGGATGTAGTCGATACAAAAGCCGGCTATGTATATGACAGCTCTCGATTGAATCAGCTTAGGCCAGGGTGGGGATTGCTTCCGGCAGCCGGCAAGGCGCAAGTCTACACTTATCCCGATTGCAAAGACGGCAGAGTTGTGGCCGATGTTGTTCGCCTGGACAAAGGTCACACCGAAGGGCTCGAGCCGAGGGTAACCGAAGAGTTGGTCAAGATGATGCTGTCGGCAAAAGGTGGCAAGATGCAGCAGATGCACTGAACCATACTTTCCAGGAGGACCGATAATGCACCGAAGAATCATTCTCGCGCTGACGTTGTTCGTTGGTTTTACGTTTTGTGAGACCGCAACCGCTCAGACACCAAATCAAACGAGCGCGGCACCTGCGGCTACAAGGAATGATTACAGCGATGGAAAAACCTGGCTGTGCCGGCCCGGCCGTCAGGATGCTTGTGCAGTAGATCTCTCGACCACGGTTGTTACAGCGGATGGCAAGTTATCGGTTGAGAAATGGTCTGCGAACCCCAAGGCCGCAATCGACTGCTTCTATGTTTATCCAACCGTTTCCAATGACCCGACGCCTAACAGTGACATGAATGCCGGGCCCGAAGAGTTGTCGGTGATACGAGCTCAATTCGCGCGGTTCGGTTCGGAATGTAGAGTGTTTGCTCCGCTATACCGGCAGGTGACATTGACTGCATTGCGCGCTGGGATTGCAGGTAAGCCGATGGCCGTTGACCGAGTTCTCGGATATAGCGACGTCGTCGATGCTTGGAAATATTACCTGGAGCACGACAATCAAGGTCGAGGGGTTGTGTTGATAGGGCATTCGCAGGGATCCGGAGTGTTGACTCAGTTGATCAAGAATGAGATCGACGGAAAACTGGTTCAAGAGCGGCTCATCTCTGCTTTGCTGCTGGGAACAAGTCTTCCGGTGCCGAAGGGAAAGGACGTCGGGGGAGCGTTCAAGCAGATCCCGGTGTGTCGCTCGGCTTCACAAACCGGATGTGTGATTGCTTATGCCTCCTTTCGTTCGACGGTACCTCCTCCGGCTAATTCCAGGTTTGGCCGCGTACGAGAGGAAGGAATGGCTGCAGCTTGCGCGAATCCAGCGGCTCTCGGTGGCGGCAGAGGCGCGCTGCATTCTTACTTGAGTGCCGCCGGACGCGGAAATGGATCGGCGGCTGAGCCGAGGCCCTGGGTAACACCGCCTCAGCCGATTACAACTCCATTTGTAAGCGTACCTGGGTTGCTTACTGCTGAATGCGTCTCGAACGAGAAGGGTTCGTATCTGGAGGTCACGGTTCACGGCAATCCAGCGGATCCTCGCACGGATGACATCGTTGGAGATGTGGTCACCGGCAGTCAGGTTCAGGCGGATTGGGGATTGCACCTGATCGATGTGAATCTCGCGATGGGTAACCTGTTGGATGTTGTTAGAGCACAATCGAAGGCGTATCTGGCTAAAAAGAAAAGGTAGTTTCTAAAGGTCAATTGCGAGCTCTGCGGCTTAGCGGCTTTGCGTGAACCCGAGTGTTCCACTGTTAATGTCAGGTTCACGCAAAGACGCCAAGCTGCAGAGCTCGCAAAGAGTCTTGACCTCAAAAACGGTGTTAGTCGTCTCAGCGTGTTCGAAGGAGTGAGAAATGAAAAACAATCATCTAATTCCTAAGTCGCAAGTTGGCACTTCCACGCGGCGGGGATTTCTAAAGGGATTATCTTTTGCGGTCGCGGCCGTCGGGGCCGGTCCGTCACTCGCCAAAAGCGCATTCGCTCAAGCTTCTGCTCCGTCGAGTCCCGCGGGCCAAACCACCGCAAGTAACCAGCTCTTTCACGTGGTGGAGACGACTTATGGAAAGGTCCAGGGGATTGCCACAGCCGGAATAAAGGAATTCAAAGGCATTCCTTATGGCGCGCCAACCGGCGGCAAGAATCGATTTATGCCGCCAAAGAAACCGGCGTCTTGGACCGGCGTCCGCGAATGCTTTGCTCACGGGCAATGCTGTCCCCAAACCCTTTCCAACTTGAAATCCGAATACGGAATGATGATTCAATGGGACCAGCATTCCGGCGGTATGGGTGAGGACTGCCTGGTGCTCAATGTATGGACACCAGGAGTAAACGACAACGCCAAGAGGGCGGTGCTCGTATCGTTTCACGGCGGCGGATACACCACCGGCTCGGGCAACGCCCCAGGATTTGACGGTGCTCAACTGGCGCTCTTCGGGGATGTGGTGGTCGTTACTGTGAACCATCGCCTCGCAAGCTACGGATATACACACCTTGCGGATCTCGGCGCGCCACCAGAGTTCGCTTACGCGGGTGTTACCGGGATCATGGATCTTGTAGCATCGCTCCAGTGGGTTCACGACAACATTGCAAACTTTGGAGGCGATCCGAGCCGCGTAATGATCTTTGGCCAGTCAGGTGGCGGAGCGAAGACTTCAACAGTACTTGCTACGCCTTCTGCTAAAGGCCTCTTTCACCGAGCCGCGGTGCAGAGCGGTTCCTCTTTAAGACTCACGACTCGTGAAGCGGCAACAAAGACCGCAGAACAACTGCTCGCAAAGCTCGAGATACCTAAGACCCGAATTGCGGACATCCAAAAGATCTCGTGGCAACAATTGCTCGAAGCGCAGACTGGAATCACCGGCTTCTCTCCGGTTATGGACGGCACCGTTCTTCCGCATCATCAGTTTGAGCCGGTTGCACCGCCCGAGTCCGCTGATGTTCCGATGATTATCTCAACTACCCTTGAAGACGCCGCGCTGAGCCTAACGAATTTCAACGTGGATGAAGCTGGGTTGAAATCGGTATTAAGTCAGCGGTACGCCGACAAGGCTGATGCGATCCTAGCGCTCTACAAACAGCGCTACCCGCAGAAGTCACCTTTCTTGATCCAGGCGCAGATATTCACTGACTCAGGATTCCGGCGGTCGGCTATTACTCAGGCGGAACGCAAAGCGGCATTAGGGAAAGCTCCGGCATATATGTATCTCTGGTCCTGGGTGAGTCCTGGTCACGCCGGTAAGTTTGGGGCGGTTCATGGGACCGATGTTTCTGCATCATTCCACAACATTCGCGACAACATTGTGGGTGTGGGTAATACCATCGGCAAGGTTATGTGCGATCGGTTAGCCTCGGCTTGGGTGGCGTTTGCAAAGACTGGTGATCCTAACAACCCGATGATACCGAAATGGCCCGCTTATGATGCGACAACACGCGCTACGATGGTGTTTGATACCGACACGCGCGTGGAGAATGATCCTCGCGGAGAAATAAGGAAATTTTGGGAGTCGATGCCTCCGGCGCGGGGTATCGCCGGTTGATGTTGAAGACCACAACCTGCCTGTAACTTGGCCCTTCCGAGCCGAGTGTGAGAAACTGGGCTGTTTTCGTGATTCTGCTCGATAATAGACCCAGGTAAACGGAGGAACAAAAATGCGCGTATTTGGGCTCTCGCGTGTGATGTTGTGTCTACTCTTTATCAGCTTAGTTGTCTCATCACTCGGGGCAAGCAATGGCACCCAAAAGGGCGAATGGCGTTTCTATGGCGGCAATCAAGCCAGCACGAAGTACTCCCCGCTCGATCAGATCAACCGCGAAAACGTTAACAAACTGAAAGTAGCGTGGACCTGGGATTCGCCGGACCTCAAAATACTCGAGCAGAACTCCAAGCTTTACACGCTAGGACATGAAGCTACCCCGATTATGATCGGAGGTGTGCTTTACATCAGCACATCCTTGAGCCAGGTTGCGGCGATTGACGCGATCACCGGGAAAACTATCTGGGTCTACGATCCGAAGAGCTACGAGACAGGACAGCCGACCAATCTGGGCTTCTTGCACCGCGGCGTAGCTTACTGGACCGACGGCAAAATCGAACGCATATTCATTGGAACCTGCGACGCATACCTTATCGCCATCGACGCTAAGACCGGAAAAGCGGTCTCAGATTTTGGCGAGAATGGCAGGATCAATCTCACTAAAGCAATTCCACTTGCCATCAATGCGCGGAATTACGCTGTCTCATCTCCTCCGATGATCTGCCGCGATGTGGTGGTTGTCGGTTGTTCAATCAACGATGGCCCCGTCAAGAAGGAAATGCCACGCGGGGATATCCAGGCTTTCGACGTGCGAACCGGCAAACCGGCATGGATATTTCACACCGTTCCGCAGGCTGGAGAGTACGGCAACGAAACCTGGGAAAACGAATCCTGGAAGTACACGGGCAATACAAACAGCTGGACGTTAATGAGCGCCGACGAAGAGTTGGGCTATCTTTACATTCCAACCGGGACTCCAACAAATGATTGGTACGGGGGACACCGGCTTGGTAACAACCTCTTCGCTGAGACTCTGATTTGTCTGGAAGCCAAGACCGGCAAGCGTGTTTGGCATTATCAGACAGTGCATCATGGAGTTTGGGACTACGACCTTCCAGCCGCGCCGGTGCTTTGTAACATCAAGGTGAACGGCAGACAAATCAGAGCAGTCGCACAGATAACCAAGACCGGGTACTGCTTTGTATTTGACCGTGTGAACGGGAAGCCCGTGTGGCCGATCGAGGAGCGTCCGGTTGCTCAATCGACAATACCGGGAGAGAAACTATCGCCCACTCAGCCGGTTCCGACGAAGCCGGCACCGTACGAGATTCAGGGGGCTACCGAAGACAACCTCATCGACTTTACACCCGAGCTTCGGAAGGAAGCGCTCGCGATCCTCAACCAGTATGATCACGGTCCGATTTTTACTCCACCAACTGAGAGAGGGACGATCAATCTTCCGGGATGGGGAGGCGGCGCAAACTGGTGGGGCGCAGCTTTCGATCCGGAGACCGGAATATTTTACATTCCATCAAGCACCGGTCCGATTGTTGTCAAACTAGGCAAGCCGGACCCCAACCGATCCAATTTCCAGTATTCTCGCATGCCGGGAGGAAGCGCTGCGGGACCGCGAGGTCTGCCGCTGTTCAAACCACCGTTCGGGCGGATCACCGCAATCGACCTGAACAAAGGTGAACATGTGTGGCAGGTTCCTCATGGGGATGGTCCGCGGCAAAAAGTGAATGAGATAATTGGAAACGGTAAAGATGTCGGCCCGCTTGGCGCCGGTGGCGGCGGACCGCTGCTGACCAGGACGCTTCTCTTTGTTGGACAAGGCGTTGCGGGACGCGGCGGCGGAACCGGTGGCGGCGGAAACGTATTGCGCGCGTTTGACAAGGCCAACGGGAAGGTGATCGCTGAGATCAGCCTTGCGGCAATGCCTCACGGAACTCCGATGACCTATTTGGCTGGAGGCAAACAGTATGTAGTTGTCGCTACATTTGATGGCCGATTGACGGCACTCGCTTTACCTTGATTTCTCGCTTTTCTATAAATGTTATTAGGAGGATTTCGATGCCTGCAATGACAATCAACGTCAACGGAAAAGAACGGACGGTAGATGTCCATCCGGATATGCCGCTGCTGTGGGTCTTACGTGACAATCTTGAGCTCACCGGGACCAAGTTCGGCTGTGGAATGGGTCTGTGCGGAGCCTGTACTGTGCACCTGAACGGTGCAGCAGTCCGAAGTTGCCAGACCAGCGTGAAGAACGCTGTTGGCAAGAACGTTGTTACCATCGAAGGACTCAACGCCAAAGCCGAACATCCGGTACAGGTCTGTTGGCGTCAGAACAACGTGCCGCAATGCGGTTATTGTCAATCCGGACAAATCATGGCTGCGGCTGCGTTGCTCAAGCAGAAACCGAAGCCGACTGACGCAGATATTGACAATGCAATGCGCGGCAACATCTGCCGGTGTGGGACCTACCAGCGTATTCGTCAGGCAATCAAGCAGGCAGCGGAGGTGAACCGATGAATCGAGTCGAACTGGTTACTCGTCGCACATTTTTAGGTGGGGTCTTTTCTGCCGGTGCATTAGTACTTGGAGCACGTTTGCTGCCACTCGATGCCCTGGCGGCAACGGAATCCGCGAGCGGGGCCGACGGAGCCGCCTTGCACCCCAGCGTCTATCTTGGAATTGATACCGACGGCACGGTGATCGTAGTTGCACACCGGTCGGAGATGGGCACTGGGATTCGCACCGGATTGCCAATGATCGTAGCCGACGAACTGGATGCCGATTGGTCGAAAGTCAAAGTTGGGCAAGCCCTTGGCGATGTGAAATACGGCTCGCAGAACACTGATGGTTCGTGTTCGATCCGCGATTTCGGCGACGCCATGCGGGAAGCGGGCGCTACAGCGCGTCTAATGCTGGAGCGTGCCGCAGCGGCGAAGTGGGGAGTGCCCGCGGAAGAATGTAAAGCGAAAAATCATGAAGTTGTTCACGCTTCCAGCAAACGGAAACTCGGTTACGGTGAACTCGCTTCGCTAGCGGCGCAACAGGCTGTGCCGAAAAAAGAAGAGCTCAAATACAAACAAGCCTCCGAATACCGCTATATCGGGAAGGATTTTCCGACCGTCGACCGTGATGATATCAGCGCAGGACGAGGCACGTTCGGCATCGACGCGCGTATGCCTGGTATGGTTTACGCATCGATCGAGCGATCACCGGTCCTGGGTGGAAAACTCAAGACCTTCGATGACCAGGAAGCTAAGAAAGTACCTGGAGTCCAACAAACCGTTGTCATACCCGGATTCAAGCCACCACACGCGTTTCAAGCTCTTGGCGGAGTCGCGGTGATCGCCAACAATACCTGGTCGGCAATGAAAGGCCGCGAAGCGCTTAAGGTCGAATGGGAGTCAAGTGAACACGCGAGCTACGAATCGGCGGAATACAAAAAGTCGCTGCTCGAGACTGTGCGCAAGCCACAAAAGGTTGCACGCAACATCGGCGATGTGGACGCTGAGTTTGCCAAAGGCGGCAAAACTCACGAAGCCGAGTACTATGTTCCCCACCTCTCGCACGCTCCTATGGAACCACCGGCCGCCGTAGCAGAAGTCAAAGATGGAAAGGCTGTGGTGTGGGCGGCGACCCAGAACCCGCAGGCGGTGCAAGACACCGTCGCCGCGGCGCTTGGTATTAATAAGAAGGATGTCGAGTGTCACGTGACGCTACTGGGCGGGGGATTCGGGAGAAAATCGAAGCCTGACTACGTTGCGGAAGCCGCTCTCTTGTCCAAAGCAGTAGGCAAGCCCGTCAAAGTGTCCTGGAGCCGCGAAGACGACATTCGCTTCGACTATTACCACACCGTCTCGGCGATGTATATCAAAGCGGCGGTGGATGAGAAGGGCAAGCCGACGGCTTGGCTGCAACGCTGCGCGTTCCCTTCAATGATGTCGACTTTCAGCGCCACGGCGTCTGCTGCAAGCGGCGGCGAGCTCGGTATGGGCTGGACGAACCTGCCGTTCGATATCCCGAACCATCGGGCAGAAAACGGTCCCGCGCAGCATCACATTCGACTCGGTTGGTTGCGCTCGGTGGCCAATATTCAGCACGCATTTGCGATTCATTCGTTCGTCGATGAGCTCGCGAATCTGGCAAAGCGCGATTCGGTTGAGTATCTGCTCGATGTGTTGGGCCAGCCGCGCAAGATCGACCTCGGAAGCCGCAGCCCGCTTGCGGCAAAGTATCCATTGGAGACCGGCAGGCTTCGAAACGTTATAGAACTTGCAGCCGAACGCTCTGGCTGGGCGAAGAACAAGTCTTCAAAAGGCAAAGGCTTCGGGATCGCCGCGCACTGGAGCTTCCTGACCTATGTTGCGGCAGTCGTTCAGGTCGAAGTGGACGACAAAGGCAAGGTCCGTATTCCGCGAGTAGACATTGCCTTGGACGCTGGTCGAGTGATCAGCCCGGATCGAGTGAGGGCACAGTTCGAAGGTGCCTCTGTGTTCGGCGCCGGCATCGCATTGATGAATGAGATAACCGCAGCGGCCGGCGCGGTGCAGCAGTCGAACTTTCACAATTACAAAGTCGCTCGAATCGACGAAGCGCCGGTGGAGACACGTGTACATATCGTGCAGAGCGAGGCGCCTCCGGCCGGAGTGGGCGAGCCCGGTGTTCCGCCGATGGCGCCGGCAATTTGTAATGCGATATTCGCGGCTACCGGAAAGCGTATTCGCGACCTGCCAATCAAAAAGCAGTTGGCGTGAAGGATTGATCTCTAAAAGCCGAGCTGCTCGTAGTACCGCCTTCAGGCGGGAGTTTGTAAGACTGATGGCTAAGTGTCTGCGCAAGCTCAGCGAACTCCGCGTCTCTGCGGTGGTGCTTAGACGTGCTGAGGCTTCACCGCAGAGTCGCTGAGCACGCAGAGTTTCGCAGACTCTCCTAAAGCGCCTAATCTCTTTTCTGGAGGAGAAACCGATGACCCGAGGAACATTATTGAGCCTTTGCTTGTGTACCCTCCTTACGTCAATCGCCATCTTTGCTGCCGATGCGAAACCGACTGAGGATTACATGACCGCCTCAGATGGCGTGAAGATTCATTACTACGTCCTGGGCAAGGGCACGCCTGTTGTCCTGATTCACGGCTACACGGGAACGGCTTGGGGCAACTGGTTCTCCAACGGTATTGCGCAGGCCCTGGCAAAGAACCACATGGTTGTTGCTCTCGATTGCAGAAATCATGGCAAGAGCGATAAGCCTGTTGCCAATGGTCCCGGGAAAGCACAGGACGTAATCGAGCTTATGGATCATCTCAAGATAAAGAAGGCGCACATCCACGGATATTCAATGGGTGGAGGAATCACCGCGCAGCTTCTTTCGATGATTCCTGATCGTTTCATCACGGCTGCGTTTGGCGGTTCGGGTATACCGGAATCAGATCCCGAAATGAGAGCGAAAGTGCCAGCCGACAAACAAGGTCGCGATCCTCAGGAAGATGAAGCTTCTCGAACGCTTAGAATCCATCGGGCGATGGACCTTGGCATGAGCAAGGAAGAAGCCGAGAAGCAGGCTGCGAATCCGCCGGCGCGACCTGCAGCAGCGGCAGCGCCCGCAGCCGCAGCGCCCGCAGCCCCAACACCAACGCGGACCGGACCGCAGCTCGATTTGACGAAGCTGAATATACCTATGCTTGCGATCAACGGTGAATTCGATCGGCCGAATGCCAAAACTACTCGTCTGTCGCGAGAAGTAAAAAACTTCACAAACGTGGTGCTTCCGGGCAAGTCGCACCTGACGGCGATCATGGCCGGTTATATACCAAAGGAGTATTTGGATAGCCTGGTCAAGTTTATCAACGCCAACGATCCTAAGAAATAGTTGCGGCATGCCCTGTATGGGCGGCTAGGTCCTGTATTGGAGGAGGCCGCCCGTACGAGGATGTATCCGCGGAACCCCATTGATCGATACTGGAGGAGATTATGCGCCGCAGTCTAACCATCATCACATTTGCGTTTGTCGTCGCAATGTCCGCGTTTTCCCTTGCTTCCACCGCCGACGATTCAATTAAGGTAGATGGCGGGCTGATCTCAGGTGTAAGCGCCGATGGAGTTCGCAGTTTCAAAGGAATTCCATTCGCCGCACCTCCCGTCGGCGACCTCCGTTGGAAAGCGCCGCAGCCCGTGGTTCCGTGGCAGAGTGTTCGTCAATGCGATGCGTTCGGTCCGGAGTGTCCGCAAGCGCCATACCCGACCGGCTCTATGTACTACCAGCCTCCACAAAAGCAGAGCGAGGACTGCCTCTATTTGAATGTGTGGACCTCCGGTAAAGCAGGTGAGAAACGGCCAGTGATGGTGTGGATTCATGGTGGGGCTTTGACGCGTGGATCAGGAGCGAATCGTACGTACAATGGAACCTCTTTTGCGAAAAAGGGTGTTGTCCTCGTCACCGTAAACTATAGGCTCGGGCCATTGGGTTATCTTGCGCATCCTGAACTGACTGCAGAGTCTCCGCAACATTCCTCGGGTAACTACGGCGTGCTGGATCAAATCGCCGCATTGAAGTGGGTTCAAAAGAATATTGTCGCGTTCGGCGGGGATCCAGGAAACGTCACCATCTTTGGTGAATCGGCAGGGTCGTGGAGTGTCAATGTGCTGGTGGCCACTCCGCTGGCTAAGGGACTATTTCACCGTGCAATCGGCGAGAGCGGCGGTCAGTTTGGCCCGATGGCTTATCTGAAGGAAGATCGAGGCAGGTTAGCCGCGGCTGAGAAAGTCGGCGTAGCTTTCGCGAAAGCTGCAGGAGCTGATTCCTTAAAGGCACTGCGCGCTGTCTCGGCAGATAAGATCGTCGACATTTTCAATAATGATGCCGAGGGAAAGAAGTTCAGAACATCCCCGAACGTCGATGGATGGGTTCTGCCGGATGAGATTCGCAATATCTTTGCGCAGGGCAAACAGAACGATGTGCCGGTAATTGTGGGTTCGAATGCAAATGAGATGACGACTTTGACCGTGCCGGCAACGGTCCCAAAGACGATCGAAGATTATCGCAAACGCATCGAGCCGCTGTATGGAGAGGCCACCCGAGATTTCGACGCGCTTTATCCGGTAAAGAGCGAAGCGGATGTTCCAGCCGCTTATCTTGGCAGCCTGCGCGACGTCACGTTCACGTTGCCTATGCGAACCTGGGCGCGAATGACCGGGACCGGTCGTTCAAAGGCATACTTGTACTTTTTCAGCCACGTGACTCCAAATCCCAACAGCAAATATCTCGGCGCGTATCATGCGTCCGAGATAGCGTACGTGTTCAACAATCTCAATCCGCAAAACACGATGTTGCAGGAATTGGATCACAAGCTTTCAGATACGATGTCGGCTTATTGGGTGAATTTTGCTAAGACAGGCGATCCCAATGGCAAGGGTCTTCCCAAGTGGATCCCTTACAACGCCAGCGACGAGCCTTACATGGATTTTGGAGACGTTGTTCAGGTGCGAAATCATTTGTTGAAGGAACAGCTGGATTTCCTCGAGCAATTTCAGAAACGCGCCGCACGCTAGGAGTACCGTAGGCTGTCTAGTCTGCGGTGTCCTGAAGCATTGTGACTAGCGGGCCATTCCGCAGACTGGACAGACTACGGTAGCTTGGACAATCTACGGTACATCATCGGGGTAACGACATGAAAAGAACCACCTTTCTACTCCTGCTTTTATCTCTCTTTGCTTGCGCGATCTCGTCCCCTGCTCAAGAAAAGAAAATAAAAACCGGCCTTACAAAAGAAGACTGGGCTTACAAGCTCGCGCAAGGCGTGACGTCAAAGGAGGTGACTTATTACAGCGACGGCGTGGGCTGCTACGCAAAGATTTTCTTCCCCAAAGGCTTCTCGGCTGGTGGTAAAACGCCAGGTGTTGTATTGGGCCAGGGATGGGCAGGCACGCACTTCTCGATTGAGAAGTATGGAGCTCGGTTTGCCGAACGGGGTCTGGTAGCGATGGTCATAGACTATCGTGGCTGGGGCTCGAGCGACGGTTTCATATCTCAGGCGCAATCTTCAGTTGGAACAGCTGAAACTGACCCGATCAGGGACGACAAGCGAACAACGAATATCAAATCGGACGTCGTGATGAAACGCACGCGACTCATTCCAATGAAGCAGGTTGAAGATTATCGCAACGCGATCTCCTATCTGCAGGGTGAACCGGGAGTGGATCCCGATCGCATCGGCATCTGGGGCTCGAGTTTCGCTGGCGGCAATGTGATCGTAACCGCCGCGCTCGATTCACGTGTGAAGGCAATAGTGGGACAGGTACCCGCGATCTCAGGAAAGGACTCGCCGGTGGGTCCGGTACCGCTTAGAGGAAAGCTGCTTGAAGACGCCATCAAGCGAGCTCGCACTGGGCAAGGGGCGGAATTTGAAACAGGCTTCTCGGCGAGACGAATGGTCGACGTGGAAACGAATCAGATGGTAGCCGAGTACCGTCCGTTCTCGTATCTAAAAGCGGTCGGCGACAGACCCGTGCTTCTCATTCCGGCGGAAAAGGATGAACTGATCAACAATAAGGCGAATGCTTACGCAGCGATGGAAATCCTGAGCGGGCCAAAAAAGCTGATCGAGGTACCCGGCATCACTCACTTCGAAATGTACATCAATGAGGCATTCGAGATCAGTTCCAATGCGGCTGCGAGCTGGTTCCGTGAGCATCTTGGTTTGGAATCAAAGACCCAGGCACAGCAGAACAACAAGTAAAATCGTCGCCACGTAGTTAACGAAAGCGCCACGCAGTGGCGAATTTATTCGTTATGACTTGATAGCGCGTGCACACAATCAGAACGAATAAATTCGTTACTACGTGGCGTTGATTTCTTCGCTACTTCTTATCAAGAACCCGCGCTACAAAGCTTACCGAGCGTTTATAGTCCTTGTCATTGAATTTGGTAGAGTCTTCGTCGCTTCCCTTCACTACGCCGTTCTCGACTGAATAATTCTTGAGAGTATTAATTCCGGATGTTTGAAAGCCGCTGGGGTGATACATTACCCAGAATCCTTTACCGACTTTATACTCCAGCCCTTTGTTATCGCGCGGAAAGATTCCGAACTTCTCCTCGAAAGCTTTTGCCAGGACGTCTGGCGCGACAGGGGCCTCAGTCACCAGGACGACGATTGCGTCTTCACCGAACTGCTCGGTGTGTCCGGCATACGCATACCTGAGGTTAATCGTCTGTCCTTCATCGACAATGCTTCCGCTTGCTTCACCTTCTTTCAACTCACCAGCTGGTTTCGCGGCGGCTGAGGGTGGAGCGGGCTGACTGGGCGCGGACGGCTGACTGGCTGTCCCAGGCTGATTCTTGTTCGACGGCTGAGTTGTCGAACAGGCGGTTAATGCGAATAACAAAAGCATGGTGATTGTTCGCTTCAAGGTGGGTCTCCTTGGTTTCGGAATTGTATGTTGTTTTGAATAATCGGACAAATAGGACCTATGTGACCTATATGACCTATGTTGGTTAAACATACCGGGACAGGGCCTCGTCCCACTTATCCTGGGCTTTCAGAATCAACTCAATCACTTCGCGCACTGCGCCCTTGCCGCCCCCGCGCTCAGTCACTAAATGGGAATGGTGTTTTGTTTCTTCGACTGCATCCGCTACCGCCACGCCCAATCCGGCGCGCCGCAACAAAGGTATGTCAACGACGTCATCGCCCACATAACAGACTTCTTCGTCACGAAGCCCTTCTTCGGCCAGGATTTTTTCATAAGGCTCTTTTTTCACCCATGCCATTTCATGCAGGTGAGCGACACCGAGCTCCTTTGCGCGCGCCCGAACGACCGATGACTTGCGTCCGGATATGATTGCGATCAGGAGTCCAGCCCGCTGTGCCATGACCATCGCGTGACCGTCTTTGACGTCAAAGCATTTAGTCTCATCCCCATCCGGAAGCAGTATGATCCTTCCATCCGTCAGCACTCCGTCACAATCGAGGACCAGGAGCTTGATTTTCCGTGCTCGGTCGATAATTTGGGGATCTGAGTTAGTCACTGGTTGAACGGTCGCTCGAATAATTCAAGTATTCTCAAATCAAGACATCTCTAAGCTGATCAAATCGGTCGACCAGCACGTCCGGTCCACACACACGCAGCTGTTCAGCGGTTCTGAAACCGAACGTCACACCGCACGTCCTCGTACCAGCGGCGCGTCCGGCATTGATGTCATTTTCGCTGTCTCCGATCATCACAGCATCTGCAGCCGAGCCGTCGAGCAGTCGCAACGCTTCACGGACTGGCGCGGGATCAGGCTTGCGAGCCGGCGTCGTGTCGCCCCCCACAATCGCGTGGAAATAACGCGCAATGTCGAAGTGTTCGAGAATGAGTTTTGTAAAGCGACTCTCTTTGCTCGTAACCACAGCTTTCAGTTTGTTCTCCAGTGCAGCTAGCGTTTCTGTAACTTGGGGATAGAGATGCGTTGTCTTGAGCATTTCCTCGGCGTAATGGCGATGCATCAACTCTACGGCTTTCGCATGTAGATCGACTGATGGTGGCTTTTGTTGTGGGTCGGTAGCTGTAAGACATCGCCTCACTAGCACTCGAACACCATCACCAACAAATACACCGACTATTGCTTCATCGAGCGGCGGTCGTTCAAGATCTGCGAGCATAAGGTTGATTGAGTTTGCAAGATCTGTCCGCGAATCTATCAAGGTACCATCAAGGTCGAAGAGCATGATAGAAACCGTGATGCGTGATGCGAGATTCGTGATTCGTGATCCGTCACTCATCATCATCACTCCTCTTCCTCTTTGAGCTTTGCCAGCACTGCGAAATCCTCAAGAGTAGTTGTATCTCCTTTCACCTCGCCGCCCGAAGCAATCTCGCGCAGTAATCGCCGCATAATCTTTCCGCTCCGAGTCTTTGGCAGCGCATCACTGAACCGAATATCATCCGGCTTTGCAAGAGCGCCTATCTCCTTCGCTACCCATTGCCGCAGTTCTTCTTTCAACTCATTCGAAGGATTATTTCCCAGCTCGAGCGTGACAAAAGCAGCAATCGCCTGACCTTTAATTTCGTCCGGTCTTGCAACCACTGCCGCCTCGGCGACCCTGGGATGAGCCACCAGAGCCGATTCCACTTCCATTGTTGAAAGACGATGCCCTGATACGTTGATCACATCGTCCACCCTGCCCATGATCCAGAAATATCCATCCTGATCTTTTCGGGCCCCGTCGCCTGCGAAGTAGATCCCTGGTATTTCCGACCAGTACTGGTTTACGTAACGGTCCGGGTCATTGAAGATCGTCCTCAGCATTGAGGGCCACGGCCGCTTGATCACCAGATAGCCTCCGGAACCCAGAGGAACTGGATCGCCTTGCCTATTAACCACATCGACGATCACACCTGGGAACGGTCTGGTCGCAGATCCCGGCTTGGTCGGAATGGCGCCAGGCAGCGGTGTGATCATTATCATTCCGGTTTCGGTTTGCCACCACGTGTCCACGATTGGACAACGAGAATGGCCGATTACTTCCCGGTACCACATCCACGCCTCAGGATTTATCGGCTCGCCGACCGTACCAAGAAGCCTCAGACTATTCATCTCGTAGCGGCGTGGCCAGCGCTCACCCCACTTCATAAAAGCCCGAATCGCTGTAGGCGCGGTATAGAACACATTCACCTTATGCCGCTCGATTATCTGCCAGAAGCGATCGGGCTCAGGATGATTCGGGGCGCCCTCATACATCACAGCGGTCGCACCGTTTTGCAGCGGACCATAAACGATGTAGCTGTGTCCGGTTACCCATCCAATGTCCGCGGTGCACCAGTAGACATCCTCGTCCTTCAGATCGAACACCCATTTCGCGGTGATGTAAGTTCCAACCGAATATCCTCCGGTCGTGTGAACTACGCCTTTTGGCTTACCGGTGCTGCCAGAGGTATAGAGTATGTAGAGAGGATGTTCCGCATCGAGAGGTTCGGCGTCACATTGGTCTTTTGCATCGGCCATAAGCTCGTGCCACCAGTGATCGCGTCCCGCCATCATCTTGATATCTAAGCCGCTTCGTTTGTATACGATCACCGTTTTCACTGACGGACAACCTGGCAGCGCTTCATCGACGGTCGCCTTAAGTGGGACCTCAGCGCCGCGGCGATACGAACCGTCCTGGGTTATAACTGCCTTGCATTGAGCATCGTTAATGCGGTCGATCAGCGCATTCGCAGAGAATCCGCCGAATACGATGGAATGTGGAGCTCCAATGCGTGCGCAGGCGAGCATCGCTATCGGCAACTCAGGTGTCATCCCCATGTAAATCGCCACCGTATCGCCCTTCCGGATTCCAAGCGACTTGAGGACGTTGGCGAACTTCGAAACCTCAGTGAACAGTTGTTGATAGGTGAGAGTTCGTACTTCACCAGGCTCGCCTTCCCAGATTATTGCGGCTTTGTTTCTCCGCCAGGTCGATACATGTCGATCCAGACAGTTGTAAGAGAGATTTATCTGGCCGCCTACGAACCACTTCGCCCACGGCGCTTCCCAATCGAGGACTTTGTCCCATTTTCGAAACCAATGAAGCTCGCTTGCGATTTCACCCCAGAACTTCTCGGGGTCCTCCTGGGCTTCGCGATAGAGTTTCTCGTACTGTTCAACGCTTTGGATGTGAGCTTTTTGGCTGAACCCAGCTGGCGGACTGAAGAGTCGGGTTTCTTTGAGGATCGAGTCGATTGACTGCGACATCCTGGTGCCTCCGTAAATGAATGGGTAAGTGAAAATAGGACCTATAGGACCTATTCAATCAAGCGCCGGTTTTGCACTTCTGCTCAATCAGCCTCTTCAACGCCTGCCCGTCCTGGTCGTTAGGATCAATTTGCAATGCTTTGTTTGCCGAGACCTGGGCCGCTGCGCAATCGTTTTTCAACACTGCAATCCTGCCAAGCAAAACGTGAGCAGGCACCAGTTTGGGATTCCAGAACACCGCGGCTTTCAATGCGTTGCTCGCGCGTTCGAAATCGCCCTGCCGCTCATACAGTCGTCCCATCAACAGGTGTGCTTCGTAGTTCTGAGGAGACATTTGCAACAATTTCCCCAGCGTTCCAAGCGCCTCAGCGTCTCGCCCGGCCATAAACGCAGCACGCGAAGCCTCGAGAAGCTGATCAACTTGCGGAGGCTGGCTGCTGATCTGAGTCTGCGCATTCAGTCGCTCATCCTGCTCGCGTTTATAGCGGTAATAATTAATCTTGCTGAAGCTGGTTTTGACGCGGCTGACCAACGGCACACCCTTAGTTTCCCATTGCGCGTACGAAGGTAGGAGTTTTTTCGCTTGATCGGACGCGGCATTGGCGCCAGCCTGGTCGCCTTGCGCCGCCAATGCCTTGCTCAGGATGTAATAAGCCTCGCCATCCGACGCTCGCTGTTTTGTTTCGGTCCTCAACGTAGCAACTGCATTTGCATTGTCCTTTGCAAGAAAGTACGTATAGCCCAGATTAAACAACGTATCGGTATCACGTGGCGCCGCGTCCATTGCCGGCTTGAGATGATCGATAGCGTCTTTGTATTGCTTCTGCTTTACCAGGAACACGCCGATGTTGTTGTAAACCTCAAAAAGCGGAAGCCGCCCGGCGAGTTTCTTCATCGTGGCCAGCGCTTTGTCCGTTTGCCCGAGCGCATCTTGCGCCACACCGATGTAGAACTGCGCTTCGTCATAACGCTGGTTCTTTTCGTCGACGAGTACGAGCTGCTCGAGCGCTTCTTTGTACTCTCCGGACTCGAAGCGAATCCGGCCGAGCTCAAAAATTGCGGCAATATATTGGGTCTTTGTCTTATCATAGAATTCTTTTATTGATCGTTCGAGGAAGCTAATCCGCGGGTCCCGTTCTCGAGTCAGCGTGCCTTTGATGAAGTTTTCGAAGGCACCTATTGGAGCGATTGTCGCGTCAGTAGTGATCTGATCGCGGGAGAACGGCAGCGCCTGGTTATGCTGATAGAGTATTTCGTATGCGAGATCACCTTGCAGCTTCTGCAAGTCCACGAGCGGACCTCCGCGGTTGTACTCCTTACCAACCAGACGACCCTCGCGAATATCGACTACCCTCGCGGTGATTGTGATCGTGCTCTCACGCCCTTCGCCGGCGATACGGTAGGTCCCCATAACAACCAGGTTAGCGCCGGCGCGTTCTGCGATCTTGATCATCGTAGCCCTGGTCAGGATTGCCGTCGGGGGCAAACCCTCCTGTTTGTAAGCTACATTTCGCTCGTCCGGTCTGATAGCGACGAGTCCAGGCTTATCAAACAGATCGGCCAAAGCTGCGGCAAAGCTCTCTCCCACCCAGTTATACTCGGCTCGGCCAGACAGGTTTTCGAAAGGCATTGCGACGATGGTGTCGGTTGGCGCGGCTTGGGCTACCAATCGGAGAGTCAGGAGGATTGTTGAAGCAAGGAATACTCGTTTAATCATACTTAAAATCGAGTGGGCCGCCCGGTGGATTCTCAACGCTGCGGCCCAAACAATAGATACTGATATGTTTATGTTAGCAAGAATCATTTTCTCTGGCGCTCTTAGCTGCTGTCAACTCTGCCTGAGGATGAGCGGCCAGACCAGTAGTTGATAGCGCAATTAATATCTAACATCCGCGAACGTCGACCGGATGGCCTTCACTTGCACCTCCTCTAAACCGTATGTTAGACATTGAATGTATAAAACATTTGTTTGAAAGATACGGATCATAGAGGGTTTATGCGGGGAAAGATAACCATTTTTATTGATGGAAATAACCTGTTTCACGCAGCAAGATCGGTCGGAGTCGAAATTGATTACGCCAAGTTTTTGAATTTCCTCAGAGGAGACTCTCCGCTTCTGCGCGCGTTCTTTTATACCGGGGTTGATGAGAAAGCCGAACGACAGCAGGGCTTCCTGCTCTGGATGCGTAGGAATGGATATAGAGTCGTCGAAAAGGAATTGAAGACCTACGCGGACGGAACCAAAAAAGCCAACCTTGACGTCGAGATCGCAGTTGACATGCTTTCGCTCGCAGACAAGTACGACACCGCGGTGCTGGTTTCAGGAGACGAAGACTTCGCTTACGCAATAAACGCTGTTGCTTATAAAGGCGTGCGAGTGGAGCTGGCCGGTTTTCGAAGCAATACCAGTCCGCGGTTGATCGATGTTGCCGATCGATTTATTGAGCTTGATTCCCACCTTGAAGAGATCACGAAGGCGGATAGTCGTTACAACCACGGTTACAGTCAGTCTGGAAGTTATCACATATCAACTCGAAACAGCGGAGCATTCATCCGGGTGCAGGAAGTAGTACAGGAAGTAAGGGACATACGTGAAGTCAAGGAAGGCGAGATTCAGCCCGAAACCCCACAGGAAACTATCATCGATCAGTGATGTTCTGGGAATCCCACCAACGTGCGTTGGTGGGATTAAAGAAAAAGCGGACGACTTCGTTAACACTTCTACTTTGCTCCCGACTCTTCAGTGTTTCTAACCGCCCGATACATCTGTTCGAATGCACGCAACCCGGTGGCCCGGGGTAAGCTCAACCAGCGGTGGCTTCGCTAGCTTGCACTCCTCAATCGCTATCGGACAACGAGTATGAAATCGGCAACCCGCCGGTGGATCGATGGGGGTTGGAACATCACCTTCAAGCCGAACACGATGGCCCTTCTTCTTTGGAACAGGCTCCGGTATCGCCGACAACAACGCCTGGGTGTACGGATGAAGTGGATTCGAGAAAATCTCAGCCGTATCTGCTTCCTCCACGATCTCACCAAGATACATGACCGCCACTCGATCTGATATGTGTTTTACCACGGCCAGATCGTGAGCGATGAACAAATATGTAATCCCAAAATCCTTTTGAAGCTCGCGCAAGAGATTCAATATCTGAGCCTGGATCGAGACATCGAGTGCCGAGACTGCCTCATCGCAGACAATCAGCTTAGGATTCAATGCCAGCGCTCTCGCAATCCCAATGCGTTGCCTCTGACCACCTGAGAACTCGTGAGGGTAACGGCTTGCGTGTTCGGGGCTGAGTCCGACAAGGTGGAGAAGTTCATCAACTCTCTGCATCGCCCGGCGCCGGTTCGAGCTTATGAGACGGCGCCCGCCAGTGTCCACAGACTCCAATGCTTCAGGCGAATAGCCGTTCAGGTTCTGTGGTTCGACGTGATGTACAAGAATAGGTTCCGCCAACATGGCTCCAACAGTCATTCGAGGATTAAGTGAGCCGTATGGGTCTTGAAAAATAATCTGCATTTCGCGACGCACGTTGCGCAGATCGTGCTCATTCATCGCAAATACGTCGCGGCCGTTGAACACCACTTGCCCGGAAGTTGGAGGGATCAAACGTAAGATCACTCGCCCGGTCGTAGTCTTACCGCATCCCGACTCACCAACAAGGCCCAAAGTTTTTCCTTTCGGGATTGAAAACGAGATTCCATCAACGGCACGAACGTATCCTACTGTTGTTGGAAAGACACCTCTGCGAATCGGATAGTGTTTGATGAGGTTCTCGACGATGAGGATGTCGTCCATGATTCAGTGTCGCAAACCGAATGCAATAGGACCAATATTGAGTAGGACCTATTCTATCGTTTCAGCAAAGTGACAGGCGGCGATGTGATTTGACTCAATCTCGCGAAGCGCCGGTTCTTCTTTGCAAATATCCTGTGCCAACGGGCACCGGGTGCGAAACCTGCACCCTGATGGAAAATCTAAGGGGTTTGGGACCGCTCCCGGAATCACATCAAGCTGATCTTTTCGCTTTCCCAGTGTAGGGAGCGAGCGAAACAATCCATGTGTGTACGGGTGTTTCGGTTGTGAAAAGAGTGTCTCTACAGGAGCCGATTCGACTACCTTTCCTGCATACATGACCGCTACTCGGTCACACGTTTCGGCAACAACTCCAAGATCATGAGTGATCAGCAAAATGGACATCTCCAGTTCACCTTGAAGTTCATTGAGCAGCTCCAGGATCTGCGCTTGAATCGTCACATCAAGCGCCGTCGTAGGCTCATCGGCAATCAGCAGCGCCGGACGGCAAACCAGGGCCATTGCAATCATCGCCCTCTGTTTCATTCCTCCCGAGAGCTGATGTGGGTACTCCTTGAATCGCGTCTCGGCTGAAGGTATTCCAACTCTCCGCAGCATTTCGATGGCAATCTGTCTTGATTCTCTCCTGGATGTCTTTCGGTGTTGGCGAATCGCTTCAGTAATCTGAGTTCCAATCGGCATTATCGGATTAAGCGAGGACATCGGCTCCTGGAAAATCATGGAGATAAGGTTGCCACGTATTGATCGCATAGCCTTATCGTCATAGCCGAGAAGATTCTCGCCGCGAAAGTTTATCTGGCCGCCGGCATATTCTGCCGGCGGGACGGGCAGCAGCTTCAGAATCGAATAGGCGGTGACCGATTTCCCGCAGCCGCTTTCGCCAACCAGACCAAGCGTTTCAGCCTTGCCTATTTCAAAACTCACGCCTCCCACTGCTTCCAGCACGCCGTCTTCGGTATGGAAATGAACACGAAGGTCTGAAACGGACAGGAAGGATTCAACCGCTGCATTGTGATCTCGGATTTGCGGCGCATGGACCATGAACTAGTTTTTCAGTCTCACACCAGGCCTTTCTGATCGGAGATATTTACGTTGCACTGCTGGAATGCAAGTCCGAGAATCAGATCCAGAATTGAACAGCCGGTCACTTTTTCTTAGGGGTAAGTATATCGCTCGCGAGATGAATCTGTTGCTGACCCTGATCTCGAACACGGCGCGCGAGGTCGGGCAATGTTTCATCAGCTTCCTGAGTTGCCAGCTTGATAACCATCGGCAGATTCACACCAGTCACTACCTCCACCGGCGCGCAACCCAGAAAGCTCGCCGCAATATTAGTGGGTGTTCCGCCAAACATATCGGTCAGGAGAAGCACTCCGTCGCCTGCATCTACCCGCTGGATCGCTCTTTCGATCTCTTCGCGGGCCACATCGACGTCATCGTGCCAACCTATTGAAACCGCAGTGATGTGAGTGATCTCGCCGACAATCATTTCTGCGGACGAGACAAGCTCATTAGCCAGTTGTCCGTGGGTTACTATTACCGCGCCAATCATGACAACTCATCCATCGACTTTGTATCTGTGTTCGTCCTTATCAAGATCCCGGTGCACTGCGTTTGACTCGTAACCAAGTGCCTTCAGCTTTTTGCTGATCTCCTCGGCGACCATAACCGAGCGATGGCGCCCGCCCGTACATCCGACGCCGACTGTCAGGTAACTCTTTCCTTCACGCTGAAACCGCGGCAATAGATATGCGAGCAGGTCGACGAATCGCGCGATAGTATCTTCGACCTCACTTTCTGATTGCAAGTACTTTATGACTCGTGGATCGAGTCCGGTTAGCGGCCTGAGATCTGCCAGAAAGTGCGGGTTGGGCAGAAACCTTACGTCGAAGACCATATCCATACCTCGCGGCGATCCGTGCCTGAACCCGAAAGACGAGATGGTTACATTCAACTCGTGCGCCCCGCTCTTATCGGCGAACTGGTTCCGGATCACCTCTCGCAGCGAGTGCACGGTGTGTTCCGACGTATCGATGACGTGGTCGGCAAGCTCGCGGATCTCGGAGAGCAGTTCTCGTTCCTGTCTTATCGCCTCACGCACGGTCTGATCGGGCAGAGGGTGTGGTCGGCGGGTTTCACTATACCTGCGCAGCAGAACGTCGTCATCGGCTTCCAGAAAGAGCACGGTAATGTTCGCTCCCCTTTCCTTCAGTTCCTGGTACATTCGGGGAAACCTGTTGAGAAATTCCCGCGCGCGAACGTCAACGACGAAAGCTGTCCTGTCGATTTCCTGCGAATCGTCACAAAGCCTGACGAAAGTTGGGATAAGCTGGGCGGGCAGGTTGTCTATCGCGAAGTATCCGAGGTCCTCAAAGTCCTTGAGCGCCGAAGACATCCCCGACCCCGAAACGCCGGTAATGATGACAACAGAAACAGGCATATAGAAGCTCAGTGGGCGGTAGGCAGTCGGCAGAAGACAGTAGGCAGTCGGCAGAAGACAGTAGGCAGAAGGCGGCAGGCAGTCAGCAGTAATACGGCCCTAAAAATTTTGTCAGCTGCCTACCCGCCTTCTGCCTACTGCTTTCTGCCGACTGCCGACTGCCGACTGCCTTCTGCCTACTGCCGACTGCTTTTCTGCCTACTGCCGACTGCTTTTCTGCTTTCTGCTTTCTGCCTTCTGTCTTTTCACGGTTCTATCAAGCCGAAGTTACCATCGGTGCGGCTATAAAGAACGCCCACCCTGTTCGTTTCGGCGTCACGGAACACGATGAACTGGTCATCGGTGTCTGCCAAAAGTATTGCCGCTTCTTCGGGAGTCATCGGTTTAACTCGATACCGACGCTGAAGAATTATTCTTGGAGCGTTGGGGGCGGCTTCCAGAGTTCCACCCGGCACTGGAGCCACCGCTCTAGTTGGTTGTCGTCCTCGCTTTTTGGCGTGGAATTTTTCTTTCAACCGAAGACCCTGTTTTTGAACCCTGACTGCTGCCGCTGCTACGGATTGCGAAAGATCGGAATTCTCACCAACCGCTGTGAAGACGCTATCGCGCCAATAGACCACTATTTCCGTACGCTTTCGATGTTTTTCCGCGGAAACCGTCACGTGTGCCCGCATCGGAGCAGAATCGAGCACTTTATCAAGCTTGCCAAGCTCCTTGCGGACCAGGGCCTCTACTGCGGGGGTTATGTCGATGTGACGACCAGTGAACTCGAATTCCATCTATAATCTCCCTTGGCTTTGGATCGCTGGTGTCGGACTGAGGATAAGAGGAAGCATGGCTTGCGATCATTAAGAATCCGAACCGCGATCGGATATATAAACTTATACGATGGCGCGGCGCTCTCTCGAGCCTGGGATGCGCATCTGGTCGCGGTACTTTGCGACGGTGCGACGGCTCATCTTCACGCCGTCCCTGGCCAAACGCTTGGCCACTTCGTCGTCGGTAATCGGATGGTGGGGGTCTTCAGCTTCAATCATTTTCTTGATCTTCAACTTGAGCACTCGCGTTGACACATCCTCACCGGTGTCACTACGCATTCCCTCAGTGAAGAAGCGGCGTAGTTCATAGACACCTTGCGGCGTGTTCACGTATTTGCGATTTACAACGCGCGAGACTGTACTCAGGTGCATTCCGATATCTTCGGCGATGTCCTTCAACATCATCGGTCTCAAGTGCTCGATGCCATGATCGAGAAAGTCACGCTGGCGATCGACTATCGAGTGACAGACTCGATAAATAGTCTGGCGCCGGTGTTCGATATTCTTCAGTAAATCGACCGCTGAGCGGAACCGCTCTTTGATATAGTCGCGGGTTTCTTTGGAGGAATCCTTCGACTCCATCATTTGCCTGTAGGTCCTGTTGATGCGGAGGTGCGGCAGCCCATCGTCTTCGAAGCGAATTATGTAGTCGTCCCCGACTTTCTCGATTGTGACCTCCGGAACCACCGGCTGCGCTTCCTCTGATGAGTACTTGCGGCCAGGCTTCGGATCGAGTTTCTTGATTATCTCCATCTCCTCAAGAATCTGCTCGAGGGGAACTCCGAGGGTTTTCGTCAGGTCAGGAAGCTTGTGGGTCTGTAGGCTCTCCAGATGATCTCGCACCATTTGAACCGCGAGCCGATCGCCGAAGCCGTAGTAATCGAGTTGAACCAACAGCGATTCGCGGACATCGCGAGCCGCGCATCCGACCGGATCGAGTCGTTGCACGATGGCGACCGCCTCTTGAACGGTTTCAACCGGCCACGGTCCCATCGCGGCGATCTCTTCGACGGTCGCATCGAGGAAGCCGGTGTTTTCGTCGAGGTTACCGATGATTGCTTCGCCGGCCGCCCGCACTTCGTCAGAGCATTCAGTCAGATGAAGCTGCCAGATGAGTTGCTCGTATAACGAATCTCGACGAGTGAGCATGTTCTCGAATGAGACCTCATCCTTTGCTTCGTATTCGTGCGTCTTGTAACCGGGATCAAGGTACTCTTCGAAGGTCGATCCGAAATCGACCTCTTCAAACGGATCTCGCTCACGTTCCGGCTCCGCTTCGCCATCCGCTGGGCTGGCCTCAGTGGTGGTAGTACTTGTGGTAACTGCTTCGCTTGGTGAAAGGGCTTCAGGAGCGGTTCCATCCGCAGACGCGGACTGCGGTGTAGCTGTCTCTCCGGGGCTGGTGATATCTGCGGTAGTAGCGTCGACCGCTGCGAGTTCATCTGCGAGCGGAGAATTATCATCAACCCCTTCTCCGGGTGCCACTTCATCCAGGACGGGATTTGCAGAAAGTTCGGTCTGGACCATGTCCGCAAGCTCGAGCTTGGTCATTGCCAGCAACTCGATCCGCTGGCGCATCTGCGGCGTCAAAACAAGGCGTTGAGAAAGGCTCGTACTTAGGTGTGGCTTGACCGACATAGTTCATTCTTCAATTGTCATTTGTTCTTGTCATCTGGTCATAGCCATTTGTTAACAGAACTCAGAAATGAGAAACGACCAAAAACAAATGCCCAATGACAACTGACTACATTCTAAAATTCTCCCCTAGATATACGCGTCTCACATTTTCGTCGCGAGTGAGTTCCTCAGGGGTCCCCGCGCGAAAAATCTTGCCGTCATTAATTATATACGCTCTGTCGGTAATCGCCAGAGTCTCTCGCACATTATGGTCGGTAATCAGTACTCCGATGCCTCGCTCGCGCAGCCTCTGCAAAATCCGCTGTATATCAATAACCGCAATTGGATCAATTCCCGCAAACGGTTCATCCAGCAGAATAAACCGGGGTTCAATAACCAGACACCGCGCAATTTCAGTCCTCCGCCGTTCGCCCCCGGATAGCTGGTACGCCTTAGTGTGACGCACATAAGCGATGTCGAGTTCGCTGAGCAATAACTCAAGGCGATGTTCCCGTTCCGCTTTGGTAAGCGGCAAAGTCTCAAGCACCAAAAGAATGTTTTCTTCGACCGTAAGTTTCCGGAAAACCGATGCTTCCTGGGGCAAGTAGCTTATTCCATCCCTCGCGCGCAAATACATCGGCAGTTTTGAAATGTCTTTGGAATCAAGAAGGATCTTGCCTGAGTCTGGTCGTTCGAGACCCACGATCATATAGAAAATCGTGGTTTTGCCGGCCCCGTTGGGACCCAGGAGACCGACAATCTCGGCCTGATGTATGTCAAGCGATACGTTGTCGACCACTCTGCGCTTGCGGTAAGACTTTTGCAGGCTCTCGACTGACAATACGCTGATTTGTTGGAGTGGAATCTTGGATTGCGGCTCGGCGTCACCGGTCGTGCTTTCGATCACGGACACTTCTTCTATCATCTTGATGCTTCAATTCTGCTTGCTCTTAGTCAAACGATGCGTCGATCGGACACGGCCCGTACCCTGTTGATTTTCGACGACAATCCTATCATCGCGACTATAGAAAGTCAATTGAGAGCCCATTGTAGAGCCCTTCTCAACGTCGTCGACTCGCGCGGATTTGCCCGTCAAAATTGCTCGACCGTCTTCAGACGTATACGCGAGCTTATCGCCCACCCCGCGCCGTCCTGGCTGGGTCAGCACCACGCTCCCCTCAGCGGTGAGATGATCGACCTCATTGGTCTCCTGCATCAGAAAAACATCAACAAAGGCTGCTTCGATCCGATCCGTACCCTGCCGCGCTTTCACATTGCCTTCGTAATGAATCTTCCTTTCGGGATCCGAGTAGGTCATCTTCTCCGCCGTCGCAAAACCTGGAACCACCTCCTTAGTTCCCGGCGATGTTTCGCGCTTGGCCTGATAAAGCGCGCTCTCGACATTACCGATCGCAACCATTCGTTTGTCGTCTTGATAGAGCTCTATTCTGTTTGCCTTAATAAAGTTGTCATCCTGCCAGCCGCGAGCATTTATTGTGTAAACCGCTATTCCTGCCTCATTTTGAGCGTCGGCACGTTCGGCCGTAATAAACACAGGCGATTTGGTGTTTTTGAACGGTGTCGAATCGTTCGTTGTCTCACGGCTGTAATAGGTCGTGCGGACATCTCCGCGTGCGTGAGTCTCGTCCCGTTGCCGATCATAATCGATCTCATCTGCCTGGGTACGCGCTTTGGCGTCCCATACCATCGGCCGTCCTCCGCGTAGATTAAGCACCTCTTTTTGTCCATCGTATGTGGCCTTATCTGCTGTGCCATTCCGATCACCTTCGTTGTATTTGAAGTTGCCGTCCTGGATGACCCGATCGATGTCCTGGGTGTCTTCCAAAAAGTCTGCTCTTGCCGAGGTGCTGGTCGTGACGCGTGTAGGATGAGCATCCGGTACCGTCGGCTCGATCTCAACCCTTACGTTCTCCTTAGCGAAAAAGGATTTTATGCGGTTGGCGGTGTCGTAAAAAGAAGCCTCCATATTTGGCGCGTGCAGGGTCTTTTTGTCTGCGCGACGGTCGGGGCGAACTGGCGTAACAGTCAGTACGGCCTTGCCGTGGGCCTCAGCGGATTTGATATTCCGACCGTCAGAAAAGAATTGAATGGAAACATTATCCGCCTTAAGTTCGCGCACGGTCGGGTTTGCGTTTTTGGCCGTAGCCGTCGGCGCGTGAATCTTCATCAACGCATTGCCCTGCGCATTGATCGTATCAACCAAACTAGCTTGAGCACTCTCTACAAAGGTAGCTTCGATGGTGTCAGCGCTCGCCTCTCGAACGGGATCGACGCCCAACGACCGTGTCGATGCGCCGCCCAGCGCAACTGCTCGCGAGAGTTGATGCGTCTCGCCGAAGTAAAAGTCCATATCCGGCGAACTGATTTCCGCTTTATCAGTCTGTTTTAGATATGAACCGCCGCGAGCCTCTATTCGTTCGATGTGATTTGAAGCATCGGTGTAACAGACCATTTTGTCTGCCCGCATCTCATCGGCGTCCTGCGTAACTGTTGCGTGGCCATTGAACGCAATCTGATGTTCCTTCTTGTCCAGTATCGCCGATTCGCTTTGAATCCTTACTGGTTTATTTACAGCGGGTTTTCCGGGTTCCGACTTCCGTGCCCTTGGACCTGCCGCGACTAGTTGAGGCGTGTCTCCAGCCGCGCTCTCTGCTGTTTCCTTTCGTTTCTTCTTACGCGCCAATTTGTCCTCTGTTGACCCGGAAGCTTTAGCCTGAGCGAGGGCCTCGGCCTCGCGTCGTCTCTGTTGCTTAAGCGCCCATTTTCGAGCCTTGCGAGCCTCTCTCTCTTCCGGGGTTTCCTCCTGCGATGAAGCAGCGCGGCTCTCCGGCGCTTTCAAGTCACTGGCCGATTCGCTTTCGGGTTTGATTGTTATGTCGACATCTTTAAGGAGACTTGCGCGCTCAATCGCAGCTTCCAGGATTACGCCCGTTCCACGACCTTCATAGTTGCGTCCTGAAAATTCAACCAACTCTTTTGTATCAACAGTGTTTGTAGTTTGATCGTAGTGAAGGTAGGTTGTTTTTACAGTGAGTCCCTCAGAGGTTTGCACGACAACATTAGAAATGAACTCAGCATCGAGTTTTTCGAGGTCGGAGGGATCACTAACTTTTGCGCGGTCGCAGGTGACGACATCGTGTCGATTGCCTGCGGAGCCGTAGGACTCGAGTTTGACCTGCTCGAGTTCGTGAGTTCCATCCTGATAAGTCCGATCAGTTCCTGCGGTTATGTTAAATCGTACCTGCCCGTTTACCTCGTGGGAGTAGTGGGTGTTGCTGAACACCGCAACAACTTTACCCTGGAGCTTTGGCCTGCCGGGTTCCTGTTGAACGTGCTTGTTTCGGAAAACAAGATAAACGACAAGCGCCGCGCCTATGGTTAGGAATACACCAAGCGCAACCAATCTGCCCGCTGATAAAAGTCTTACCTGCCTCATTCGGTTCTATGGAATTCTGGCATGCGCGTACGGTGAGTGTCGAACGAGATACGAAGAAAGCTAAGAAATATTCCGGAAAGCATTTCCGACTCGCTTTGACTGGGAGGAGCAGATCGGGTCAGGCCCCGGTCCCGTTTCTTTTGGCCAGCGGAAGGCGGATTATGAAGTTTGTGCCTGCGCCGGCGGTGCTTTGAGCTTCTATCGATCCGCCATGTGCATCGACGATCCATTTTGATATCGCGAGGCCCAGTCCAAAACCGGTTACCCGAGAGTCTCGAGGATCGGTTTGTCGATAAAACCTATCGAAGATATGAGGCAGGGCACTAGCGGGGATTCCGCGGCCAGTGTCCGCTACCTCAATGACCGCGGAGGAGTTTTCTACCGCGAGCGATAGTTTTGCACTGCCGCCGTCGGAGGTGTACTTGATCGCATTATCGAGAAGGTTTACCAACAACTGCTTCAATCGCTTGTGATCCCCTTCAACGATTACAGGCGCGTCGGGTGGCTGATAGCTCAATGAGACGCCCGCTGAATGTGCGAGCGGAGCGATGTAAGCCCGTGCCTCCGATGCTAGTCGATCCAGCTCCACATCTTCGAGCTCGAGTACCGCTTCATTGGCATCAGAGCGCGCCAGGGTCAACAGGTCCTCAACCAGCTTGGTTAGCCGTGCGATCTCTTCAAGGCTCGAGTGGAGAACCCTCTTGTACTCTTCCGGTGTTCGTTCCCGCCGAAGTGCGACTTCTATGTCGCCTCGCAGAACTGCCAGAGGCGTCTTGAGCTCGTGAGATGCATCAGCTGTGAACTGACGCTCGCGTTCGAAAGCGCTCTCCAGGCGTCCGATCATTTGATTAAAGGTTTCCGCCAGGCGTCCAATCTCGTCATGAGATCGGGGCTCTTCAACTCTCTCTTTGAGATTGCCGCGACCGATCCGCTCCGCTGCGCGAGTCAGCCTGTCAACAGGCCTTAGCGCCTTATTTGCCAGCCAAAGACCTCCGAGACTCGCGAGTAGAAGAGCGATAGGGTTCGCCACTGCCAAAAGGAGAAGCAATTGATTTTGGGCTCGCTCGACGTCCTTCAGAGATTGGCCTACAACAACATAGAACAACTCGCCGTCTTCATCTCGAGCCGGCCAGGTAATTGTACGCGCGTGTTCCGATTCAGATAGTGCAACTTCGTCGTATTCGGGCTTCCAATCCTTTACAACGCGTTCAAGTGCAGGCTGGGTTATTGGAACCTCGTGGCCCTCCGCATCCAGTATTTGGTCCGTTACCTTTCCATCTCTATTGAGCACCGAGACGAACTGTGGGACCAGAATTAACACTCCGGGTTGACTCGCTTCTTCAGTAGCCGAAGGATGTCCGACAGCTTGAGCGATGCGTTCTGCATGGTTGTTCAGTGACGCATCAATGGTGTTCAGCAGGCCGCGCGAAAAAGAGACGTAAATCGCAGTCGCAAAAACAAGTAATGCCAATGCTGCGAGGCTCAAATACCAGAGCGTAAGTTTTGCCCGGATGGAAAGCATAAAGGACCAGTCTTCGCAGAACTCATCCAGTAATGAGTCTGAACATTATACCAAAGCATTGAGACCAAAGGCGTTGATTAACGTGATGGCTGGTTGAGAGTGTTCGTTGAGAATGGTGCGGATGAGAGGACTTGAACCTCCACAGGATTGCTCCCACAGCGTCCTGAGCGCTGCGCGTCTGCCATTCCGCCACATCCGCATGTCTGGCTATTTGTGATTCAATCGAAGCGAAAATATACTAACCAGCGGTCTTAATTAGTGTCAAACTAAGAATCGTGACCACCGATCTATCGCCACAACGCGTGCTGCAATCGCTCCCCAAATCACGCGAGCGGAGTGTCACTGCCGATAATCTCATCGAAGCTCTCAAACTATCTGAATCCCAGTCCTCTCAACTGTTGAGTTTCTTAAAAGAATTCGTACGTGTTGGACTCGTTTCATCCAAGGGCGGGCGATATTGGCGCCGCCACGTTTTCGGATTGCTCATCGGCACTTTACGAGGTACGCGCTCCGGACACGCCTTTGTAGTTCCGGATGATCCTAAAGAACGAGAACGGGGAGATTTGTTCATAAGTGCTCGAGCAATGGGGCCAGGATTGAATGGCGACATAGTAATAGCTCGGGTGACCGGTATCCGCGAGAGGGGTCGTGAAGGCCGCATCGAAGCGGTGCTGCATCATGTCAATGAGACGGTCGTTGGAACCTTTGTAAAACTCAAATCGGAAAGCTTTGTATCACCGATAGACGAGAGATTCCTGTACAACATCGTCATACCGCGATCGGGCTCGCTTCAAGCCAAAGATGGTGACGCAGTCAATGTGGAGATCACTACCCCACCAGTTGCCGGCCGTCCTCCTTCGGGAAAGATCATCGAGATCCTCGGACGGCCGGAAGACCCTGGTATCGATGTTGAAATAATTATTAGAAAGCATCGCTTACCCCATACTTTCTCTGATGCGGCATTGAGCGAAGCCGAATCCATCCCCAATGAAATCTCCGAGAATCAGCTAAAAGGCCGTGAGGATCTGCGTAACAGCCTGACTATTACGATTGACGGCGAGACCGCCCGTGATTTTGATGATGCCGTATCGCTCGAAGCGCTGCCGAACGGACGGCTTCGACTTGGGGTACATATCGCGGATGTGAGCTTTTATGTGCGCCAGGGTATGCATCTCGATGAAGAAGCCTTTAGACGCGGAACTTCGGTTTACTTTCCGGAGCGTGCGATCCCGATGTTGCCCGAGCGCCTTTCAAATGACATTTGTTCACTCAAGCCAAGAGTCGACCGGTTGACGACGTCTGCGATTATCAACCTCAGCCATAGTGGACGAATAATCGATTATCGGCTCACTCCCTCGGTGATACATAGCCGCGAGCGTATGACGTATACCGCGGTACACGAGATAATTGCGAACCCCGACGGCGAAACTGCGCTAGCCTACTCTCACGTCAAAGACATGCTCCTCAAAATGCACGAGCTTACGACAGTTCTGATCAAAAAGAGAGAGGAACGAGGCGCCATAGATTTTGATTTGCCCGAAGCTGAACTATGGTTCAACGATGAAGGTCAGATCGGCGGGATCGCTCGGTCGGAAAGGAATATCGCTCATCGCCTTATTGAGGAATTCATGCTCCTCGCGAATGAAACAGTTGCAAGCCACCTCGACAAGTTATTCGTGCCGCTTCTCTATCGCATACACGAGGAGCCCAATCCGATGAAGGTGGAGGAATTCGCGGAGATCGCAGCGTCGTTTGGGCATAAATTTTCAATGCACGGCCCCGTTCCGCAGCGTGGATTTCAGCGGCTTGCACGCGAAATTCGCGGGAGTCCAGAAGAACAGATGCTCTCGTATCTGATGTTGAGATCTATGCAACGCGCTCGTTATACGCCGCACAATGAAGGACACTTTGGCCTGGCGATGAAGACTTACACACACTTTACTTCTCCAATTCGTCGCTATCCCGATCTGATTGTTCATCGTATTCTGCGTGAAGTGATCGAGCAGGGAAGAAAGCGAGACGATTTGCACAATATGGATCCTGGGGCCAGGCACTCGCTTAAGCGGATATCGCGTTCACTGCTGACTGAAGAACGAGAGGTTGAACTCCGATCCGCGCTGGAGTTGATCGGCGACCATTCAAGCGAACGTGAGCGGGCTGCAGCAGATGCCGAACGCGAGTTAATGGATTGGCGGAAGGCAGAGTTCATGGCCGATCGCGTCGGTGATGAGTTTGATGGAATTATTACTGGAGTGAAGGAATATGGGTTTTACGTAGAGCTCGCAGAGGTGTTCGTGGAAGGCTTGGTTCATATCTCGACTCTCGCCGGGGATGAATACGAATACCAGGAGCGAAAGCACCGGTTGGTTGGTAAACGGACACGTCGCGAGTATCGCCTGGGTGACCGCCTGCGGGTGATGGTTAATAGAGTGGATCGGGCCAGGCACCTAATTGATTTTTCGGTGGTTGAGTAGAGCCTTTTAAATGTCGGCTTTAGCATCCCGAAGACTGATGAATACCGCCCACTGTGCCGTGGGTGGTATTTTGGACTTTTCGCACAGTCTCTGCCTGCCGGTGTGGTATTTTCGATTTCTTAGGATCAATCTTCTCTGATACGCCCAACGTTTTCTGATCGCGAAACATCCCTATTTTCGATCGGAGTGGAGTTCGACCATGCATTGACTTCAGTGTGTGCGTTCTGTAGCTTATAAGGTTATTTATTCACCTTGTTTTACAACTGTACAAAGATCACGTTTGCTACTGAGCAAGATCGAGTAATCATCAAACGCAACTCCGGAGGATAGGTCTAAATGAGACGCGTCATTGCCCTAATCGCCATTCTGATGTTTTGTCTAAGTTTGGCGCCGGCCAAGGAAACCCAGCAGGCAAGGGCGTTTTCCATCGATGATCTGCTTAAGGTTCGGCGAGTAGCCGATCCGCAGCTCTCACCCAATGGTCGCTGGATAGCTTTCACTATCGCCGACACTGATAAGACGGCCAACCGACGGATAACTCAGATATACGTTATCTCAATAGATGGCGGTGAACCGCGTGCTTTGACTGCAGAAAAGGATTCTTCTCATTCGCCCAGGTGGTCGCCCGATGGAAGACGATTGGCCTTTGTGTCAGCGCGTGGCGGCGAATCTCAAATTTGGACGATGGATTTCTCGAATAGCGAAGCGGGCGTTCTAAAAAAGGTCAGCAGCATCTCAACCGGAGCGGACTCGCCAGTTTGGTCTCCGGATGGCAAATGGATCGCATTCACTTCGGAGATTTACCCTGAATGTAACAACGATGAATGCAACAAGAAAGAGGCTGAAAAATTAGCGACGTCTAAAGTAAAAGCAAAGATCGCAAATCAGCTATTGTATCGGCATTGGAACACCTGGAAAGACGGCAAACGGTCGCACATCTTTGTTGTTTCTTCTGAAGGGGGCGAGGCTCGCGATCTGACTCCCGGAAACTATGATGCGCCGCCGTTCAATCTTGGCGGACAAGTCGACTATGCATTCTCGCCTGATTCGAAAGAGCTCGCTTATGCGCGTAATACCGACAAGGATGAGGCAAGATCAACAAACGGCGACATCTTTGTCGTGTCAGTTTCAGGAGGAGATTCCAGGAGGCTGACCGGCGACAATCCTGCGAATGACCTGACGCCCGTTTATTCCCCTGATGGTCGCTACATCGGTTATCGTGCGCAAGTCCGAGCAGGCTTCGAAGCGGATCGATGGCAATTAATGCTCTATGATCGCAAGACTGGTCAAAGTCACTCATTGACCGAGCAGTTCGACTCGTCCGTCGAGGGCTTCACATTTTCGCCCGATAGCCAACGGATTTATTTGACCGCGCAGGATCAGGGTCGCCAGGCGATTTATGAGATCTCGATCGGGGGCGGGCCGGGTAAAAAACTGATCAATGACGGATTTAACGACGATGTCCAGTTGAGTGCCGATGGAAATACGCTGGTCTTTACAAGGCAGACGCTGGCGCGTCCGGTCGACATTTACAAAGCAAATTCGATCGGGGCTTCAATTACTCAGCTCACAAAAATCAACGCTGCGTTTATCTCCGACTTCAATCTCAAGCCGGCGGAGGAAATTTCGTGGGAAGGTGCGGGTGGCGCCCGGGTCTCGGGATTCTTGACGAAACCTTGGAATTTTACCGCAGCCAAGAAATGGCCACTAATTGTACTTATTCATGGCGGACCGCAGGGAGCCTGGAGTGATTCCTGGAGCTATCGGTGGAATCCGCAGCTGTTTGCCGCCGCCGGTTATGTAGTATTCGCACCTAATCCACGCGGCTCGACGGGATATGGTCAGAAATTTGTTGACGAGATTTCCGGTGACTGGGGAGGAAAGGTTTACACAGACCTAATGAACGGCGTTGCCTATGTTGCAGCAATGCCCTTCGTAGATCGAGAACACATTGGAGCGGCGGGCGGCAGTTATGGCGGCTACATGGTCAACTGGATTGAGGGTCATAACACCGACCCGAGGGTGAAATTCAGCGCGCTGGTGTCGCACGCCGGGGTCTACAATCTGACCAGCATGTATGGCGCAACTGAGGAGCTATGGTTTCCGGAATTGGAGTTTAAAGGAACTCCGTGGACCAACCCTGAAATGTATGCGCGGTGGTCGCCGCATATGTTTGTAAAGGAGTTCAAGACGCCTTTGCTGGTAATTCACGGTGAGCTTGATTATAGAGTTCCGGTAGGAGAGGGCTTGCAGTTATTTACAGCGTTGCAGCGACAAGGCGTCGAGTCAAAGCTGTTGGTCTACCCAGACGAGGGGCATTGGATTCTGAAACCCCAAAACTCGGAGCTTTGGTATAACACGGTTCTAGATTGGTTTGATAACCACCTCAAACCTAAAGCGCAATCCTGAACCAGTCCTCAAACCCAAAGCGCAATCCTCAACCGGTCTTCTGAGTTTGGGAGCAAACAGGTCCAATTGGTCCTCTAGGTCCTATAGATTTAAGAGACCGAATTGACCCCAAAAAAAATTGGAGGTCGCCACTGTGCCCGAGCGGCGACCTCTCCCCAAGTTCAGAACAGAATGGTAGAGATTCTAAGGATGTGCAGCTGTAGAATAAGCAATCGCAATACCGCGAATGGGTCATCAAGTCAAATCCTAGTCGACGAAGCTCTTAGTTGAAATTACACACCTTCAAACCCCTCTGAATCTTCCGAGATTCTGGAAGTATTTACGAAAAATTGGAAATTGAATTCTGGACGGCGGAGCAATAGAAAAAATTTTCGGGCCAGGCGGGCTTTGAAACCGTTTGAGGTTTTTTAAGTCGACCGGCGGGTCAGTCATAGCCCAGTTGGAATAATTGGAATGTAGGTCAATCGATTCATTGCAGACGGGACACTCTACGCTACCTCACTCCGAGCCTCGAGTTCCTTCGCCTGGCGAATCAAGCTTCCAAGGGTGGGGCCTCCATGCGAAACCGGTATTCCGAGGTCAGCTTCCAGTTTCTCGACAGTCAGGTCATCGAGAAATACGTTCCCCGACTTCAGGCAAGCCTGCTCAGGTACCACCAGGAAGCTCCCCTCGATCAAACTTTGCGACGCCAGTAAGTCCGCGCCGGATATCAGGCCCGCGACAGTAACTTCCGGACCAAAAAATTGATTGCGAACAGCAATCGTCCGTAACTTTGTGCCGAATCTCTCGTTCAGTTCGGTGACCTGGCCAGACAGAATTGGATAAAATAATTCTCCGGTTGCTACCGTTCCATACAGCGATCCCCGTTTCAGACCGAACTGTGAAATTACATCCCGCTTCAAAGTTTTTCTTGATTCGAGAACAAATCGGCGCACCATTCCAACTCCGTCTTCAATCTGAGGATAATCGCCGTAGTGTGCGCGGCCCGGTAATGGTAAGCCAGCTCGAAGGTAAAATTCGTCGGCGAGAAAAACAAAAGTAGTTCCGAGACGTCGTCTGAATTCTCTCTGCAGAGGCTTAAGGTTTTTGACCAATGTTTCGCAGAACTCATTCGTAACGGCGGTAAGCCTGTCTCGATAGTTATGAAGCTTGGTGAACACGACCGGTACAATTGCAACCGAGCTAAGCGCAGGATGAAGCTGCGCCAAATCATCAATTGTTCGTCTCAGCACCTCACCGTCATTGATCGTTGGACAAAGGACGATCTGCGCATGAAGCTCGATCCCTTTTTCGGCAAGATACCGCATCTTGCCAAGCACGTCATCGGGGCGCTTGCGGCCAAGGAGATTTCTTCGCACTTCGGGATCGGTCGCGTGAACGGAGACGTATTGCGGTGATAGTCGCTGCTCAACTATGCGGTCGAGCTCCATCTTGGAGATTGACGACATCGTTGTGTAGTTACCATGAAGGAATGACAACCGGGTATCTTCATCTTTGAAGAACAGCGACTCTCTGGAACCTTTCGGGTTCTGGTTGCAAAAACAGAATATACAATCGTTGGCACACTGGCGCGGTGAAAAGTACTCAAAATCGAGTCCCCAAATCTCTCCTTCACCAATCTCAACTTCAAGGGCAATCGGGTTGCCTGATTTCTTGATTACGTCCAGGAGCACTCGGTCTTCACTTCCGGTGTAAAACTGAAAATCGAGGAAGTCATGGAGGTTCCGGTGATTGACCTTCATGATGCGGTCACCAGCCTCGATTCCCAGCTGTTCGCCGAGGGCAAAAGGGTCAACCGCTGTGACTAGTACCCCTTTTTCTTTCCGTGGGGTGTTAATTGGATAGATAGTCTCGAACAGCTCAGTGTACATAAGTGAATTGAGTCATTGAATCATTGAGTCATTGAATCATTGAGTCATTGAATCATTGAGCCTCTTTAAGCATCTACTGGGACAATGACGAAATGATTCAATTGTTCAATGACTCAATGATTCAATGATTCAATGATTCAATGACTCAATGATTCAATGATTCAATGACTCAATAATTCAATGGCTCAATTCCCCTCGAGCCTGGCCGCTTTCAACGCGCACCTCGTTACCGGCAGTCACTGACTCTCGCTCCGGAATCGGCATCTCCTCCTGTCCATCCCCCGCGGGCGTCAGCGTCTGAGGGAGAAGCTCATCGATACGCTCCACCAGCCGTATTTCGAGGTCTTGCAACGCCTCCTCCGGGATATCCTTTAAGTCCGGTTCGTTTTTCTTAGGTAAGACTACTCGCTTCATTCCCGATCTCCGGGCCGCGAGCACCTTTCCCTTAATCCCACCAACAGGAAGCACGAGACCGCTCAAGGTGATTTCTCCGGTCATTGCTGTGTCACTGCGGACCGGTCTGCCCGAACACAACGATGCAAGCGCCGTCACAATGGCGACACCAGCCGACGGCCCATCTTTGGGTGTGGCTCCAGCAGGTACGTGAATGTGCACTGCGCTGTTTTCGAACTTCTCTGCACAATCAAAGCCAAGCTCGCCGGTATGCGACCATAAATAGCTGAGAGCGGCCTTCGCCGACTCCTGCATCACGTCGCCAAGCTGACCAGTCAAAGTGAGCCCTTTCGAGCCAGGCAGGAGAGTTGCCTCCACGAATAAAACCTCGCCGCCCATATCAGTCACTGCCAGACCGGTCGCAACTCCTGGCGGCAGCTGTTGACGAGCCATCTCGTGGAAGAACATTTCATGACCTAGATAATCTTCCAGCTCCTCGGCCGTTATCGTGAAGACATCTCCTTCTGCTTTAGCCACCTTTAGCGCAATTTTGCGAGCGACGCTTCCAAGGCTTCGCTCAAGCTGGCGCACGCCGGCCTCCCGAGTGTAACGGCTGATGATTGCCTGAATCGCTTCGTCAGTGAAATGTACCTGCTCTTCGGTCAACCCTGATTCCTTGATCTGACGGGGAATAAGATACCGTTTTGCGATATGAAGTTTTTCTTCTTCGGTGTATCCCGAAAGCCGAATGATCTCCATCCTGTCCCGCAACGCCGGAGGTATCGGCGAAAGCGTATTTGCGGTTGCAATAAAAAACACCTTCGAGAGGTCAAACGGCAAATCCAGGTAGTGATCCCTGAACGAGAAGTTCTGAGCGGGATCGAGAACCTCCAGCAGCGCGGAAGCCGGATCGCCCCGGAAATCCATTCCTAACTTATCCACCTCATCCAGCATCATCACCGGATTGTTAACGCCTGCTCGACGAAGCGCCTGAATGATTCGGCCGGGCATCGCGCCAATGTACGTGCGACGGTGCCCGCGAAGCTCCGCCTCATCACGCATCCCGCCAAGCGACATACGTTCAAACTTCCTGTCCATTGCGCGGGCAATGGATTGCCCGAGGCTCGTCTTGCCGACGCCGGGTGGGCCTACAAAGCAAAGAATTGGAGCCTTCGTCTTCGGGTTAAGCTTTATTACCGCCAGGTGCTCGAGGATACGCTGCTTGATTTCCTCCAGATCGTAATGATCTTCGTCGAGAACCGCCTGGGCCTTATTTAGATCCAGAGCCTCTTCGGTGGACTTCTTCCAGGGCAGATCAAGGATCCAATCAAGATAGGTTCTGATAACGTGATAGTCGGGTGCCGCGGCTGGCAGCCGTTCGAGCCTCTTCAGTTCGCGTTCTGCGTCAGCTCGAACTTCATCAGGTAAGTCTGCCTTCTCGATTCTCTCGCGTAAAAGCTGGGCCTCCGCCTGATCCGATTCACCCTCGCCGAGCTCCTTCTGAATCTGCTTCATCTGTTCGCGCAAGATGTAATCTCGCTGCGCCTTGCCCAGTTCTTCCTGAGCCTGGTTTGCAATCTTGCTTCTGATCTCGAGCACTTCAACTTCCCGAGTCAAATAGGTATGCATCAGGTGAAGAATCTCGCTCTCTGTGTCGGCTTCCAGCAGAGCCTGCTCCTGTGGTGTAGTTAGATCGAGCACAGAACCGAGGAAATACGCCAGCCGGACCGCGTCGTCGGCCTGCACAATGATGTTCCTGATTTCCGGGGGGACATTCGGCAAAAGACTGAGCGCCTTTTGAACCAGTACCTGTATATTACGTTGGAGCGCCTCGACTTCAGGGGTTTTCTCGCGCGTCGGTTCCGGCAGAATTTCAATCCGAGCCTTCAAATAGGGTGTCTGTTCGGTGAAGCCGATGATCCGATAGCGCTCCTGTCCCTGCACGATCAGATGCAAAACTTCTTCAGCGCCGGGCGAGCGCATCATTCGATTTATGACTACAACCGTCCCGACTTTGTACAGGTTTTCTGGCGTCGGCTCAGCCTCGTTATCCTCGCGCTGTGCAACCACACCCAGCAGTTTTTCCTCGGTTGTCAGAGCAGCTTCCGCCGCCGCGAGAGACAGTGGACGTCCCACTGTCAGCGGAGTGATACCCGAAGGAAAAATAACTGTATTCCTCAACGGAAGAATCGGGAGCTCTAATGTTTTATTCTCTGTCTCTGTCATTATTGATACCCCTAATCACCTCTCGGCCATCATTTCATTCAAATAGTCGCGCCCGGTCAGGTCTTCTTCACTCATACACACCTTAGATGCAGAATGAACCACCCATCGCGGCTTTCGCTCTGAATTTCCGCATTCGAAAGATCGCAGGGAAGCTTCAGTACACGCTCGAAACGGCTATAGGTTATTTCCAGCTGGTGGTAGCTCCATCCCTCGGTGATGACGGTGTCGCGGCGGACTCCGCGCACGATCAACTTGTCATCCGAGACCAATATGTGGATATCGTCCGCCTTGACCCCTGCGAGGTCGAATTTTATTTTCCAACCATCCGGGCAGCGGTAAATGTCGACTGCGGGCTGCCAAAGCGGCCCACTGGGTCGGTGGTACTCGCTGCTGATTCGCTCAATGAACACCCTCTTGCTTCTTGACATCATGAGTTGCTCCACTGGTGCTATTAAGATGTGCGGTCCTCTCTCGGACAGTGTCTCATTCTAACCTGCGTCAACCCGCTGCCGATTACAGCAAGCCCGCCGTCCCAACAAGCTTCCCTTCAAGTTCGCGGGAATCTAGAACACCATCGATAAGTCCGTATTCCACGGCCTGGATTGGGCTCAGGATAAAGTCGCGTTCTACGTCGCGATCCGTCTTGTCAAAAGGCTGTCCCGTCAATTGAGCGAGAAGTTTCGAAAGCTGATTCCTGGTACGCAAAAGTTCTTCTGCGTAAATCTTCACGTCAGTAGCTTGACCGGCGATGCCCTCGACCGACGGCTGATGAATCAAGATTCTCGAGTTGGGAAGAGAAAAACGTTTACCCTTCGCGCCGGCCGCAAGCAATATTGCCGCCATCGACGCTGCCTGACCCATGCAGATAGTGACTACATCAGGCCTGATGAATTGCATCGTGTCATAAATTGCTAATCCTGCAGTGATCGATCCCCCCGGACTGTTGATGTAGATCGATATTTCACGATCGGGATCTTCCGACTCCAGATAAAGCAGTTCTGCCACGACTATGTTTGCGATCGCCTCATCGATATCGGTTCCAAGGAAAATGATGTGCTCCTTCAGGAGCCTGGAATAGATGTCGAAGTGACGCTCGCCCCGTCCGGTGGTCTCAACTACTGTCGGAATTAATGCCATCTGATTCCTTCTGGTCGATCGTTAGAATCTCAACAACGCCCCAATGCGAGCACTCGCGAGCTTTGCCGCAGCTTCGCCAGCGACAAGTTGTATCTTGCCTCCCATATCCAGTACCCGATGCGAAGCGCGATTAATCAGATCCGGAGCAGCGTCGAGCTTGCCGCCGCAGAATGAACAGGTGTCTAAGCCGTCGGCGATCAATACGTGACACGAGCCGCATTCCTTTCCTTCCGCCCGATAATCTCGTGCCACCACCAGTCGATAGACTCTGCCCTCCTGAATCGCGAAGAGGGTGTCGGATAACCCAAGGACTGCTTTATCACCCTTCATCGCTGCCGTGATCATCGCGTCGACTATCTTTGCTTCATCTTCCTGCTCGGCTTTGTCTTGTACATCCCGCACTTCGTTCATAACGCGGTAAGTACCTGCATCGACCGGAGCGGAGATCGTCCCTATCACCATCTGCTGGATTCGTTTCGGTAATGAACCAATGAATACCGATGTTGCTTCGACTGGACCGCCGATAACAACCCTTTCTAATTTGAGGCGGTCGATCAGGGATGACAGTTCATCTGCGGTGCGCTTCGCATGGGATTGAACGTGATTGTCGTGGTCGCGTTCCATCTGCCCTTGCGACATTATATGATCCTTTCCGGTAGTAGAGTGTCGATTAGGTACGTCGGAAAGAATCTCGATTTGCTGCTCTATCTCGCCGGTGTCGCTCGCAAAGATCCGCGCTCTTTGTTTATCTAATAAGACAACTGCAATCCGGTCGTGACTTTCAACTAACTCGAGCAAAGGTCGAACCCAGGGTTTCTGCGACCAGCGTAATCCGGACGGCAAAGCAACCTGAAGATCTCGCTGCCACCAAAAACCCTGCTGCGAGTCGCTGAAGACTACCAAAGACTTTCCCTTTGGCATGTAGTCGCGCAGGAATTGGCGGATGCGGCGGCATTCCGCCTCGAACCTCTGCTTGCTGGCCTCGTTCGAGTCTTGACCATCAAACACCTGACGAAACATACTTTCGAAGCTTGTCTCGAAACCGCGGTTGAGGTTAGAGGCATTTGATTGATCGACGTTCAAGTAGAGACTTAAGATGCATGAATCGGAATCGGGCCTGTAACGGCGTAGTTGCTTAATGTCATCGTCTGCAATCATACCCGTCCTCCTTGTTCCTTGCTGTCCACTCCACCCGTTTAACGGCCGATCTCTTTGAGATTCGACGTCGCAAGCAATGATAGCACACCGCTCGCCGACCTCCGATTCGCATCTTTGCCGCCGATCATTCAAACACCCCGGAGACTTAAATTAGCGATTCGATCGCCGGGTTAATATTTTCCTTCTGCTTCTGCCGCGAGCGGCCCAAATGAAAAATTTATCGTTCCGGCGGAAACTCCAGCGCGTACAGTTGAGTTGTCCTTCACATCTCCTTTCAATATTAACCTCGAGAGCGGCGTCTCGATTTCACGCTGAATCGACCGTTTCAATGGACGGGCGCCGTACACTGGGTCGTAGCCCGCCAGGGCAAGATGTGACTTTGCTTCGTCCGTAAGCTCCAGGGTGATACGTCTTTCTGCAAGCCTTGTGCGCAAGCGGTCCAGTTGAATGTCGACTATCTGCTTTAGGTCCTGTTCAGTCAATGAATGGAAGACAATGATCTCGTCGACCCTGTTCAGAAACTCGGGTCTGAAATGGTGTCGCAAAGAGTCCAATACGCTTTCCTTCATGTCCTCATATTGATCGCCGTGCAGCTTGCCATGGTATTCCAGTATCAAGTGACTGCCAATATTGCTCGTCATAATGACGATCGTGTTTTTGAAATTAACCACACGACCCTGACCATCCGTGAGCCGCCCATCGTCGAGAATCTGTAACAAAACATTGAAAACGTCGTGATGCGCTTTCTCTATCTCATCAAACAGCACCACAGAGTATGGTCGCCGCCGCACAGTTTCAGTTAGCTGTCCACCTTCCTCGTAGCCCACATAACCCGGGGGCGCCCCGATTAACCGAGCAACCGCATGCTTCTCCTGGTACTCGGACATGTCTATGCGAATCATCGCGTGTTCATCGTCGAACAAGAATACCGCAAGCGCGCGAGCGAGCTCGGTTTTCCCGACGCCGGTCGGCCCAAGAAATATGAATGATCCTATCGGTCTGTTCGGGTCCTTCAGTCCGGAGCGGGCCCTGATTACCGCGTCTGCAACCGCTTTGACCGCTTCATCTTGTCCAACAACACGCTTGTGCAGATGTTCCTCAAGCGAAAGCAGCTTCTGAAGCTCTCCCTCCAATAGCTTTGAAACCGGTATGTGGGTCCAGCGGCTTACCACTTCGGCAATGTCTTCCTCGTCGACTTCTTCCTTGAGTAAGCGGCTGCGGTTTTGCTGCCGATCGAGTCCATCCTCATACTCGCGCAGCTGCTTTTCGAGCTGCGTCAACTTTCCGTACTGCAGTTCGGCTGCGCGATTAAGATCGTATTCGCGTTGCGCCTGCTCAATTGCAACCTTGGTCTGTTCGATTTCTTCGCGAATGGATCGGATTTTCTGAACCGCCTCTTTCTCGGCTTGCCATTGAGCCTTGAGCTGATCGGCATTCGCGCGATTGTCGGCAAGCTCCTTTTCGAGCTTCTCGAGACGCAGTCGTGATGATGGATCAGTCTCTTTTTTCAACGCCTCACGCTCGATCTCCAGCTGCATAACCCGGCGCAGTATCTCATCGAGCTCCGCGGGCATCGAATCGATCTCGGTCCGCAACTTCGCTGCAGCTTCGTCTACGAGATCGATTGCTTTGTCAGGCAGGAACCGGTCCGATATGTACCGATGCGACAACACCGCAGCCGCAACCAACGCGGAATCTTTGATGCGAACGCCATGATGTACTTCGTAACGCTCTTTTAGTCCTCTCAAGATCGAGATGGTATCTTCCACAGTCGGCTGATCGACAAGAACAGGCTGAAAGCGTCGTTCCAATGCAGCATCCTTTTCAATGTGCTTGCGATACTCGTCCAGCGTGGTTGCGCCAATACAATGCAATTCACCGCGCGCCAGCATCGGCTTCAAAAGGTTAGCCGCGTCTACTGCGCCTTCAGCCGCTCCCGCACCGACTATTGTGTGCATCTCATCGATGAACAGGATGATCTCGCCTTCAGAAGCCTGAATCTCTTTCAGAACCGCCTTCAATCGCTCTTCGAACTCGCCGCGATATTTTGCGCCCGCTACGAGCGCACCCATATCCAACGCTACGATTCGCTTGTCCTTAAGGCTTTCCGGAACGTCGCCACGCACGATTCTTTGCGCAAGACCCTCGACTATCGCTGTTTTTCCGACTCCGGGCTCGCCGATCAGTACCGGGTTATTCTTTGTCCTGCGGGATAGAACCTGAATCACACGGCGTATCTCGTCGTCGCGGCCGATCACCGGGTCCAGTTTCCCCGCCCCAGCCGCCTTCGTGAGGTCCCGGCCATAACGTTCGAGAGCTTCATAGGTTGCCTCCGGATTTTGAGACGTGACGCGTTGATGGCCTCGAACTTCCATCAAAGCTTTCTCGATCCGATCGCGAGTGCCCCCGGCCATTTTCAACGCGCGTGACGCGGGGCCGCCATCCTCGATGATCGCCAGCAGTAAATGTTCAACGCTTACATATTCGTCCTTTAGTTTCTTCGCCTCATCCTCGGCGGCCACAAAGACTTTGTTTAATCGGGCAGTAATATAAACCTGATCGACTGGGCCTGACGGTCCCGTAACCTTTGGCATTTTGTTGATCTCGCGCTCGACCGCGATCTTCAAAGGATCTACGTTGACCCCTGCTCGCGACAGGATCGAGGGCACAAGGCCGCCTGCCTGATCGAGAAGAGCATACATAAGGTGTTCAACTTCAATCTGCTGATTGCTGTATCTGGTCGCGAGTGTTTGAGCGGCCCGCACCGCTTCCTGAGCCTTCTCGGTAAACCGATTGATATCCATTTGAATCTTCCTTTGCTACCTTTTTCGAACTATGAATGAGTGATTCGTGATGCGTGATTCGTGATTCGTGATGCGATCTGCCAGCGCTCGCAAGAATCATAGCCTAATCACGCATCACGCATCACTTCTCCCATCCCGCTCTTGGGTTAAACCTGGTCGTCTCGCTCAAATCACGAAAGAGCTGCTTCTCTCGATCCGTCGCGTGCGTCGGAACGACCACCTTCAGTTTTACGTATTGATCGCCGCGTCCCCCAGCTCTTTTGTTGAGACCTTGCCCTCTCAATCGCAGTCTTTGTCCCCCCTGAGCTCCGGGCGGTATCTTCATTTCCGCCTTTCCATCGATTGTAGGCACTTCAATTGTCGCCCCTAGTACGGCTTCCCATGGAGCTATTGGAATCTCGGCGGTAATATCGTCGCCAGAAACAGTGAAGATCGGATGAGGTTTGATCTTTAATCGAATAAAGAGGTCCCCTGGTTCGGTCGTTCCTGGCTGTCCATGCTTGCTAACTTTTATTACCGAACCCTCTCGAGCAGCGGGCGGGATATTCACATCGATGGTCCTGGGATTCATTACCTGCCCTGCTCCCCTGCAGGCGGGGCAAACGACACCAGACGTGGTTCCTTTTCCACCACAAGCAGAGCAAGCACGCGTACCTTGAAGAGTTATCCGATGACGGCCTCCGTTGTGCGCATCCTCGAGGGAGATTTCCATTTCTGCTTCGGCATCCTGCCCCCGACTTGCTCTCGAACGGCTACTTCGCCTGCGTTGCTCGGTCTGCGGCTCGGATCTCATACCGCCAAAAAGAGTTTCAAAGAAATCGCTGAATCCACCGCCGCCAAAGATGTTGCCGAGATCGTCGAACTGGACGTTGGTCCGCGCCCAGCCCGGCGGTGGAGTGAACTCCGCTCCGTTCTTCCAGTTTGCACCGAGCTGATCGTAGCGTTTGCGCTTCGCGGGATCGGAGAGGACTTCGTTAGCTTCGTTAAGTTCTTTGAATTTGTCCTCTGCGACCCGATCGCCGGGATTGACGTCAGGGTGGTATTTTCGTGCAAGCTTTCGATAGGCTTGTCGGATCTGGTCGTCGGTGGCGTCACGCTTAACACCGAGTACTTCGTAGTAATCCTTAAACTTAACCGCCATTCAGTCCTACTCGAGATCAGTCCGAATCTGCAACACCATCAGCATAAAATATGAGCGCGATACTGTCAAGTTTTAAGGTTCGAAACGCCCTCTTGAATGCCCGTAGTTGTTGTAGTGAGTGCTCAGCGGAAAGGTCGAAAGAAGCTGAATAGGCCCAGTCCTGGATTGTTTAGAGCTGTTTTTTGGAAATTCCGGAAGGCGATCCGCGATGATCCGCACGTCTTAGATACCAACGTAGACTGAATCGAGAGGATGAGGTATCCTTAGCAGGTTCTACTTATTATCAATCGCTAAGCACAACAAGGAGGTGCTGCTATTCCGAAAGAAGACATGATTCCTGTGGAAGGAACTGTGATCGAGTCTCTGCCCAACGCCACCTTCAAAGTACAAATCGGAGACGGGCATGAAATCCTCGCACATCTCTCCGGTAAGATGAGGAAGAACTTCATCAAGGTGCTGGCAGGTGATAAGGTGACTGTCGAGTTGTCACCTTACGACCTGACCAAGGGCCGTATCACCTACCGCCACCGAAGCTAATCTACCCTGCGTATTGGATCCGTCCTGGTGCGATTTGAGGTCGCGCGCACTAGCGCAGCGCGATCTTTCGTATAACCAGATTCTCGTAATCCGCGATGTACAGGACTCCGGTCTGTCTGTCGATGGCAAGTCCGCGCGGAAGCGCGAACCTCGCCTCGAGGCCTGGGCCATCGAGCAGTTTCTGGCCTCCGTGGCCGGCGAGACTTGTGACGTTTCCTGCAGGATCAATGCGACGAATGTCATTGGCTCCAAATTCGGTTACATAGAGAACGCCATCCGAATCAAGGGCCAGCCCGATCGGCTGGGAGAGCACCGCTTCGCCCTTCGGCCCGTCTACTACGTCGCCCTTTCCGCCTCCAGCAAACGTGCTAACTCGGTTATTGATGAGATCGATTTTTCGCACTCGGTTGTTGTTGGTATCTGCAACGAAAAGGAAGTTGCCGTCCAGGGACAACGCAAGTGAGGTCGGCGTGTTGAATCGAGCCTTATTCGCCTCTCCGTCGGCAAAACCGGGCACTCCGTTGCCTGCTACTGTTTCAACTACTGCTTGACCGTTGCGTTGGGTAATGCGCCTTATCGCGCTGTTGCCGGCATCCGCGACATAAATTGTCCCGTCGGGCGCAATTACTATTTCGTCCGGGAGCCTGAATGCAGAGTCAAACTGACCTGCATCTCTATAGCTGGCGATGCCCTGGCGAGTACTGTTGAGCTTCTCCTGTTTGTCCTTATCAGTGACCTCGTGGAATAGTCCCGCCACCGTCTCGACGGTTATTGTGGCTCCGGATCTTCGAATCCGACGAATAACGCTATTGCCGTTCTCGGTGACATATATCGTTCCGCTGCTGTCCACAGCGATGCCATTTGGGAACGAAAACGTCGGCGGCTTACCGGCAGTGTTTCCTGAATCGTTGTAACCTTCTTCGCCGGTGCCTGCCAACGTGCAAACTTGACCTGAATTGATATCAGCTGTCCTTATTGCGTGATTCTGCTGATCGGTTATGTATAGCAGACCGTCCGGCCCGAGGCTGAGTCTCCGGGGACGCCAAAAATGCGCCACTGCTCCGGGCACACAGTCCGAATCAAGACCAACCCTTGCCAGGCCCACAAATGTCTCCACCATTACGTCTGGTACGGCCTCGAATGCGATGGTCTCCGTAGCATTACCGTCCGGGTCCTTTACCTGAACAGTGTGAGTCCCGACAGCTAGTTCTCTGTCCAGAGCGACGGTCAAAGTGGTCTTGGTTGCCACGCGAATAATTGCTTCCTGCCCATCTATGAAAGCGGTAACATCCTTGCCGAAGTTTGCACCGATAACCTCAATCGAGGGCCTTTTCTCACCTACGCGAATTCTGATGGGCGCAACATTGAAGATAAATGGATCCGAAGTTGGAGTGACCGGCAGGATTGTATCTCGCGATTGAATGCCCTCCTGCTCAACGCGAATGACCAATTGTGTGGGCGCGGTCCGAAGGTTGCCCGGTATCGTCGCCTCGAGACGCTCGTTCTTACCAACAGTCGTTGCGAGCACCATATCATTCACGACTATGGTTGCGCCGGGTTTGAAAATACCGGAAACTATCAAAGGAACGTCGTCCGTGCCAACCTGGAGTACCTCTGGATCAATGCCGGTGATTTCCGCAGGAGCGGGGACTACAAAGAAAAGTTCTGTATTCGAGATACTGCCGTCTTTTGAGATCAGAGTTATTGGAATCTCAGCCGGGTCGTTCACAAAGTCATTGGATACTTCAATCTGAACGCCTCCGCTCACCTCCGTCACGGTTGTTTCTCTTCCCCAAACTGTAACGGTGGATCCTTTGCCGAACGAATCCGTCAGCAGCGTTGGTAGGAATATCAATCCCGAATCCTCTTGTGCCGCGTTCCCATCCAGTAGGATCTGTAACTCGGGATTTTGTGCGCTGACAGTTAGTGTAAGCGTTTGGGTGCTCGCGCCATCCGGATTCTGCGCCTGTATAGAATGAGTACCTGGATTTGCGATGAGCGAGGCGTCTACTTCTGCGAGCAAGATTTTGCCCTTGCGAGCGATTCGAGGTAAAGGCAGGGGCACTCCGTCGAACAGTACATTGGCTCCTTCTGCGAAACGACGGCCCTCTAAGCGTATAGTGAATGTTCGGGTACCTGCAGTGATAAGATTGGGTCGGAGCTTTTTGATCTCTGGTGCGTCATCCTGTGCGCTGACCGATAATCGCTCGGTTAAACCGGGTAGGAACAACCAGGAAAAAAGTAAGACTGCGGTTATTGAAAATACTACTGCCTTCCTCATCCTTCTCGATACTCCTCTTATAGATCACAGTCCGGTATCGTTGCGGCATAATAGCGCTTAATTACTGTGTATAACTTAGCGTTGGATCATGTATCCGCTGAATACCGAGTCACCCTGTTTTTCGGCGTCGCTTTGACACTAATAGAAGTCTCAGTTCCCGAAAGCTTGCAGCTAATATCTATCTCGACGTCCAGGGTGCGCCGCCCTTGCAGGACTGGTAGTTCCGACAAAGAGGAAAAAGTATACCCAGTGGCCTGAATTTTCCACAAGGACCATTGAAGAATTGAGTCATTGAGTCATTGAAGAATTGAATCATTGAGTCATTGAATCATTGAAACATTGAAGAATTGAATCATTGAAGCATTGAAGAATTGAATCATTGAAACACATTGAAACATTGAATCATTGCATCATTTGGCGCCCACACAATACTCGGCGAATGGCTCAATGATTCAATGACTCAATGATTCAATGATTCAATGATCCAATGACTCAATGACCCAATGATCCAGCTCCGGCTCATTTCTGGCGCCTTAACAGTTGGGCTACTTGCATATTCTCAATCAGTCGCCTACTTCGGAAATGAACCCTTTCACCTGCTCGCCGCCCAGCTGATTAAATCCGGCGAATCACCTTATCTC
>DATFWY010000036.1:0-4168 GCA_035258805.1 Blastocatellia bacterium | reverse complement strand
CAACACCTGACCGACGAGCGTGATCCGGTCATTCGCCTCCATGGACTCGATCTTTACATCGATATCCACATCACCGGCGCGGAACAGTAGCTGGCGGGGTGGCGTGCCTACTCGGCGCACGCCGGCAAACATTGGTTGATCAAATGTGTCGAACACAAGCGATGCAATAAACTTGGGCAGACCGCCCTTTTCCGTTCGAATGACGGGCTGAAACAGATTGACACCCCACTGGACCAATTCAGCGGGAGGCTCCAGGCTTCCATCTTCTCGGAGTCGGACGACCAAAGACTGCAATTCCTGCTTTAATTCGGAGCAGTCCTTACAAACACTTAAGTGACTGTCCACGACTGACTTTTCTTCCTCAGAAACTCGTCGATCGATGTAATCCATTAATGCTTCAGTAGTTGTATGTCGCATTCCGTTGACTCCTGTTACGAACGACTTCGACATTCGTATCTCTCAAACCATAGGAGAGCTAAATGGTTGTGAAAAATACAAAAAGTTTACAGCAATTCATTTGAAGCCGCGCCTTTTCAAGATTGTTCTGAGCTTGTCTAGACAGCGCGCCCGTGTGGGTCCGATACTCGACACAGGTATGCCCAATTGATGACTGATTTCATCGTAGCTCGGCGACGCGCTGTCGAAATAGAGCAGGCCAATCAGCGACTGACAGCGGCCACCCAACTCCTCTAGGCCTTCCCGGATGGATTGTTGTTCCTCGGTCAGGAGTCGCAATTCTTCTAAGTTGATCCCGGGATCTTGCCGGTCTTCGACGTTTTCTTCTTCGCCGGTAGTTTCCCTGGTTTTAAGCACCCTCAAATGCAGGCACTGGCGCGTGGTTGTTGTCACCAGCCAGGCACTGATTCTCCGGTCATCTTTCACTTCGTGCAAGTGTTCAAGCAGTTTTAGACACACGGCTTGGAAGACATCTGCCGCGTCGGCGTCTTCGAAACCGAAACGGGTCGGCACGGAGTAAATGAGCCGGCGATATCGCCTGATGAGGGCTTCCCAGGCGTGGCCATCGCCCTTCAGACACATGGAAACCAATTCCGGATCGCTGTAAGACTTGTACTTGGAAGCACTCACTATCGAGGTTTCCTAGCTTTCCAGAAGCTCTCAAGAGCGAAAAAAAACATTACGGCAGACGAGAGGACTACCAACAGCAAGCGGCCACTTCCGCTTTCCGGTGAACTGACATACTTCTGGTATTCCTGAATGGCTGCGACGACGAAGAGGACTCCGAGTCCCAGAAAGATTCCTCCGATACATTCCAGCCACAGTTGGCGAAGCGCCCTGAGAAAATCGCCAAAAATGATCTTTAATTTTTGAATCATGGTGGGTAAGACGCACAGGTCCTAACGGCTATCAACGTGCACCAAAATAGACGCTAGCCTACCATTACGGCTGGCAAAGGGAACTGTCTAAATTGTGAATTGACCAAATTCGATCATTCTGCGTAGGATGAACTCAGATGCAACTTGACGATAATTTGAAGCAACTGATGAAGGAACTCGGCGCCGCGATAAATGACGCACTCTCCGAATCTGAGGAAATCAGTGAGGCAATTCAGAACGTAAGGAGCGCGGGATATGACGTCTTCCTCGTTCTAGAAGCCACGATCGGTTTCAACAAACGATCAAAAACGGATCAGGGCGAAGAGGCAACTGCTGGTGGGCTGAAGAGCGGTGAAATGAAGCTCAAAGTCACGGCTCAGGATTTGAAATTTCTGCGGTCGCTCAAGATTAGCGTTGAGGATCTCGACCAACAATAGCCCACATCTCCTCCACCACCTCGACTACTTCATCAACTTGGATTCGTTCAATCGGAATGGCGCGCAAGAATTTATCCCCGGCGCCGATAGGCCTGAAATGCTCTGGGTATCCAACGCTAAATAATCCCAGCGTCCGAACTCCGACTGCGGGTCCGATGTGCATCGGCCCGGTGTCATTGCTGATCAACAATCGCGCTGAAGCAATGATCTTCACAAGTTCGGGAAGCGCGAGGTCCGTTGCCAGCGAAACCCGCTCTCTATTTCTGCTGGCCCTCTGAACTCTGCCGGCGAGTTCGGCACCCTGCTTACTTGAAAGGACAACGACTGCCGCACCCAATTTTTCAACGGCAAAATCGGCAACCTCGGCAAAATGTTCCGGCGGCCAAATCCTCTCTGGTACGGGCGCGTCGACGTACAAAGCTAGAGTTGCGGTCTTCGCTTTCTCTGCATCAACGATGAGCGTTGGGTGACCAGGAACGGCATCTACGACGACGGACGAGGGAATGCCGGCGACAACCTTCTCAAACATCTGGGCTACGTGAAGAGTCTTGTCTTCCTTCACCGGCGGCAGATTGAAACAGAAGCTCCAGTACGCCGCCTCGTACCTCTTCAACCCAATCCTAACCGGCGCTCCCGATAGCCACGTCAGCAAGTTCGTCTCCCGAAAGCTGTGAAAGTCCACCGCAAGATCAAACTGCTTACGCCGGACGTTCCGCACTAATGAGGCCATCTCCCGCAGCGACGTCCAGACTGGACTATCCCTCATCGCCACCCGGTCCACGGCCATAACATGATCGATCGACCTGCACAGGTTTGCAATCGGCGCACACCGATGGCCGGTCATCAGTGTCAGCTCTGAACCAGGGAATTTGTGTTTGAGCGATTCAAGTGCGGGAAGCAACAGGATGACGTCGCCCAACCGTGCGAATCGGATCGCCAGGATCTTCATGGCGCCGCCAAGCCGTTAAGGAAGAATCAACCCGCTCGAGTGCTGGGGCTGTGGATATCCGAATGTTTCGGAGAGCCAATCCAAATAGCGACGGCTACGCGGGCGAACGCTGGAATTCATTTGAGCGACGAAAGTTATAAAGTCCAGGACATCGACGGCTTCTGAGGCTTTCAGAATCGGTTGGTCGCCGGCCCTGTCCGACGCCATTAGAGCATCAAAAGCATCCTTTAGCCGACGGAAGAGGGAAAGCCGGACAGGACCCTCGGGAACAGACTCGTAATAGATACCGCTCGAGAGGGTTTTCATAGTTGTGGCAAGTGCTTTGTAAACTTCAATTACGTCCCGATCGACGAGCCAAGGCGAGGACATCCGCTCTTCTGTAACGGCCGCATTTGCCGCCGAGAGGACGTGATTGTATCGGTTGAGGAAATTGTTGTCGTACTTCTGCATCTTGGCTATGAGTTCAGGGTCGATGATCGGCTTTTCTGCCTCATATGAACGGCTCGCCTTGAGATAAGTACAAGAAGACGGGCAATCGATCTCGATTTCCCTTTTTGTCCCGCAGCATAGAGCGCAAATATGCATCCCCTTCGCTGGACAGTAACGTTTGCCTGGTCCTCTAGCGCACAATGGACACGTCGCCATAACCGCCGAAGTATGTGATAATCGGAAGTCTATTGCAACCGGATGGGGGGTGTATTGATTGGCTGAGGTTCGAATTCAGGACGGCGAGTCCATTGAAAACGCGCTGCGACGATTCAAGCGAAAGGTACAACAGGAAGACATCATCAAGGAAGTCAAGAGACACTCCTTCTATCTGAAACCTGGCGAGAAGAAGCGCATAAAGCAGGCGCTTGCACGCAAACGCAGCCGCAAAAAGGTTCGGCGCGAACCTGTCGAGTAGCCACAGAGACACAAAGACACAGAGGGGGCGCCGGAGCAATCGATTGCTCCGGCGCCCCTTTGTGTCTTTATGTCTCTGTAGTTACTCGTGGTCGGGGAATGTGAGGATCGTATCCACTGTAAATTTCTTGTGATCGGAATACTCTACGATTTGCTGGATGTTAAACCCCTTGAGCATAAACAGACGTGCCCCGAATAAAAGTTCTGTTCGTGCCGGAAGCCACACCTCGTCGTTGAACTTATGCCGCTCAGAAAGAATGTGCGTTCCTTTTTCAAGTTTGGCAAGAACGCCTAAGTCGATCGAAATCGTCTCGAAGACCTCCGCATCAAGACGGACCAGTTGATAGTCGTCTTCACTCACCCAGGCTCGCCCGGCGACGTGTTTCATGATGCCGCCTAGCCGGGTCTGAGGGTTGTAATTGGGACGTGGTTTAAAAGTCACAAGCAAAGCCGGATGGTTGCCAACTGCTTCTCTGGCGACAATCCGAATGTCATATAGACCGAACAGATCGTCGAGAATCTTTTCCTCATCCTTCAATCTGTCC
>DATFWY010000035.1:0-19789 GCA_035258805.1 Blastocatellia bacterium | reverse complement strand
CTGAGCGGATACACTTCCCGCCGCGATCGCGAGGTAACCAAACAAGATGACCGCGATACCGACCAGCGACCTTGCGCGGAAACTTGTTATTTTGCTTACCATCATCGAGGACTTCGATGTTTGAGCTATCATCCTCATCTTGTTTGCGACGGGGTGAGCTGAGGCTGAACACCAGATGCGCGGATGCTAAGCACCGCAGTATTTGCCGGCACAAAATACTTTTTTGCGACGTCCCGTATTTGCTCAACAGTGACCGACAGATACCGGTCAATTTCGGTATTAATCAGTGACGGGTCACCGTCAAACATTGTGAATTCAGCGAGCGCAAGCGCCTTGCCCAGTGGTGTCTGGAGACTCGTGTACTCTCCTTCCTGGCCGCTTTGGAACTGATCGAGACGGTACTGATTCTTAACTTTTTCCAGTTCCCCGGCAGTTACACGATCAGATTTAATCCGTTCGATCTCGTCCCGAATTATTGCGAGGATGTCGTCATTCTTCGCCTCCGGCTTGCGGATGGTAAACACCGCAACTTGTCCCGGTCCCCGCCGCTCCTCCAGCGTACCCTGAACCTCGAGGCTGATCGCTCGTTCTTTTACCAGTTTCTGATACAGACGTGCGCTTTGACCATCGCAGAGAATTGATTTGAGCAGTGCGATCGCATAGAAGTCGGGCGAATTGCGCGCGGGTATCTTCCATGCGATCGATAGAGCCGGCATCTGAGCGTGCGCGTCTTCGATTTCGGCGGTGTGTGATGCAACCTGGAAAGGTTCTGAGACGTCCACGGGCGGAGGCGATTTGTGTCGAGGGATGGTCCCAAAATACTTGCGGACTAATTTCTCGGCGTTGGCGGAGTCGAAATCGCCGGCAATAACAAGCACCGCATTGTTAGGAGCGTAGTACGTAGCAAAAAACCTGCTCACATCAGAAACACTTGCTGCGTCGAGGTCTTTCATCGAACCTATAGTCGGGTGGGCGTTGGCCCAATTCCGGAACACCATTTCATCCATCTTCAGCAGCGCTGGCCAGTATGCCTGATTGTCGTAGCTGAGCCGCTTCTCTTCCTTTACTGCATCCTTCTGGTTTCTTAGGTTCGCCATGGTGATCTTCAAAGAACGCATGCGGTCGCTCTCGAGCCAGAGAGCAAGGTCTAGCTGATTCGATGGCAGAAACTGGTAATAATTCGTGAAGTCAGCATGAGTGGACGCGTTTGTTATCCCCCCGTTGCTTTCAATGTATTTGAAGTGACCAGCTTTTTGGACATTCTCGGAACCCTGAAACATCATGTGCTCGAACAGGTGGGCAAACCCAGTGCGACCTTTGACCTCATTGCGCGAGCCTACGTCGTAATAGACGGCAACTGCAACAACCGGTGCGGAGTGGTCTTCAGACAACACGACCCGAAGCCCGTTCTCGAGCGAAAACTGGGAGAACGGTACTTTAAAAGATTGGCTTTGCGCGGTCGGTTGTGGGGTAAATGAAAGAAGTGCGAGTAGGGCAACTCTGATCGAAAAACTCTTCACAGGATCTGATAGTACGTGGCAGGGTGAGTGTTTTCAAATAAGGCCTCAGCAAGTTTTGCGGACCTTTGCGTCTTTGCGCGAACCAGAACCGCAAGTGCTACGCCTTGAAGCTATGGTTCGCGCAAAGACGCAAAGGTCCGCAAAGCTCGCTAAGGCTTCTTAAACAAAGATAATCGCGACGTACAAAATGGGGCGGCCCAACAAACACCCGCTCACAAATCAAAGATGGGTCGCCCCGATCAATCACGCTTTTATTTTCTTTTTGGCCTCTGGGTACGCGAGCGCTCTTTCCAGCGTCAGCTGGTTGAATTCCGTAATCTCCTTATACAGTTTCTGTGCATTCGCCGAATCCCCGCTCTTATCATAAGCGCGAGCCAACAAAAGCTTATGGAACGGATCGGTCAGATCGGTCTGCTTCAACTCCTCGACGGCCTTTGCGTAATCACCCCCCTCGAGTTTCAAATATCCTGTCAGGTAATGATAGGCTGGCCAAAACTGTTCGCCGTCCTTGCCGCCTTCTTCAATCATCTTCTTAATCAGATCGGCTTCCTTCCAGGCTTCCTCCTTCTTTCCCATCTTCGCAAGCGTTCGAGCTATGCCGTGATGAAGTCGCCCCAGCCAGATCTTCTTTTGCATCTCGTCGATTTTGCTTCCCGGGATAGTTGAGTAACCTTTCTCATATGCTTTCATTGCATCCTCAGCCTTGCCGTACTCGAGATGCAATCGCGCGATAGAGTTCCAAATGAACACCGCGGGAAAGTTCTGTTGCTGGGTCGATGCGTCATAGTCCGCCGCGTACGCCTCAAGCGTCTTAACCGCAGACTTGTAGTCGTTTTGATAAATGTAAGAAAAGGCCAGACCGTAGTTCGGCCCAAAAGGCGCGCTGCCTTTGACCTGCTTCGCTAGCGAGGTGTTGAAAAGCTCTCGGGCTTTGGCATAGTTGCCCTTCAACAATTCGTTATTGCCCAGGAACGTGTACACTCGGGGCGTGCTTCCATCGAGTTTGATTGCCCTCTCGAATGCAGCATTAGACTCATCAAGTTTCCCGAGGTTCGAGCACACCTGGCCGAGCAGCATCTGAACCATCCGGTCTTCCGGATATTGCTTTGCAAGGTCCTGGAACATTGGGAGCGCTTCGTTTGATTTGTTAGCGCGGGTTAACAGCACTGCTTCGATGTAACGGCGCTCACCTTCAGAAGCACTCTTGGACATCTCGGTCGCTTTTTCGTTGAATTGTTTAACCTCTTCCGGGGTTTGTGCGGTGGTGGCAACCAAATAGTAGCCAAACGCGAATTTGGGATCCGCCTCGATTGATTTCTTAGCGAGGGCGTTCAGATCCGGACCGAATTGAAACGTTTCGATCCGGTTTACGATTTGCGCCACATAATCCTTCGCCTCTTTCGACTCAGTTGTGAATTCGATTTTCTTGCCGTTTGCTTTTGGTGCCGCGTAGATGACTGCAGCAACGGTCAACAGGACCGCTGCGGCGAGCCAAATGCGATATGCGTAAGTATTGAGTCTCATCGACTAATGCCTCCTTCTCTCTGAGTTCTTTGCGGTATGCGACGACGAACGCATGACCGTCGGTTTTAGGCAGAATGCAAGGCAGAGTTTATATGCCGTAATCAGTAGAACGAGAGGTTATGTGACGAAGCGGTCGGAAACAGGTTTGTAAGGGATGGAATGGGGCGCGAACGGGAAATGTGATGCGTGGTGCGTGATGCGTGATCCGTGATTCGTGATTCGTGATCCGTGATCCGTGATTCGTGATTCGTGATACGTGATTCGTGATCCGTGATTCGTGATGCGTGATCCGTGATTCGTGATGTGTGATTCGAACAAAGAGTACGAAAATCACGAATCACGGATCACGCATCACGAATCACGGATCACGCATCACGAATCACACATCACGCATCACGAATCACTCCTAATCAAATTACACCAAGCTCCTTGCCAACTTTACTAAATGCATCCAGTGCTCGATCCAGATCGGCGCGGGTATGCGCCCCCGAAATCTGCGCACGTAATCTTGCCTCGCCACGCGGCACAACCGGATACCACAGACCCTTGATGTATACACCCTGCTTCAGCAACTCCTGGCTCATATCCTGGGCTATAGCCGCTTCGCCAAGCATCACCGGAACGATAGGGTGGCGTCCCTCAATGATCTTGAAACCCAGCTCGACGATGCGGCGCCGGAAGTACTCCGTGTTCTCGCGAAGCTGATTGACGATTGACGGATCTTCTTCGATCATCGTGATCGCCTCGATTGAAGCGGCGACTACCGATGGAGGCATGGTGTTCGAGAATGTGTACGGACGTGATTTCTGACGAAGAAACTCGATAAGCGGCGTGGTGCCCGCGATAAAACCTCCGCACGCCCCGCCCAGAGCTTTTCCGAACGTCCCGGTGACGACGTCAACCTGGCCTAACACGCCAAGCTCCTCGATGGTTCCGCGACCTGTCTTTCCTAACGCGCCGGTGGCGTGCGATTCATCAACAAACAGCAGAGCGTTATACTCAGATGCTAACTTTCGTAGCTCGGGAAGCGGCGCAAGCAACCCTTCCATCGAAAACACGCCGTCAGTTGCAATAATCCTTACTCTGTAATTCTTATCGCGATCCTCTTCCAGCATCTCCTTCAAGTGGTTGACATCGCCGTTACGATACAGCCGCGAAACCGTCTGTTTCGCGACAGCCCTGCAGAGCCGGACACCGTCAATGATGCTCGCGTGATTCAGTTGATCGCTGTAGATCACGTCCTGATAGTTGCTTTGACCGAAATCGTTCGCGAGCAGCGCAGTGAAGAACGCCTCATTTGCCGCGAAACACGATGAATGGAGAATAGCTGCCTCGCAACCCACGAACCTGGCAATGCGTCGTTCCAGTTCGAAGTGAATGGGCTCGGTTCCGCAAAGGAATCTTACCGAAGCCATACCATAGCCCCACTCATCCAAACCGCGATGGGCAGCGGCTTTTATGCGAGGATGATTCGAGAGACCGAGATAGTTGTTGGACGCGAGCATCACTACGTTGTGACCCTGCACAGTCACCTCGCCCCCCTGTTCACTCTCCAGTGGGACTTCATACTTGAAGGTCTTCGACTCTTTGATGCTTTCTAACTCGCGTGACAGCGTTGAGTAGAGTTCGCTGGGATTCATTTCGTACGCCTTTCGTAACAAAAACAACTTATCAAGAGTTATCAGTTGATTGCGCAGGAGCCCGGGCCGCGCGGATCTCCGCAACTTCCGCATGGTCCAACAGAGGGACTCTGCTCGACTGCACGCTGGCCGTTTCCGAGGTTAAAAACTGATAGCTGTTTCTCAAGCGTTGTGCCTTTGCAGGACGGGCACTCCAGTACCGTAGAAGCTTGTACGAATTTCTCAAATCCGTGATCACAATCTTTGCATACATACCTGAAGATCGGCATAAACCCTCCAATTATTTTCAAGGTGCTCCAGGTCACTAGGGCGCAAGAAGAAGCTTAACTGCTTCGTGGTTCCTGACGAGCTCGAATCCTCGTTCAAAGTCCGCCAGCGGAACCGGCTCATTGGATATGATCATCTCGAGCTTCTGTCTTAGTCCCGATTTCTCCGCTGCGAGCAAATCCAGCATCGCATACCACGTTTCGAACAAGCGCCGACCAAAGATCCCGCGAATCGTGACCCCTTTCCACACCGCATACTTCCCGAAATCATAAGAACGCAACGGCCGCGACGGAATTCCGAGCAAAAGAATCTGACCACCGTTCTTTACTATATTGCCCGCGTCGTTGTACGCCGCTTCGGCGCCCGACATTTCGAGCACGACGTCGATTCCACCGCCGTGTTCGTCGCGTGCACGTTGAATCATTTCGGCCAGCTGCCCGGGGGCAGCATCTTCATTTGTATCGAAACAGAAGTCGGCGCCGAGCTCACGTGCAGTCTCAAACCGCTTCGCCAGATGAAAAGCGTCGAATCCGCGCGGGTTTGAAAAATCCGTTATGTAAATTCGAGCGGCACCCAGAGTCCGGGCAACTGCGGTGGACATCAGTCCCTGCGCACCGCAGCCCAGTATCGCGACTGTTTTTCCCTCGACTCCACCTTCCATCACTGTATGGACCGCGTTTCCCAGCGCGTCTAGAAAAGCACCGAAGCGTGGCGGAATAACATCCCGTCCCCCGAATCGTTCCAGATTAACCAGATTGCTCGACGGCACGACTACATATTCAGCAAAGGCGCCGTCCTGATGCACGCCTTTTACTCGGATGTTCTTGCAGATGTGTCGCTGGCCAGTAGCACACTGCTGGCAGTGCCCGCAGAAGATATGCATTTCAGCGGTGACATAATCGCCAACACGAGCGACTCCGGGGTGGACGTCTTCGCCAACTTCAACCACTTCGCCACAAAACTCGTGACCGACGATAATCGGCTGGTACCGAGAAACGTCTCCTCCGTTGTAGCTCAGCATCTCATCGCGCATGCCGGGCTTGGACGTGATCTGGTAGATACTCTGGTCAGTTCCGCAAATTGATGCGGCTTCGACACGGATCTTGACTCCCGAATGTCCAACGACCGGTTCGGGCTCATTGTTTACGAGCGACAAACCATCTTCGAGGAGGTTCTGTTTTTTGAGTGCTTGCATCGGTAGTCTGTCACCTCTTTTTGGTCGGCCGTTTCGCAGCAATACCCTTGCTGCTAGTCCCGCTCAGCTCGGCCTGCGCCTTCTTTGTTAGTTTCGAAAAAATCATGCCATAAGATTCTTGGATCAGGCTCTTGATCTCCGAATCTCTTAACGCATCAAGATGTTCCAGCATTACCCATTTGTTGCGAGCCATATAAGGGGCGGGAATGATGCCATCAAGCTCTATCAGCTCCTCAAACTTTTCAGGAGTGCACTTGAACGAGAGCGAATGCGGAGGCTCCAGACTGGTCCCGGCGAATATTTTGCCGGAGATCCGAAACAGCAAATCGTTGCCCCATTGAATGTCTTCGGTTGCGTGAGGGAGAGAGAGGCAAAACGTACGGATGGAGTCAAGATTCATTCCTGGTCCTCTAGTTGAACAGTCTGGGAAGCGCCTCCCTTACCAGCTCGTGGACCCGCATCATTGAAATCCCCTTCGCCTGGTCGATGATCAACTGATGCGTGCCAGGTTCCATCCGCACAAATGGACGCTGCGTTTCGGAGCCCAGTTGGATTGTTACCGGCAGCATGAAAGTACTGGGGTAGCCAGGTATCTCAGATGACAAGTGGCCATGCATTGCGGGCTCATTCGAGCCATCTCCTTCGAAAGTCGCGTATTTTCGATATGTGGATTGATCTACCAGAACCCAAACTCCGTGTCTGAATTCCCTGCCGCCTTCCACCGGTACAGGCAATACGCACCTTACGAGAAATACCTTTTGATCGATCACGCACACATCCGCGTTGCTGTCGTCGTTGAACCAGGCCCGCTGATCACGCTCGGCTTGTGGAATTTCAAAATAATGCTCCGGTCGGGCGTATGCAATATCCATCGGTATTTCATCATGTATCGCATTACAAATACTGCACTGCCATCTTGACATTTGGAATTCCAACTAGAGCACATGCACTAAACGCACTACGAAGCAGCTCGCCTCAAACGATCCATTACACTAGCTCCAAGGCCTTCATTGTTGATACCTTCAACAATAATTATCTCCGGGTTCCTGCTATCAATTTCCCGTAACGCCGAATAGATCGAATGGGCATACTTATCAGCCTCCGCCTCCAGATAAATCGGATAGAACGATTCATTATTGATCGAAAGCCGGCTGTGTCCAATGAAACCGACCGATCCTCTGTTCAGGTGCTCCACGCAAAGCTTCTCTATCTGCTGCGTCGTACCATATTCGATTAGAATAACTCTGGCTCGAGGAGAGTAGTGCCGGTGGCGAGTACCTGGCGAGCGCCGAAGGTCCTCCTCGGATGATGAATCTCCCACAGCACCGATGACTGATCGCAACATCTCCTTCGTTATCCAGCCCGGACGTAGAATTATCGGAGGATCGCTGGTCATATCCAAAACGGTGGATTCGATGCCGATCTTTGTATCACCACCATCGAGAATCAGGTCAATACGGCCCGCTAGATCGTCAAATACGTGCGTGGCAGTTGTGGGGCTTGGCCGACCCGATGAATTCGCGCTAGGTGCAGCGACCGGAACGCCCGCGGCCTCTATCAACTCGAGTGCGATCCTGTTATTCGGCATGCGAACCGCGATAGTCGACAGGCCTGCTGAGACCGAGGATGGGACGTCCGCTTTCCGCCCAAGCACCAACGTTAGCGGACCCGGCCAGAAATTCTTTATCAGCCGCTCGGCCTTCGCATCGATTCCAATTGAAACCTCATCAAGCATCCGGCGGCTAGCAACATGAACGATACATGGGTTATCGCTCGGCCTGCCTTTCGCTTCAAAGATCCTAAGTACGGCATTCTCGTTCATAGCATCCGCGCCGAGGCCATATACTGTCTCAGTCGGAAAAGCGACTAACCCTCCGTCGCGTATGATCGATGCTGCACGTTTTATGGCGTCTTGTTGCGGGCGCTCCGGATCTAGCTCGAGGACCTGGGTCATTGAATAGAATTCTACTTAGCGCCTGGAAGTCGCTCGCCGCAAATGAGAATCAGACACCTAGGCGCGCGAACGGACGAGAGCTGAGTCTCGATAAAATCCTCTGTGATTCTCACGGCCGAAAGCTAATAATCGAAGGCGACTTCGCTTTTGATACGCGCTACAAACTCATCGAGCGCCACCGCCCCTTCGTCACCCTTTTCACGTGAGCGGACCGCAACCGCACGCGATTCGGCTTCCTTAGCTCCAGTGACGAGCATATATGGCACCTTTTCAAGTTGCGCGTCTCGAATCTTGGCTCCGATCTTATCGTCGCGGACGTCCAATTCGACCCGTATGTTCTCCGCTAACAGCCTCTCGTAAACCTCACGAGCATATTCAGCTGTCTTTTCAGAGATCGACAAGACTTTGGCTTGAACCGGCGCGAGCCAAACAGGAAAAGCTCCCGCATAGTGTTCAATGAGAATCCCCACAAACCGTTCCAGTGAACCATAGATTGCGCGATGAATCACCACGGGCACCGATTCGGTATTGTGCTCGTTGACGTAACTCAGTTCGAACTGTCGTGGAAGCTGGAAGTCCAACTGAATCGTTCCCAGTTGATGCTCTCGCTTCAGCGAATCCTGAACCAACTGGTCGATCTTCGGGCCATAGAAATTCGCCTCGCCTTTCTCAACTGTATATTCAAGATGATTCTCTTCCAGCGCTTCGGCGAGCAGCTTCTCCGCGCGATCCCATACTTCAGGATCACCCAGATACTTCGACATATCGTCGCCCCGCACGCTCAGCGTAAATCGATACCCCATCCCAAAAGCGTTGTAGACCCTGGCCACGAGCGCCAGCAACCGGTTCACTTCTTCGCCGATTTGATCCTCGGTGATAAACAAATGGGCGTCGTCCTGTTGAAACTGTCTAACGCGAGTGAGACCTGCCAGGACACCGGCCCGTTCGTTGCGATGCAGTACGCTTTGTTCAGACAGTCTCAGCGGTAACTCGCGATAACTTCGCCGCCTCGATCCGAAGATCAGCATGTGTCCCGGGCAATTCATGGGCTTCAAAGCATAGTCCTGATCGTCTTCGTGGACGATGAACATGTTCTCTTTGTAATGAGCCCAGTGTCCCGAAGTCTTGAACAGATTTTCGCTGAATAGCAGCGGCGCTTTGACTTCTACATAACCATTGTGCGCCAGCAATCGCCTGATCGTTTCCTGAAGCGTATGATAGATAACAGTCCCTTTTGGCAGCCAGAACGGCGCACCGGGCGCCCACTCATGAGTCATGAAAAGCTCAAGCTCACGTCCAACCTTTCGGTGGTCGCGACGCTTTGCTTCTTCGATGTTGTGAATGTACTCATCAAGCTCATCTTTGGTCGGCCAAACCGTACCGTAGATACGCTGCAGCATCGGATTCTTCTCGCTGCCACGCCAATAAGCGCCGGCGATCGAGGTTAGTTTGAAATGCTTGCATTCGCTGGTGCGTTTGACGTGCGGACCAGCACAGAGGTCGGTGAAGTCTCCTATAGAGTAGGTCGAAACGCTGTCGCCAGGAATGCCGTTGATCAATTCGATCTTGAAGTCCTGGCCGTGAGAGCCGAAAAACTCGAGCGCCTTGGGCTTGTCCCAGTTTTCCCGAGTAAATTGGATTCCCGATTTTACAATTTCCCGCATTCGTTTCTCGATCTCTTCGAGGTCCTCCGGGGTCAATGAACGCGGCAACTTCATATCATAATAGAAGCCGTTCTTAATCGGCGGACCAATGCCAAACTTAACATCGGGAAAGATTTGCTGTACGGCCGATGCCATTATGTGCGACGTGGAATGACGAAGGCAGTGCAGCTTGTAATCGCGTTCAGACGGGAAATCTTCTACGCCGAGCGCAAAATCCTGATCGCTTTGAAACTCCTCACCCATCCTCTGGTCTCCTGGTAGAAACTCTTTACTCGCTGTGGCCTAAAATCCCTCAAAGCGAGAAAGAGTTATGGTACATCAGGACGGGCAAAAATGGCATGTCAGGTCAGAATGAAGCCGCCACGCAGTAACGAATTTATTCGTTCTGTCTCGGCAAAAGGACATTTGGGATAACCCTTAATGACGATGGTCAAAAAATCTTAATACTGGAATGAAGGATGCCTCCACTATTAGCTGAGTTTCAAAACAGAACGAATAAATTCGTTACTACGTGGGGGACTTTGACGCTATCCAGATTCCTTGTTAAGCGCATCTGCCACTATTTTTAAATCGTCTATAAATTGCTCCATTTCAGCTTCGCGAGTCTCATCGGTTGCACGAAGAATCGAGGAAGGATGAACGGTAGCCATCACCAGGTCGGCCAGAGGCGAAGGGATCGGTTGGCCTCGTTGGCGGCTGACGCGAAAATCCTTGCCTAGCAATGCCTGCGCTGCTGTTGCTCCTAGGCAGACAAGTATCTTCGGTCTGACTGTAGCGATCTCGGCTTCGAGCCACGGTCTGCAGGCCTCGATCTCCGTGGTGTTGGGTTTCTTGTGGATGCGGCGCTTTCCCCGCGGTTCCCACTTAAAGTGTTTCACGACGTTTGTGACGTAGGTTTGCCGGCGATCTATGCCTGCCTCTTCAAGCGCCTGATCGAGGACCCTTCCGGCGGGCCCTACGAATGGATGTCCCTTCAGGTCCTCATCATTCCCGGGTTGCTCGCCGATAAACATGACCTTGGCTCGTTTTGCGCCCTCGCCAAATACCGTTTGGGTGGCGTTTTCCCACAGGTCGCATGCTTTGCAATCGGACGCCGCTTCTTTCAGTGAGAAGAGAGTTGGTGTGTCAGGGATAAGATTCTTTGCGTTGCCTTCGGTTTTCTTTTTGACCACGTGCGCTTCATCCAGATAGCGCCCATTACTCTAATCTTGCACTTGACATCGTTCTGCGGCAAGCGCAGACTGAAATCGAAAATTATGCAAATAAAAATCGAATAAAAACAAAAATCCAGATTGAGCAAAAGAGAGGCGCCATGAAGCTGGCATATTCAAAAGCGGAAATTTTAGAAGCCGAGCTGCACGAATTCGGCTCTGCCTTTAAGCACCGGGAAAAACCGCGCGTCGAAGTTATGTCCACCGGCATCCCCGAAATAGATCGATTAACCGGCGGTCTCCCACGAGGCGCTATCACTGAAATCCTCGGCCCGGCATCTTCCGGACGAACAAGTCTCCTCCACTCCGCTCTGGCAGCTTCAACCATTGGGCAGGAGGTATGTGCCCTGGTGGACACCAGCGACTCGTTCGACGCAACATCAGCCGCGCAAGCCGGCACAGACTTCGATCAGCTGCTCTGGATCCGCTGTGGTTCAATTGTAGATCACGCCATTAAAGCGACTGATCTATTATTGCAAAGCGGCGGTTTTGGACTTGTAGCCCTCGATTTAGGTGATGTTCCATCTGCGCAGTCTCGCCGCGTTCAGTTGAGCTGGTGGTTCCGCTTCAAAAGGGCGATCGAAAACACTCCGACTGCTTTGGTTGTAATCAGTCGCGACCCCAATGCCCGATCTTGCGCTTCGCTGGTGTTGGGTTTGAAGAGGGAAAGAGAACGATGGTCAAGACCAGTCGAAGCTAAAGAAGCTAATGAATGTATGCTTCCAACTTGTGCAAATCTTCTGGACAACTTTTGGCTTCGCGTGGAAAGATGCAAACCGGTTCGTCCTGGTGAAAGAGAAGTCAGCTTTGAAGCAATAGTCTCGCACATCTAATTGCAAAACTGATGACTGGCTCTGACAAAACTCCAATGGCATCAAGTTACCCATCTTCTATGATGAAGCCGTTAACTCTGTTGGCTCTTCTTCTCTTGTTATCCCTTCCCTTGCCGGTCCGATCTTTTCCGCAGCTCAACAAAGGAGCCGATAACTGGGAAGCGTTCCGATTCCTGGTCGGCGAATGGGGTGGCAAAGGGACGGGGAGCCCAGGTGAAGCCGCCGGAGCTTTTTCGTTCAGCTTCGATCTGGAAGAGAAGATTTTGGTTCGAAAAAACCGCGCCGACTATCCTGCAACAAAAGACAAACCGGCCTATTCACACAATGACTTGATGGTGATCTATAAAGAGGGGACTGAGACTCGCGCAATTTACTTCGATAACGAAGGTCACATCATTAATTACACAGTTACCGTCTCCAAAGACCTGCCGACGCGCATCACTTTTCTCAGCGAGATTTCCCCGTCTGCCCCGAGGTTTCGTTTTATCTATAGCAAAATCAACAACGACAATATGACGTTTCAGTTTGACGTTGCTCAACCCGCCAAACCGGAAGCGTTTACAAAATATCTGGAAGGCTCTTTAGTGCGAAAGACGTCGCCCAAATAAATCGGGCAGCTATCCATTCCTGTTCCTAAGCTTTTCCACCGCCGCTTCATTGATATGTTTGTGAAGAATCGAAACCAATTGAGAGGCTTCGACAACAGAAAGAGTTAAGGCAATCGTATTATCACCCTGATCGATTGTTAAGTTGATGGATCCGCCGCGATGCTCGATTTCAAAAGAACTGCCCTTCGTCTGAACCGTGTCCATTTATAGCTCCCAATTATTCGTTTCCCATTTCAAATAACTTTTTTTCGGTGATTGTCTGCACACCTATTTTCTGCGCCTTGCCGAGCTTTGATCCCGGATCCTCACCCACTACAAGGTAATCCAGTTTCTTGGAGACCGAAGCCAATACCGTGCCGCCTCTTTCCTCGATCCACTTTTCAGCCGCACTGCGCGGCATGGATTCGAGCTTGCCTGTGATAATAAAGCTCTTGCCGGTGAGCGGTCCGGTCTTTACTTTTCGTTCCTCCCTTTCAAGCTTAAGTCCCGCCTTGCGAAACCCCTCAACCAGTTCCCTGTTCTGCGAGTCTTTGAAGTAACGATAAACGCTGTTCGCTATCCGCGCTCCGATTCCTGATATGCCTGAGATCTCTTCTTCCGTGGCATTCATCAGACCGTCAATGTTTTGAAAAGTACTCGTTAGCAGCGCAGCAACGCCTTCTCCGATATGCCGGATGCCCAGCGCGAATAAAACATTTTCAAAGGGTCGCTTCTTGCTATCTTCGATGGCGGCTCGGAGATTATGAATTGATTTATCCTTGAAACCGGGAAGCTGCGCCAGCTGATCCTCTGACAGTGAATAGAGATCAGCGGCATTGTGTATAAATCCGAGCTCCAGCAGTTTGGCGATGGTAGAGGGACCTAATCCTCGAATATCCATCGCGCCGCGGCTGACGAAATGATTCAGGCCTTCAAAAAGCTGTGCCGGACAATCGCGGTTCACGCAGTAGGCCATTGCCTCGCCTTCTTCGTGAACCACGGGGTGATGACATGATGGGCATTTATCAGGATAGTGAAACGTCTGTTCTTTGCCGGTGCGTTGTTCGAGCACGGGGCCGACAACTTGAGGTATCACGTCGCCCGCGCGCTTGACCACCACCATGTCGCCGATTCGAATATCTTTTCGGCTGATGTCGTCTTCGTTGTGAAGGGTAGCAAGTTTGATAGTCACGCCGCCGAGCTTTACTGGTTCCAAAACAGCGTATGGATTCATCGATCCGGTGCGGCCGACGTTGACGCCAATTTGTTTCAGCCTTGTTGTAGCGACCTGCCCCGGGAATTTGTAAGCCGTCGCCCAACGCGGGTCTCGGCTGATCGTACCAAGCTCTTTTTGATACTCGAGATCGTCAACCTTAACGACCACTCCATCGATCTCGTAGTCAAGAGATTCACGCTTTGGCTCCCAGCTATTGCAGAACTTCAGCACGCCTTCGATCGACTCGTGCCAGCGAAAGTTGGTGTTTACCGGAAACCCCCACTCCTGAAGCGTCTCGAGAGTCTCCTTTTGCGTTTTCAACATTGCGCCGTCGATGAATCCGATCGCGTAGCCGAAGAACGACAGTGGTCGAGCGGCGGTGATTTTCGGATCGAGCTGCCGAATTGCTCCAGCGGCAGCGTTACGAGGATTCGCGTACAGTGCCAGGCCTTTGTCGGCTCGCTCTTCATTGAGGGCGTTGAACGCAGATAACGGCAAATAAACTTCGCCACGCACTTCCATCGTCGCTATCCTTTCTCCGCCGTCCTTCAAGCGTAGCGGAATTGATTTAATAGTTCTGAGGTTGGCGGTGACTTCCTCTCCGATGATGCCGTTGCCGCGGGTTGCACCGCGCACCAAACGGCCGTCCTGATATGTAAGCGCCATCGCCACGCCGTCGATCTTGAGCTCGGTGACGTAGGGGACATGTTCTCGATTGAGCGCACCGACCACACGCCTGTTGAACGCGCGCAATTCGTCCTCGTTGAATGCATTTGCCAGTGAGAGCATCGGCGCGTGGTGCTCGACTTTGTTAAAGCGCTCGAGCGGTTCGCCTCCGACTCGCTGGGTTGGGGAGTCGGGAGATGCGAGTTCGGGATGGGCTTTTTCGAGCTCAGTGAGCTCACGAAACATCCGGTCGTATTCGGCGTCGGAGATTTCGGGCTCGTCTTTAACGTAGTAGAGATAGTTGTGGTATTCGAGTTTCTGCCGCAGCTCGGCGATTCGTGCTGCGATGCGATCGATGTCAAGATCTGTGGCCATAGTTGCGCGATTTGGCTTCAGAAAGAGTTTAGCTCAAAGATCGCGGGAATTGGAACGGAGACAAAGTTCGCCTTGTCATACCCACATCGGGTGTTACAACTTTACAAGGATGAGTTTCAATGAAAATCGTGTGACGCCCCAGCAGTCATTGAATATCTCAACGGCTGAATGCGCCGTGCTCTAACGTGAATCACATTGTCCTGGTTTTGCAACGGCCCCTCGATCAAAAGTAACGGTTCATTTACTAGCACCAATCTGTTCCGATCATAAATGTCCGGTGTGACGATCACGTTTGAGACCCCCGTTTCATCCTCCATCGTTAAAAACAAAAATCCTTTCGCAGTCCCAGGTCTTTGTCGAACGATCACCCAGCCAGCGGTTCGTACCCAAACTCCATTGCGTATTTCCTGCAACTCGATTGCGCTCTTTATCCCGAGCCGTTTCAGCTCCTCGCGTCGATAAGCCATCGGGTGACGGCCAATCGTCAAGCCCGTACCTCGAAAGTCGGCGTTCACACGTTCATCTATCGTCATTGGCGAAAGCGGCGAATCAAAATTCTCGTCCTTCTGTTCTTTTAGCAGAGGACCGACTGCTCGCGCGGCTCGCTCCACTTGCCAGAGCGCGCTGCGACGGTGAAGTGATTGAATATTGGCGATTGACGATTGTCGATTGTCGATTGCCGATTCCCGATCTGCGATTGCAAATTTGCTATTGCCGATTGCTGCCCTGGAATCTCGGTTCTCTGATGACGATCCCTTGATGAAATTCAAAGCTCCCACCTCTGCGAGTGTTCTCAATTCGTCCTTTCGAAGCTCGGGCACACGATTATGCAGATCATCGATATCGGTAAAAGGTCGCTTTGCGCGTTCACGCACGAGGGCTCTTGCGGCTTCCTCGCGAAGCCCCCTGACATAACGAAATCCAAGACGAAGGGTGGGGGTTTGGGAGTGAGGGTTGGGGGTTGGGGATTGGGGGTTGGGATGGGGGATGGGGGGTTGGGACTTGGAGGATTGGGCTTGGGAGCCGGAATACGACACATTCTCTTCTGCAACTTGATCCCTTTTCGTTAACCCTCCACGCCTATTTCCGTCCCAACCCCCAGCCCCCAACTCCCAACCCCTATCTTCATCCCAGCTCCCAACTCCTAACCCCCAACCCCTATTCTCCACCGTACACGACCAATCCGATCGAGTGATATCAATCGGCTCTACCTTCAAACCATGACGCTGCGCATCCTTTATCAAAGTCGCTGGTTGATAAAAACCCATCGGCTGATTATTCAGCAGCGCGGCGGTGAAAGCCGCAAGATAATGGCATTTCAAATAGGCACTGGCGTAAGCAATCAACGCAAAGCTTGCAGCGTGAGACTCAGGGAATCCATAAAGCGCGAATGATGTTATAGCTTGTACGATCTTTTCCTGTTTCTCTCCAGTGATGCCGTTTTGATCCATGCCGCGCCGCAATTTGACTTCGATTTCCTGCATACGCGCCTCCGATCGTTTGAACCCCATTGCGCGACGCAACTCTTCAGCCTCGCCCCCGGTGAAGTTCGAACAGATCATCGCGATTCGCAGCAATTGTTCCTGGAACAGGGGCACTCCAAGGGTGCGCTTCAACACCGGTTCCAGCGACGGGTGCAAACACGTGGCTTCTTCGCGGCCGAGACGTCGATTCAAATAAGGATGGACCATATTCCCGACGATGGGGCCGGGCCGGATGATGGCTACCTGCACGACGATGTCATAAAACTTCCTGGGGCGTAGTCGTGGGAGGCAAGACATCTGGGCCCGGCTCTCAACTTGAAATAATCCAATTGTGTCGGCTTTACATAAGGCGTCGTAGACCTCAGAGTCATCCTGTGGAAGATGAGCCAGATCTACCTCTTCTCTATAATGATCTTTTATAAGCGTCAGACATTCTTCAATCGCCGCCATCATCCCCAAACCGAGAAGATCCACTTTGATAATTCCCATATCGGCGCAATCTTCTTTGTCCCACTGGACGACTACGCGTCCGGGCATTGTCGCAGGCTCGAGCGGAACCACTGAACTGAGTTGACCCTGGCAAATGACCATCCCTCCCGAATGCTGGCCAAGATGCCGCGGCAGATCCTGCGCGGCAACGTAGAGCTCCAGAAACTTTTTAATATGCTGATTACGCAGATCGAGTCCGGCATCGCGGAAATGCCGCTCGGTTGTGTCATTCGGATCCTGCCATTCAAATGCCCGGACCAGACTCGAGAGCCGGGTGATAGTTTCCTCATCAAACCCCATCACCTTTCCCACCTCGCGTGCCGCAGAACGGCCGCGATAGGTGATGACATTTGCGGTCATTGCCGCTCCGTATTGACCATAACGTTGATATACATATTGAATCGCCTTCTCGCGTTGATCCCCACTGGGCAGATCGAGATCGATGTCCGGCCATTCGCCCCTTTCTTCCGATAGAAAGCGTTCGAATAAAAGTTCCATGCCGACCGGATCAACCGCGGTTATGCCAAGTGAGTAGCAGACAGCGCTGTTTGCTGCCGAGCCGCGACCCTGGACCAGAATCTTCTCATCGCGACAGAAGTTGATGATGTCCCAGACAATCAAAAAATAACCTGCAAGATGCAGCTTCTCGATCAAAGCCAGTTCACGATCTATCTGTTGGAGAGCTCGGTTATAAAATTCTGTTCCCTTCTTGCCGTAACGCCATCGCGCACCTTCATAAGTTCGTTTGTTAAGAAACGAATCCATCGTCTCACCGTCGGGTACGGGATACCTGGGGAACTCATAACCAAGATCCTGGAGCGAGAACTCCAGTCGAGATGAAAGTTCGCAAGTATTAGCGATCGCCTCCGGCAGGTCGGCAAACAGCTTTGACATGGTGGAAGCAGATTTTAGAAATCGCTCGGAATTCTTTGCCAGCAGGCGTCCCGCGGTTTCAAGCTTCACGTGATTGCGGACACAGGTCAAAACATCGGCAAGCTGACGACGCGCAGCACTGGCATAACACACACCATTGGTTGCAAGCAGCGGAAGTTCGAGCAGGCGCGCCACTTCAACTGCTGCCTGATTGCGCGATTCCTCTTCGCGATTGAAATGTCGCTGAAGCTCGGCGTAGACATTGCCTCGTCCAAAAATTGCTACGAGCTTTTTAGTTGTGTCGATGGCTTCATCCAGACCGCCGCGCTCAAGTGCATCCGCAAGCGGACCATCATCCCCACCTGTCAAACAGATCAAGCCTTCGGAGTGCGCGGCTAATTCATCCAGGCTGGCGGCAACTTCGCCGGGTTTTGCGTGCTTAGGCGCACGAAGCTTTGTAAGAGTGATCAGGCGACATAGATTCTGATAACCGGTGCGGTTCTGTACCAACAAAGGAAGAGAGGTGGTTGACGCTGGGCGGCCAGCAATACGAGAGCTTTTTTGCCGGCTTTTAGATCCGTGATGTGTGTCGATGGCTAACGTGAGCTCCGAGCCGATGTGTGCCTTAACTCCGACCCTTTTCGCTGCTAAATGAAATCGTGGGGAGCCGTAGACGCCGTCTCGATCCAGCAGCGCCATCGCTTCGCCTCCAAGTTCGGTGCACACGTGTATCAACTCTTCAGGAAGCGACGCGCCCTCCAAAAAGCTGAAAGCAGATCTGGCGTGAAGTTCAACGTAGCGTTTAGTCATTAGTAATCAGTCATATACCCCCTCTACAAACCATAACTCGCTACGCAGGTCCTGATAGATTCGATATAGAGTTCCCTTTTCCTGCATCGACGAACCTCCAACCGATACATCCCACTCATCGCGAACCCAAATATCTTCACTCCACCAGTCACCCGATGTCCGCCACGGACCTGCAAGCCGCAGGACCTTTCCTCGTATGGTTCTACCCGTTTGCTGCACCCTGATTCGAGTCGGCCATCCTGACGGCGCTTCTACCTGCGCTCGCAACGGAGGCCTGAACACTCTGAATCCCAAAATAGAAGCGAGAAATGGAAGCTTGTAAGAACTGCGAGATCGAGAGTCCTTTGTGTCTTCTCTCCCTGGTTTACGACCTCTGCGGTTCGAGCCTCTTTTGACCAGGAAGCGCTTGACGCGAAAAGCACCCGGCCGATGGCTATCCACCAACTCGGGCGAGCCGACGTTGCTTTCGCCGACCAGCCTCGAAAGCCGCGCCAGAGTCAACTCTAGCTTCTCGGGTTCAGGCGCCAGTGGTTGAAACAAGCCATTCTGTATCGATCGCGGCTTTGCCGGTTCACAGACGATCCCCACCGCCACAATTGCGGTCGGGGGCGGATGTGATTCCATGTCGAGCAACAGCAGCTTCAAAAAGACTTTGCTGTCGCGCATCGGGAACGGCAGCCGGATCGTGCGCAAGTGTTCAGACTTGTTATCAAGCTTTAATCTGAGTTTCAGCTCTTCCACTGCCAGTCCAAATGCTTGCAGATTTCCGCAGAGCTGATTCAGGAGTCGCGCGAAGATAAATGAAAGCGGCTCGAGCAGATCGATGGGATCATCAAGCTCGACCGATTTCTCGAACTCTGGGGCGGGTTTTGCCAACAACAATGGTCGAACGCTCTCACCAGTAGCCAGCTTCTGCAGCCAAACTCCTTCGGGTCCAAGCCGCTCAGACACTCCGGTTACCGGCAGAGCAGCAAATTCGCGAAAGCTTCGGATGCCCCAAAGCTCAAGGGTCTCTAATAGCCTTGCCGCATGATCGGCATCTACCTTGGCAAGACCGGCATCAAGCGCGGCGAGCGGTAAACCGCCGAGACGCTTAGCCTTTTTCGCGGAATCGATGACCGTGATGCCGGTGAAATATCTTGCAGCATGAATAGCTGCATCAGGATTCAGAGCTACGGCGACGTTGACTTTAAGACCTTGTTCGGCAGCGTGTCGGGCAATTTCTTTTGCGATCTCTCGAGGTGAACCGAACAACAACTCGCAACCTTCGATGTCCAGTACAACGGTACTGTCGGCTGTCTCCTCTACCAGCGGCGAGAATGCATAAGCGCAATTCACCAGCGCCGCGTTGCTCTTCAGATCGGGGCTATAAATACAGGCGAACATGATCAGCTCCTGCTGCTGTCATTGAGCGAGAAGTGACGAGTTACGAGTTACGAGTGACAAGTGAGTGATTAGCGATGAGTGATTAACCACGCCCC
>DATFWY010000034.1:0-12768 GCA_035258805.1 Blastocatellia bacterium | reverse complement strand
AGAGTTAAAAACTGAGGTGCGTGCAAAAAAATCTACTGATTCCGAACCTGCCAGCGTCGTCGTGTCGCCTAGTATGCGAACCGGGTTCACTCCACGGACGTGCAACAGTCCCGCCGGATTAGTAGTTCCGATGCCGACGTTCCCCGTCGCCGTCACTCTCATCCTCTCTGTGATAGTCCCTCCAGTCCCGGTGGACCGAATGATCACCGCACTCTGGTCATCCGCTCCCGAGTCCAAATAGAGCTGCCCGTGAAACGGCGACGCTGTTCCCCAAAACTGTATTGCGGCGGCTGCGGGTGTTGTCGTAAGTGCAGGTGCACCAAAGAATCTCAGACCCCCGTTGTTATCCTGCACGGTGATGTCACGTTGAAACGCTCCTGGCAAGGGCGATGTGAAGATGAGGTTGCCGTTTACCGTCAAGTCTTCGTTCACAAACAACTCAGGCGACATCTCCCCCTTTTTGTGTTTCTTGCCTGTCCCTCCAGTTTGATTTTCAGAGCTCTGTAGATTCCCAAGGCTGATCCCACTCTTTTCGTTCGCAGAAGGCCTGCTGTTCGAGTTGGCAACGGCCGCTGTCGTCTGAATTGTTCCATCCGGAAAAACAATTCCCTTGCTCGCGCGAATCAAGCCGTCTACATCAAGCCTCACCTCAGGGTGTGTTATTCCAATTCCAAGATTGCCTTCGGCGGTTAGCCTCATCTGCTCTGTATCAGTTCCTCTGAAGAAATCGCCGATGCGAAACGAGAGCGCGCCACGTCCTCTGACGATCTGACCATCCTCTCCATTGTGAGCGACTACCGTCGTGGTCTGACGGCCATCTTCCTTGAGCAGCGTCAATGCAGCCCCGTTTTCGATCGGACCGGTAGTTTCAACCTGCTGTCGGGTCATCTGAGAAGGGGTTGTCTCCAGGAGACTGGCGTTATTCTTCTCGACTATCACCGTTCCAATTCTTTGAGTGAGTTTTCCTGACAAGCTCTTGACGGTGACTACACAAAGATAGGCGCCATCCGGAAAAGGCTCTGTCTGTCCGTCCTGCAGATGCCAATCCAGGACGTTTCCGCCGCGCACCTCGTTATCAAAGAGTTTCCTGCCCGCTGAGTTGAATAGTTCGAGCCGAATCTGAACTACCGATGAGGGAGCGGCGAAGCGTACCCGATCAGCTGATGCAAAGGCGGTCACAGACAGAGCTGAGCGCTCCGAGTCAACGTCAGTACGCTCCTGCGCTGAGATCATGCTTGATAAGGCAATAAGAAGGATACATCCCGCCACTGCCCGCGAGTTCCGTAGCATCATCCACCTCCTTGACATCGAATCAATCTGCAATCGGCGAGGGCCGACGGAGGGTTTACAAGTAACTCAACCTGAATCGGCAGTCACTAGGAAGGTTCCTAGGTTCGAGAGATACGTGGGAGAGTGGTATCTAGCGAACTGCGGCAAACATCTACTTGATTAGCCGGTTACGGAGGGCTTTGGCGACCGCCTCAGTCTTGGAGTGGACGTGCAGCTTCTCGTATATCCGCTGCAAATGAAATGAAATTGTGTGGGTTGTAACACCCAGCTCGGCGGCCGCCGTCTTGTAGTTGTGGCCTTCGACCAACATCTCGAGAAGTCTTACTTCGTGCGGTGTCAATTGCTCATCGGGTTCTTCACGAGGGCGAAAATCGCGAAACAATCGGATCACTTTGTGCGCGATCTCCGGTGTCATCGGAGCCCCTCCGGTGATCGCTTCTCTCAAGCTTTCGAGCAATCGGGCCGGCGAAGTCTTCTTCAGCAGGTACCCGCTCGCGCCTGCGCACAGCGCATCGAATATGCGCTCATCGCCGTCGTAAACCGTGTGCGCGAGAAGTATCAATTTCGGATAACGCTCTTTGAGTATCCTGATGCCTTCAATGCCATCCATTCCAGGGAGGCCTATATCGACCAGAGCAATGTCAGGGAGATCAGCTCCGATCTTATCAAGCGCTTCTTCCATCGACCGGAAGCTGCCAGCGTAACGGAACCCCGGAGTGCCGCCAACCAAAACCGCGAGGTATTCACGCAGCTTGTGCTGGTCTTCAATGATCGCGACTTTGACTTCGGCGGCGGGATCCGAAGGCAAGCCGGCTTCTTCGTCACTCATTGTTGGTCTCGTGTAATAGATAAGTTTGAATCTTTGTCTAAACCGCCGTGTATGTCACTAGAAAGATTCCTAGTCAGAAGTACCGTAGACTGTCTGGTCTGCGGTCCCACTGGTTAGGACAATATCGTGAATCAACGCCTTCTCCGCAGACCAGACAGTCTACGGTACATCAGGCCCGGCCTCTATGACCGAGCGGCACTCTCAACGTCACCGTTGTGCCTTTGCCGTTATTCGATACGACCTCGAGATTTCCGTCCAGCGACGCTGCTCGCTTGCGCATGCTTGCGAGCCCGGTTCCATCGCTTGCTTCCTTGACGTCAAATCCCTTCCCGTCATCCTTCAGTTTTAACAAGAGGCGACCTGCACGAGCTTCTAACTCTATCTCAGCCTCGCTGCATTCGGAGTGTCGGACGATGTTGTTGACGCTTTCTTTGAAGATCAGGAATACTTCGCGACGAGTGTCCACTCCCAACTTAATGTCCTGTTCATCACCCGGCGCCTGGAACCTGAACGAGATGTTGCTCGCGCTGAATACATCGCTCGCGAATCGTCGCATCTTTTTTGTCAGGTCACGCAAATGATCCTTGCTTGGATTGACTGCCCAGACTATATCGCCCATCGAGTCAACAAGCTCCCGCGAGGTATCTGAGATCAACGACAATGATTCCTTTATCTGAGCATCATCCTTGGGCGAGCGCAGGCGCGCGACTTCACTAGCCATTGCAATTAAAGTGAGGTTCGCTCCTATGTCGTCGTGCAGGTCTGTCGCGATGCGAGTGCGAACGCGCTCGAGTTCGATGAGGTGAGCAACTCGATAACCGTACAGAAAATAGGCCGCCACCAAAAAAAGCGTTGCCGCCGACGCGAGAAACCACCATCGTTGCCAGATCGGTGGGAGTATGGTGAAACGGACGCTGGCGGGCGATTCGCTTGTCAGGCCATCGCTAGTAACCGCTCTCACCATAAAGCGATAAGTCCCAGGCGCAAGGTGGGCGTAATTGATCGAGCGTTGATCAGTGGGCGCGCTCCAGCCCGCATCAGCGCCCTCGAGTTCGTATTGGTAGCGGAGTTGTTCACCTGTTCCAAAGTTCAGACCCACAAAGTCAATTTGGATCTGATTCTCGTTCGCTCCCAACCGAATTTCAGACATGTCGGTTTCACCAAGTTCAGAAAGCAGGTGTGGCTCGCCAGCGATCCGCAAACTGCTTATTAAAATGGGGGGAGGCGACTGAGGGGAATCAACTTCGGGGATTAGCCGTGACAATCCCAGGTCTGTACCGAACCACAGCACGCCCTGGCGGTCGCAGAACGCGGCGCTTGGTGTGCCCGCAACTAAGCCATCAAAAGTAGTGTAGTGTTTGACCTGACCGGTCGCTGGGTCGAGTCGATCAAGGCCGCGACCGGTGAAGGCATAGATGCGTCCCTGGTGGTCCGACGTGACGCAAAACACCTGATTGCTTGATAGTCCATTTGCGGTGGAGTACTTCAAAAAGCCGGGACGCTCGTTAGTCGGATCATCAATTCGACTCAGGCCCCCAGAGTCAGTCGCAACCCAGAGACGCCCAGACGGCTCACGATAAATCGCATCAATATGGCCTTGCGGAACACCGTCCGCGGCTGCGAACACGGTGAACCGCCCCGATGCATAACGAGTCAGTGTGCCCTTTCCCCCAATCCAGAGATTGCCCGAAGCGTCCTCGCAGAAAGCGCCTATGCCCGCCGGCAATCCATCCGCTTCGTTGTAACGATGGAAAGTCTCCGTTGACCGCTCCCAGCGCGTAACTCCGAAGTTGGTCAGAGAGAATGAGCAAATCCAGATGTCTCCCCGCGAGTCCTCATAAATCCGCCAGATTTCGTCAGCAATCAGTCCGTCCTTTACTGTATAAACAGCTTTGGGCCGAATGTGTGCGAGCTGTTCAACACGATTCACCCTGGGAAAACGGCAGAGACCTTGTCCGGTGGGTATCCACCATTCACCCGCCCGATCTTGTAAAAACTTGTTTACCCCCCAACCGAAGTAGGTAATCTGCTTCGGAAAGTTAGGCTTGATTATTGTGGGGAGCTTCTCGTCAAATCGGATCAACGCACGCTTGCCTGACTGTTCTCGTGCAACGATAAAAATCTCACCCGACTGGCTTTCAAGAAGCGAGGAGACGTTGAGAGGCTTCCGTCCACCTATCGTGCTGTACGTAACGAAGCCGTTTCGCGCCAGCTTCATCAGTCCCCCGGTCGCGCCTACCCAGAGATTTCCCGCGTTGTCTTCGGCAAGCGCTGTCAAGTCTAAGTGGTTCAAACCTTGAGCGGCCGCATAGCTTTTGAATTCTTGCGGGTATCCGCTCGCAACCGGCATAAACTCACTCAACCCAGTAGAATTTCCGACCCATATGCGTCCGTCGGAAGATTGAAACAAAGCTGCAACCCAACTGCTCCCCAGTCCGAACTCGATTTTCCCATACGTGCGCGCGATCACTTGTCGATTTGGTTTGGGTTCACGCACAAGCAGGCACAAACCGCCAGTAGTACCAACCCACAACTGACCCAAATTATCTTCGAGCAGCGCATTGACGCGATCATTCGGTAAACCGTCTAAAGTTGTGTAACGCTCTACACCGCCATCTGGTAAGAGACGGTAAAGACCGCTGCCGCGCGTGCCAACCCACAACCCACCTCGACTATCCTCTAATATGCTCTGCACAAGCCGATCATCAGCGGTTTGGTTCGGCATGTTCATATCAACAAAATGCAGCCTCATCTGACCATCTGTGTAGTCGAGTCTGTAGAGACCGCCGGCTGTCCCGACCCAGATGGTTCCACTACGATCTTCGAGAAGTACGGTGATGCTCCTTGACTGCGCACTCTCGGCCGGATGATACACAGCAAACATGGGGTCCATCGATTGCGGGTTACCGATCGCGGACTCTCTTGTTTGCTGATTGCGCGTCGTCGCCCGCGGCTTGAACCGGCACAGCCCGTCCCCAGTTGCGACCCAATAAACGCCCGAGCGGGTTTCAAGTAGTCCTCTAACACTGCGATGCGGCAGCCCATGATCTGTTGTGTAATTTACAAACCGATATCCATCAAAGCGCGAAAGCCCTTCGGCTGTGCAAAACCACATGTACCCTCGTGAGTCACGTACGATTCGAAAGATTAAGTTTTGCGCGAGCCCGTCAGCGGTGGTGTAAGTCTTGATGGGAAGATGTTGAGCATGAATCGATACGGCTGCAGTTAGGAACACGAGGATCGTGAAGGCCGCGCTGGCAACGAATAGTCCGATGGGACTTTTCACGCCCAATGGATAACCCTCGTAAGCTGGAATCGGCCATGATTTTAATCAACATCTGTAAATCTGCACAGGTCTGCGTTCTCGGGAACTTCTGCATCAGGAGACCCGAGATCAATTAATCAAAGGTAAAGTGCAGATACTTTTGTCCGGCATCGCGGGTGGGTTCGCCATCTACCATCTTTTGAAAATCTGATTCCAGAGCGAACAGCTGCTGGCGAGCAGCAGCTTCGGCAGGCAGTACCGCCACAAACGCTGCCGCTACTTCTGAGTCGCCAATCCTGGTAACTCCAATTACCCAGACCTGCTTCGCCCCGGCGGTGTAAAGATCGCCTACCAGTTTCGCTGCCGTCTCTTTATCGCCCTCGAACAATATGTGGTCTTCACTCTCGAGCCACTTTCGCGCCTCGGCTTTATCGGGTTCGGATAACCACTGTTCAATCTGTTTGTCGGTTTCTTCTATCTCACCCTTCTCGTCTTTTGAAACCGTGACCGATGCGGTCATACAGCCAGCTGATCCCAAGGTGACGGCCGCGATCGCAATCGCGATGCTCATTCTGCGCTTGATGTTCACTGTTCTTCTCTCGTTTCTCACTATTCGGGGACTGAGTTAGGCCTCAATGCGGGCTGGTCGAATTACTAAAAACTGGCGCCATCTTAACAAGAACAGAAGGCGAGTCAATACTAGTCTAGATTGTTAGTGTTGGTAGTTAAACTCTATATCGTTGTACAATCCGAACGCTTGCCTGCTTGAAATCGCCGGGACGCGTTTACAAACTTCTGACTCGGAGGCAAACCCATGACGAGAAATAAATTGTTGGTCCTGCTTTCGGTAGCAGTGCTCTTCGCCACTGCTCAGTCCGCGCAGTCTCAAATATCCAAAGCCAATGTTACTGGCGGAGAAGTTCAAGGCGTGGTAAACGGCAACGTAGCCTCGTTTAAAGGCGTCCCTTTCGCCGCGCCACCCGTCGGCGAACTCCGCTGGAAAGTACCACACCCAGTAAATCCGTGGAGCGGAGTTAAGAAGGCCGATGCATTTGCACCGGGTTGCATCCAGGATAAGCAGCTCGCCACGATGATGGGCGGTCCCTCCAATTTCAGCGAAGACTGCTTATATCTAAACGTCTGGACCGCAGCAAAGGACAAGGGAGAGAAGCTCCCGGTAATGGTCTGGATTTATGGCGGCGGGTTCGCCCTCGGAGCCACCAACGTACCTATATATGACGGGACAAAGTTAGCTCAGAAAGGAGTCGTGTTAGTAAGCACGGCCTATCGCGTCGGGCCCTTCGGATTTCTTGCGCATCCCGATCTAAGTCGCGAAAGCGGAAAGGGCTCCGGCGTGTACGGCATCCAGGACATGATAGCCGCGCTGCGATGGGTTAAAGAAAACATCGCCCAGTTTGGCGGTGATCCTTCGCGGGTGACGATATTCGGCGAATCGGCAGGCGGCATTTCGGTAAGCATGCTGGCCGCCTCGCCTGCAGCAAAGGGGCTCTTTCATCGAGCAATCTCTGAGAGCGGCGGATCCTTCGCTCCAGTCCGCACTGCGAATGAAACTGGGCTGATGGTTCCGTCGCTTCAGCTGGCTGAAGCAGCCGGGAAGAGTCTACTCGACGGTCTGGGAGCGAAAGACCTTAAGGCTGCTCGTGCGCTGAGCGCAGAAGAAATCCAGAAAGTCTCCGGAACAAGCCTGGGCCGCTTCTGGCCGGTTGCCGATGGATATGTGCTGCCTGGGGATCAATACGAAATGTATCAAGCCGGCCGATTCAACGACACGCCGGTGCTGATCGGTACCAATTCAGATGAAGGTGCGTTGTTTGTACGCAACACGGTCACACCGGCTGCGTTCGAGCAGCAGATCCGGTCCGGCTATGGCGCGCACGCGGACGCCATCCTGAAGGCATATCCTCATGAGACCGATAAAGAGGCGTTCAGATCAACCAAGGATATCTTTCGCGAGACGGCGTTTGCGTGGCCCACCTGGTCGTGGGCGCGATTGCAATCGCAAAAGGGCAAGAGCAAGGCCTACGTTTACTACTTTGACCGCCGAACCCCTGAGTCACAGGATGGTGCCACTCATGCGGCTGAGATCTCTTTTGTGTTCGCTAACCCTGGCGGGATCTTTACCGGAACTCCTCAGCCAGGGGATGCGGAACTTTCAAATCTTATGCAGTCATATTGGGTCAACTTCGCCAAGTCAGGTGACCCCAACGGGTCTGGCCTACCTGCGTGGCCGGCTTTCACCGAACGCGATCAGAAAGCTATGTTCTTCGACACAAATCCGAGTGCCAAGCCGATCCCGAATATCGAGAAGCTGAAAGCGTTCGATACTTATTATTCCTGGAGACGTGACGAAGCAAGACAAAGGTTGCAGCAAGAAGGTAAGAGGCAGTAGGCGGAAAGCGGACGCAGAAGGCGGTAGGCAGAAAGCAGTAGGCCGCAGTAGTTCTACGTTTCCGGAGAGCTGCCTACCTTTCTGCCTCCTGCTTTCTTCTGCCTACGCGTTTCGCCTACTGAGCTGTGATTATCCGCAGCTTATAACTCACGCTTCCTGAAAAAGCGCTCACTCCGATGAAGTACGTACCAGCCTCGAGCTGGAATCCGATTAACTCATTGGCAGTCGGTCCGGCGCTGAATGACAAAAGATTTGGGTCGTCCAGCGAAGTCCTTTTCTTATTCACATCCGAGGTGAACAAATACAAATCCAGATCACCAGAACCCGAAATGGGCTCGAGAATGACGAACACCGGGCGCGATTGATCGACAGTAATCCTGTAGAGGTCTTCTATCGGATCGCTGCTCCCGTCAGGCAGACTAATCTTTAATAGAGCATCATCGGTCGACGAAGCTGCGCCTGTTAATTCTACCGGGATGTCCAGCTTCTGAGCTTTCTTGGTCTTCTCATTCGGCTCCCTTTCGTTCACCAGCACTGGCGTAATGTTGCTGATGCCATTGATGACGAAGTCGATCGAGTCGGTCATTTCTCCGGCGGACACGGTCACCGGCATGAAAACGCTCACCGAATTGGAAGAATTGCGCGGTCCGTTAAAGAATTCCTCCTTTACAGGCAGTGGGAATTGGGTGCTGAGCGGACCGATGCCTGACCCGCGAATCGCACGTGGATCTATCTGTTGAATCTCAACCAGGTATTGACCAGGCGGAAGCCCCCGGATTCGATAGGTTCCATTTCCAAAATCAACTCCAGTAACAGCGCTCGAGACAGTCGCTAGTGAGTCGGTCGCACTTTGAGCTGGTGGACTGTCAGGGATTCCATCGCCGTCGATCGCCGGACCTGTCAGGAAAGCCACAGTGCCCGGCAAAGGAGGATACGGGCCCTGGTCGATTCGCCGTGCTACGACGTTGATTCCTGAAATCGGGATCTCAGAATCTCCAAGCTTCAGCACCACGTTTCCCTGAATCGATCCTCTGGAAGCGAGATAGTCAGGTGTCGGATAGAGATTGGACAAGGCATTCTGCGTGTCCATATCGAGCGTTCCGATAAAGAAACCGGAGTCATGGAATTGATTGCCTAGTTGCGAACCAGTCGGAGCATCAAAGATGAATGGATAGAGCGTTTCGGTAAAAGGCGCGTAGAGATCGAATGCCTGGGCGACGTTGAAGCCGACGGGAAGAATTGAGCCGGGGTCACTTGCTGCGATGTTGCCATTGCTCTGTTCGTGGTCGAGCGGCCCCGCGAAGTGCCCGAATTCGTGCGTGAAGACCCCAAGGAAAGAAGGGGTACTGAGAGAGTTAGTGGTGAGGACCTTTCCGTTGAGAACTACGAATCCCTCCTGGATTGATTTGGTGGTTTCGTCACTCTGCAGGAAGCCAAAGAAGCCGAGTACACCTCCTTTTCCAGTAATCGACCCATCGCTGTCAAAGATTATCGGATTTTGGAAAGTGGGATTTCGGCTGCTCAGAAATTTGCCGGCGTTTGTCGACGTAACATCTACGGGATCGCCGGTCGCCGGATCAAGAATTGGCCCGCCATTGGCAAAGTGAATATCAGCGGTAGGGATACTTGTGTAGAGATTGAAGATTCGGTCCACTAACGCGGATGCCTGCTTGTTGGTTAAGGTCCCCAGGGGTCCCGAGTCAACGCGATACAGAACCCGACCCGAGGCGTCAACCGTCTGGCTGTTGAGTGGGCCGCCTCTGACTTCGGAACGCGGCCAGCGCAACGCCTGTCCGTTTAGCACCACCAGCGGTCCTCCCGCTTTGACTGACGAGCAAACCAGTGCCGCGGAGGCTGTCATTCCGAGCAGAGATAAAATCCAACGCAGATTCCAAAAATACTTCTTCATTGGATCGTTCCTCCTTTGACACTCGAAACAATGGCGCCGCTTTGGCCTCCGTGCGCGGTGTTGATCCGATCAACCAGTTCAAGCAAGCCATCAAGCGGTAATGCCCCACGTTTGCTCACCATAGACTGACTCTTTGAGCTGAGACCTTGTCCCTCCAACAACGGATTGTCCCGTTCGGGGAAGACGAGTTTCGCGTTCGCCGCAAACATCGATGTACCGTTATAAGCCGCGGTAAACAGGCCAAGGTTGTTGATGCCATTTCGCGCCAGCTCCTGCCCCGAAGGCATTCGTGAAATATAGAAAGCGCCCTGATACAACCCGACAGGATATGTCACCTTGCCACCGAGGTAATTGGGAATCAGAAACAACAGTAGGCGGTCACCGACATGGTATTCGGTCATACCATGAATAAAAGTGTCAGCGTTGACCGCACGGCCGTTCATCGTTATCTCACCGCCTTTACCGAACGCGCGGTGAGACGGATGACCCAATTGGCTAAAGGTTACCTGTTTTGTCAGCTTACCTTTGACCGCGCGCACCACTTCGAAGGTATAACGCGTAACCGGCATCTGTCCTTGAGCGATAAGTTCCTCTGTTTCTTCAATCGACAGACAACGGCCGACAAAGATACGATCAGCAGTGGCGGTCATCTCCTCAAGGTTGAATCGGAGCACTGCGTGATGCGCTTCTGTTATCGGCGAACTAATTAGCCATAGAAGAGTAATCAGTGAAAGTGACGCGAACTTTCTGGCCAGGCGTGTTGACATTAGTTGTACTCCTGAGTTGGCCGACGCTGAAAAACTGAATATTCGGAGGGAGACTATTGCGATTGCAGCAACTGCGTGACTCCTCGTTGCCCGACTGCGACGCCGTGCGTAGCGTCTGCCAGGCTGATTGAGTTCAAATCGTAGGGGGAGAGAACCGGGAGAGCAATAAAGGATACCCCATTGTCGGTTGATCTCACAATCATTCCCTTAACGCCAACCGCCCAGAACGTGCTCCCGGACGCAGCTACCGAGTCGAGCGTTGAATGAGCCGGCGATTCCACCTGAACCCAATTCGAACGGCCAGCGCTTCTGAAGATCATCCCTCCTTCGCCAACAGCAACCACAACGTCAGCTGAAGGTGACAACGCCAATCCCAGAAGCGCTCGCGATGTTCCCGATGATTGAGCCACCCAGTTGTTTCCCCCATCTTCCGTCGACAAAATCAGTCCATCTTCGCCGACAATCCATCCCCGCTCAGGGTTAGAAAACCGAACCGCCCAAAGATCCTCGATTCGCCCGGTTGCTATCTTGTTCCAGCTTTCGCCGCCGTCAGTGGTACGAAAAACAAGACCGTTTCCTCCAGCCACCCAGCCCCTTCGTTCATCAATGAAGTAGATAGAGTTGAGCACTTCGCCCTGACGTTCGATTCGCTGAGGTTTCCAGCTCAGACCGCCGTCATCCGTGCGTTCGATTAGTCCAGCATGACCGGCTACCCAGCCAATTTTGAGATTCACAAAATGAACAGCGGTCAATATTTCGTTGGTCCGAGCGATGGGACGCCAGTTTAGTCCTGCGTCCAGGGTCTGATAGATGGCGCCACCGCCGCCGCCTGGATCAATGTCCCCCACAGCCCAGCCGGTTTTTGAATCGACGAAAGCTACGCCCAGAAGATCAAGTGTTCCGACATTCGGTCCGATTATGCTGCGAGACAGATTCGATGAACCAACGGGTTGGCCTCCGCAAGAGGTAAACATGAGCAGCAGGACGATGATGGAGTGTTTCGGTCTGATTGACTTGATTGACGCCCTTCGCACTCCATCCGTCCTACTCGTAGATTTGGCCACGACTATTGTGAGACTAATTCACTCTTGAGTCTATAGGCCGTAGTTCGGAAAATCAGTTTGGTACTTCAATCCGCCATATCTCGCCCAAGCCTATTGGCGGGGCGCCAAAGCCAATATTTGAGACATACAACGCTCCGTCCGGACCAAGGGTCATCGCGCTCGGAAAACTCAGCCCGCCTGCGACCTCAGTTTGTGTTCCATCAGGATCAACCCGAATCACTTTTCCGGTGCCAAACTGATCGGGTCCCGGAAAACCGGAAGCAGTCATCGACTCGAGAACATACATTCGATCTCGTTCATCGAATACCAGGCCAAGCACCGTCGTGAATCCCGTTGCCCAGGTCTTCAGGTTGCCGCTGGGCGTTAGCTTTAGAATCTTCTGTGTGCCCGGCACGATCGGGAAGGTTCCGAGATTGCCGAAGAAGAAATTCCCTCGATATGCCACAGCGGTAGGAACAATGTGATCCTGGCTCGCTGACACATCGACTACACGAGTAATTGCGCCGGTCGAAGCCGAGATACGGACAACTTCACCGTGGTTCGGCTCTACCGCGTACAGGTCGCCATGCAATGCAACCATGCTGTACCAGGTGCCATCGGGTTCGAAGTCATCGGGTTCGGGATTCGCGACCGGATGAGACTGCTGGAAAGCACTGAGATCCGCGATCAGATTCCAGGTTCCGTCTGAATTAACTTTTACTACGCCGTTTGGAGTCCCTGATACCCCATGCGAACAACCGGCTCCGGCAAGGATCGCATAAATCGTATCGCCAACAAACGCAACGTCTGCTACACCCGAAATCAGAGAACCCAATACGGGGCCGGTCTGACTCGAGGGTAAGGTATCGGTAAGGGTTGTACGGTTCCCGCTATGATCTATTATGGAAATGCGACCGCCTATAGCACTACCGGTGTAAGGACCGACCGGGAAGGGCACCTGATCGCAAATACCAATCGTTGAATCCGTTCCGCCTGTTCCGCCCTCCGCGACATAGAGATTTCCATCGGGTCCAAACTTCAGCCCGCGAGGATTGTTCAACCCGGTGGCAAAGACGGTGATATTGGATTGGACAGACAGATTTACACGGCGGCTGGCACTCACCTTGTTCGGTCCGAACGAAGCTAGTAACAGCATCAGGATAGTTGCGGTCGTAGCTAGCCCAAGGGCATATGTCTTCAAACGTTTCATTCCGATCTCCTTTCATCCTCGACTCTGAAGTTTTGATAAGTGTTG
>DATFWY010000033.1:0-92620 GCA_035258805.1 Blastocatellia bacterium | reverse complement strand
AGCGCTCCAATCCGAAGGTCCGCTCTTTCGTTCACTGCCTTCTTGTCTTCGTCGCTTCGTGCCTGCTCGATCCGGCGTTCCTTCATCGCGTCCCAAACAGACTTTTTGGTTCCGGGCTGTAGCACATCGCGTGCAACCTCGTTGATGAATCGCTCGAGCGAATGCGATCCACCCACATTCAACCATCCTTTACTGTTGGTGTCGGAATTTAGATAAGCGACGGCTTTTTGTTTGAGCTCATCGGCATGGGTTTCAACCCACTCGGTCGATCCGAGCAGTCCCTCCTCTTCGCCGTCCCAGGCGCACATGATAATCGTTCTTTTCGGCTTCCATCCTTGTTTGAGTAACTCGCCAAACGCCCTCCCGGTCTCCATCAATGCGACCTGACCGCTGGTCGGATCATCAGCGCCATTCACCCAGGCATCATGATGATTCCCAAAGATCACCCACTCATCCGGATAGGTGCTTCCTTCGATCCGAGCAACGACGTCGTAAAGCGTCTTCATCGCCCAATCAAATGAGACTTTCAGATGTACCTTGGCGGGTCCGGATCCTACGTGATAGGTGATGGGCAGGGTGCCGCGCCAGGATTCTGGCGCCACCGGTCCGGTCATTGCCTTCAGAATAGGTAGCGCATCGCCGTAAGAAATCGGCAGCACAGGTATTTTGGTAATTACGTCAGCTTCCTCACGACGAAGTCTCTTTGCGCCCTTCACCGCGCCCCATCCCGGTGTCAATGGATCTCCGGGATGAATAGGCATGTCCATCACTGATCCTCGCTGTACCCCCTGCTCCGGGCGATACGGACCGAGCGGGAAGACATCGCCTTGATAGTAACCATCGTCTTTTGGATCGGAGTAGATCAGGCATCCAACGGCACCGTGCTCCGCGGCGACCTTCGGCTTGATACCGCGCCAGCTTCCGCCGTAGCGCGTGATCACTATTTTCCCTTTTACATCAATGCCCAGCTTTGCGAGCTCATCGTAATCGGCAGGAACGCCATAGTTTGCGTACACAACCTGGCCGGTGACATCTCCGTCAATCGAGTAAGCATTGTAAGTGGGTAGCTGATTTGAATCGCCCGAGTCTGGATCCTCGGGAATCACGGGCTCTTTGAGCACTGCTCGAAAACGCGAAGGTTCGGTCATCTCAAGAACGCGTTCAGTCGGCGTCGGGAAGAGTACTTCGAATTCCTCGAGCTTTGCATCAATTCCCCAGGATTTGAATTTGTCTCGGATCCATTCCGCGTTTTGTTTGTCATAAGCAGAACCAACGTGATGAGGTTCCGCGGCGAGATGCTTCATGTATTCGCGCAGCAATTCTGGCTTTGGGACGGAGCGCATCTTGTTCTCCCAATCCATCTCCGTTCTTGCATTCGCGTCTGAGTAGCCGCGGAACGAGGTTCGATGACCATTCCCTTCGGACTGGGCGAATAACAGTGGGGCTGCAATGCTGATGGATAAAACGACTGAGGCGAGCTTGACGCAGAGTTTCCTTATTCTTCCTGGATGCATTTGATTCCTCCAATAAAGTGGGGACGAAAAAGTATATAGACAGCCGTTCGAAGGGCGCAAATGAAGGCTGTAGGCAGTAGGCAGGATAGGACATATAGGACCTATTCGACCTATATGTCCTATCCCGCATCCTGCCTTCTCTTCCTTGACGCGACACTCGCCTTTTAGATAATCATCAGCAGTCGCGATCAACCATTCACGAGGTAAACCAGATGAGTCAGAAACGGATTGGTTATCTAGCACTATCGCTGATTCTTTACCTAACCAGCGTATCCGTATTTGCACAGTCCACAGCTACAACGGCAATAAAATGCGGACGACTGATCAATCCAGTCGATGGATCGGTTACTGCGAATGCAGTGATTATCGTGACCGGTGATCGCATTGCGCAGCTTGGCACGAATCTAGCTGTCCCCGCTGGAGCAAAGCTTATCGATCTTTCCGCCTACACGGTGTTGCCCGGGCTCATCGATTGTCACACGCATGTAATGCTTCAGCCTGAAGATGAACGAGGCGCGCCACCGGTAATCACCAAGTCACAAGCCTTTCGGACAGTCCAGGGAGTGGCAGCAGCGAAGCGAGATCTGGAAGCCGGCTTTACCACGATGCGCGACCTCGACAGCGAAGGAGCCGGTTTCGCAGATGTTGCCCTTCGCGACGGCATCAACCGAGGAATTGTTCCCGGGCCGCGTCTTTTGGTCTCAACGTACGCATTGACGATTACCGGTGGACATATGAATAACGCCGGCCTGAATCCGGATATTCAAGTCCCGGAGCCCGCAACCCTCACAGACTCTCGTGAAGCTATGATTGCCGAGATTCGTCGTGAGGTTAAGTACGGCGCCGATTGGATCAAGCTGTACGCGACGGGCACCTTGCGACACGTCGATCCGATTACCCTTGAGCCTCTCAGTCAGGTTTCACTCGATGATGTGAAAGCAGTGGTCGCCGAAGCGGCGCGATGGCACCGCGATGTCGCCGCTCACGCGTACGGCGGCGACGGCGCCAAGAATGCGATCCGTGGGGGCGTCCGTTCAATAGAACACGGCATGTTGATGGATGACGAAGCTTTGAAGCTCATGGTCGAGAACGGAACCTTCTGGTGCCCGACTCTCCTGGTCTACCTGCCAGAGTCAGCCGAAGATGATACGGAGATGCGCCGGCGGATAGTTGCTCATCACAAAGAGGTCTTTCAGAAGGCGATGCGAATGGGCGTAAAGATCTGTTTTGGCACGGACGTGGGCGCGTTCGAGCACGGCACCTCGGCTCGTGAGTTCATCAAGATGGTCGAATACGGCATGAAACCGATCGACGCGATTCGCTCAGCAACTGTTCGCGCTGCGGAGTTACTGCGAATGGAGAAGCAATTAGGAAACGTTCAGGCCGGCAAGCTGGCCGACATCATTGCGGTGGACGGTAACCCGCTGGACGACATAAAGGTGCTGACTCGCGTGACCTTTGTTATGAAGGATGGCAAGGTCTTCAAGTCTCCGTTGAATCATTGACTCTCGACGCTCCGGAATAACTGAGCCGTCTCTCGGTACAATTATGGGCACTTTCAACGTAGCTTCAGTCAAACCGACCATTTCCCTCGACGTGCTGGAGAAGATTGACGTGCGCGTCGGCACCATCGAGCGCGTCGAAGATCTGATAGGGTCTACCAAAGTCGTCAGGCTCATCGTGAACTTTGGAGATCACAAAAGGACAATTCTCGCGGGGCTGAAACAAGAACGCGCTAAACCACAGGAGATCGAAGGTAAACAGGCCCTATTCGTGGTAAATCTTGAACCGAAAAAGATGATGGGTGAGGTGTCCGAGGGAATGCTGTTCGACATCGGTTATGCGGACGGTATCCCACCAGTGCTCGCGATGCCCGAGAAGGAAGTGCCAAATGGTGCCCAGGCGGGATAAATGGAAGCCTGGTTTCTCTGCGACCCTAAGCGTACTCCGCGCCTCTGCGGTACGCCGGAGAAAAACGTCAACGCAAGACGGCGAGTACGCTGAGAATACGCAGAGAAGACTGTGCAGTTTAAAAAGGACGACCCCATGCTCCAGCGAACGCGATCTCGCTAAGGGGTTTGCGTTCACGCGAGGCAAGCTCCTTCGCGCGAAGCTTATCATCCAGGGCTTCCAATTTGTCGGAATAGGGATAACCGATCGCGATCATTGCTATCGGAGTAAAGCCATCCGGAATGCCAAACTCCTTGCGTGCCAGATCGGCGTCATAACCTGCCATCGGATGAGCGGCAAGTCCGAGCTCAGTTGCCTCAAGCAACAGATTCTCGGTTGCCAATCCCGTATCGTGCTGCGCCCACCTGTTTGGCTTACCATTTTGTTCAAAACTCTCGCGCGATACTGAAAGCATCAACACCGGCGCCTTCAAAGCCCACGCATTCCCGGCAGCCAAACAGCCCCTGGCTCGTTCAAGAGCCTCGCCATCGGAGCCATCGAATACCAGGAAATATCTAGGCTGATCGTTGAAACAAGAGGGCGCCCACCTCGCAGCCTCAAGCAACGTCAGGAGCGTTTCGCGCGGAACAGCTCGCCCCTCAGCGAAAGCTCGCGAGCTCCAGCGCCTTCGCATCAACTCGTTTATCGGATACTCAGTCCGGCCCGGCTTTTCCGGATAAATTACTAATCCGTCCTCCAGGGCTGCAGCGAGCAGGTCATCGACCTGCACGCCAATGTGTCGAAGGTGGCTCGCCATATGGTCGATGTAATCGTCAAGCACAAACCTGAGGGTAACCGGTTCAGACCCGTCTATCGTTAACCTGTGGTTCCATGACGAATCAGGCGCGGAGTCAGCCGCATATAGCAGTTGGGAATTACCCGCTCGCCATAACGCAATCAAGTCAGTCCAATCGCGATTCTGATAACGATGGATTTCAACCCATCGATCTCCGTCGTATCCCGGCAGAGCGAGATTGTCGTCAAGCTGCGCGCGGACAATTCTCTGATGATTGTTGCCGGCCGAATCGATCAGATGACCCATTTCCTGCTTCGGCGACCAACTGTCGGGAGCGGGCTTAACCGCCGCAACACCGTCTGGAATGGCTGCGAGTCGTCCGGGTAGAAGCTTAAGCAAGAATCGTAGCTGCGCTTTGCCGCGCGGCTGAGGGGTGGGCTGTTGAGATTGGCTTTGTTTGTCGCTCATTTAACCATACTCCCCGCGAATCTAAGAAAGTAACAGTTGTAGCACGCAAACAACTCTACAGCCAACGCTCCCGACCGCGAGCACTGGTTCGAGATGTTGTTGACATGCAATATACACCTCAGTAATATGTGGCTATGTCATATATCAACAACATGCTCGATCGAGAGCTGAAGAAAGGCAGCGCCGAGCTTCTAATCCTTTCCCTCGTTGAAACGCGCCCCAGACACGGTTACGAAATAAGCAAGCTGATCGATGCACGCTCCGATGGCGTTCTCAAGTTCAATGTCGCCTCGCTCTACCCGCTGTTGTACCGCCTGGAGAAGCGGGGATGGATCCAGGGACGCTGGGTGGAAAAGGCCGGTCAGCGCCGGCGTCGCTACTACAAGCTCACACGAGAGGGTCGAAAGGTCCTGGCAGCACAGCGAAGCGGGTGGGAAGAGTTCGTGGCTGCCATCAATCGTATTACAGGAGCCGAACGTGCCTGATTGGAAGTCAGATATCAGGAAGCGCCTCGCGACCCTGCAACTCGAGCCAACTCGAGAGAGCGAAATCGTCGAGGAACTAGCCAGCCATCTCGAAGACCGCTATCAGGAACTTCGTGCCACAGGCGTCTCAGATGCTGAAGCTTATCTCGTCGCTCAAGATGAACTCAGCACACAGTTACTTGTAAGGGAGCTCAATCGTATCGAGCGCAGGTTCGGCTCTGAACCGATCGCTTTGGGTGCAAGGAGAAGAAATATGCTGGGAAATCTCTGGCAGGACACACGATTTGGACTCCGTCTGATCCGCAAGAGCCCTGGTTTCTCCGCGGTGGTGATTATCACGCTCGCGGTGGGAATAGGCGCGAATACCGCGATTTTCAGCGTCGTAAACTCAGTGATGCTGCGGTCGCTTCCATTTAAGGATCCGGATCGGCTAGTTCGCCTTAACGAAAGCAATCCGGGGCGCGGTTGGCCAACCTTCGCCGTGTCTCACCCCAACTTCCTCGACTGGCGCGAACGCAATCAGTCGTTTGCGGCGCTTGCTGCCACGGCACCTGCGAGCGGAAACGTCGGAACCGCCGGCGAAGTGGAAGTTGTTCGCGGCTCCGCCGTAACAGTTGACTTCCTTACCGTTCTTGGCACGTCTCCTCTATTGGGTCGAAATTTTTTGCCGGAAGAAGACAAACCCGGTGGAAATAATCAAGTGGTCATACTCACATACGGGTCGTGGCAAAAGCGATTCGCGGGAGATCCACAAGTTATCGGAAAAACCCTGACCCTCAACGACTCGCCCTATACGGTTATTGGTGTTCTGCCTCAATCATTCGCGTGGGCAAGCAGTAGCAATTTTGAAATCCTGTTACCGCTCGCTCCAGATCCGCAACGTCCTCGCGCCGATCATCGCCTGTTGGTCATTGGAAAACTAAAAGATGGTGTGAAAATCGAACAGGCTTTTGCAGACATGAACGGCATCGCCTCGCAGCTGGCGGAACAGTTTCCCGACAGCAACTCAGGATGGTCGGTATCCGGTCAGAATTTTTATGACTGGCTGATACCGGAAGAGATCCGGCGGTCGCTGCTCATTTTTTTAGGAGCTGTCGGATTTGTTCTTCTTATAGCTTGCAGCAACGTTGCTAACCTTATGTTGGCAAAGGCAAACGCAAGACAGCGGGAGATCTCGATCCGAATTGCTCTCGGTGCAAGCCGCTTGCGAATCGCTTCTCAGTTGTTGGTTGAGTCGCTTTCGCTTGCTCTGATTTCGGGGATCGCAGGGCTCGCAGTAGCCCATTTTGCGATGAAGGCATTAAAGGCGATGAACCCGGGAGATGTCCCAAGACTGGACGAGCTCTCGATGGATGGACGAGTGCTCGGATTTTCATTGCTGATTTCGCTGCTTACCGGCGTGCTCTTCGGTCTCGCCCCATCGATCCATGCCGCTCGAACGAACATAAATGAAATGCTAAAGGAAGGCGGCCGTTCGATCGGCGGAGGCAAGCTCCGGCAACGCGTTCGAAGCTCGCTTGTCACTATCGAGGTGGCACTGTCGGTCGCGCTGCTCGTCTCGGCGGGATTGTTGCTTCGAAGCTTCTGGCGTCTGCAGGATGTAAATCCAGGCTTCAAGACTGACCGGCTGCTGACTATGCGAGTCAACCTTCCTCGGAATCGCTACCCGGAGAATGCGCGAGCCTGGGATTTCTACAAGCGATTCCTAGAGGAAGGAACGGCATCGCCGGGGGTCGAAGCGGTCGCAGTATCGAGTGGAGTGCCGCTGGGCGGAGGAAACACCGCAACGCAAATTCAGGTTGAGGGCAGAGCGCCGGAGGCCGAGGGGAATAAGCCTTCGGCGGACTGGAGAATCATCAGCCCCGGATACTTTCGTGCGATGGGAATACCGCTACGAGGCAGGGATTTCGATGAACGCGACACCCAGGACGCTCCGCCGGTGACGATCATCAGTGAAGAAATGGCTCGGCGCTACTGGCCGGGCGAGGATCCGATAGGAAAGCCGGTTACATTGTTCAGCTTCGGAGGCAAGACCAGTACAGTAATCGGAGTTGTCGGAGATGTGAGGAGTATCGGATTGGATTCGGATCCGAGGCCTATGGTTTATGTCAGTACCAAAATTGCTGCTCTGTGGAATCCCATGAATCTGGTGATACGCACCAGCGGAGAGCCTACATCGCAGGCGTCTGCCATTCGCAGCACGCTCAGCCAAATCGATCCGAACATTCCGGTCTACGAGGTTCGCTCGATGGATGATCTGCTATCAAGCACACTGGGCTCGCGTCGTTTCACGATGTTCTTGCTTGGCGTCTTTGCAGGCGTCGCGTTGCTTCTTGCCTGTGTAGGATTGTTTGGTGTTATGGCTTACCTTGTTTCGCAGCGTACGCACGAGATCGGTGTAAGGCTTGCGCTCGGGGCACGCCCGAAAGACGTGTTTCGGCTCATCATTGGTCACGGTATGTCACTTGCGGCGGTCGGTTCGGTCATAGGCCTTGCTGGTGCGTGGTCGATCGGTCGTTTTCTGGAGACTTTGCTGTATCAAGTAAAGCCAACCGATGCGATCACCCTTGCAAGCGCCCCGGTTGTGCTGCTTTCGGTTGCGGCCGTTGCGTGCTATGTGCCTGCCCGTCGCGCGATGCGAGTTGATCCGATGCTTGCATTGAGATATGAGTGACCCGCAAGAAATAGGACCTATATGACCTATGCGTCCTATTGGTCCTATTGTTGTCATGATTAACTGGAAAGACGAAATAGCACGTCGCCTCTCGTCGCTGAACCTCGAGCCGGTGCGCGAACAGGAAATTGTTGACGAGTTGGCCCAACATCTCGAGGACCGCTACGAAGAGCTGGTCGTTGGCGGCGCTACAGATCACGAAGCCTTCTCGACGGTGCTTTCCGAGCTGAGCGATAGTGAACTACTCAGACGCGAGCTCACGCGCGTTGAATCGAAGATCGGTCGAGAACCGGTAGTTTTGGGAATAGGGAAAAGGAACATTATGGAAGACCTTTGGCAGGACCTGCGTTATGGATTGCGTTCAATGCGAAAGAATCCCGCATTCACCTCGATAGCATTGATTACTCTTGCTCTTGGAATCGGCGCTAACACCGCGATCTTCAGCGTTGTCAACGGAGTGTTGCTGCGTCCCCTCGGTTATCCCGAGCCTGACCGGCTAATGATGGTCAACGCAATCAGCCTCCAAGGCTCGCAGGGGAAAACACCACTGTGCCAAGCCGATTTCCTGGACTGGAAAGCACAGAATCAGGTCTTTGCGAATATTGCCGGTTTCTCTACCAACCGTTTCAACTACACTGGCGGTGAAACGCCGGAGCGAATCGATGGCGCCTGGGTGACCGCCGATTTCTTCGCAACTCTCGGAGTTCAACCCGCGCTGGGCCGCGCTTTTTTGACAGGCGAGGATATACCAGGATCAACCCAGACAGTGGTGATAAGCGACGGTTTCTGGCGAAAATATCTTGCCTCCGATCCAAATGTGATCGATCGTCAAATCACTCTCAATGCTCGACCATTTACGATTATCGGCGTGATGCCTTCGGGTTTTTCGTTTCCTGATAGAGAAACTCAATTCTGGGCAGCGGAGAGGCTGAATCCAAAGCGCAGGGGTCCCTACTACATTTTTGGAATTGGGAGACTAAGACCCGGCGCTACGCCTGAACAGTCCCGAGCGGAAATGGATGTCATTGCGCGGCAAGTTCAGGATCAAATCAAGAGCCCGTCCAGGGATTGGACTTGGACGTCAGTTCCCTTAACCGAGAGTATTGTGGGCAAGATTCGACCTGTTTTGCTTCTGCTTTTCGCATCAGTGTGTTTTGTTCTGCTGATAGCGTGCGCCAATATCGCGAATCTGCTCCTGGTTCGCTCGACAGCGCGTTCAAAAGAAATTGCGGTCCGCCTCGCGCTCGGCGCTAGCCGGGGCAGACTCCTGCGACAATTACTTACCGAAAGCCTCTTGCTGGCGGGTATCGGTGCCGCCGTCGGATTGCCGCTGGCGATATGGGGAGTTCGTCTTCTAATCTCGCTTAGTCCCTCCGACTTCCCAAGACTCAACGAGATCAATATTGATATCCGAGTGCTTGGATTTACGCTCATTGGCGCTGCGGTTTGCGGTGTCATTTTTGGATTAGCCCCGGCTCTTCAGAGCTCACGCATAAACCTGAACGAAACACTAAAAGAAGGCGGTCGCAGCGGTGTGGACACCTCGACCGGCCGCCGATTACGAAACGGGTTGGTCATAGCCGAGGTGGCATTTTCACTGATACTGCTGGTCGGCGCAGGCTTGATGATCAAGAGCTTCTTAACTCTTCAGTCAGTCAGCCCCGGATTCAAACCCGATCACATTCTTACGATGCATCTCACACTTCCGCGCGCAAAGTACGATACCGACGAAAAGGTAAATCTCTATAACCGTCAGCTGCTCGAGCGACTGACAGCATTGCCGGGCATCGAAGAGGCTGGGTTGAGCATTAGTATTCCACCAAACAATCTCGATATCAGCGATAGCTTTACGATCGAGGGGAAGCCGTGGCCGGACGGATCAACTCCGCCGTTTGTGCCGCTTGTAATGATAAGTCCAGGGTACTTCGCTACTCTGGGAGTTCCATTGCTCCAGGGGAGACCTTTTAATGAAAATGATAAGCTGGGCTCGCCAGGGGTCGTGATAATCAATCAGGTTCTTGCTGATCAATATTTCCCCGGCGAAAGCCCGGTCGGAAAGCGGCTGAAAGTTGGCGGTCCTGAGAGACCAAAGAATGGCTGGATGGAAATCGTTGGGGTTGTAGGTGACATCAAGTATTCAGGGCTTGACGCAAAGCCCGAGCCCAGCTACTACATGCCGCTCGAGCAAAACGTCTGGGGCGCGTCATACGTGGCAATTCGCACTTCTTCAAACCCAGCAAGTTTGATTTCAGCAATTCGAAAACAGATCTGGGATCTTGACAAAGACATTCCCATCGCCAATCTTGCCACAATGGATCAGCTTCTAAGCGAATCTATTGCGCAACCCCGTTTTCGAAGCTTTTTGCTTGGAGTCTTCGCTGTTTTAGCTCTGCTGCTGGCTTCCATTGGAACTTACGGAGTAATCTCTTACTCTGTAACTCAGCGCACACACGAGATTGGCATTCGAATGGCGATGGGAGCAAAGGCTCGCGATGTAATGATTCTGGTTATCAAACGCGGTATGGCAGTGACCTTAATAGGCGTCGCGATCGGCATTGCTGGTTCCCTGGCGCTCACGAGATTAATTGAGAGCCTGCTCTTTCAGGTAAGCACCACTGACTTGGCAACCTTTCTCAGCGTTGCCGGGCTCCTCATTGCGGTAGCGCTTCTGGCTTGTTGGATACCCGCACGACGAGCATCACGCGTTGATCCCATGACGGCGCTTCGATGTGAATGAGAGTAATATTCTTTGCGACCTCTGCGCCTTGGCGCCTTTGCGAGAACCCAGCTTGATGTTCGCGGAATCGAAAGACAGGTTCTCGCAAAGCCGCAAAGACGCAAAGCTCGCAAATTCCTTGGAGTAAACCCTTGGGATGATTGGCCAACTTTGGCAGGACTTTCGTTACGGCGTTCGCGTGTTGGTCAGACACCGGGGCTTTACTGTCGCCGCAGTGTTCTCACTGGCACTCGGAATCGGATTGTCGACCGCCATATACAGCGTAACCTACAGTGTTCTTCTCCATGCCATCCCATTTCCTGAACCAGAACGCCTTGTTTCGCTCTGGTTGACCAATTCAGCGGCAGCCGCCGCCAACGTTCCTCGTTTTAACACCAACGCCGGCAACTGGATCGACTGGCGGTCTCAATCAGGATCGTTCGAAGATATCGCCCTCACCAGAGCCGTTTCTAATTTCAACCTCACAGTTGATGGGCCACCCCAACGCGTACAAGGCGGAAGAACAACCTGGAATCTGCCGGAGGTCCTGAGCGTTCAGCCAATGCTCGGGCGCATGTTTACCCAAGAGGAAGCTCGCCGCGACGCCAGAGTGGTTGTCATTAGCTTTGGGCTTTGGCAAAGACGCTTCGGCGGCACCTCAGACGTCGTCGGTCGACCCATTCAGCTCAATGATGAAAGCTTCGATGTAATCGGCGTAATGCCCTCAACCTTTCAATATCCATCCAGAGATTTTGAACTGTGGACGCCTCTGTTTATTACTCCGGAAGAGATTCGGTCGCAATATGCTTTCAACTACAGAGCAGTTGGCCGGTTGAAACCAGGCGTGACCATTGAGCAAGCGCAATCGGAAACGACGGCGATCACAAGGCACTGGGCACAGCAATTCCCTGCCGGCCCAAACGCCGGTCAGTACGGGGTCCTCGTCGAATCGCTTCTGGACAGCAGAGTCGGTCAGTTCAGAAGCGTCCTCTACATTCTTCTGTGCTCTGTCGGTTGCTTGCTGTTGATCGGATGTATCAATCTCGGCGGTCTGCTTGTCGTACGCGCGAGCTCGAGAGCACGGGAGTTTGCAATCCGAGCAGCTCTCGGCGCGAGCCCTGCGCGTCTGTACGGGCAAACGCTCGCTGAAACGCTTCCATTGAGCTTCGTGGGCAGCGTCGCAGGCATCGTGCTCGCGAGGTGGCTGCTGAAGTTGCTGCTGCCTTTATTGCCATCGCAATTGCCCGGCCTTGAGACGATCGGGTTGAATTCGGCAGTGCTTTTCTTTGCAGTAGCGGTAAGCTTTGGGATCGTGTGGTTGGCGGGGATGCTGCCTGCCGTTCTCGCCTCTCGAATCCAACTCGCGACCATGACGAAACAATCCGGCCGGACATTCGGAAGTGGGTCCGGAGGTTTGACTCGAAATGTACTCGTGGTCGCACAACTGGCGACGACATTGGTGCTGGTAATCGCAGGCGGCCTTCTCGTGCGCAGCCTTGTCACAATTTTGAGAGTGAACCCAGGCTTCTCGCCTTCGGGTGTTCTGACATTGCAACTTGCGCTGACCCGTTCGAAATACCCGACTGATTCTCAGGTTACAGAATATTATCGACGGATAATCTCGCGAGTAAGAAGCATCGCCGGCGTGCGAGATGCCGGCATGATAAACATTCTGCCGTTTAGTGAATTGCGAACAGTCTACCCTGTCGAGGTCGCAGGTAAGACTGATCAGGGAGCCGCAGCTGATGGCCGCTCCGTTATGCCAGGCTATTTCTCGACAATGGGAATTCCGCTGATTCGTGGGCGTGATTTCTCAGAACAAGATCGCGAAGGTACAACACCAGTCGGGATTATTGACGAACAGCTGGCGATCAAAATATTTGGTGAAAACAATCCAGTAGGGGAACGTTTTCGTTTCGGTGTGATGACAGCAACTACGCCGTGGCTTGAAATCATTGGCGTGGTAGGACACATAAGAAATGACAGCCTCGATTCAGATCCTCGTCCGCAGGTTTACTGGCCCGAATCGCAACCTGCTTCTGATGCAAATCGTCCTTACAAAGACCGAGCAGTGCTTGTAGTAGCGGGCGGAGGTCGTCCTGTTTCGTTGGCAAGTGCGGTAGTTGAACAGATCCAGATCGAAAACCCTGATCAGCCGGTTTACGATGTTCGATCGATGGAAGACTGGCTCGATAAGAGTCTTCAATCGCGTAACCTCGTGACCGGTCTTGTGATGCTTTTCGGCTGTTCGTCATTGCTGCTGGCCTTTCTAGGGTTGTATGGAGTTTTGTCTTATGGAGCTCTGCTACGAATGCGCGAATTCGCAATTCGAACGGCACTCGGCGCGAAACCGGAAGCGATACGCCGGCTGGTGCTCGGACACGCGATCCGCCTCTGGGTTTTGGGTTCGGGAATTGGGCTTTGCGTAGCGTGGGTCGCTGGTCGAGCGGTTGGCAGTCTGTTGTACGGTGTTGGGAGTTCGGATCCACTCACGATGGCAGCAGCGTTGATTCTTCTACTTGGGTCAGCGATGATTGCTGGACTTGGACCAGCTAGGAAAGCGGAACGAGTGGATCCTGCTGTTACGCTTCGGAGTGAGTAGTGGTCTTATTTCGTGGTCAGTAGTCCGTGGTCGTCCGTGTTAGTCCCGTGTTCATCAGCCCGCGGTATCCGAAAATTTCGCCTTCTGCCTCTCTTTTATTCGGCGGTAAACCTCAATCATAACCATCAGCCAGAGGCCGCCCGCCAAATAGGCTCCCGCAACATCGCTCGGCCAATGCGCACCCAGATATACTCGCGAAAACCCAACCGAAACTATCAGCAAGGCCGGCAAAATCCTTAATACTTGACGCAACGGTCCTCGTTTGAGCAACACGTGCGCAAGAAACAACATGAATCCAAAGAATTCAGTAAAGAACACAACATGCCCAGACGGAAAACTGTTGAAATTGAACACTCCGGCGACATCCACTAGCAAATCGCTCGGGCGCGGGCGCCCGATCAAGAACTTCAACAACTGGTTCACCAGCCATCCTAAACTTGATCCCGCGATGCAAACCATACCCTCGAGGCGAAGCCCTGCGCCCGTCAAAGCGAGTCCAGTTCCAACGATAAGCACCCAGGGAACAAATTCGTTTCCGAGGATCGAAACGTCAACCATCGCCCAGTGAAAGCCTGGAAAAGATACGGATTGAATTTGTCGCGCTAGCGAAAGGTCCCATCCAAAATAGGCGTATCGATGCGCGAGCACGGCGAGTACCGTGTAAGCACACAAAGCTACAAGGAAGACTATTTCGGCCCATCTTGCCCGCGCCGCCGCGCGTGGCGCGGAAACAATCAAATCGGCAACAGCCGCGTCCGCGGTCTCTTTTGGATCATCTCCAGTGAGAGGTCCGTCGGTCATAATTAAATCCTAACGGTCCCGGCATACGTGATCCAGCTTCGTTCCTAAATTTGGCTTTCTTTCCTAAGATCACACCAAGGCAGATCGCGTGTGAAAACTCCAAATACCACCCACGGTGGGTGGGATTAGTGCTTCGAGTTCTCTACATTCTAAACATACTAGTCAACAACTCATCTCATTGCTTCTTGAGTTATAATCCGATTTCCCGCTATGCGACTCGCTTCACCAAACGCGTTATGGTGGTTGTTGCTGGCCGCGATCATCATCTTTTTCTACCTGCTAAAGCTCAAGCGCAAGCGGACCGTCGTGCCAAGTGTTCTTCTTTGGCGAAAAGCGCTTGAAGAACTGGAAGCCAACGCTCCATTCAAAAGACTCCGACGCAATCTATTGCTGCTCCTCCAACTGCTCGTACTGGGAACTCTTGTATTCGCCCTCGCTCGCCCACTGATCACGTCCCGAGCGATTGCGTCCGGCAGCACAATAATCGTTATCGACTCCACCGCCAGCATGAGCGCAGTCGATGAAGACGGTCACTCGCGACTGGACCGCGCAAAACAGATAGCCCACGAAATCATTGAGCATCTCTCCAGCAGCGACCGCGCCGCCATCATAGAATCGTCATCCAGCGTCTTCGTGCGATGCGCGTTGACTTCCGACCGGCAGGCGCTCGCTCGCGCAATTGATGATCTTAGTGAGACCGATGTCGCAGGCACCCTTAATGAAGCGACTCGCCTGGCCGAGCAATTAGCGAAAAGCGAACGTGACGGAACCATCTTGATAATCAGCGACGGCTGCGGCGCCGAACCATCCCCCGAACCGAGCTCCAAAAAGACAAATCCAGCCTCCAGCACGGTTCGATTTGCTCGGGTTGGGCGACGCGCTGATAACGTAGGCATCATCGCGATGAACTCACGGCAGCTTCCTGAAGGCGGCCGCCGCGAGGTATTCGCTTCTATCGCGAACTTCAGCGACCGCGCTCGCAATCTTGGCCTTGAGCTAAGAGTCGACGATAAATTGATAGATGCACGAACCATCGACATCGGTGCAAACGAAAGAAGCGCGGTGATTTTTGAATCAGTGCCTGGCGACGATTCCCTTGCTGAATTGAAACTCGACGTCGAAGACGACCTGTCCGCAGACAATGTCGCGTACACATTCCTGCCAAATACGCATCGCACGCGGGTCGGTGTCATCAGTGAGAACTTGTTCCTGCTTCAGGCGCTTTCCGCAAACCCGGTCATCGATGCCACCAAAATCAGTCCGAATGCCAACGCCAGCGAATTCGATTGCATCGTAGCCGACGGCACCGGCGCGGTTGGCAACAATCGGCCTTTGCTTGCGATTAATCCAGCGGATGCAACCGGACTCTGGCGAACGATTGGTCAGCGCGACCATCCGGAATTCAGCTCGGCTGTCCGCGCGCATCCAGCTAACCGATTTCTGAGTTATGATGACTTGCATCTCGAACGCTTGCCGATCCGGGAAACGGCTGCCTGGCTTAAGCCAATAGTCGTCTTCGGAAACGATCCGGTTATCTACGCCGGCGAGGATGGGCACCGCAGAATTATAATGATCGCCTTCGATCTGACTCGCAGTGATCTGCCCCTCAAAGTCGAGTTTCCGATCCTAATTTCCAATTCCCTTTTGTGGCTTGCGCACAGAGATTTACTGACAGCTGACCGGGTAATTCGCACCGGACAGCCGCTGACCGTCGAAACTCCACAGGAAAACGCAACCGTGACAAAGCCTGCGGGAGATGTCGTCGAAGTAAGAGCGCGAGATGGTTCGATTGATTTCACTGACACTCTGCGCACCGGGAAGTACACTCTGGAGAACGGAGTAACTTATGCGGCGAGCCTGCTAAGCCAATCAGAATCCAATACCGCACCAAAAGACTCAATAAGCACTCGCGTAGGTGAATTGAATGGACAAACCGATAGGTTTACATCCGAACGCGAGATCTGGTGGTGGATAGCTTTGATTGCGCTGCTGGTTCTGATGATCGAGTGGTGGGTTTATCATCGCCGGGCTTTCGTTTGAGTTCTTAATGAGATTCGCCTTCACTAATACTTCGGCACTCTTGCTCCTGGCAATGATCCCGCTGGTGATCTATGTTTCGCGAAAGAGCGCCGGAAACCTCTCTTCTAAACGGCGTTTCTGCAGCCTGGGATTCCGCGTGCTGTTGATCCTTTTGATTGTGTTCGCACTAGCCGGCTTGCAATCGAGAAAGAATTCACGCGACGTAGCCTTGATGTTCCTGGTGGACGTGTCGGCTAGCGTTGCACAAGAGGATCGGGCGCAAGTTTTAGACTTCATCAACAATCAAACAGCAAGCGCAGGACCGCGCGATTACATAAGCGTGATCGCATTCGCGCGCGAACCGGCGGTCGAGCTCGCACCAACCAGGAAAGATTCTCTACGCGATTGGCGCATCACCGAAATCAGCTCGAATCCTCCGCGTGATTACACTGACATTTCAGCAGCGCTTAAACTCGCCGCCGCACTCGTGCCCGAAGACGCGTGTGGCAGATTTCTCCTCATATCCGACGGCAACGAAAACCTGGCCAATGCGTCGGAAGAGGCCGCAAGGCTTAAAGCCGCGGGCATAGAGGTTTACACCCGCTCAATCGGAACCGTCACAAAACGCTCCCAGGCGCGGGGCGAAATTGCCGTACGCTCGATCGATGTTCCTGACAGGCTCGCCGAAGGTGAAACTTTTGACATAAGGGTATCAGTCGATAGCACCAGCGATACAAATGCCACTCTGCGAATCTTCAGAAATGATTCCGCGGTAGCCGAAAAGCGAGTGTCTCTCGTCGCGAGCGGCGAAAACGTATTCGTCATCTCCCAGCGCGCCGATCAACAAGGCTTCTACAACTTTCGTGCTGAGGTCGAAGCTGCTGGGTCAGATGCATTCGTACAAAACAACACACGTGAATCGTTCGCGATAGTAGAAGGGCAGCCGAGGACTCTCTATCTTTACGGCGACGCTCATCCATCTCCAGCAATGCTTCGCGTGCTCGCCGACGGCAAATTTGTTTCTGATATCAAAGGTTCCGCTGCGATTCCACGCACGCTCGCGGGATTTCAGAACTATGATTTAGTGATCTTTGACAATGTGCCCGCTTCCGCGCTGGCTCCTGATCAGATGAAGATGGTTCAGTCATACGTGCGCGATTTGGGTGGGGGCTTTGTAATGATCGGCGGCGATCAGAGCTTTGGTCCCGGCGGCTACTATAAAACCCTCGTTGAGGAAACGCTGCCCGTCTCGCTGGACGTTCGACAGAAAAAGCATCTGCCGAGCCTGGCGCTCGCGTTGGTCATAGACAAATCCGGATCGATGGAGGGACTGAAGATTCAACTTACCCGCGAGGCGGCATCGGCAGCAGCTGAATTCTTATCCGACCGTGATTCGCTGGGCGTGATTGCATTCGACAGCGAGGCTTACCCCATCATCAACCTGAGTAATGCTGATGACAAACAGGCAATCAGGCAGAAAATCGATTCGATAAGCGCATTCGGCGGCACAAACATTTATCCCGGGTTGGAGATGGCGCACGACTGGCTCAAAGCAAGCGATGCGCAGCTAAAGCATATTATTCTGCTTTCCGACGGAAGGAGCGAAAGCGGCGACTTTCACGGCATTGCGAGATCGATCCGTGATGCGGGCGAGACTCTTTCGACAGTCGCGGTCGGTGATGACGCCGACAACCCGTTGATGGGAATGCTGGCGAGCATAGGCGGGGGAAGATTTTATCAAGTCGATTCGCCCGAAACGTTACCAAGAATCTTCACTCGCGAAGCGTCGCTTGCTTCCCGCTCGACAATTATTGAGGAGCCCTTTTCACCCAGATTGTCGAGGCCAACCGCTGCCACGAACGGCATTGACTGGAGCGCGCCGCCACAACTTGATGGTTACGTAGCAACCGCAGAGCGCGATCAGGTCAAATCCCCGGCGATAGTTTCTTTGATTTCGGACAAGGATGATCCTGTTTACGCCGTATGGCAGTATGGTTTGGGACGAGCTGCCGCTTTTACATCGGATGCGAAACCTCGCTGGGCGAATAAATGGATGAACTGGTCCGGCTTCGGCCAATTCTGGTCTCAGCTCCTCAGGGATGTATTGCGTCGTGAATCTAATGGCGGACTCACGCCACGATTAGAAATATCAGCCGCTCGAGGCCACGTTTCGATCGAAGCCACGGATGCAAACGGAGCGTTCAGAAATAACCTGCAGCTTCAGGCTCAAATTATCGGCCCGGACCTTTCTACAAATAATTTGACGCTCGATCAAACCGCTCCCGGGCAGTACGAAGGTGATTTCGATGCGCGCGCGCGGGGTGCCTATCTTGTCACTATTTCCGAGAATAACGGGGCGAACAAAGTTACCGCAGGTGTGGTGAATTCATACTCTCCGGAGTTCAACATCACCGGCGCGGACGAGGCGGTCCTTTCACGCGTAAGCGAAATCACAGGAGGGCGTTCTATCACAGGCGATGAAGGATCCGACCTTTTTGCAAATCGACCCTCTAAGACTACTTCGTATGCGATCTGGCAAACTCTCATGCTCGCGGCGTTAATTCTTCTGCCGTTTGACATCGGCATACGGCGAGTTTTAATCGATCGCGAACAATTGGCAGTCGCGAGAAAGCGATTTAGTTCAATGCTCCATCAAGCACCACGCCGCTCTGGAGCTGAACCGTCTGTCTCAATAGAAAAACTTAAGGACGCGCGTTCTCGGGTGGTACTCGGCTCCACGGACCACAAAACGACGTCTGTGATTTCAGAAACAGATTCCCGCAAAGACGAAGAGTCTGTTATCTCCCCTGAACCCGAAACCAGCGCTGCACCACTGGTGAGTAAATTGCTGGATGCAAAACGAAAGCGGAAGGAATGATCTTCTAATGCAGCAGCAAGAAGGCCTCGCGTAGCGTGAATCGGCCTTCATAGAGCGCTTTCCCGACGATTACGCTATCGATCCCGGTCCCACCAGCTGCGGTGCGGAGCCGCTCGATGTCTTCCAGAGATGAAATCCCGCCCGATGCTGTAACTTTCACTCCCGATTCTCGAGCGATGCGCTGGGTCTGTTCGATGTTAGGCCCGCTCAACATGCCGTCTCGCGAAACGTCGGTGTAGATGATCCTGTTTACGCCCGCGTGAGCCACTCGAACCGCCAGATCCACTGCAAGGATCTTACCGGTTGATTCCCAGCCATGGGTCCTAATTTGGCCGTCGCGTGCATCAATCCCGACAACGATTCGATTGCCAAATGTAGTCACAAGCCTCTCGAGAATCTTCGGGGACTCCGCTGCCAGGGTACCGATCACAACACGCTCGGCTCCCGCGTTGATTAACTCATCAACATCGCTGATTTCTCGCAAGCCTCCCCCAAACTGAACCGGAACCGATACCGACTGAATGATACGCAGCGCGACCTCGCGGCTTTGTCTGCCTTCACCGAACGCGCCGTCCAAGTCGACCACGTGAATCAATTCGGCGCCGTCTTTTTCGAAGGCCTCCGCAACCAGGATTGGATCGTTGTCATAAACTGTCGCTGCGTCTTTGCGGCCTTGCGAGAGTCGAACGCACTTTCCGTTACGCAGATCAATTGCCGGGATTATGAGCATGAAGCATTTCGCCTGTTTGTAGTGCCGCCTTCAGGCGGAAGTTCGTATCGGTAAAGCGCAACTAACTTTATTCTTTCCTTCGCCGAACTAGCTCTTCGCGCAATTCGTCAAGAGTTACGCCTCTTTCAACCAGCAACACGAGCAAGTGATAGAGAAGGTCACAGGACTCTCTTGCAAGAGCACCAGTATCCGTATTCTTTGCGGCGATAATAGTCTCGCTGGACTCCTCTCCAACCTTCTTAAGAATTTTGTCCAGCCCTTCATTGAACAAGTAAGCGGTATACGACCCTTCGGGCCTTTCACGCTTTCTCGCTTCAATCAACGCATACAACGCGCCAAGGACCTGCCCCAGCTCCTTACTGCTCTCGAGACGAGAGTTGGACTGGCCCTGAATCGCATTATGAAAGCACGAGACTTCTCCGGTGTGACAAGCAGGGCCGTCGGGTTTTACACGGACCAGAACGGTATCGCCGTCACAATCCAGAAGAACATCTACAACACGTTGCTTGTTCCCCGATGTTTCGCCCTTATGCCAAAGCTCCTGACGCGATCGCGACCAAAACCAGGTCTCCTGGGTCTCCAAAGTCATCTTGAGGCTTTCACTGTTTATATAGGCGAGCATCAGCACCGCTAAAGTTTCAGCGTCCTGCACAACGCAGGGTGCAAGCCCATCTTTATCGAAAAGTACGTCATCAACTGTAAGTGTCATCGCATTACGACGCCTCTGGCTCTCAAGTAATTCTTGACTTCGGCAATCTTGAAGTCACCGAAATGAAACAACGATGCCGCCAGTGCTGCACTGGCGCCGGACTGGACAAATGCTTGGTGAAAATGCTCAAGGTTTCCGGCACCCCCGGAGGCAATCACCGGGACCCGCACGGCCGAGCTTACAGAACGAGTAAGCTCGATGTCGTACCCGTCGCGTGTGCCGTCCCGATCCATACTTGTCAGCAGGATCTCACCGGCCCCAAGCCGTTCAGCGCGAGTCGCCCATTCGACCGCATCAATTCCAGTGTTCCTCCGCCCACCGTGAGTGTAGACCTCCCACCCGCCGCCAGGATCGTTCGCGTCTCTTCTCCTTGCGTCGATGGCTATCACGATACACTGGCTCCCAAAAGTCTCGGCGCCGGCACGTAACACATTGTTGTTAGCTACTGCAGCTGTGTTCAGAGAAATCTTATCGGCGCCGGCGCGAAGAACCGATCGGATATCTTCGACCGACTCCAGGCCGCCGCCGACAGTCAGTGGGATAAACACCTCATCCGCAACCCGCCTTACCAAATCGATTATGATCGAGCGCTTATCCGATGAAGCGGTAATGTCCAGGAACACCAGTTCGTCTGCGCCTTCTGCGTCATAGGCGCGCGCCTGCTCGACGGGATCCCCGGCATCCACGAGTGAGACAAAACGGATGCCCTTCACGACTCGGCCCCGGTCAATGTCGAGACAGGGAATGATTCTCTTCGCTAACATCAAAAGCTCGGTTAACTAAATCACTTTATTGCAGTCCTCGCGCAAAGTTTCCGAGCAACCGCAGACCAGCGGCCTGGCTCTTCTCCGGATGAAACTGAACGCCGAAGATATGCTTTTGACCAACTACAGAAGCGTAGGCGGCGCCATACTCGGTCTCGCCGATGACTGCATCTCGGTCGGCAGGTTCACAATAGAACGAGTGAACAAAATAGAAGAAGGCCGCGTCGTCAATGCCGTCCAGGAGTGCATGACTCCGAGCTTGCCGGACCTGGTTCCATCCTACTTGTGGAACCAGCAACTCATCGCCGAACCGTCTCACGCATCCTCTTAGGAGGCCCAAACCGGAAGTTCTTCCAAATTCTTCAGACTCCTCGAAAAGCATCTGCATTCCCACGCAGACGCCGAGTAGCGGCGTTCCCGCGGAGACTCGGTCGAGAATAAGTTCATCGAACCCGCGCTCGCAAAGAGCCTTCATGCAGGCACCGAATGCGCCGACGCCGGGCAACACTAACGCTTGAGCATCGCGTAAAACGGATTTATCAGCGCTAACGACTACAGGAAACCCGGCCGCCACGAAAGCCTTTTCGACCGAACGAAGATTGCCGACCCCGTAGTCCACGACAGCAACTCTCGCCATCAAAGCACCCCTTTTGTGCTCATCACGCCCTCTATCCGTGTATCGCGCTCCACTGCCTGTCGCAGCGCCCGTGCTGTCGCCTTGAATGTCGATTCCAAAATGTGATGAGTGTTGCGACCGCGAAGCAGGTCGATGTGAAGATTACATTTCAGACCCTCCGCGAATGAGCGCCAAAAATGTTCGGCAAGTTCGACGGAGAAGTTTCCAATTCGATCTCGTTTGGTTTCGACTTCATACACGAGATAGAACCTGCCCGACAGATCGACCACCGCCCGGCATAACGACTCATCCATCGGAACCAGGCTTGCACCATATCGAGCAATACCGGCTTTATCGCCGAGCGCCGCAAGAAACGACTGGCCAAGACATATCGCGATATCCTCAACCGAATGGTGATCGTCTATCTGCAGATCACCACGGCATTCGATCTCTATATCGAATAGACCGTGACGGGTGAAGAGTTCGAGCATGTGATCTAGAAACGGAATTCCGGTATCGATTTGCGCCACGCCCGTACCATCAAGCTTCACTCGAACCCGTACGTCGGTTTCCTTCGTCTGTCTTGATACTTGACCTTCGCGTTCCTGTATCTGTGCCTCAGTGCTCATAGATTCACCTCAAACAATTCAAGCTGCGACAATCTCTCGCAATGACTTTAGAAGCAAGTCGTTTTCTTCCGGGCTCCCGATACTTACTCGAAAGTAGTCTTTTAGCATCGGATAAGCGGTCACATCGCGAATAAGGATGCCTCGTTGTAACAGCTTATCGAACACAAGATGAGGGTCGACCGCCGACCGGACGACAATAAAATTAGCGCTGGAGCGAACCGGCTTAAGCCCACGTATACGGCCTAATTCAAGAAAGACTCGATCGCGCTCCGCGAGAATGGCCTTAACAAGAGGCCTATAGCTTGATTCGAAGTTTTCCATCGCGACTTCGGCCGCGGTCTGCGAAAAGACATTGAGGTTGTATGGCAGAAGAGCCTTGCTAATCTCTCGCGCCAGCTCTGGAGTCGTCAGCAGATATCCAATTCGTAATGCTGCCATCGCCAGGGCTTTGGAGAAGGTACGCAGTACTACGAGGTTGCGGTGTTGCTCAATGAGCGGCAGCACTGTCTCGCCACTGAACTCGAAGTAAGCCTCATCGACAACGATCAGACCATCCGTCGTTTCAAGCAATGACACTAAATCATCCTTCCCGATGAGGCATCCCGTAGGATTGTTAGGCGAGCAGATGATCACAACGTCCGGTTTCGATGACTCAATTGCCGTTCTCATTGCCTCAACATCGTAAGTGAGCGCTGCCGTTAGCGGCACACTAACGATCTCACCCCCAAGTATGGTGGTAACCTGGCGATATAGCGAAAAGGTAGGCTCGTTGATCAGGACCCGCTTCCCGTCGCTGACCGAGACCATTAACACTGCCTGAATCAATTCATTCGAACCGTTACCCACCAACGTGCCGTCAGCGGTCCAGTTGCTGAACTCGCCTAAATCGCCAATCAGGCGGGAGGCGATAAACTCGGGATAGCGTGACCAGGGACGGTTCTCCAAACGTCGAAATGTTTCGCGTTTGATTTCGGTCGGCGTATCCCAGGGATTCTCGTTTTGATTGAGCTTGATTCGAGCATCTTCGAATCTCAGTGAATAGGGCCGCAACGCGCGAACCTGTGGTTTTACGTTTTCAATTGGATCGCGCATATCATTCTGCCTCCGTACGGATCAGCGCAGAGCGGGCATGGGCCTCGAGACCTTCCGCTCGTGCCAACGCCGCTATTAAGGGCGCCGTCCTTTTGAGCTCATCAGAAGAAAACCTCAGAATCGTCGTTCGTTTCAGGAAGTCATATACACCAAGAGCCGAGGAAAAACGCGCCGCGCCACTTGTAGGAACCACGTGATTAGGTCCCGCAAGATAATCACCGGTAGCCTCCGGCGTGTGCTCGCCAAAGAATATCGCTCCAGCGTTTCGGATGTTGCCCGCGACAACCTCTTCATCACGGCATAAGATCTCGAGGTGTTCCGGAGCGAGTTCATTCACCAAATCACAGCCCTCTTCGATACCGGAGACTATTATTATCGCCCCGTAATCAGATAACGACCTTTCGATGACTTCTCGGCGCGGAAGAATACCGGCTTGTGACTTTAATTCCGAAGCAACCTTAACTGCTAATTCTTCGCTGTCGGTGATCAGCATCGCCGAAGCATCGGGGCTATGTTCGGATTGTGCCAGGAGGTCGCTGGCGATGAAGGAGGCGTTCGCCGAGGCTTCCGCCAATATTACAACTTCGCTCGGACCAGCCAACGAGTCTATGCCGGCGCTGCCGAAGACCAGCTTCTTCGCAGCAGCGACGTATCTATTTCCGGGTCCGGTGATCTTATCCACCCGCGGTACGGTTTCGGTTCCAAAGGCCAGGGCGGCAATCGCCTGTGCTCCGCCGACGGCATACACTTCTGTAACACCGAGCTCAACCAACGCCGCGGCGACCGCCGGATTTTCTTGAAGCGTTCGCGGAGGTGTGGCGACTACAATCCACCCTACTCCGGCAATTTGCGCCGGTATGACATTCATAACCACGGATGACGGATAACTTGCAGTGCCTCCTGGAACGTATAGCCCGGCGCTGTCGATGGGTGTAATGCGTTGACCAAAACGTACTCCGCTCGAGCTCTCGCTCTCCCAGGAGTGCTGGCGCTGGAATTCATGAAAACGTCGGATTCTCTGAATGGCCTCGCGTAATGCGTGCAAAAACATCGGATCTGTTTTCGAAGCGGCAGTTCTCAATGCCTGTTCACTGACCTTCAAGTCAGAAGGCTGAATTGAGCAGCCATCAAATTGCGCGGTGTAGTCGACGAGCGCGGCATCGCCTCGGCGACGAACATCTTGTATGATCGCGGCAACTTGCGACATCAGCTCAAAATCGAGCGCAACATTTCTGGCGCGAATGCGTTCGAGCCTTTCGGCAAGTCGTCGTTTATCTGAACTCTTGATGATTTCGATCATCACAACGCTCCTCGAGTCGTTCGTAGCACGCACTCTAAATATCCTCTCCGCGAATCTCTGCGTGCTCCACGACTCTGCGGCGAAGCTACCCTAAATTGAAGAATCACCGCGGACACGCAGAATTCGCTGAGGTACGCGGAGTAACTTTTCCGAAATACTCCACGATGGATCCGTTGTTCTGGAGAATGACTCATTGTTTCTCTAGGGAATCGATCAGACTGCCGATGGCCTCGGCCTTAAGCTGATAACTTGCCCGATTGACGACCAATCGAGCCGTTGATTCGGTAATCAGTTCTACGATTCGTAGCCCGTTCTCTTTGAGTGTCCTGCCAGTCTCCACAAGGTCCACGATACAATCGGCAAGGCCGAGCAGCGGCGCCACCTCAACCGAACCCGACAGTTCTATGATCTCGACTGGCTGTCCCCGAGAACCGAAATGTTCAGCCGCTACTCGAGGGTATTTCGTAGCTACCCGCAGCATCCCATAGGTATTGAGGATTACATTCGCCGGCGCCGCAACAACCATCCGGCAGGCGCCGATCCGCAGCGTCAGCGGCTGCAACACATCTGCTTCTGATTCCAGGAGCACGTCCCTGCCGACGATTCCACAATCAGCAATGCCATGTTCGACGTACACCAGCACATCGGCCGGTTTAACAAAAATGAACCTGCATCGACCCGACTGATCCTCCGCAGCGAGCCTCCTTGAGGCAAGCGCCTCACTGGAGACGGAGAGCCCTGCTACAGCGAATAAATCGATTGCCTCGTTTTGGAGTCTGCCTTTGGCGATTGCGATGGTCAATTTCTGCACGGCTCACCTCTCGAAATTAATCCGAACCCGTTCACCTTCGCCGCGTCTTTTAATTGCCTCGGCGAACAGGAGACTTGAATCGCTGTTTGCGATAACTGTCTTCGGTTCCGTTTCCTGTTGTTCATTCGAATTTGTATTCTGTTCAAGCACGACTCGGGTAAGAGCATCCAGATCCAACACAAAGCCCACTCCAGGTTCTGCACTTCCAAAAATAGCGGTCAGCCCGTCGTATCGACCGCCGCTTCCTACACGAGTCGCGGCGCCATTCAAATAGATACTGAACGTCAGGCCACTGTAGTAGTCGAGCTTGGCAACATCGCCTAAATCAATTTCGAAATGTTTGGATAATTCGAGCGCCTCGACTACTCGCCATAATCGATCCAACCGGTTCACGGCCTCCAATGAGCTCGGATTGTCGAGCACCTCTCGCGCAGTCTCCAGTACTTCGCGCCTGCCGGAAAGTTTGCTCAGTTGCGCCAAAACGCGGCTCTCATGTGGATCGCATTTTCTTTCGTTCAGGAACGCTAAGAGATCCTCGCCATTGCGCGAATCTACAAGGCGACGCACTTCAGAGCGGCATACCTCATCCAACTGGAGTCGTTCGCCCAGACCACGAAATACGCCGACATCGTTCAGGGTGATCTGGTAGTTGTCGCCGAGACCGAGCCGCTGGAAGATCTCACATGCTATCGACAAAACCTCGAGGTCTGCGGCATCAGTGTTCGCACCCATCAGCTCACAACCGGCCTGTACAGTCTCGCGTCTCCATTCAGCATGCGATTGAGGCTGCTGACGAAACACCGATGCGGCGTAGCAAAGGCGCAACGGCCTCTCTCGCGCTTCGAACATCGTAACTGCCGCCCGTGCAACGCCGGAAGTTACATCCGGCCTTAACGCGAGCAAGCGGCCATCTACGTCAGTGAACCTGAACGCACGATGCGCTTCGGAACTGCCCATCCCGTGCTCGAACAGCGAATAAAAGTCGACGGTGGGCGTTGTAATCTCTTCGTATGACCATCCGTCGAAAACTGACATCACCGTCTCTTCGACCATGCGTCTAAGGCGGGCCTCCCGGCCAAAGTAATACCTCATACCGTCGGGGATTTTGGAAAGTGGTTCAATCATTAGCAGCACCTGATCGATCATCGAAAATGGAAAACCCGCTGCCGGATCTTGGGTCGACGGCAGCGGGTTTCAGAATTCCGAGGTTGTGAGCTTGACTTACTCGCGGGTCACGACCACGGACACGCTGCCTTCGTGCCAATGATGATTGGCATGATGAGCGTGATGGTGATGGGTGATCGCGAAGTTCATAGCTGAGTTACGAGCGTGAATGCCCTTTATAACCAACGTAACATTCGGTGTCAAGGCCTCTTCGCCTATTCGCTTTTAAGTACGCTCAGCCGCGAACGCGGCCTCCTTTCCCACCACCGACTTAACTGCCGGGGATAGAAGATACTCAGTCAGCTCCTCGTTGTTATGTCTAAGGCAAAACTCCTGGAAGGTCTCAGCACCGATTCGTTGATCCTTGTAAATTTGAAATAACCTGGCCAGCGATTCGGCCAACCGATCCGATGGTATTCGCGCGCCGATTCGACGTCCAAAAGTTTCGTGTGTTCCCACTCCGCCACCAAGGAAAACCTGAAATGTCTCCTTTTTTACTCCATCAATCGTTGTCAGAGAGCCTTCAAGTCCTACATCGCAGATGTGATGTTGGCCACACGCGTTCGGACAACCAGTTACGCTGATCCGAGGTCGGTCGTCCAGATCGACCTGCTCGGCAAGATATGCATCAAGCTCTCGAGCGCGGTTCTTTGTCTCCGCAATCGCAAGCTTGCAGAACTGAATGCCGGTGCACGCTATCAGCCCGCGCTTCGCCCACGACGGCTCGTAGTCAAGCCCTGCTTCCTTCAGTTCGTTCTTCAAACCCTCGAGTCCCTCACTATCGATATCGAGCAAGATGATGTTTTGAGTATTCGTTGTTCGCAGGCGGCTGCGTCCATACTTGTCCGCCAGATCCGCCAGCAGCCGCAGCTGATCGCCGGAGGTCCGTCCACCAACCAGCGCCACGCCTACATAATGCAATGAATCACCTCTCTGGCGATGTACTCCGAGGTGTGACCGATCGCGCTCGGTTATCGGAGGAGCTTCAGGGTCAACCGCGCGTCGCAGCTTGCGGCCAAGCTGAGCCTCGACTTCATCTCGAAAGCGAGGGATCTCCCATTGCTCAACCAGGAACTTCAATCTGGCGCGCTTGCGATTCTCTCGATTGCCATTGTCACGAAAGACCGAAGCGATCGCCGCGCATAAATCCACTACTTCGTTTGGCTCGACCAGCACACCAAGATCTTTCGAAAAGCGGGGCGTGGTCGATAACCCGCCTCCCACCCGAGCGCGAAACGAGATGCCGCCTGTTTCGCCATCCTTCACGGCAAAGATCCCGATATCGTTGATTTCCGGATACACGCAACGCGCTGCACAACCAGTGATTGCTATCTTGAACTTACGAGGCAGATTCGAAAAATCGCGATTGCCGACAAAAAAATCGTTAACCCGCCGGATGAGCGGAGTGACATCATAAAGTTCATTGGAATCTACTCCGGAAACCGGACAACTGATGATGTTGCGCACCGTGTCGCCGCACGCATCAGTGGTAGTGAGACCAACTCGATCGAGCGCATCAAAGATCGTCGGGACGTCGCCGATCCTCACCCAGTGAAGCTGGATATTCTGTCGAACAGTGATGTCGGCTAATCCCTTCCCATACTTGTTTGATAGTTCGGCGATCGTCCGTAACTGAAAGGCATTCAATTGACCACCCGGTATTCGGATGCGAACCATAAAGTAACCATCTTCCGCGGGGCGCTGAGTATAGACACCGTACCATTTGAATAGCGCCTCATCTTCGGAACTGATCCTGTGTTCTCCGTGGGCGGCATATCTATGAATGTCCGCGAGAACGTCCAGCCCGTCCTTTCGCTTCTTAATTTCTTCAATCTTGTTCATAGAGGCTCCTCACTACAGGACCGCGCATTGGTCGGCCTGCACTGCTTTCACTTGTGGTTGGGAATTAAGAATGCTGGTGAGGATCCTCGTGCTGCTTTCTGCAACAGTTTCGAGCGAACTGTCCACAACTATGTCGGGTGAGAGCGGCTCCTCATACGGATCGCTGATTCCGGTAAAGTGTTTGACCTCGCCTGCCAATGCCTTCGCGTAGAGCCCCTTAACATCTCGTTCGATAAGAGTTCCCAGCGGGCAGCGAACGAACACCTCCAAGAAGCGAATGCCGTCGCTTTCAATAGCTCGTCTAACATCGTCGCGCGACTGCCGGTATGGAGAGATAGCAGCGCCGAGTACTACTACTCTGTTGCGTGCCAGCAGTCGCGCGACGAAACCGATACGACGGACGTTTGTTTCACGATCCTCTCTTGAAAAACCCAGCCCGTAGCTCAAATTCTCGCGCACTTCGTCGCCATCAAGCGTCTCCACGCGACGCCCCGCCGCTTTGAGCTCACCCGATAACGACCGCGCAAGTGTGGTCTTACCTGCGCCAGACAACCCGGTGAACCACACTACCAAGCCGTCGTTATGTCCATCGCTGTCATTCATAGCCATTGTCTCGCTCTCACCGATTGACTTAAGTCAGATGCTAACGTCGCACCATTTCTGTGCGTGATATCAACACCGGTGGCCGTGCGGTATGCATTCCACATTCTTTTTTTGCCAGACCGGCCCAGCGTCCCGATCGTTCACCCTCGCCTTCCTGAACTGGTTGCGTGCAATGCGTGCAACCGATGCTTGGGTAGCCACGCTCGTGTAAAGGATTGAAGGGAATATTATTTGTCTCGATATACTCCCAGACCCGATGTTTGCTCCAACGCACCAGGGGATTGATTTTCACCAGGCGCCACTGATAGTCCCACTCAACCACTCGAGCATTGGAACGCTCGATCGTCTGGTCCTGACGAATCGCGGTAACCCAGGCTTCGCGCCCCTGAAGCGCATCCCTAAGAGGCTCGAGCTTTCTTAGCCGGCAACATAAATCAGGATTTGTAGACCAAAGCTTCGGCCCAAATCTTTTTTCCTGTTGAGCGGGAGTGATGTCGGTTTTGAATTCGCGAATCTGGATTTGATACCGATCTTCTATGCGCCGGCGCAATTCATACGTTTCGGGGAAGAGGAAACCGGTATCGAGGAAGAACACATCAACCAACGGATTGAGTTTTACAGCCATGTCGATCAGGGCAACACCCTCGGCACCGAATCCGGTGGCGATTGTGAGCCGAGTCTGGAACTGTTCGAAGGCCCAGGTTAGGGTAGCCGCAGGTGCCGCCCCGTCAAGGAAATCGGCGGCTGCTTCTATGCGTTCGATTTTAGCGGCCGGCGGGCCTATACCACTAAACGTTTGATCTGCATCGGCCATTCGAGTTCCCCTCCTATATTTCCGACTAACTTGTTCGTTGAACGTTTAGTTTGTCGGTTAGACCTGTCCGCTTCCGACAACTTCAGCCGCTCGATCTAAGTAAGGCTCATTGGTTTCCAACAAACTGAAGTTCGTCGGACACTCTTTCGCCTAAGCTGAATCTAAGTTCCTCGCTTCCAAACCAACTAAGTTTTTGTGCAAACGCTGCAACCTCTCCAACAATTGCCACCGCGGGAGGCTCGATCTTGAACAAACTGCCTTCGTCCGCTTCAATCAGATCAGCAAGAGTTCCGCTGTACACTTCCTGATGTTCATAAGATCCCCAGCGCACGAGGGCTATCGGAGTCGACCGACTACGGCCACTTTCCACCAGTTTCCTTACAATGCTCGCAATTCTCTCAGCGCACATAAAAATGACCAGCGTATCGGCCGAATGCGCCGCCATTTTCCAATCGACGGATTTCTTATCGGTGTCGCTGGCATCGTGACCGGTAATAAAAGCAACACTGGAGGAGTGTTGGCGATGGGTTAGTGGGATTCCGGCATAAGCGGCTGCCGCTACTCCCGAAGAAACGCCGGGAATCACCTCCCAATGAATACCGGCGTCCTGTAGCGCCTCAGCTTCTTCGCCGCCACGGCCGAAGATGAATGGATCGCCTCCTTTGAGACGAGCAACAACCTGGCCTTCAAGAGCGCGTTCGATCAGGAGACGATTGATCTCTGATTGAGAAATAGATTTGTGACCGCCACGCTTACCGACGTAGATCAGTTCAGTATTGCGGCGTGAGTGAGCAAGAATTTCGGGATTGACGAGGTAGTCATAGACAATTACGTGACTATCCTGGATCGCTTCTACGGCACGGAGCGTAAGAAGCTTCGGATCGCCTGGCCCTGCGCCGATCAAATACACTTTGCCGAAGGATGTCATCACGTTGTTTATCGTCAATCCAGCTCAAAAAACATACAAAAATGCGAAAAACCCACTACCGACTGAGCCGATAGTGGGTTTTTCAGGAACTCTATTTGAGCTAAACGCTCTGTGAGCTAAATCTCAGGTCACATCGCTGTGAACTCCACTAAAGGCTCTAGGGGGCGCGGCGTCGCCGCGCAACAACAGATGCAGTTGAAATCGCGCATCATGCTTTTCATAAGCCTTTAGATAACAGCTTCCGTTCATACCTATACTCTTGGTTGCGACTCAGGTCAAGAACTTTTTTGAGGAATCTGAAAATAATGATTTGTTGTTAGATAGAATCGATTCAAGAATTTGGATAATCGGGTTCATTCGCAAAAACTAACAGACACCAAATGGCGCCAGGAAGGAATTGTGGGCATGTTGGGAAATTGGCTGTCGTACCCCCCATCAGCGTGGGCAGCTGCCACTTTAAAGACCGAAGGCCCACACAAGAGAATTATTCATTGCAGGTTGAAGATTCGTATCTTTGCGGCGACCTTACTCGATGCATTGATACACTCATAAATTGAATTTCCTTGACATCCGAAAGCTCCGGGTAGTATTCTGAGGTCCTCAGAAGGACGTGGTGATTTAAGCAAATTGCTCCACGTTAAATATGTGCTAAACCGCAAGTATGTGCTAAACCGCAAGCGGATTTAAAAAGCCTGCGCTGTTTAGCGCGGGCTTTTTGCTTTGCTCTTTCAATAATCCTGAACGTGGCGATTTAAGGTAACTTGCTCCACGTTAAAAACTGCTAAACGACCCGTAGAGATCAAAGCCTCGCGCTAGTTTGGCGCGAGGCTTTTTCCTTTTCGGGCACAAGGAGAAAATATGAGCTTTGTAACCGGATTGAAATGCCGCGAGTGCGGGCAAACGTACCCGAAACAACCGCTTGCCGGATGCGAACACTGTTTCGCTCCTCTGGAAGTCGAATACGACTACGAGGGCATCTCCCGTGTACTTTCACACGACACAATAGCTGTGCGTCCAAAAACCCTTTGGCGATTTCGCGAACTTCTACCGCTGGACGAAGATCCGGTGGTTGGTCTTGCGAGCGGGTCAACTCCGCTGGTCCGAGCCCATCGTCTGGGCCGCGCGCTCGGCCTCAATGAGCTCTATCTTAAGAACGACAGCGTCAACTCTCCGACTCTGTCCTTCAAGGATCGCGTGACTGCGGTCGCAGTAAACAAGGCGCTGGAGTTCAAGTTGAACGCGGTAGGCTGCGCTTCAACTGGAAACCTGGCCAATTCCGTTGCTGCAAACGCCGCCGCCGCAGGTCTGCCGGCGTACATTTTGATTCCCGACAATCTCGAGCGGAACAAGATCACCGCGACGTCGGTCTACGGTGCGAAAGTGATCGCCGTAAAAGGAAACTACGATGAGGTGAATCGGCTGTGCACCGAGCTGAGCGAGCGGTATCCGTGGGGTTTTGTGAATGTCAATCTGCGGCCTTTTTACGGCGAAGGATCAAAAACGTTTGGCTATGAGATCGCCGAGCAACTTGGTTGGCGCGCTCCTACCGCCGTTGTAGTTCCAATGGCAGGCGGGTCATTGATCACAAAGATCAATAAGGGATTCAAGGAACTCGAACGGCTTGGCTTGTTGAAGAATGAAGTACGCACAAGATTGTTCGGAGCTCAGGCGGCCGGCTGCAATCCAATCGCTGCCGCGGTAAAACGCGGCTCCTCTGACATTCAACCCGTTAAACCTTCGACCATCGCAAAGTCGCTTGCGATCGGCAATCCAGCGGACGGTTATCACGCTGCACGGCTGATCGCCGGCAGCGGAGGCTGGGCAGAAGATGTAACCGACGAAGAGATTCTGGCGGGGATAACACTGCTCGCTAAGGCCGAGGGCGTCTTTACCGAGACAGCGGGAGGAGTGACCGTGGCGGTTACAAAAAAACTTGTGCAGCAAGGCCGAATTCAACCGGATGATCTGACCGTTATCGCGATCACCGGAAATGGGCTGAAGACTACGGAAGCATTGAATGTTGAACAGCCGATATCAATCGAGCCGAAGGTGGCTCATTTCGAGGCCGCAATCTCGGGGCTCGCGGCGCGAGCATGAAAGGAGAGGCCATGTCACTGAAGCTAACGATACCTACAGCGCTCAGAAAAATAACCGGCAATGCCGACGTCGTCGAAGTTCAATCCGGAACCGTACAGGAAATAATCGAACAACTGGACAGATCCTATTCCGGTTTCCTGTCGCGCGTTTGCGAAGACGATGGCAAGTTGCGGCGATTTATAAATATATACGTGAACGGGGAAGACATCCGCTTTCTGGAGAATCTGTCAACGCGTGTGCCGGAGGGATCGGAGCTTTCGATCATTCTGGCAATCGCTGGAGGCTAAGCGTTCGACACACTCTGCGTAACTCTGCGAACTCAGCGTCTCTGTGGTGAAACATTCGAACGCCTCAACGCAGAGGCGCCGAGGTACGCGGAGGTTACGCAGAGAAGAAATGCCGTTGCGTTTGCGTCGACAAACCAACCATCAAATAGCGGAGGAACAATGACAAATCTAAAGGGGAAAGTTGCGCTGATAACCGGCGCTTCGAGAGGAATAGGGGCAGCCACTGCGATTCGGCTCGCAGAACAAGGCGCCAACATCGCGATTAACTATTTCAAGCACGAGGCGGAGGCGACAGAGATAGCCAGTTCCGCCAGATCGAAAGGCGTCAACGCAATCGCGATTCAAGCAGATGTTTCGCAGTTTAACGATGTGCGCTGGCTGTTTGAACGCACACTTTCTGAGTTCGGACGAGTGGACATCGTAATCGCGAACGCCGGGATATGGACCGGCGACGCGGTTGACGACCTTGAAGAAAGCAAGTGGCAACAAACAATAGACGTGAATCTCAAGGGGGTGTATGCGTGTTGTCACTTTGCAGCGAAAACCATGAAGCCACAACGATCAGGTTCTATTGTAACGGTCTCATCGACCGCCGGTCAGCGTGGCGAGGCGTTTCATTCACACTATGCCGCTTCTAAAGGTGGAATCATTTCTCTCACCAAGTCGCTCGCCAGTGAGCTCGGTCCTCACGGAATAACAGTGAATTGCGTCGCGCCGGGGTGGGTCGATACAGATATGTCTGCGGAGCCGCTGCGAAAACGAAGTGAGCTGGAACGAATTGTCGAGACCATTCCATTGAGGCGTGTGGCGACAGCGGATGATGTCGCGGGTCCGATTCTGTTTCTGGCGTCGGATCTTGCTCGTCACATAACTGGGGAGGTGATCAACGTCAACGGCGGCTCGGTGTTATGTGGTTGACTACCCCCTCCCGCATAGAGGCTGTCGGGAGAACCTCTGCGTACCTCCGCCCACTCTCCGTCTCTGCGTTGATGCCTCATACGTGAGCTTCACCGCAGAGTTGCGGAGGCCGCAGAAATTCGCAGAGGAGATTCTCCGGCAGGAGCCGTGACGGAGGCGCTGACCGTGCCTTGAGACCGTGTCAATAAACAGATCGTCCTCCGCAAGGTGACAGGGACCCCGGCGAGGTTCTGTACTTTTCACGATCTCTGCCGTGAGCGATATTTGGGACTTCTTTGAGTCTCAAGTGCACCCGGTTGAACACCCTTTGCGTATTACCTCAAAGGAAAGGTTCTATCAGCCTAATGAGGGTGCCGTATGCACGCGATCGCCGTTATCACCCTTTTTGCTGTGCTTCTTCCACTGTCTGGCCAACAGAGTTCTGTTTCTAAGGTCTCAACGCGAGAAGATAGCACGATCAGACTCAACGCGCGCCTCGTGAACCTCAATGTGAAAGTCTTCGACAAAGATGGACGACCGATTCCCCGATTGAAGCCGGAAAACTTTACTGTCCTTGAAGACAACATCCCGCAGGAAGTTACCTATTTTCAGCCAGTCGCTGCTCCGGTCAATTTGCTTCTTCTACTCGATCTGAGCGGCAGCATCGGAAGCAAGCTGCAAATAATGAAGAAGGCTGCCAAGAAGTTTGTCGACTCTCTTGCTCGTGATGACAAGATCGCTATAGCAACATTCACCACACGATTTCACTCGGTGTGCGATTTCACAAACGACAAGGGGCTGTTGAAAACACGAGTAGACGCCATCGTAAATCCCGGCGGCGATACCGCACTCTACGACGCGGCGTGGTCCGCTTTGGATTCTCTTGATCGCAACTCAAATTCTAGAAACGCCCTCGTTATTCTCACCGACGGAGTCGACAGCGCTTTTATCCCGGACGAGCAGGGCTCGAAACGGGAATTCGCTGATTTGATGATGCGTGTCGAAGAAGAGGAAGCGACGATTTATCCCATTTACTTCGACACCGAACCGCAAGTCGTGGGAGGAGCCTACACGCCTCAGGTATTCGCAAAAGCACGCAGGCAGCTCGAGGCGCTCGCCGACCAAACCGGCGGAAGCTACTTCAAAGCCTCTCGAACCGAGGATCTGGATCAAGTCTACAAAAGAGTCGCCGCGGAACTGCACTCTTTCTACAGCCTCGCCTATTCCGCGAAGGACGCCAGGAATGACGGCCGCTTTAGACGAATCTCAGTGAAAATAGACCGGGACGGCGTCAAAGCAAGAACAAAGCGCGGTTATTACGCCAAATAGTCACAATACCTGAACTGCAGATTCTCAGAACTAATCACCTAAATCCTTCGCAAATCCCAGTGAATATTCGAATATGGCTGCTCCTATTTGTGGCCAGAATGGCTTTGTCATATAAAGGACCCTCGCGGAGCGACTAATAGAGAGTAGATATTTCGTTGAATTGGAGTTGATGGAGCCGGAGGAACTCAAAGACCTTCTCGAGCAGCAGCACAAGTCCAGTTTCGGCTGGGCAATGGCGTGCTGCCGGCGAAACCCGGTCGATGCAGAAGACCTGCTACAGGTAGTGTATTTGAAAGTGCTTGAAGGCAAGGCTCGGTTTGAGGGAAACGCCACCTTTAAGACCTGGCTCTTCGCGGTGATTCGAAAGACCGCCGCCGATCAACGACGAAAAAATCTGGCCCGTGGAGTGCTCACCCTAAAGGCCGCTCAGCAGTGGACACGCTCTGATGCTACCGAATATCCAGACGAGTCGGCTTATCGAGCTGAAATGCTGACAAAATTTCGCCATGCACTAGCCAGGTTGTCCAGGCGGCAACGGGAAATCCTGGAGCTTGTCTTTTATCACGAGCTGAATATCCAAGAGGCCGCTGAGGTGATGGGGATTTCTCTTGGCTCCGCGCGCACACACTACGAACGAGGCAAGAAGCGGCTTCGCCAGCTCATTGAGGAGTCTGAAGCGTATGAATCGGAATGGGAAAGAAGAAAGCATCCGGCAACTGTTCCATGAATTGCGCTGTGAGGATCAACGTCACGCGCCGCAGTTCGGAGACCTGTTGACAGCAGCGAGGAACCGAAACGAAGGCTCTAATATTCCCACGTGGTCTATCAAGTTTGCCGCAGCGGCGGTGCTATGTGTTCTTGTGCTGATCACGATTCGCCTGTCTACACCGGTCAGGCCACAGGAGCAACAGTTGGTGCCGGATTCAGCGTCAGGTCCTCTTGCTGCATCTGACAAAACGACCGACGTGGTCAGAAATCTGTCGCAGCCGCCAAAGACTCAGCGACATCCATCGATCAGAAGGCAATCGCGCCCAAGGCAGTTTTCAAGCTCGTTAGCAATCGCCATGAAGGCGCTGTCTTCCTGGCAATCGCCAACAGCAGCGCTTCTGGACACTCCACAAGACAGGATGCTGAATACACTTCCACGGCTGGGCGAATCACTGCGAACGATAAAGCCATTATCGCCCGATCAATTCAACTAGACGGAGGCAAGTATGAAGTCGAGAGCCATATTATTGTGTGTGATTCTAATAGCTGGTGCTGTTGTCGCATTGTCGCAAAATGCTGAGCAGCAACCGCCACCGCAGCGCCCTGATCAGCCTATGCCTCGGCCACCAATCCCTGAAGCTCAACCCATAGACCAAAATGAGCCTGGCTCTCGACGTTCGCCCGGACAGCAGCCGCCGCAACATCCACAACCGCCGGACCCGCTCGCCGGAAACCTCTTTCCGCCGGAGCTTGTCATGCAGTACAGGCGAGAGCTGGGTATCACCGAAGAACAAAAAACATTTATTAGAGACGAAGCGATAAAGGCATCCACGCGTTTCAACCAGCTTCAGTTTCAAATGCAGGATGAAATGGAAGCAATGGTGACGTTAATGAAGGGCGTGACTGTGGACGAGCAAAAGGCTCTTGCAGAGCTGGACAAGGTTCTGAACATCGAACGCGAAGTAAAGCGGACTCAATTAGGACTATCAATACGCATCAAGAACAAACTCACATCCGAGCAACAAGCGAAGCTGCAAGAGCTTCAACGAAATCAGCCGATGCCTCGATAGACGCGGTTCAGCCACAACCAGCACCATTCACACCGAGTAAAGATAGGTCCTATGCGTCTATTGGACCTATTTGTCTTATGACATATAATCCAGCCGGTTCACCAAACTAGCGGAGCAGTTGCATGGCTGTGAGCGAAGAATATCTCGATTACGTAATCGATCAACTCGGGTGCATCGGTGAAGTGACCGCAAAGAAAATGTTTGGCGGCGTGGGGCTTTATCATAATGAATTGTTTTTCGGTTTGATTGCTTCGGATGTGTTGTACTTCAAGGTTGATGATGAAAACCGGCCAGCTTACCTAAAGGTCCAAGCGAAGCCTTTTCAACCCTACGGCGATGAATCGTACTCGATGAGCTATTACGAGGTTCCCATTAATGTCCTCGAAGATGTCGATCAGCTCAGGACGTGGGCCAGAGCTTCGGTAGCGGCTGCCGACCGAAAGGCGTCGTCGCGCAAACGCAGGAAGAAGTGATTGTTCTGTTGTCGTAAAACCCTGAACAACAATATCCGACCGAACGTTCCGACCTGCACTCGTTAGATACAGGAACTCCAGCGAACCGAGATTGCTATGCCTAGATTGAGAGAATTTCAAGGTATCGAAGGACAGGATTTCTTTGAGTTGGACCGTGGGTTTCAATCACTGCTAAAACGGCTCCTGAGCAAAGAAGAAGTTTCGCCAGTTTTCAACTCTCTCCATAGCTGCGCTCGGTTGGTGGCAGGGCGATGGAATGATCTGGCCCGAGAGGCAAGCAAGCCCGACCACCTGCCAAAGATAGTCAAGTACGATCGGGTGGGAGTCCCAGTGGAGCAGGTGGACTTTGGCTCGCTGACCAGACATTTGCGTCGGGAGGTCGCCGAATTTGGGGTACTAACCAACGCCCGCAGCGAAGTGCACAAATTTGCAATGGTCTACCTGCTCGCTCACAACGGCGAAGCCTCCGTGAACTGTGGCTTGAGTTGCACAGACGGACTCATTGATGCCATTCAGGCATGCGGGTCAGATATGTTGCGAGAGACTTATATTCCGCTGCTTCTGTCGGTCGATACACCTTTTGCGGGCGCTCAGTTCGTTACTGAGCAGGACGGAGGCTCGGACGTTGGCGCGATCGAGGCCGAGGCAACACAGAATGCTGACGGATCCTGGTCGATAACCGGCGAGAAATGGTTCTGCTCCAACCCGGACGAATACTTTCTGGTTGCCGCTCGCCCGGCCGGCGCTCCTCGCGGCACTGCCGGAGTAGCAATCTTCCTGGTTCCTCGCGTCTTGCCTGACGGCCGGGTCAACAGAATTTCGTTCAGACGACTAAAGAACAAGCTCGGCACTCAATCGTTGCCGACGGCCGAACTGGACTTCAAAGAGGCAACTGCCTGGGCTATTGGCGATCCATCCGAAGGATTCAAGACTTTGATGAACTACGTGATCAATACGTCGAGAATCCACAATGCGGCAAATGCTTGCGGGATCCTGCACAGATCATTTTTGGAAGCGCGAAATTATGCAGGTCAACGGGAGGCTTTCGGGGCGCCGATAATAACTTACCCGCTCATCCAGGAAACTTTGATTTCGCTGCTCGAAAGCTGCTGGCGGCTTCGGATTCTCACCTTCGAATTGGTATCTCTGATTGACCAACACGGTTTATGTCCCATCGATGCGAGACAGTCGATGTGGCAGCGCTTTCTGATCAATCTGGCGAAGTACCGCTCGGCATCAACGCTTACACAATCGGTTCACGACGCAATCATGGTACTCGGCGCTAACGGAATCATCGAAGACTTCACGGTCCTGCCGCGGCTGTTAAGAGATTCGATGATTATAGAAACCTGGGAAGGCACGCATAACACGCTCTGCTTACAGATTATGCGGGATGCATCGAAATCTGATCTGATTGCGCGATGGCAGGGTGAAATCGAAGCTACGCTGGAAAGCTGGCCGGCCGATTTCTTACCGCAAACGCGATCCTTTTTCGAGCAGTCGTTCCGGCAAACTTGCGATGAGCTGTCAGGCACGGCGCTAACTGATCGAGAGCAGGTGACCGCGAATGCCCGCTATTTGACGGATCGTCTGGGCATCTTGTTGGAGCTAGTCTGGATGGCGAGGCACGCTCTCCGTTGCGATCGCGGTGACGCTACCGCCGCGCTACTAACCGTTATCGCGTGTAATAAGTCCCTGAACCCCTCCGCTACATTCTCTGCTCCGCCATTCCAGGCAACTCGAGGCCACTGGCTTGCGCTCATTGAAGAATCCACCGTAAGGGCAATTACAGAACATTTCTAGTCCCGCACTTCGCCAAAAGCTTTGTAAAGGCCGCGCCTGTTTCAATTGACGGGCAGAACTGTGCATGAAACGGAGCGTTAATTCCGTCATAAGGTATGGGACCTGCTTCAGTGCTTCAGGTCGCCGTAGAACATCAGGCCGTTTCCCAAATCTGGGTTTCAGAATGGTCCTACCCCCTCTACGAAAGGAGCCAACCAATGCTGGGTTTTAATGACACTCTAAACAACATAATCGCGGTCGTGGTAGTAATTCTAATCTTGAGTCTGGTGGTGCAGTCGGTTCAATCGCTTGTAAAGAAGTTATTTAAAATCAAATCCCGCCAAATCGAAGAATCATTAGTAGACCTCTTTACAAATCTGCTGAATAAAACGAGAGTCCAACCCGACAACTGGCTCGATACGATGATTGACCATTCGCCCATGTGGAGAGTGCTTGTGTTCTGGCGCAAGCCGCCCACCGCGGCTCAACGAGCGGGTGTCGAGGATATCCTCGACACAGTTGTTCGCGGATTCAAGGACGTCGGCCGAGTTGCACAATCAGGGAAACATATGCTCGATTCAATCGCCAAGGGAGACTTGCTCAAAATACTGGAAAAGGTGCCGATAAGAGACCTGCTCCCCAGTTTTGCCCAGGGCGTTGAAGATGCATTCCGCGATATCGCCGATCTGCAGCAGGTGATAACTGAAGTGAAAGACGCGGCGAGCAACGGAGCTGCAAATAACGCTTTCCAAACGATCGCCGATGATTTCATATCGATGGAGCTCTTGTTAGCGCCCGTTTTCAGCGATGTGCAGGCGATCCTCGAGGCCGACAAGTTTTCGATTCCAGACGCACCCAAATCTCCACCGGATGCAGAGGAGACGCGTGTCCCAAACGTCCTCGTGCGCGATCTCACACACTTGACCGAAATTCACGGTGATAAGCTGCAAAAACTCCTTGACGATATGAGAAAGGCGGTCTCAGAGGCAAAAACCAATGTTAGTGCCGACCCTAAAATCGCGCAGGAACTCGGTGATCTGGAAGCAGGATTACATAGAATATCCGCTACCCTTGTTTCTTTGAGATTAAGATTGAGTCCGGCGGTCACCGCTTTCAGGGAGAAAACAAAAGAAGCCAGTCAATGGTATGACATCGTGATGCAGAGTTTCGAAGAGCGCTATAACCGAAGCATGAAGAGCTGCGCAGTAGTCATCGCGTTCATGGTGGTCGCTATGATGAACGCAAACTTCTTCAATATCTATCGAAATATTGCCAGCAGCGAGGTCACCCGGAACCTGTTAGTAGACAAAGGCAGCGATGTTCTAAAGCTCACACACGAGCGCAATGCCGGCACGGATTCAAACCAGGCTGGTACACAAGCTGGCGATTCGAGTTCTGCAAATCAGCCCGGGAACCAACCAGCCGCCCCGATCCAGAATCAACTCGGAAGTCAGCCCGCTTCCGGAAGCGGCGCTGCACCCCCGTCACAGTCGCCAACAGGTCCTGCAAAGCCGATTGAAGGATTGACTGCCGATCAAAAGGCGGCACAAGCGGAACGCGAGCAGGTCCAACAGACCAGGAACGAGCTAAATGAAGCAATTCAGCTGATAAAAAGCGATGCTGACTTGTATAAAGGGATCGGATTCACTCCGCTCAGAGTGCAGCAGGTTAAAGATTTCTTCTCCAGCTTAACTCCCGACAAGAATCTTAAGCACCCCTGGGACGGCTGGATACAAGCTCGAAAACACGATATCAAAGCGCTGTTGGGCTGGATCATAATGACAATCCTCCTCAGTATCGGCGCGCCCTTCTGGCAAGACACGCTCGAATCGCTTTTCGGTGTCAAGAACTTGTTGCGGACTAAAGGCGACATAAAGAACGTCGAGGAGGAGTCCGGCACGGGCCAGCCAAAACCTTAGTCGATCCTTCGCGGCTTTGCGGCTTTGCGGCGTTGCGTCTTAGCGGCTCTGCGTTACACGAAGACTTCGACCAGCGAAAGCCTTCGATTCGGGCAAAGACGCACAGTCGCAGCGCCGCAAAGTCGCTAAGTTTGTCCGGATCGTTCGTCAGGTTCTGTTGCTTGACTTGGGCGTTTCCTACCAATAACCTCGCTCCTGCCATGGATCACGCATCCAAACAGCGGACTTGAAGTCCCGAGGGAAAATGAAAAAGAAAATTCTTATTACCCTTGCTGTTCTCATCCTGTTACTGGCCGCCGCATTCTTTTTTGTCGTCCCCGCTCAGCTTGAGAAGCGATTAAATGTTTCGCTGAATCCCCCTCCATATTTGGCATCGGAGCGAGCAGTAGAATTGCACAAAAAGCTCCTGGTCGCTGATCTACATGCGGACTCGCTACTTTGGGACCGAGATCTGATGCAATCTGCGAATCGTGGTCACGTCGATATACCTCGGTTGATCGGAGGTAACGTTGCGCTTCAGGCTTTCACTGTCGTAACAAAGACGCCGTACGTGTGGAAGATGAATATCGAACGCAACGATGATTCAAGCGATAATATTACGATTCTGGCGATCGCCGAGCGATGGCCGGCAGCCACGTGGAGTAGCCTGACTCAGCGAGCTTTATATCAAGCAAAGAAGCTTCAGGATGTTGCCTCTCGCTCGGGTGGCAACTTTACGCTGATTAAGACGGGCACGGAACTTTCCAGCTACCTTGATCGACGAATCGGCGAGCCCCGCATTACCGCAGGTTTCCTCGGTATTGAAGGCGCCCAGGCTCTGGACGGAAACCTAGACAACATCGACGTGCTTTTCGACGCGGGCTTTCGAATGATGTCTCCCTCCCACTTCTTCGATACGGACATCGGCGGCTCCGCTCACGGTGTCGACAAGGGCGGCCTTTCGGATAAGGGCAAGGAAATGATCAAGCGGATGGAAGCGAAACGAATGATCGTCGATGTTGCCCATGCCTCGGCAAAGACCATCGATGACGTCCTCGCGATGACAAATCGGCCGGTGTTTGTTTCGCACACCGGTGTGAGAGGTACTTGTGACAATCAACGCAATCTTAGCGATCAGCAACTGCAAGGTATTGCTCGTACCGGAGGGGTGATCGGTATTGGCTATTGGGACACCGCCGTTTGTGGGAAAGATGCAAAGGCGATTGCAAGAGCGATTCGATACACCGCAAATCTGATCGGCGTAGATCACGTTGGGCTCGGATCAGATTTTGATGGAGCCGTCGTTGAGCCGTTTGATACAACCGGGCTAGTTCAGATCACCGACGCGTTAATTGGGGAAGGCTTTAGCGACGAAGAGATTGGAAAGATAATGGGTCGAAACGTGTTGAAGCTGCTGATACAGAATCTTCCTTGAGTACTTCGCATCTCTCGACTCTGCGTTTGAACTCTTTTAATTTTGGGGCAGCCATTTTTTCTTTGGGTCGCAACCAACGCCCGACCAGTTTTTGCTGAGGAAACGGACTCTGGGGCACGTTTGGACACAACTAAGTACAGGAGAGACCCCGCTGTTTTGGCCCCGGACAACAGTTGGGATATTGCTTATCTGAGGAATCAAACCTGTCACGAACCTCTCAAGTGGTAAACCAACTGTCTGGCAGATCTGTCGAAGCTGAATCAAGTTTAACCGCCTTTCACCCAACACATAAAAGGCAGCAGACTCTTGACTTCGAGCCATTCCATAATAGAGTGTTGTACTTCTGGCTACAGCTTTGCAGGCATCTAGATGGCCATCTCCCAAAATACTCGCCTTGGCCGCTATGAAATCCGCTCGCAACTAGGTGCGGGCGGCATGGGTGAAGTCTATCTGGCGCTAGACGCACAGCTAGACCGAACTGTTGCGCTCAAGATTTTGCCTTCTGATGTTGCTCTTAATGGGGAGCGAATGCGCCGCTTTATTCAGGAAGCAAAAGCTGCCGCCGCGCTCAGTCACCCGAACATCGCACACATCTATGAAGTTGGAGAATCAGATGGCACCCACTTCATCGCGATGGAATACGTCGACGGTGAAACTCTGCGCGCAGAGATTCATAGAAAGAAGGCTCCACTAGACAAACTCCTCAAATATCTCGCGCAGGTGGCAGAAGGCTTGGCCAAAGCTCATGCGGCAGGCGTTGTGCATCGAGACTTAAAGCCTGACAACATCATGATCACGCGCGACGGCTACGCGAAGATCTTAGATTTCGGGCTGGCGAAACTCATTGAACCGCAGAGGGGCTTCGACTCAGACGGTGAGTTGGGTGAAGTTGGCACAGTCATCATGGCGCAGCACTCCACGCCGGGCTTGATCATGGGCACCGTCGGCTATATGTCGCCCGAACAAGCGCAAGGGCGTGCGAAAGACATTGACCATCGATCTGATATCTTCTCTTTCGGCTGCATCCTTTACGAAGCGGCGACAAGCCGGAGAGCATTTGAAGGCAAGGATGTGCTCGACTCTCTGCATATGATTGTCCATGCTCAGACGCCGCAGATTAAGGACGCGAATGCCGCCGCGCCTGCCGAGTTGCAAAGAATCGTCCGCAGATGTTTGGCAAAAGAGCCGGACAAACGGTACCAGTCAATCAAAGAGGTTGCGATTGAATTGGATGAACTTCGACAGGAGTTCCAAAATACAGTCGAATTAGATTACTCAGGTCAACCGCAATCAAGCATCCTCGAATCGGTGAGCAGTCAGCAACAGGTAAAGATAAATAGCGGCCCATATCACTCAGCAATCAACGCAACGCAGACGGAAGTTACCCATTCAACTTCCAGCGCCGAATATGTTGTCAGCAAGATTAAGCGTCATCAAAGAGGCGTCGGTGTTATCGCGCTTCTGCTAGCAGCAGCCGGAATCGTTTTCGCGCTTTACAGGTTTGGGTGGCAAGACAAACCCGCGACGTCGTCTGCGCCCTTTCAATCGATGACGATCACACACCTGACCTCCAATGGCAGGGCGACGCAGGCTGTGATCTCGCCCGATGGCAAACAAGTGGTTTATGTGATTGATGATGGAGGACAGGAGAGCCTTTGGCTGAGACAGGTTGCAGCGGGGGCCAGTGATGTCCAACTAACCGCGCCCGAAAACGCTGTTTTCAATAGTCTGACTATCTCAAACGACGGCAATTTTCTTTACTACGTTTCTAGAGGTGAGAGTGAGAGGGACCAGAAGCGCGCGCTGTATAAAATGCCCTTTCCGAGCGGTACTTCTAGAAAAGTGGTCGAAAGATTAGGTCCTTTCTGTTTGTCTCCGGACGGCAAACAAGTTGCGTTTGTACGGGAACGTCAACTGATGATTGCCAACACAGATGACACCGAAGAGCGAATGATCGCCACACGTTATATCACAGGGGTAGCATGGTCTCCCGACGGGAAGAGAATCGCTGCCGTGGCTGTCAATTCAGATTCCGCCGGTCGGTTCCAAAATGTGATTGAAATACCGATCGAGGGCGGAACAGAACGCCCTCTTACTTCAAAGAGATGGAGCGACATTCGCCAGTTAGCGTGGCTCGCGGATGGTAGCGGGTTGGTGATGACCGCAACCGAGCAAGTTGCTGACTATCGGACCCAGCAGGTATGGCATCTCTCGTATGCAAGCGGTGAAGCAAGAAAAATTACGAATACTCTTAGTAATTACGAAGGTATCAGTCTGAGCACAGAAGGCAGCATTCTCGTAACGGTGCAAGAAGATCAGAGTGCTAATATCTGGATTGTACCAAATGGCGCCAGCCGCGCCACGCAAATTACATCGGTGACGGGTAGGGGAGAAGGATCTAAGGGCGTTGCCTGGATGCCGGATGGCAAAATCGTTTATCACTCGATGGCGGGTGGCAGAGAAGGTATTTGCACCATGGAGACGGACGGAAAAAAATTCAAACAATTAACCACGGTTGAGACCGAAGATTCGTCTCCGTCAGTTTCACCGGACGGACGTTACATCGTCTTTCTTTCCAGGCGCGCAGGCACGCAAAACGTATGGAGGATGGACTTAGACGGGGGCAATCCAAAACGATTGACCACCGTCATGGGAAGTCATGCTCGTCCTACTCGAGATAATCAGGTGATTTATCAAACAGGCGGTAGCAGTGTCGTTCTTATGAAACGGTCAATGGATGAAGGAGAGCCTGTGAAAATCGGTGAAGGTATGCGATGGGCAGAAATCTCACCGGACGGGACACTGATAGCCTGTTCGTATGAAAGGCCCGGCCGAGCCGCCAAACTGGCTATTTTTCGAATCGAGGGGGGTTCACCCATCAAGGAATTCGATGCGCAATTAGCCCAACCGGCAAAGATTCGTTGGACGCCTAACGGTCGTGCGGTGACATATGTCGCAAGTCAGAACGGTACTTCCGACATCTGGAGCCAACCAATTGATGGGGGCGAACCGAAAAAGCTGACTGATTTAAAAGCCGATCGAATATTCTCTTTTGATTGGTCCCACGATAACAAGCTCGTTATCTCGCATGGCACTTTGGTCTCCGACGTTGTCTTGATCAGGAATGTACGGTAGTGGCTATAGCACTTGGCACAAATTTTGGTCGCTACGAAATGGCCTCTCTAATTGGCGCGGGCGGGAAGCTTGCTCGCGACGCGAAGATCAACCGGGACGTGGCAATTAAGTCCTCACCACTGCTTTCCTTTCAGACCTCAGATTAGACGGGATTTCTTCGTCTCTGTTCACTTGCATACATTAGTGCTTAATTCGTCCTTTAAGACAGGCGGGTATTATCACTCGGACACCACTATGGACACTGTAACCAATCACACTAACCAAAATCGTATAAAGAGGAACAAACTGAATTAAAGAAAGCAAAACACGAGCAAATTAATTGTAATCCTCATAAACTTCACTGAGACCTGTAATTGGTAAACTGCATATCTATTCCGAAATCCTTTTCCTTCAATAGCGCTATAACCTTCTGAAGTGTATCTCGATCTTTTCCCGCCACTCGCACAAAATCTCCATTAATCGACGCCTGGACTCGCAGCTTGGAATCCTTAATGAACTTAACTACCTCTCGCGCTTTCTCGATCGGAATACCCTGTTGAAGGCTGACCGTTTGCCGGACACTGTCTTTCGCCGCCGGTTCGATGTTGCCATACGATAAAGCTTTCAACGAAACACCTCGACGAACGAGCTTTTGCTGAAGGACGTCGTTCATTGATCGGAGGGTGAACTCGCTTGCCGTCGCCAATATGAGCTTATGCTCCTTCTCGATTAGCTCTACGCTGGAATTGGTTCCTTTGAAGTCATAGCGCTGTGTGATCTCTTTTACTGCCTGGTTGACGGCATTTTTTACCTCAGCCAAGTCAACTTTTGAAACAACGTCGAATGTATTCTGTTGGGCCATAGTGTGCGCTAATAATACCAGCCTCTGAGAATATCAATCTAATGGATCAGGGGGAAAACGAAGGAAAAACGCATAAATTACAAAAGGGCCGCGCAAAAGCGCGGCCCTTGACGACTGTGTAGGTTAACAACTCAGGAAGAACGAGATGTCCTGACCTGATTGCTGCTATTTACTACTCAAATAGCGTGCCTAATCTCTTCCGTGACGTATCAGGTGATAAAGCGCTCCGCCGCCGCCTCCGAGGAGAGCGCCGATTCCTGCTCCCTTACCACCGTTTGCGATAGCTCCAATGCCTGCTCCAATCGCAGCCGGAGCGGCGATTCGAAGAACCATATTTCTGGTCGAATGACCACGATGTGGGGCGGCACCGGCGGCATAATAAGTCGCCCCAGCTACCCTAACTCTTCGTGCAGTATGGCGTGGTGCATAATAAGCCCGTCCTGAACTCGTTTGGGCAGAAGCAGTTTGATTTGTTGCGCAATCCTGATGACCGTCCCGGTACCCTGCTCGATAACCCTCTTCGTAGCTGGTTCCTCCGGTCTGCGCCGTATTCGCGCTTGTCGATGAATCGTACGCGGGTGCAGGCTGCGGCGTTGACGCTTGAGAAGTGTCAGTGGTCAGCGCTGAAGTCTGAGCAATAGCGGAAGGTTCGCTCTTTTTTCCATCGCTTGACAGCCAGGCTAGCCCACCTAAGGCAATCACAACAGCAACAAGTGTAGCAATGAAAGTTTTACCTGTTTGTACGTACATAATACATTCCTCCTGTCCAAGCAGTTGTTGTAACTGCTGGATGATAAGGCTCGACTAAAAGATGCCCATTAAAAAACGCTTAGATGTGGGCAAGTATGGGGCCAAAAGACAAAAAATAGGACATATAGAACCTATTCGACCTATATGTCCTATTCTCTTTAATACTATTTTTTCACAATCACTGCTGGTACATCCTGATCCCGAACCATTTTATTGAACGCTGGCAGGTCGGTCCTCATCACCTCTTCCAGCTTTTTCAGTTGTAAGTTGATCTTCCCGACAACCTCTTCATAGACCGCAAAGGATTGCTCAGTAGGCGCCGAGTCAGCGCCGCCCACAACCCCCGTGAGCGCCGCCAGCTTATTATTCAACCGAATCGGATAATTTAACGGATCCTGGCTGCTCTGGTTCTTGGTCTGATAAAGCTCCTCTTCGATTGCGGCTAGCTTGCTCTTCAGCGACTTGGCCGATTCCGCTACACCTTTGCCGCTGGACTGTTCTTTTAGCCGATTAGTAATCTCATCGACCTGTTTGCGGACATCGCGGATCTGGGTTATCGCCTCGCTGGTCTCACTGAACTTGTCGCGAATCTTCAAGAGCAGATCAAGCTGTTTTGCAAAATCTGCGGGGGTTGTTTCAAGTCGCGGATCTTTCTTAACCTCGAAGCTCTGGGTCAACGTTTTCCCGTCGGCCATGAGTTTTACCTGATAATTTCCTGGCGCCACGCGCGGCCCAGTGGTGCTCCCAGCCCACATTATCAAGCCGGGGAACCGCGTCGCGTCCGCGTACCTTAGATCCCAAACGAAACGATTCAAACCAGCCTCCGCGGGCAAGCGTCTTGGACCGCCTCCAAAAAAACCTTCCTCTTCGGTTGGGGGCCCTGCGGCAGCTGGACTGTCGCTCGCCTTGCTGGAAAATTTCTTCACCGTCTTTCCTGCGGCATCCAGAATCTCCATCGTAACTTCACCTGAAGGTTTGTTCTTCAGGTAATAGTAAATGACCGCGCCGTTCGGGGGGTTTTGCCCGACTGCGCCTCCGCCCCTGGCACCCCCGCCGCCACCACCGCCAGGCATACGATAGGAATCTTCAGGTTTGAATAGATAAACGTCCGTCTTCGATGCATCGGCCATCTGATATAGCATCGGCAAGTCATCAAGAACCCAAAATGCCCGGCCCTGTGTCGCGACAACAAGGTCTCTTTCCTTCTTGTGAAAAGCAAGATCAGTGACTGGAACGATGGGGAGATTGAGCTGTAACGACTGCCAGTTCGCGCCGTCATCGAATGAGGCGTAAATTCCGGTTTCTGTTCCAGCAAACAATAACCCGCGATGATTTGGATCTTCGCGAATCACTCGAGTGAAAGCGTTGTCAGGAATTCCGTTAATGATCTTCTTCCAGGTTTTGCCGTAGTCGCTCGTCTTGTAGAGATAAGGCTTGAAGTCATCAAGCTTGTACATTGTCGCGGCGACATAAGCAGTGCCTGGTTGGATTGAAGAAACATCGATTGAGTTAATCTGAATCCACTCCGGCATACCGGATGGAGTGATGTTCTGCCAGTTCTTTCCGCCGTCTCGCGTTATATGAACAAGGCCATCATCCGAACCCACCCAGATAGTGCCTTTCTCGACCGGCGACTCCATCACCGTGAAGATAGTGCAGTAGTACTCGATGCTGGTGTTGTCTTTGGTTATTGGTCCTCCGGAAGAACCTTGTTTGGACTTATCGTTTCGCGTGAGATCTTCGCTGATCTGTTGCCAGCTTTGTCCTTCATTGGTCGACTTGAACAGAACGTTCGCCGCAGCGTAAAGGGTGTTGGGGTCATGCGGCGAAAATACGATCGGGAAATTCCATTGGAAACGGTATTTCAAATCCGCGGCTCCCCAGCCCATCGGGTTATCAGGCCAGGGATTCACATTGCGTTCCTGTCCGGTGCGGCGGTCCTGTCGAGTGATCAGCCCGCCATAAGAACCAGCGTATACAATCTGCGAATCTTTCGGACTTGGAGCAATCCATCCGCTCTCGCCTCCGCCGACGTCATACCAGTCGGTTCGATCGATGCTACCCACCATCGTCCGGCTTGCGATTCGAACAGTCGAGTTGTCCTGCTGGGCTCCGTAGATGTGATATGGAAAGTCATTATCCAAAGCCACGCGGTAAAACTGCGCGGTTGGCTGGTTTTCGATCGAGCTCCAGCTCCTCCCGCCGTTAAAGCTGACCTCCGCGCCCCCATCATCGCCGATGATGACCCGCATCGGATCATTCGGCGCTAGCCACAGATCATGACAGTCGCCATGGCCGACGGGTATGCTCGAATAAGTTCGGCCTGCGTCGTTAGATTTGTAAAAACTGGTATTAAGAACATAGACCGTATCAGCATTTTTTGGATCAGCATAAATTCGGGTGTAGTACCAGGCTCGTTGTCGAAGATTCCGCTGCTCGTTCAGCTTCGTCCAGGTCTTTCCGGCATTATCAGATCGAAATACACCGCCATCCTCGGCTTCAATGATCGCCCACACTCGATCGGAATTCACAGGCGAAACAGTTATGCCAATATTTCCCATTGTTCCTTTGGGCAGGCCTTGATTCCGCGTAAGCTCCGTCCACGTATCGCCGGCATCGGTTGATTTGAAAATTCCGCTTCCCGGTCCCCCGCTCTCCAGTGTCCAAGGCTGACGGTACACCTCCCATAATGCAGCGTAGATGATGTTCGGATTCGTGGGGTCGAGAATCAGGTCCGTCGCGCCGGCCTTGTTGCTACGAAAGAGCACCTTTTGCCACGTTTTACCGCCATCGATTGAACGAAAAACGCCGCGCTGTTCGTTGGGTCCAAAGACGTGACCAAGCGCTGCTACGTAGACGATATCCGAATTACGGGGATGGACCCGTACTCTCGCGATCTGTCGAGTATCCTCGAGACCGATGTGTTTCCAGGTTTTGCCTGAATCTGTTGACTTGTAGACTCCGTCTCCGTGCGAGACGTTCCCGCGAATCGGAGATTCTCCCATCCCAACGTACACGACATTAGGATCCGACTCGGAGACTCCAATTGCGCCTACTGAACCCGTTTTCAAATATTCATCGGCGACCGGCTGCCAATTGATGCCACCGTCATTGGTTCTCCATACACCGCCGCCTGTGGCTCCGAAGTAAAAGACATTCGGTTGTGAAGTAACGCCCGCGACTGCTGTTGAGCGCCCACCTCGATAAGGACCAATACTGCGCCACTGCATTCCTTTTAAGAGGCTCGGAGCGTACTTGTTTTCTTGCGCGGGAGCAGCGTTGAGCAATGTTGCAAGTAGAACCAGCAATACGAAGGAAGCGACAAGACTGCGGCGACAATTCATCATAGTTGCCTCGCGAGAGTGGTTTTCGGATGTGGATCCCAGCAATCAGGCGACGGAAAGTCGCACTCCAAGGGTTAGGTATTGGGCGCTGGGGATTGGGGTTGAATTGATCCGGCCAACCGTTCTCAATCCGCGAATCCCAGTCCCTAACCCCCAACCTCCACCTTTAACATCCAACGAATCAGTAATTGAGAGTGGATCAGTTTACTTAAATACAACCGATTTTAGAAGCACTCTTCGCTGCTACGAACCTGTAAATCAAAACCAGGGAAAGAGGCGGGCAACTTAAACAAATAAGGCCGGCCGTGATTCACACGGCCGGCCCATCAGCTTACGGAGGAGTGATTCTTTACAATTGATCCGGAGGCTTGCTCGCAGGTGGTTTGGTATCTGCGGGCTTGCCATCACTGTCGCGACGCTTCAGAGTCGGCCGGTCCTTAGGTTCATTATCAGTGCCGGTTGAACTGGGCTGCGAAGGATCTTCGCCTTCCTTGCGCCGTTTCAGCGTCGGACGCTTCGGCCCATTGTCGCGCGCAGCAGGATCAAGCGACTTAGAATTGCTGATTGCCAGTAATCGCGATTTCACTCTGTTGAACTCGGATGTGCTGACGGTGTATTCGTCGCGATCCGGAAATCTCGCCAGCAGGTCGTGCACCTTTACGATTCGGTCTGGTGTCGGAGGATGCGTTCCAAACAATTTCGATAGCGTGCCCGGCTTGTGTTTTTCTTTTTTCTCGAGCTTCTCAAAGAAACTGAGAAAGTTGTTTGGATCATAACCCGCCGCCCAGAGGTATTGCGCGCCAAGCTTGTCCGCTTCAGTCTCAACATTTCGGCTGAATTTAAGGAAGGTCAGTGGGACGCCGATTTGAGCAGCCTGGTAAGCAATGTAACCGAGCCCGCCGGTCATAAAAATCAGCGGTATCATCGCGTAGTTTGCCAGCGTCGCTTTGGAAGCCTGTTCGACGCCGTGACGCGCGGCCACATGGGCAATCTCGTGCGCCATCACACCCGCTAGTTCGGCTTCGCTGTCGGCAGCGAGGATTGCGCCTTTATTGACATACAAAAATCCGCCCGGCAGCGCGAAAGCATTTACGTCGTCCGAATCAAGAACCTTAATAGTAAATGGAATCTTTGCGTCGGAATGTAAGGCGAGGTTTTGACCGACTCGGTTGACATATTCGGAGACCACCGGGTCATCAACGAACTTACCTTGTCGATCCACGTCAGCCGCGAGCTGACGTCCCATTGCGACCTCTTTGTTCAGAGAGTAAAAGTTGATCTGATGGCTGTTGATATTGCGTTTGCCGATCATCAAGGGGTTTTCGTCGTCGGCGAGTTTCCCTTTCGGCGCGCTTACGCCACTCTCTGTAGAGGCTTTCGCGGGCTGCTGGTTATTGTTGTCCTTTTTGTCATCTGCAAACAGCGTTGTTGGTGAGACGAACAGCGCCGCAAGCACTATAACCGTTACTCGCTTTAACGGGGTTGCCTTCATATGCGTACTCCTATTGTAAGCTGGTGGAAGATAGAGCGTCCCGGCTGCTCCTGGGTATTTAGCTTAGCACACCCGAGATTTGCGCCGGAAGTCATTTACTGGCGCGGCCTTATTATATCTCCGGCGAGATTAGACCGGTATTAGGCTTTTATTATAAATCGCTAATTGAAAGACCCAACACACTCTGCGTTTGATTGACCTGAAACCCGAGAGTGCCATAATATTCGCCTCTAACTCATTCGGAGGATCAACAGCGATGATCGAAGCTGGCCAACCCGGCATTCAATCCAGAGAGATCCAGCCGGGCACCCAAAAGACCGGAGAATACAGGGCGCTCCTGCCCGGCCAAACCGTCTGCACCGTCAAAGACGAAAAGGGCCAAAACTGTCAGGGACACGTAAAGCAGTGGTCGACAGCGCCTGATGACGTCGTAAGGAAGGCAGCTTCGGGCAATACGATCCATCGTTGTCAACGATGTTTCACGATCTACGAGGGACCGCCCCAGGAGTACCTCCATCCTAACAAGAAAAAGAAAAAGTAACCCGGCAGCAAACGGTCAGACCGGAAATTGCTTAACTACGGGATCTATCATGCTAAATCGAATCATCTTTGTTGCTTCGCTGATCATCGCGACCTGTGTTTGCGTTGCCGGCCAGAACAAGACCGCCAAAACCGAAGACACAAAAAGGGAAGCGAAGTCGCCTATGCTCAAACACGAATACGCGGATGTAAACGGCGTCCGCTTACATTACGTCACGTCCGGCAAAGGGAAGTTAATCATGTTCGTTCATGGGTTCCCTGAGTTTTGGTACGAATGGAAGAATCAGCTCGCGGAATTCGGGCGTGATTATCAGGCCGTTGCGCCGGACATGCGAGGCTATAATCTTTCTTCCAAACCGGCAGAACTTGATAAGTACCAAGTCAAGTACATGGTTGAGGACTTGCGCCAGCTAGCCGAAAAGCTCGGTCATAAGAAATTTATTCTTGTCGCGCACGATTGGGGCGGCGCGATTGCCTGGGCTTTCGCTATAGCCCATCCTGAATACCTTGAAAAACTGGTTATCATCAACGCGCCACATCCCGGAGTTTTCCAGCGTGAGCTCCGCGATAATCCGGCTCAACAGAAGGCAAGTGCTTACATGCTCATGTTCCGCGGGGAGGGTGCAGAGGCAACTCTCTCTGCAAACAACTACGGTCTTCTGGTGCAGATCGTGCTGGGAGAAGGGCTGAAGAACGGCGTGTTCACTGAAGAAGACAAGAAAGCCTACATCGAAGCATGGTCCCAACCCGGGGCGCTTACCGGGGGTTTGAACTATTATCGTGCTGCGCGAGTAGGTCCTCCTGCTCCTGGTGATTCAAACGCCGCGAACTTTGCCGCCGGAATGCCTTCGCTGGATGTAAAGGTCCCGACGCTTGTGATCTGGGGTGAGAAGGATGTCGCCCTGCTCACCGGGAACCTTGAAGGTCTTGATAAATACGTGCCGAATCTGACCATCAAGCGAATTCCGGAAGGCACTCACTGGGTCATTCACGAGAAACCTGCGCTGGTGAACGGATACATACGGGAATTCATCAGCGGCAGGTAACTCGATCAGTTCCGGCGAGCGGTAAGCGACTTGGTTGCCCCATTGCATCTCGGCTTGCTACCGCTCGCGGTCCTGATGCGTGCTTTGAATCCAAAGTACGCGACAAGGTTGCAGGCGGTGAAGAAGTCTCAGCATTCCTCTACTGGTCCCGCTACGGAGAGTGGCCGCGCGCTATTGCGGCGGCTGCTGGGAATCCGAAACCAATTCCCTGACCGAGTCGAACAAGTCGATCAACAGGTGCGCGACGCATTTGAGCGACAGGTCTCGATCCTTGTGCTGGATATGACTGGATTCTCGCGGCTAACTGTTCAGCATGGAATCATTCACTACCTGGCAATGATCCATCAGATGGAAGAAGCGGCGCGCCCGGCGGTAACGGGAAACAACGGGACAGTGATCAAACAGGAGGCAGACAACCTGTACGCAGTCTACGACAAGCCGGCACAAGCGTTGGAGTCGGCGCTCGACATATTTCGCGCATTCGATGCGGTGAACAGTGTGGTTCCCCTCAACCGGGACATCTACGGAAGCATCGGCATAGGCTACGGGCCCAGCCTGATAATTGGCGATGAGGATCTCTTCGGCTGCGAGGTCAATTTTGCCTGCAAACTAGGTGAAGATCTCGCGGTAAAGGGCGAAATACTTCTCACAAGCTCTGCTCACGAAGCCTTGCCTCGGGGCCGATATGTTTGCGTGCCGGTCACATATGAAGTGAGCGAAATGAAGATTGATTGTTACAGATACGAGAGATCGCATTTCCGTAAAAAATAGTCGGCTACCTGATACCGACACGATGAGCGAGGTCCACGAAACGTGGATCATCCCTCACAAGATCAAACATCGGCTCAACATAAAGATACGCCAGATAACCATATCTCTCATCCAACGCCTTCTCTAACAGTTCAAACACGCGATCGATTTCTAGTAAGCCCAGGTAGATCCTCGCAACAAGATAAGACGGGACATATCTGGTCTTCGCAAAAAGCTCCAATTGCTTGAGGATCTCGTTTACCCTTTTGACATCGCCAACCGTGGCATAAAAATGCCCGCGAGCGGTTAGTAATTCCAGGTCATCAGGAGATAATGCTGCGGCCTTTCGATACTCCGCGTCCGCTCGGTTGTATCGTTGTATCTGCTGATAAGTCTGCGCTAGCCTGCGATGCGCCAGGGCAAAGCCATCGTCCAGATCGATCGTTTTTTCGTATTGCCGGATAGCCTCATCGTAACGGCGCGTGAGATATAGAATCCATCCGACGTTGGTGTTTATTGGAAGCGATAACGGATCAACCTCCTGAGCGTAGTTTGCGTGGGCTAACGCTTCATCGAATCGCCCAAGCGCGGCGAGAAGCACCGAATAGAAACTGTATACATACGAATACCTTGGGTTCAGATGGATCGCTTGTTTGAACTCCCGCTCGGCTCCGGCCCAGTCCCAATCGTAGCCAAACTTGGCGAATGCCAGCGAGGTATGAGCTTCAGCCAGCTTGTCATCCAGTTCCAACGCGCGACTCGCGGCATTCTTAGCTAGCGGAAATGCTTCCCTCGGCGCGAGGGCGCTGTAGCTCGCCAAAATGTTGTAGGAATCAGCCAGTCCCGCGAACGCAAGTGCATAACCGGGATCCAACTCAATAGCCTGCTTGAAATGTTCGATTCCCTTGGTAAGTCCCTCCGATGTCCGCTTGTTCCAATAAAAACGTCCCTTGAGATAATTCTGATAGGCTCGAGTGTTTTCAGTGTAGCGCTTGGTGAGCCGTTTCTTTTCTGCCCCGCTCAGTTTTAATCGAAGCTTATCTGAGATTTCTTTGGATATCTCTTCTTCGATCGAGAAAATATCAGATAGCTGACGATTGTATTGTTCGCCCCACAGATGGCTTCCATCTGCGGAGTCAACCAATTCCACTTTTATGATTAAAACATCGGCTCTTTGAAGGACTCTGCCGGTGAGCGTCGCCCGAACGCCCAGCTCCTCGCCGACCCTTTGCGGGTTGACGTCTCGGCCTTTGTACCGAAACACGGTGTTCCGGGCCATCACACGCAGTTTTGGAAGCTGCGATAAATGGTTGATGATGCTTTCGGTGATCCCGTCCGAAAGATATTCGGTGTCCGGATCGCCACCTTCGTTTATGAGTGGCAGGATCGCCAATGAATCGACGGCCTTACGTAAACGGGTTCGTCGGGTTGGCGGCGAGGTGCGAACTGGCGCCTGGGTGACTCTAACAGCACCCGCCTCGGCATCGCGACGAAGATTATGCAGATCCGTCCATACTTCTCGCGCATTTTGATATCGTCGATCTCGGTCTTTTTCCAGACATTTGCGAACAATCCGCTCGAGTTCGGGCGGGACATCGTAGTTATAGCGAGCTATCGCGACAGGTTCTTTGTGGATTATGCTGTCGACAATCTCGGTCGGGTTGGTCCCCTCGAAGGGAAGCTTGCCGGTCAGCATTTCATACAGGACGACACCATAAGAAAAAAGGTCTGAACGAGTATCGAGGTCATGGCCAAGCGCCTGCTCCGGCGACATGTACGAAACGGTTCCGAGCACAACACCGACCGCTGTCTTCCCTCCGATTGCTACAGTCGGATCGGCGCTGTCTATCGATATATTCTCCTGGATCACCTTGGCCAACCCGAAGTCGAGCATCTTCACCATGCCGCGCTCGGTGATTATCAGGTTGGAACTCTTGACGTCGCGATGAATGATGCCGGCTTTGTGAGCCTCTTCGAGCGCATCCGCTGTCTGCATCGCAATATCGATCGCATCATCAGTCGGGAGGGTGCGGCGATCGATTCGATATGAAAGCACCTCGCCGTCGACATACTCCATCGCGATGAACATTGCTCCGTCGTGCTCGCCGATGTCGTAAATCGCGGCAATATTTGGCGAGCGCAGCACTGATGCCGCGCGCGCCTCCTGAAGCAATCTGGTGCGGCGCTCTGAGTCATACTGATAAGATGCGGGCAGGAACTTGAGTGCGACCTGTCTGCCAAGCCGCATGTCTTCCGCCAGGTATACTTCACCCATTCCGCCTGCTCCAATCATTTTTATGATGCGGTAATGGGAAACCTTCTCTGAGATCACTGAGCCTTCATTTGCCACGACGCCTTTTCCTACTTCTCTTCTTCGCGTGAAAAGAACTCCTTCTCTTCCTCTATGACCCTTCTTTCAAACCGGCTTATTACGTACACGGTGGCAATGGCCACAACTACGACAAGCAGGATAATCTGCAGTCGCTTCAGATCTCCGATTAGTTTCTCGACGCCAGTTGCAAACGTAAAGCCCAGGCCGCAGAGCATTCCCACCCACACGGCGCAGCTGGCCAGCGTTAATGCAGCGAATTTTATGAAGCCGAAGTGCGCGAGTCCCCAAAAGATCGCGCTGGTTGTCCGAAGGCCATAAACATACTTGACAATAAATACCGACAGCACTCCAAATCGACGCATAAGTTTCTCGACTCGAGGCTTAGCGCGCACGAAGAAGTGCAAGGTCCGCGCTCTTTCTCGAAACCGTGCGCCGATCAGGTAGCTGAGTGAATCACCGATAAACCCGCCAGCGGTTCCTACAACCAGTGCTTCTTCAAACGAGAAAAGTCCCGCTCGAGCGAGAACTCCCGAGAACAGCAGAGTCAAATCGCCCTCTATCATAGTGCCGAAAAATACTGCCCACAGCCCGTAACGTTGCAGCAGCTCGTACATTATATTCCTGGTTTGTAGTTGCGAGTCTGTCCGTTTCTGGTGGCCAAAACCCCAACTCAAGCCAGAAACTAGAAACTACGGACCAACTTAAGTCGGAGGATTCTAGCGCACTTTATCAAAATTGACATCCCTTTAAAGGCTTTGTTATCCTCAATAATACGCTTGATAAGCGTCTTCGGCGGTGCGAGTACGCCACCTATGACAACCAGCGCACCAGTGTTCATCGGCATCGACCTCGGCGGAGCCACCCTAAAAGCAGCCCTGATAACTCAGGACGGCGATATCATCCAAGAAACTCGCTTTGAAGCTGCACAGCAGGCTCCGGACGCTCTGTTTAAACAAGTCGTACAGGTAGCCCAGAGCCTCAGGGATAACAAGTTCGCTACCGGTCCAGTCGCTGGAATCGGGGTCGGCATACCAGGTCTGGTAAATCGAAAGACAAACCGCATCGAGGTGATGCCCAACCAACCGTCTTTTTCACAGATCGACCTGACTGCCGAATTGTCGCGGGCGACCGAGCTGCCGGTGATTCTGGACAACGACGCGAACGCGGCCGCTTACGGAGAGCTGCAGGTAGGCGCCGCACGCGGTAGACGAGAGGTCTTCTTTGTAACTCTCGGAGCGGGAATCGGCGCCGGTCTGATAATCAACGGACAAATCTATCGGGGCGCGGCGGGATTTGCGGGCGAGTTCGGGCATATGACCATTGACCCCGAAGGAATCGAATGCGCTTGCGGCAACATCGGATGTCTCGAGACGATCGTTTCCGGACCGAATATCGTACGACGCACACGAGAACGGCTTTACCGCGACCGCACGTCATCGCTTTCACGGCTGGCGATACCAAGGGATCGAGAATTCACCGCGGAAGACATCGCTCACGCCGCAAGGGAAGGCGATGAGATGGCCCAGGTGATGATGGAGCGCACTGGAATGTTTTTAGGGATCGCCCTTGCTGCAGTTATAAATCTTTTGAACGTCGAAATGGTGGTGATGGGTGGCGGAGTGATGGAAGCCGGCGACCTGATTCTCAAGCCGACGATAAAAGAGACCCGCCGTCGCGCGTTTCCTCCGTCGTTCAATAGTTGCGAGGTGGTGATTGCGAAGCTCGGGCCAACGGCAGGGATGATTGGTGCAGCACTGATGGCGAGGGACCAAAAAGCGAGCTAAGGATGTTCGCCACTTCTCATTCTCGTTTAATAGCTTCTAGTACCTGCCTTACGTTAATTCTTGTTTTAGCCCTCGACTATCCATACAGCTCTAAGGCCAGAGTTCAATTAGATGACGATGAGCCTATCGCATGCGGGTTAAGCGTTAGGGAGTTAGTCACTCTAACTGCCTCAGTCAGTGATGAAAATGGTAAGCCCGTAACAGAGCTCAGCCATGAGAATTTCGAAGTCTTCGACAATGACATCCTGCAACCGATTGCTTTCTTCATCAGCGAAGATAAGCCTGTGAGCATCGTCGTCGTGTTCGACTTATCGGATTCGGTAGCTAAGAGCAGTCGTTTTTCCGCCGTCTGCCAGGGAATACTTAGGTTCAAGCAGGGAATCAACAAATCGAGCGAATTCATCATAATTGGCGCAGATCGAAATCCGATTTTGATCACAGATTGGACGAGCAACAATGACGTTCTCATCGAGGGTCTCTCAAGACTGGCGCTTTCCCCAACACAGAGCCGTACCGGTATCTACGACGCCTGCCAACTCGCAATGAAGAAACTGAGCGATCGCGACAACTCCAGATTGGCAGTACTCCTTATCACAAACGGCCGAGATGGCACTTCAAGCAGTACTCCCCACAAATTGTCCGAATTGTCGAAGCGGTCAAACGGATTAATCTATGTGTTGTCTCCATCAAGTTCGAAAAGATCACTCGGTACATCTGGACAGCAGATTCTTGCCAGGTTATCGCTTGACTCAGGAGGAAGCACGTTCTTTCCATCATCCGATAGCGAGGTACAAGCCGCCTTCAGTGCAATTACCGCTAGCCTCGGGAAGCAGTACGTCATTGGATATTATCCCTCTGACAATAAGCGCGATGGCAGCTGGCATTCAGTGCGCGTCGGTGCATCTCCGATAGACGGTGAACAGAACGATTCCGAATTACACGTTCGAACTCGATCTGGCTACTATGCGCCGTTGCGTTAAATTATTCCTCGAACAAACTCTTTCGTCTCTCCTTCCATTTTCTAAGCTTCAGCGGATCCCTGTCTGTATGATCTCTCCGTTCTTGGCGTTTCTGCGGTGACCGCTCATCAATGACATACGACCGCAGATTCGCGGAGCACACAGAGGACTGAAATCAAATCATCCACCTTTGGCTCCCGTCGCGCCACTCCTGCTATACTAAGCGCTCAATGTTTACAGCTTTAAGTCAATAAGGATATAGCCTACAAGCACTCTATAAGATACTAATGATAGATCTGCAGCACATTCGAAACTTCTCGATCATCGCACACATCGATCACGGAAAGAGCACGCTTGCCGACCGGCTTCTCGAAAGCACCGGCGCCCTCTCCCAACGAGAAATGTCCGAACAGGTCCTAGACGCCATGGATCTGGAACGCGAGCGCGGGATAACAATCAAAGCTCACGCCGTAAGGCTCGACTACAAAGCTCGGGACGGCCGTCAGTACGTCCTCAATCTGATAGACACCCCGGGTCACGTCGACTTCTCTTACGAAGTATCACGCTCACTTTCGGCGTGCGAAGGCGCATTGCTTGTTGTAGACGCGTCCCAGGGGGTCGAAGCCCAGACGCTCGCCAACACTTATCTGGCGCTCGATCACAATCTGCATCTGATTCCGGTCATCAATAAGATCGATTTACCTGGCGCGGAGCCCGATCGGGTCCGTGAGGAAATCGAGCAGACCATCGGGCTCGATGCAGGTAACGCATTGATGATCTCAGCGAAGATGGGAACCGGCATCGACGACGTTCTGGAAGCCGTGGTCCGCGAGACTCCGCCACCCGCCGGTGACAGATCCAAACCGTTAAAGGCACTGATCTTTGATTCGTGGTTCGACAGCTATCGCGGCGTAGTCGTTCTGATGCGCGTGATCGACGGCGTCATCAGGCCAGGCATGAAGATTCGCCTCATGGACGCGGAGAAGGAATACGAAGTCGATGCGCTTGGCGTCCTCACTCCGAAGCCTCGAGTTATCGATGAGCTCGGCGCCGGCGAGGTCGGATTCTTTACAGCTTCCATAAAGACCGTCAGCGATGTCGAAATCGGCGATACCGTAACAGAAGCCAAGCGCTCCACTGATACTCCTTTTCCGGGCTTCAAACGGATCAAGCCGATGGTGTTCGCCGGGCTCTATCCAATCGAAGCCAACAAGTACGAAGAGCTGCGCGACGCGCTGGACAAGTTACGCCTTAACGATTCGTCTTTCTTTTACGAGCCGGAATCATCGGCGGCGCTCGGCTTTGGTTATCGTTGCGGTTTCCTTGGTCTGTTGCATATGGAGATCGTTCAAGAGCGCCTCGAGCGTGAGTTTGATCTTGAGTTGATCACTACTGCTCCGACGGTTCGCTACAGGGTCACTACCACCAACGGAGAAGTAACTGAGATTGATAGTCCGGCAAAGCTTCCGGATCCGGGAAAGATCGCATCGATTGAAGAGCCCATCATCCGCGCGATGATAATGAGCAACGATGAGTACGTCGGCCCTCTGTTTTCATTGCTCGAGGAGAAACGGGGCACGCAGCTTGGATTCGAATATTTGACGCCGAAAAGGGTGCTTCTGACTTACGAATTGCCGCTGGCCGAGATAATGCTGGACTTCTATGATCGGCTCAAGTCGTTATCGCGTGGGTATGCATCATTCGATTATGAATTGACTGGCTATCGCGAAGGAGACCTGGTAAAGCTCGATATGCTTGTGGCAGGCGAACCGGTGGATGCTTTGTCGCTGATCGTCCATCGAGAGTTCGCATACACGAGGGGGAGATCGCTTGTAGAAAAAATGCGCAAGCTGATTCCTCGGCAGCTATTCGAAGTTCCGATCCAGGCGGCAGTCGGAAACAAAGTGATCGCCCGCGAAACAGTTAAAGCGTTAGGCAAAAACGTCCTCGCCAAGTGTTACGGTGGTGACATCACTCGAAAGCGCAAGCTGCTGGAAAAACAAAAAGAGGGCAAGAAACGCATGAAACGTGTCGGAAAGGTCGAGATTCCGCAAGAAGCGTTTCTTGCTGTGTTGAAAGTTGATGAGTAACCAGCGCATTGGTTTTGATCTCTGTTTTTCATCTGCGCAATCTGACGTAATCTGTGGATAAGGAATTACTCGGTCCACAGATTACGCAGATTAATGCAGAAGATTAACGTGACCGAATCAAACCGTCAGACCCCTAGACAGATCTACCACTCCTCTTCTCGCTTTTCCACATAAGAAACCCGGCAATGATAAGCGAACCGGCAATGAGCATCATCAATCCACCAATGTAAAGCCAGATGTCTCCTGGTGCCTGCTCCCAAAGGGTCGAATCTCCATTCTCCGCCAGAAGGTTCATCCTTGAGCCGATGTGATAGATGAACCAGCCGCCGCCTGATAGCCCCACCGCAGAGAGCAAAAGTAGTCTAAGTGTTCTTGTCATCACTAATCTCCTGCCATCATTGTTCCCTTCGATCCAGAGCCGATTATTCATTCAGCTTGAAAACAAACGTGATCACTCCAGTCACTCGAACCGGAACGCCGTTCAAGATCGTCGGTTCGAATCGCCAGCCGCGAGCAGCATCCCGCGCGGCACTCACGAACATTGGATGACCGCTCACGATCCGGACCGACTCTACGCGGCCCTCAGGCGAGATGATTACTTCAACGGACACCTCGCCTGGCATTCGAATCTGCTTTGCCAGCGGAGGATAGACCGGCACGATCTTCTCGATCGCCCTGCCTTGAAGAACCTTTGATGAGACGACCACCGGTTTCGCAGTATCTACCGGCTTCGGCTGAGGCTTTGGCGGATCAGGTGGTTTCGGTGGATCGAACGGTCCGTTACCTGAACCGATAACGTTCCCTGTGACAGGTATTCCTGGTAAGCCGGGGCTGATATCGCCGTCGCCGACAGGGCCACCTACGACGACCGTTTTGCCCGGTGGTCCGCTCGCAACAATTGACGATTTCGCATTACCCAGATTCTCAATAATCGAATCAAGCTTCTGAACGTTGCTTGGATCCTGGGTAGGGGCAGTGGCAGGTTGGTGATCACTGTGCGGCTCAAGAGACCCACTCCTTACCAGTGGGAAGACGATCTCGGGGAGCCTTAGCGAAGTATCTGCAAGCTTAGGCGTTGTAAGGAAAACGGAAGCCGCAAATGCAAGTGCAGCAACAGACAGATAGACGAGCGACGTACACGCAAAGAACCGGGCTGTTCTACCGCGACGCCTGTTGGAAGTAGACACAACTAGCCTATCGAACATGATTGTTCTCCTTTTTCGGCGTCACGATCGCGACGCCATCGCGCTCTTGAAGTTCGCTGGATTCTTCGCCACAAAGACACGAATGCGCTAAGTTGCACTAACGCGTTCTTCGTGAATCTTTGTGACTTCGAGACTTAGTGGCAAGTGGCTGGAACTCGCTAGCTCACAACCTAAGTCTTTGTAAGGCGCTCTGGAAACGAAAAGACGAGACGGTTTGGATTTGTTCTCAACAGTCAATGACCGGTCGCAAAATCAAACCCCTAACTGACAAGACAAATCTCAGCCGCTCACATCGACCTTCTCGACAAGGAGGATTATTCGTGTGGGGACCGGGTGGCCGGACACCGTTGCCGGTTGAAACGTCCGGTTTCGCAGCGACCACCATAGCTGTTCGATCAAGTAAGGATCCTTCGGCGCGTTCAGAACATCCACAAGCCTTCCACAACCATCCGAGTCCACCTCTACCAATGCAGACATCCCCTGGCTGCCGGGCTTCTGGTAAGCGATGTGGCTGAAACTAACCAGCGCGCTGTTGTCCAATACCCTGGGCAGTTGATAGTAGTGCTCGACATCATTCGCCACCTGGTCTGGCGGAAGATTGTTATAGCTGTGAAACTCGCGATCCGATCCGTTGATTATAGGTACAATCGTAGCCTGCTCACTATACTGACTGCTCAGTGGAATTGGCCTGAAGCTCGAAAAAAGTGAAGCAAATGACAAAAACGAAATCACCACTCCGGCTGCATAAGCTACAACCCGAGGGTTTAGTTTCTGAACCCACGACAGCATGCTCTCAGTTAGAGTGATTTCCCTTCTGGCTCGCCGGACGGCCTCGCTCATGATGTAGCTGCGCAGCTCGCGAGGCGCCTCCGGCCGGTCAACATTTCTCAGAGCGAGGGACACTCGCTCTATCTCAGTCAAATGCAGCCGGCAACCCTCACAGGTCGCAAGGTGTTCACGATATTCGACAGCTTCAATTTCATGCAGCTGCCGGTCTACGTATGCAGAGGCTGTCAGTTCAAACTTCTTGCATTCCATAAGTGCCTTGTGACCGCAATGTATCGGTTCTCGGTTCGTGTCTCAGCTAAGCATTGCGGTTCAAATCAAATCTTTTACGCGGCGGCGGAGTTCCTCGCGTCCACGCGCAATTCGCGACTTAACAGTTCCGATTGAGATCCCAAGCGTTTCAGCTATTTCCTCGTAGGATAGCTCTTCGATCTCGCGCAGCATCAGAGCGATCCGGTACTCATGTTTTATCTCGGACAACTCTCGCATGATGCACTGCTCTCGTTCGCTGGATATTGCCTGCGCCTCTGGAGAGATTGCGCGACCGGGGAGCAAGTTGCCGAGGCTCGTTTCGCTCTCTCCTCGTGTTATATCCAGCGAAATAGTTTCCTCGCGACGACGACGGCGCCACCATCGTCTCTGGTTCATAGCCTGATTTATCGCGATTCGATAAATCCAGGTTTTCAATCCTGCTTGTCCTCTAAAACCGCTGAGGCCGCGATAGACCTTCAAAAAAGTATCCTGCGCGGCGTCCCTTGCCTCCTCGGCGTCTCCGAGTAACCGAAAGCACAGTGAGTAGACCGGCCGTTCGAAATGGGCAACCAGGTCTTCAAACGCATCGAGGTCGCCAACTCGTAGCCTGGAGATCAGCCTCGTCTCAGGGAGATGCTCTAGCGCCCTGTGATCGAGTTCGAGCGCGGCGATACTGGTTTGGTCCAGTGCGGCCATGTCTCCGGCTGACATTGAGTGGCACTCCTTCGGTTAGCAGCTGACCGGAGTGGGCCACCGCCCGGCTGTATGGAGCCGAGCGCCGTATAGCTCCAAGCGGCTCGAGTGGCAGCCCTTCACCTCACTTGTCGCTAACTTAGACACCCTATCCAGTCAGAAAGTTCCGGTCTGTAAAACTTTAGCACAAAGCAATACGGGGTTCACCGGTTTTCGGGCGACAGCGGGAGCCCCGGAGCCTGTGCCCAGCAGGCGGCAGCGTGTAGCCACGAGAGCCCGCGCCAGCGGGCGGCAGCTGTTAGCCCACGGGCGAGACCCTGAGCCCTGGGAAAAGCAATCCGCAAACAGCCCAAGCCCGCGCCAGCGGGGATCCCCGTAGACTTTATACTTTCCTGTTTCTCACTCGTTTCTTGACAGCCCGCGAGGCTGGCCGCTATGTTCTTCTTTGCTCTATTAGACGAGATTGACGTCCTTGTATGGCAACCCTCAGATTTTAGGTGCATTTCTCGCGTCTGCACCCGCGAAATCCGACCTGATGTACTTTGTCGGATACTGAATTTTGTTGACGCGATTTAGGAGGCTCAGAGTTTTGGCGAAAACAGCAAGAAGAAAGAAGAAGGTCTCCGTCAAGGAGATGAAGTACAGGCACGACCCCATGATCCGGTTCTACGAAAAAACGCAGGACTGGCTTCAGGAGCGCGGTCGTCCGTTCGTTATCGCGGTTGGCATCATAGCCGGTGTCGTTCTGCTCTATGTCGCCGGTAACTATTACTTCGATTATCGAAAGACAAAAGCTGAGACCGCGTTTGCCGCGGCTGTTGAGAAATTCAACGCGCCGGTACAGGACCCAAGTCAACCCGCGACAACCCAGCCGACCGGTAAGACTTATTCCGACGAACAGACAAAATGGCGGGAATCTGCGGAGGCTTTTGAACGCCTCGCTGACGACTATTCCGGCTACTATGGATCAATTGGTCGTTATTACGCTGGTGCTTCTTACCTTCACTTCGACCGTGATAAGGGTATGAGCTTACTCGAGCAAGTAGCAGGCAAATCGGATCATCCAACCTCCGACCTGGCGCGCCTGGCGCTCGCGGAGAATCACGCCGCGAACGGAGACACCGAAAAGGCAATCTCAATTTACCAGCAATTACTGAACACCTCTCCCAACCTGAAGCCGGCAGTCCAGGTTGGCCTCGGACATGCTTACGAGAAGATCGGCGATTTAGAGAAAGCCGCAGATGCATATGTTGAGGCAGCCAAGCCGGATAGATCATCAGGTGCCGGAGCGGAAGCCGAAAAGCGATTAGCGGCGATTGCACCGGATCGCTTAAAGGACCTACCAGCGCCGTCAACCGCGCCCGTTGTTCCGTGATCAGCGCAGGTTAACCAGCATTATCTGTTGAGCAGATAGACTCTTTCTAAATGGAAAACCTCGCCCACACACTCCTGGGTCTCTCATTCGCTAAGGGAGGACTGGAGCGAGCCACTCCGCTTGCGACTACTGCGCTGGTAATATCCTCGAACCTTCCTGACATAGACGTACTGGGACGGCTCACGATCGGAACACCGGGCTACCTGGAGTATCATCGGGGCTTCACGCACGGCTTTATAGGTCTGGCGATCCTTGCCTTCTTTCTCACCATCGCTCTGATGTTCGTCGATCGAAGGTTTCGTCTTCGAGGCGATCCTTTCAGAAGACCCTTGAGACCTATCAGGATCTTCTTTCTCGCCTATCTCGGTGGGCTCGGCCACAGCTTCATGGATTTTACAAACGTTTATGGCGTAAGACCTCTGATCCCCTTCAGCATGCGTTGGTTCTACGGCGATCTCGTTTTTGTTGTTGATCCATGGATATGGCTCATCCTGGGCTCAGCGGTCGTGTGGCTCACCACAACCGACGCGGGGCGAACCTTGTTTTGGTTAGTGATAGGGATTATCTGTTCGTTAGTAGTCGCGCTTGCCCTTCGTCACCCGTACGACTCGGATTCGCTGACAGTCCCAAACACTGCCAGGATAGTATGGTTTGTGGGAGTAGCGATCGTCCTTGCCGGGACATTGTTTCATTGGGGTCGCAAGGGAGAACGACTGGCAAGATATTCTCTCTTCGTACTTGCGCTCTATTACTGTGGAATGTGGATGGGCCATCAGACTGCGCTCAAGGAAGCTGCTCGCTCCCTGAACGTCGAGGGAGTTACTTCTATTGCCGTGTGGCCCGCACCAGCCAACCCCTTATTGTGGCAGGCCGCCGCAACGACTGGAGACGCGGTTTACATACGTAACATCAACTTAGCTTCACGACAGAGTGACTGGCGCGCGCTCCCGGTGCTTGACGCTAGTCTGGCGGAGGCCTTGCGTTCTTCCAGAGACGGCAGAATTTTTCTGGACTTTATGCGTTATGGAACATCCAGCGTCGAGACGCTCCCAGATGGAAGAACGGTTGTGATTCTGCGTGACCTTCGTTTTGATCTGCGAATGCGCGCCGAACTCGACCAGAATATGACGGTGACTTCCACTGAGGTGCGGTGGTTCTAACAGCCCGCGGGGCTGAACAGAACAACAGAAATCTTGAGGATGATTAGAAGTATTGCCTCCATCTCTCCGAAATCATAAAATTGAATCCATTAATGCAGACACTTAGCATACGGCCCGGGTTGGTTCCTTACACGCTCTCCTCAGCGGTTGTGATAACCGTCGGATCCACACTTTTGAAACAAGGATGGGTCGTCGCCGCTCTCTCCTGCTGGGGCCTGCTATTTCCGATCCTCATAGCTGCAGCATTCGACCGCATCGAATTTGACGGCGAGACAATTCGTCACCGGGGACCGCTGGCATTTATTTTGCGCGGGCTCTTCAGAATGCGACGCGAATTGTCGGTATCCGATATCGAGACGATAACAACCGAGACCACACGCATCAGTTTCGCCACCGGAGACGCGCGTATAAGCTATCACACTCGGATATCAGGTTGCGGAGTGGACATCGTTGTTCGCTCACATCGATCAACCTATTCTCAATTCATAAAAGCGTTGTTTCGTGCCGCCGGTCCACACAAGCTGGATCCTCGCTCATCGGAAATATTCGAGTATTTCGAAACAGGTAACGCGCTCAAGGGTTCGCCGGTGCTCAAGAGCGACATCGCTGCGATGCCCGCGCCACTTCTCCGACGCATCGGAAACTCATTGAGGCTAGCAGGAAAGCTTGCGCAGGCTTCGAGCTACTTCCGAGTAGCTTACGAAAAAGAGCCTCGCAACCCCGAGCTGTTATATGAGATGTCGCGGTTCTATCACTCATCAGCGCAAAGGGAGGACACACGCCTGCTCCAACGTTCTGACGCATGTTTGAGGCTGGCGTCGCGATTGGCAGGAGACGAACCTGATTTACTGGAGCGGATCGGCGAAGCATTTTTTGAACGGCTCGATTTCAAGCGAGCCTCTGAATGTTTCCATCGTGCATTACAAATTGATCCTGAGCGATTTAGAGCGAATATAGGTCTGGCTGAGATCGCGCTTCGAGATGGGAAACTGGCGCACGTTGCTCACTTCTACAACGCGGCGTCATCGAGCACAGATGCTGCGTTAGCTCGGATGGCTGGGCGTGAAGCTCGTTACTATGAAAAGCTGATGGCGGACGACGACTTTCTGGAAGCTGAGCTTAACCGGATCAAGATATCTAATCAGATCCGATGGGCGAGGCGCCTTGCGGCAATGACGTTCTTCAGCGCATGGCTGGTTGGCGGGATTGTCGGTCGCATATCTCCAATGGTGGAAAGCTTTGGCTGGTCGATTATGGCAACTTCGGGAATGATCTGGTGCGCAGCTCTGGCTTCCATGCGCTTTTTCCGGCGCAGGTCCTAAATCATCTCACCATATTTTACGAAACATTCTCAATCACCTCGTTCCATCCCGGATTCAGCCGCTGCAAGCGGAATGATCAATCGAAACTGCGTTCCTCGGCTGTTCGCCACTGGACTTACCAACTCAACAGACCCTCCAATCTCCACCACCCTGCGCTGAACGATCGCGAGCCCTAATCCTGTTCCGCGTGACTTGGTCGAATAAAAGGGTTCAAAGACTCTCTGCTGCGAATCCGCCGGAATGCCCGGACCGGTGTCCGTTACCGTTATTGCCAGAGTTCCGGCAATTGATTCGTCCGTTCGGACACCGGACTCCCTGGCTGACGTTTGAAGCGTTGCTCGAATCACTACTTCCCCACCGGTCTCAGTTGCCTGGGCTGCGTTCAAAACCAGGTTGCTCAAGGCCTCTCTCAAGGCGCCTCCCTGCGCACCGGTCAACACTACATCGGTAATCGACTCGATTCTTAGATCAACTCCGCGTTCCCTGGCTTCAGCGCCGGCGATGGTAACGCTTGCGCTCATCAGATCCGATAGACGAACCGGGCGTGAATCGGCATGGCTCGGTCGTGAAAAGGCCAGTAGTTGTGACACTGTCCGATTCAGCCGGTCTATCTCACTAACTATCAGACTCAGGTCTTGATCGAACTCTGATAGAGACTCATCCTCACGCATAACCTGCGCGATCGATTTTATCGACGAAAGCGGGTTCTTTACCTCGTGCGCAACCTGCGCCGCCATCTGCCCGAGCTTTGCAAGATGCTCGCGGTTTACAAGCTCACGCTCCAGGCGCACCTTTTCTTCGATAAGTCGGCAGCTCTCGACTTCGACGGCAACCTGGGAGGCAAGTACATCCAGAATCGCGCGCTTCTCCGATGTCAGCGCGTGCGGCTCCGCTGAGATCAGCATCAAGCCAACAAGCTCCAACTCACGTCTTAAAGCATATGCGATCGTCGCGTCTACTGCCTGAAGATCGTCGTCAGTCTCAATGACGTCGGCGTTCCAATCTGTCATCTTTTCGGCGAGCCTGGCTTCGTGGCTGCCACTATGCAGTAAACTGACTGGCAGCACGCGCACATTCGTAAGATCCAACCCTCGCCTGATCGTTTCGTCGGTGTAGCGGATAAGAGAGGCTAACTCACCAAAACCTTCGGCGCCGGAAGAAACTTGTCTGACAACATCGCGGTACAGACCGATCTCAGTGGTGAACAGTCTGTGAACCATTTGATCGATCACCCGCACCAGCGGACTCGCAAGCGCCACCATACCGAGAATGAGAATGACTTCTACGACACCCGCCGTTATCCCAAAGCGATCGACGAGAAACTGATCCAGACGTCTGACTCCGTAGGTATAGACTGCGATAAACACCAATGCGAACATCGCGTAAACCAGGCTGTCTTTGATCGCTACATCAACCAGCTTGTAACGGTAGACGTGATATGCGACGAAGAAAATCGGAAGAAGCGACGACAACAGAAACAAAACCCAAGGCACGTCGTTGGGTCCGGTGCGCAGTATTGCGACTACCACGAACTCGAAGATGCCATTCAACACCAGAAGAATCGCCAGCCGCTTAAAGAACGCCCTTTCACGCAATGCCCTCGGATTGAGCCGGTCTTTGATTGACCAGTCGATCAACGCCGACGAAATCATCACCAGCAAATACCAGATAGAATACGGGATCAGCAGCACTCGCAGCTTCAAAAAATAAGGACGATAATCCCCGCTGTTGATTCGATAGATCGCATATGGAAGGAAGATCATAGGAATGTAGAGCATCACGCCGATTAATCTCACCGCGCGCGGCTTCAACGTTCGATAGTTGTCGAGTGAAGCCCAAAACCCTACGTGGGCGTGAAGCAACGCGGCCGGAAGTAACGCGACGCCGGTCATTGCAAGCGTGTCCCAGGCGCGCAGCAGTCCGGTCAAGCGGTTCGCGGTAAGCAACAACTCATGGAAGGTTATGAAAAGGTTTCCGAGAAACCAGACCCCAAGACAAATGTTAAGTATGGTTATCAGCTGAACCGGCTGCGTGAGCTTTTCCCGTGAGCCAAGCCTTCGATTCCAAATCAACCAAGCAATGTACAGATGAAGCGTCGCGCCCGTAGCAAATCCGACAAGCTTGAGGATTTGAATCGGTGTCATATATGAAACAATCGCAGAAACACAAAAGAACGCCAAGATCCCTTACGAACAATCATGGCGTTCTCGTTTTTTGGTCGATCGAGGGTTTTATGTCATTCACCAGGCCACCGCGTACCGGCCGCGTCTCGGATCAGCTCCCGCCTCTATAACCCCTGAATCCGTATGGAACCTAATCACGGTTGGCGCTGATGGATTTCCCCAGGCCGATTGCACCTCGATCTTGTGCCCGCGAGAAGCAAGGTTCTCTCGAACGTCAGGGCTGATGCGATCCTCGAGATTTAGCACGCCCGGGTTGAAGCGGTGATCGTCGAACGAACTCACAAGGTGCAATGTTTGGAATCGTGGGGCTTCGACCGCTTCCTGCACGTTCATGCCGAATTCGATGATGTTAAGGAGAACCTGGACAAGAGATTGATCCTGATTGTCTCCACCCGGCGTCGATAAAACCAGGAAGGGCTTGCCATCCTTTAATACCAGTGTTGGTGAAAGCGTGATTCTCGGGCGCTTACCTGGTTGGAGCACATTAGGATGACCGTCTTCCAGCAGAAAGGATTGCATCCTTTGACCGAGGAGCACTCCGGTATCTCCAGCAACCACCGCCGGTAACCACGCGCCCGACGGCGTCGCGCTGAAGAGATTTCCATCTTTGTCTATGACATTCACACATGTTGTGTCGTTCGCTCGCTCGACTTCGGGTACCGAAGACTGTCCCGTCAACGCCGGATTCGGCCCACTGTTCACCAGGGGCTTCTTGTTGACCGGATCACCAGGACGCTGTTCGAGTGAGGCGTGCTTCTCGTCGATTAGAGACCGTCGCATTGCCGCGTAATCTTTGGCGAGGAGTTCATTACCCGGCACGCGTACGAAATCGGGATCCCCATAGTAGCGGTCACGATCCGCGAATCCTAACTTCATAGCCTCCGTCAATGTGTGAATGTAACTCGCTGAGTTGTGCTTCATCGCTTGCAAGTCGTAGCCCTCTAGCAAATTCAACATCTCGAGCATCACTGGACCCTGAGCAAAGAACCCGGTCTTGTAGATCTCGTATCCGTGGTAAGAAGCGTGCGCCGGCGCTTCCACCTTCGCGTGGAATCCGGCTAAATCTCCTGCGCGAAGCAACCCGCCATTCGCTTCACAAAAATCTGAGATGCGCCTGGCGATCTCACCTTTGTAAAAGTAGTCGCGTGCCGCAGTCAGTGCAGCGTGACGGCCGCGCGCCGTCGCCAATCGCTCCGCTCGAACGATGCCTCTCAGGGTGCGTGCGAGATCTGGCTGCGCAAACATCTCGCCGGGCTTCGGAAGCTTGCCGCCGCGCAGAAACACCTTCGTGCTGGAAGGCCATGGTTCATAAACCTTTCGCGTATTGGCGATATAGCTTGCTCGCAGCTCATCGATCGGGAAACCATCTGCCAGCTCAACCGCGGGCTGCATAACCTCTCCCAAAGACTTCGTACCAAACCGATCGAGTGCGGTCACCACTGCATCGAGTACGCCTGGAACAGTGGCCGGCAAAATGCCCGACGATGGGATAAATCCTGGGCCGCCTTTCCTGGCTTGTTCCAGGAAGAAATCACGAGTCGCGAGCTTCGGCGCTGTTCCCTGTCCGTTGATCACCGTCACTACACCATTGGAAGGCTTGATGATGATCGGAACCTCGCCGCCAAAAGAGAAGTGAGAAAACTCTATAACAGAAGCCGCAAGAATCGCGGCACAGCCTGCATCAGTTGCGTTTCCGCCCTGCCTTAACAGACGCAAGCCAGCCTCAGCTGCGAGCGGATGGCCTGTTGCTACTGCGCCTCGCTTGCCACGGACAACCGGCCGAAAGGTATCCGCCGACGGTCGAGCAACGGAAAAAGCAATCGTTGACAATAAGACAGTGAAAGAAATCAAGCTGCGGATATATCGCATGCCGGTTCCTCCGAAGCGCGTTGTGGTTTACTTCGAGTTTCCGGTTTTGCGTGCCTGTTTGTCAACGTAGCGGTGGTTTCATCCTTTGAAATTCGACATACCTCTGACGAGGTGGGTATGAGCAGAAACGCGGCGCTCTCACGGCAGGCTACAGCATCAAGAACTCACCTTTTGGTGAATCGTACTTTAGGATTGTTAAAACGGAGAGATCCCGAATGAAGGCATTTCACGGCAAAATGCGGGTGGGGGCGTTGGGGGCTTCGATATCCCTTACTTTTCCGCAAATAATCTTAGTCTTCCGCAAACAAACGGTCCTCAAGAATCAATCTCGCAATTCGTTCTCGATCGTCCTTGCGGCGAACCTTCCGCCGGCGGTCGGTCCCCTCATTGTCGATCCAGGTTACTCCACCAATCACAATCAGGGTTTCCGCCGTATAACGAATAGATCGCCTTCGTTCGTTTTTTCGGCGCTCTCTGTTACTGCGTCTCTCGACGTCATCGCTCAAAGCCATCGGTCTCCTCATGGTTTGCCAGATCACTTCGTACGTGCCGCGGGTCTGACTTTTATTCCTGAAAGGTTCATTGACATTGACCTTTCAGTGAATGGGGCAAAGAAAAATCAGCTGAGTAGCTTCGCATCCAGTGGTTGCGTCACCGCTTCCGACAGGGTCATACGCCGGAAGAACATCGGACCCGGTGATTGTTCGCAATCATTAAATCTTGGTTCATTACTACCGCCGATCGCAGACGGCTGAGATACAGCGCTCTCAATCGACGCAAGAGCGAATTCTTCTTCGTGATCTATAATTTTCTCTCTCATAGCGCACGCTTCCTTGGAAATCAATTCAATTTTGTCCATAACCCGATCACGCTCGACGTGCATCGTCTCCAGCTTCAATGTAAGACGATTGATCTCAGTCTGGCGCTCCTCTATTTCTCGGTTGAGTAAGTATTCCTCTTCCTCGAATGTCGCCGCTCGCCGATAAAGCACGGAAACCTGATCTTCGAGCGCTTCTGCCATCTGCTCGAGCATTCTGATCTTTACCTGGACTCCTTTAGGGGCCGTCTCCATCCTTACTCCTTCAGTCGATACAAACTAAAGTGACGATCAGCGTGATCTTGCTGCGTACCCCCGGAATCCAAACTTCAGCACGCCAGCAAAGGAGCATTGTCGACGTGAGCGCAAGCATCCAATCCAACCGTATAGGCTCGAGATGCAGAAGATAGAGTGAATAGAGAAGCGCCAGGCTGCCCGTCACTGCGACGGAAATGGTAAATACCTGTCCAAACAGCTTAGCCGCTTTCCTCAACGTCAACTCCAACAAAAAGAGCGATGTCATCCGTCGAGTAGAAGGATCGGGGGCTCGACTCGTCGAAAGTGGCAATGGGACCGCAGTATTCGGGCCACCGCCTCGTCCTCATTGGCACTCCATACTTAATCAACGCTTGTGCCGCGCACCGCGTCCGCACCAAACTTCTCGAAATCACTATCTCTATTGGACTTAGAAGCGATGGATTAATACTTTCATTGGCAGGATAGGAAGGGCACGGTCAAACTGGCACCCACATTAATCGAGGTTCATTCAGAATGACCGGAAGGCAAGAACAGAGGAGAAAACAGGACACGATCGTCAGATTTGGCTTTGCACGAATCGCGCGGTAGACGTTCGGGCACATCGGCTGTGTTCAGTTCCCGCGGCGGAGACCGGCCCAAAAATCCGCTTGCTCGTAATCACGATCGACGCCCTCGTAGCGCGCCGAGATGTCGCGCTCTGCCAACACGTGACCCTGGAGCCAGATATTTGCAGTTATTTCCGCGCCTATTTTGAGCTCGCCTCTTAAGGCACGCCGGTTCGCGAGCACTTCAATTCGAATCGCGCCTGCATCGACGTAGATCCAAACCAGTTCGGCTGCGGTTACCGAGTTTTTGACGTCGCGCCACGACAATACCCGCCCGCTCACCACGTAGTCGTTTTCGCAAGCTTTGTCGGCAAATCCTTCAAGGCGTTCGGCAAGTTCAAATCGATAAACGGGAGGATCGTTGGTCTGCTTAAGCTCCGGGCTGGCCTGGACACGGGCGGCGTAGGCTATTCCTGCGAGTCCGACGTAAAGATGTGACTCGCGGAAAACTGCCTCATCGAGTTCAGTGAGATTTTGGAGTTCGAAGACAACTTCCGGCGCACCGGGCAATCGTCCGCGAACGATCGCCTCTCCATCCTCGTCATATTCGACCAGCTCCCAGGGCAGAACCATGCGAACGTATCGGCTCCGAAAGGCAGGCCGGCAATCCGCGTAATACAGCTCGGAGCCCCTTTCATAGACTATCGACCATACCTCGAGACCGTCGCCAAGCTTCCAGCAACGACCGTGCAGTGCTGCCTCCCCGCGTTGAGTCCGCGTACGCAGCCCATTCGTCTCAACGTACTCGACGAGCAGGTTATAAGAATGCTCGTCTGCCACCTCGAAGCCGATGGCTTCAAACAACTCAGCCATCACTGCGCCGTCTACTGCATCTTGTTCGAGGGGATCATCGATTACCGGCTTGCTCATGTCAGAAGGCAAAGTAGTCAATAGTCAGTAGTCTATGGTCAGTAGTCAGTAGTTTGTAGCCCGTTGTTTGTAGCCCGTTGTTTGTAGTCCGTAGTTTGTAGTCCGTAGTCGGTAGCCCGCTGCAGTATTCGAGTTTGTCATCGGGAATATGAAATTCTGGAATATGAAATCTGGAATCTGTATTCTAGCGAAAGTAACTACGACCTGACTACGCCATTGACTAACCCAAAATTCATCCAATTTTAAGTATTACCAATGTCCTGCCACTTTTTCGGTGTAACCAATGTCTTGGCACTTAAGATCCACTGACCACTAACTCCCCTTCTACTTCTTACTCTCTTCTCCAATATCGGCATTCAACGTGTATTCTCGACCGTCGCGTAGAATACGAATCACCACTTTTGCCCCGGGCGCTTTACTCGCCACAATTCGGTTGAACTGAACCGCCGAGGTAATCGCCTGGCCGTCCAGCGTGGTGATCAAATCATCCTTACGTAGACCCGCGCGGGCCGCCGGTGTGGCTCTCTCAGCGCGGACAACGCGAACTCCCTTAACGTCGGCAGCCAGCTTCAGAAAACCACGAATGTCCGCGTCGATATCCTGAGTTTCAACACCCAAAAAGCCCCTCGTCACTCGGCCGCGATCAATCAACTGCGCGAGAACCGATTTCAATGTGTTGATTGGTATTGCAAAGCTTAGGCCTTGGGTGCGTTCCAGAACCAGAGTGTTAATTCCTATGATTTTACCTTGAGCATTGAGCAGCGGACCTCCGGAGTTCCCGGGATTGATTGCAGCGTCAGTTTGCAGGAAATCATCGAACTGTCCGCCAAACCCGCTTCGTCCCTTCGCGCTTACGATACCAACAGTAACCGTATGATCGAGACCCAACGGATTTCCGATCGCAATCACCCACTCACCGACACGCAACGAGTCGCTATCGCCCAGATCGGCTACCGGCAGCTGGACCCCACCGGGAACAATCTCCAGCAGCGCGATATCCGTAGCTTCATCGTAGCCCTTTATTGACGCAGGGAATTGGCGGCCATCGTGAAGCGTTACCGTTACGCTATTCACAAGCTTAGCCGTGTTTTTCTGTTCCGGTCCGCCGCGTTGTCCTAACCCCCGCCGGGACTCGGCATTCGAAATTAGATGAAAATTAGTCGCAATCAGACCACGTTGATCGATAATAAAACCGCTGCCGAGATTTTCTCCGCCCTCGGAAGTGGAGCGCACGTTTACCACCACTTCATTAACACGCTCTGCGATCGCAGTAACATCGAGCACAACTGTTTTGCTTTGAACTGCTGGAATGCTCGGTGATGCGTCTGAAATGTTACGCAGCCGGCTCACATCCGCATACGCGCCGGTGGGCAGCAAAAGGTATAACGAAATGAGAGCAAGGAAAATGAGCGATGTTGTTTTTTTATTAATCATTGCCTTGACCTGAGCGGGTCGGCTCGTCTCGATTATCGGCAGCGGGCGCCCGAGAACGCACTCCCCTAACGTTCCTGGAAGGTCCGTAGCGCGGACGCTGACCCGATCGCACCATCTCGGCGAAAAGATCGACATCGTAATCGCACTCCCGCGACATCTCTTCACGAATGGCGTGTAGCTCTTCCAGAAATCTTGGCTTCCTGTACATAAGATCTATGCACCTGCATGATCCGTGATGGTTTACTTGTCCGCCGCTCGTAACCTCAGAATTCCGCGTTGATCAGAAACTCCGGAGTCACGATCATCGGAACAAAAAAACCCGCGATAGTATTGAACAACTGCACTCTTGATTGACGATGCACGTTTGCTATGTAACCGAAATCCCAGGTGACCAAAAGGTCAGCCTTGTTCACTGAAGCGATCGCGACGTGCAGAGCGTCCGCCATATACTTGCGATGGAATATTCCTCGGGAGACATAGCCCTCCGCCAGAATCGTCGCTTCTTCGCTGATCTCAAACATCGGCACATTCCGAACAAGATTCAAATATGCCGCCCGGCGCGGCTCCTCAGTGCGCTCCAATTCTCGCACAACGAGGGGAGAAATATAGGGCGCATAATCGGCAAGCTCGTGCTCCCACCATCGTATCGTCAAGTCCCGCCGGAAGGGCTCGCCGTTGTCCAGATAAGCCCCAATAACCGACGTTTCAAGGTAAAGACTCTTCTTCATAACGATAGCAGCATAATTCTACCATATGCCTCAAAAGTCGTCGGGTTGGTATGTAGAGTCATCCGGAGACTGGCCAGTCTACGGTGCTTTAGTGCTGGTTCACTGCTTATTTTCAGGCGGGGAATGTGGTGTCAGAGCAAGCAGCGCGCGGCTGAAGTCAATGGTTAGTCTGAAGTGTCGCAGGAAGTCGCCGCCAAGTATCCCACTTTGCTCAAAACCAGATGTCTCGTTTATTGCGCCGAAGTCCAAAACCAGGGCGCGCAAATTACTCTGCTTTTGATCGGCGACCCGACAGTTTCGAATGAACAACATACGAACATTCTCAGTGATACCGGCAGCACCTATGACGCTGGTCGTCTGTCCCTTAATTATCTGATCGCCGAGATTGAGTCGCTCAACAGCTGCGGCTGAGATAACCGTAGAGCTCGCGCCCGAATCCAGGATCGCATTGACGAATGGGTTCCCGTCAAATTCTGTTTCGACACTGATAAGTCCATTTTGCGTTGTTCGAAACGGGACCAGCGTTGTTCCCGGTACTGACAATTTGGACGAGGAGCCAGCATCGCCACGGTCCAGACGCATTCGCGCATCTTTGTAGTCAAGTTCAGTCAAAAAGTGCGACAGCACGGACAACCCGATAAAGCCATCCGCTTTTTCCTCTACCGGACGGTCGTTGTCCCCGTGAAATGGACGCACGAAGCACGGGATCATTCTTATCCTGGCCTCGCCGATTTGAAGCGACTTGATCAGGCCGTAGACGATTTGGAACTTGCCGCTGCCGCCTACACCCTGCGACTTTCCGCCGCGAGCAATCTCGGAAACGCCAAAACGTTTGGCCGCATCCTTTGAGATCACTGTAAACCCGGAGCCAGTGTCTATAACGAAAGTTGAATCGCGTCCGTTGAGCTTTACTCGAACATAAGGCCGTCGATCACTCCCCAATTGAAACGGTACTTCGGTGAATTGTGGTCCACCGACCTGATGAACCTTAATACCGGCCAGCTGGCGATAGAACTGAATAAGACCCTTAATCCTGTCGCGACGCTCCGCATCGCTGGGAGGTGAAATCTCAAGAAAGAGCTCATAAGCATCCGCAGCTTCCTTGAAGTCTTCCACCCTGGACGAAGATCTGGCATAGGTCACCAGGTAATCGGGCTCTTCCGGATCGAGGTTGTGTGCGTAATAGGACTTGCTGCGGGACTCTTTAGGACGGCCTTCGTAATAATCTATTTCGGCAGCGCCCCCGTAAGCGAGCGCTTCTTTTGGATCGAGGTTCAACGCCTGCTGCAACTCACCAACTGCAGCCCGTATGAATCCTGATCGCAGGAGCGAGACGCCCGCCAACGCGTGTGCGCGGGCATTGTGTGCTTCGGTACTGAGAACTTCTTTGGCCTGCTGGAAACACGGCGCGTAGTTCTGCATCTTGAGGTGGGCGAAGCTCGCACCCAGACGCGCTCGGCTGTCGCGGTTGTTAGCCTCGATCATTCCAAGATAAATCTTTAGAGCGTCCTCATACTTACCTAGTCGAATCGCTTTTCTGGCATCGCGATCGAGTCGATCGTTGGTTTCTTTGTCTTTCGGATTGGTGTCTTTTTGGTTAGAAGTAGCGTGGACCAGCGTAATAGATGATGCACAAAGGATAAGAACTGAAACCAGCAACAACAAACGGAATGCCCAATTGCGTCCGGTTCGCTTCAAAAAGCTCTTTCCACTGTAGACCTTCATTTCAGGATCTCTCCGGTCTTCGTGAACCACAAGAGCAAATCCAGCTCGTCAAAATCAATCCCTATCGAGTCCGCGAAACGCTTCAGCTTCTCTTCAATCGCTAAATAGCCGGCCTTTGTCGAGGGAGGCTTTGGACTATCAATGACCCCGAACTCGGTAAGCCGCGATAACAGATGTTTGTCCAGAATCGCATAACCGCGATAGCCGATATTCCTCAAGAAATGACTCGCCTCTTTGTAACCGATCCCACGGACGTTTCGATTGGCTGCTAAGAAATCGCGGCGTTCGTCGGCGATTTTGAAGCTGCGCAAGGTCCGGTGGAGTTCGAGGCCACATCGCTCTCGCAAATACTCGCGCGTTTCGAAGACATAGGCGGCACGGTTATTCGGGAAACGATGCCGTCCCATCAGCGCTCGCCGGATATCGGCCAGATCACCAGCCATCAAAACCGGACGTACGCTTTCTACCGAACGCAAACCCATGCGGGCGCTTGCGCCAGCGGTGAATATGCAAAAAGTCAATTCTTCAAAGAGCCGTTCCTGGGAACCAGTCCGACCTACTCTGGCAAACTCGCTAAGTCTGTCTCGGATTTCTCGGCGCTTAACGTTATAGATTCGCTTAAGCTGTTCCAAGTCGAGCAGGTCGCACCCTCGGTGCGCGGCACCCGCGCTCATTGTAGGTCGGTTCAAATTGAAAGTCAACGAATGGAAACCCGACTCCGACTGAATATGCTTATTATTGACCGATAATGCTTAAGCTTCGACAACCTGTCGAGAAAGCCTGTGCTACAAAGTTTTAGGCTCGAACGGTGTCCCTTCCGTTCGAGCCTGTAAGACCATCCCGGGCGGGATGGTACTTAACTCCCATTCGGGAGGATTGTGCGTCGCCCCAGATGATACTCTTGAAACTGAAAGATTTCAAAGGAGTTTTTTGCTTTTTTGTAACTACCGTTTCTAGATTCCCTGTTTGATCTTTCTGCGTTCTGCGTCATCTGCGGAATGAATGATCTTTGTGAGCTTAACCCGCGCTATAACACAAATCATCCCGAGATTACCCAGCTTACGCAGAAGAAGGCCTAACCAGAAACCAGAAGACGACTAACCAGAAATACAATTATGTTAAGATTCTGAGGATGCGGTTAATCGATCAATTTCGCCTATCGAGAATCCTCAGAGTATGCGGTGCAACAACGCTCATCGCAATGATCCTTTGCGCGATAGCCACCGCACTCGCGCCCGGAACTCGCGGCCCAACTGACAACCGAGCGCTCTTAGACAAACCAGCTCCGCAAACAAATAATCAAAGTAATCAAACCGACAAAAACGCCGCTCCTAACTCCCTGGACCGCCTCGCAAATCGAAGCGACTTCAACCTCCTTGCACGCGTTTACTACCTGGACCGCTTTGGACCTCTGCCGCATGTAATGTTCGTAATCGATCGCCGATCTCACGACCGGATCTATTATGTGAACTCGAATTCCTATAGATTCCATAAAGACTTCCTGAACGCTACCTACCTTTCACTGGAGCGCGGCGCTCTTTACGAACAGAATTACCTGAAGCCCAACCGTCGCTTCATAATGGGCACCATCGCGTACCAAACAACCGCTGATAAATTCACATTCGAATTCTGGGAAGGAGACCAGATTACTTCAGAGCTTTTGAAAGAAGCATTCACAGTACTCAAACCCAGCTTCTATGCACCTCTTTACTTCAAACCAAACTCGATTGCTCAGGAGCTGGCTGTCGCACAGTTGAATAAGACGGGAGCAGCGTTGGCTGTTTTTATTGAAAGCAAATCTGCGGAAGGTTCCTCATATCAGGCTCTCAATCCTGGAGCGGGGATCGGTCAGCTTCGGATCGTTGATCGCCTCGATTCTGATACGGTGATCGATCGAAATCAGATCGTCATCTTCAAAGAAACGCCTATTCATCTCACACCGCTATCCGGCATCATCACCACAGAACCGGCGTCACCCTTGTCCCATGTTAATATGCTCGCGCGGTCCTGGGGCATTCCCAATGCTTCGATCCGAAACGCTGACAAACTATTCAAAGAGCTCGAAGGCAAATATGTTCGACTCGAAGTGCGTGACAATGACTACACGCTTTCCCCCGCGGACGCACGAGAAGTCGCAGAGCGAAACAAGCAATGGATAAAACGCGGTGACCTGGTAACTCCGAAAGCCGATCTTGAATACGATGTCCTCAGTGACCTCAGGCAGCAGCGTGCACGCGACGCGCTTCGGTTTGGTGCAAAATCAGCAAATCTCGGCGAGGTCATTCACGCCAATGAAACACAGTTTGTTGTTCCACCGGGCTTCGCAATTCCCTTTCATTATTATCAGTCTTTCATCAGGCTCAATAACCTCGAGGAACGAATAGCTTCGGCGGTAGAGGAGGATCGGTTCGTTCACGACCCCAGATATCGAAAAGCGCGGCTTGAAGAGATACGACGGTGGATCGTGAACGGTAAGCACGACAGGAAATTCATCGATGCTGTTTTAGCAAAAGTACATCGCGAATACAGCGGGATGGGGCTGTTCGTTCGAAGCTCTACGAATGCCGAAGATCTACCAAACTTCAGTGGTGCCGGCTTATACACAACTGTTCCAAACGTTCGCGGCGATGAACAACTAATGGAGGCGATCAAGACCGTTTGGGCATCAATTTGGAACTACGAGGCATACGAAGCGCGAGAGAGTTTCGGGATGAATCACTTCGGCGTATACCCAGCGGTGCTGGTCCAGGAAGGCATTGATGCTGAGAGCGCCGGAGTCGCAATCACCAAGGATCCCTTTGATCCGGCGAATCGCGGCGCCGTTTTTGTAAACGCGAAGCGCGGGCTCGGGATCAAGGTGGTGGAAGGTCGTCGCGTGGCCGAACAGGTGATCTATCATCCGGCCTCTCGGACCATCAACGTGCTCACACGCTCTGATGATGACTCGATGTTGGTCTTCGATGATAATGGCGGCGTAAAGGAAGTAAGTATAGATAAACAGAGACGAGTACTAACCGATTCATTGATAAGAGAACTGGCTCAAGCGGCGTTGCAGATCAAGAGGATTTTCGAAGGGCGAGATCAGGACATTGAGTGGGTCTATCGTCGTGGGCGGTTGTTTATAGTTCAATCGCGACCATTTATTGAACAATAGACAGTAGCAGATCGGCGATGTCGATATCGGTAATTCTCAAAGACGGTCGGTTTGAGAGACCTTGTTCTCCGTCTCTCTCCTGTTGGTCCTTCTGCTGTTGTTCTCTCATATCGCGGCGCATATCACGCTGGAGCTGGTGAAACCGTTGTACCTGCTCCTGGGTTAGAACTCCGCGCACTTGAGACCTGACTGTCGCGTCGATCCTTATCTTGTCAGCTTGCGCTCCGGCCAGCGCTTCTGTCGCTCTTCGAACTTCACTTTCGTTATAGTTCTCGTTCATGATCGCGCGATCAAGCGCTTGCCTGGCGAGACGTACACGACGGCCGGCGGAGATTACGTCGTCATCGTGACTGCGGCGGATCTCCTGAATTCGAGCTCTTTGCACTGGGGTGAGCCCGATCGCCTGCATCACTCTCTGTTGCAGCTGTTGTCTTTTTATGACGTTCGGGTTTCGTGGCCTGCTGGCCCCTTGTTGACCCACACCAAAGGGCGGACGATTTACGCCGCGCTGGCTCGGATCAAACCGGGCCTTCGGTCGGACTTGCGCTTCCGTTGCAACGCTAAAGACGGCAACCGCGACAATCTCCAGCAAAAACCCAAATATTCGAACCTTCCTCATCTCCCAACCCTCGCTGTGCGCGGGTGTTCTCAGATCTAAGACAACTCCAAAGGCCTCAAAGTTTGACTAATTCTAACATGCTCCTTTGATTGTGGCATCGTTCCTATGAAAAACCCCAGAAAACGGGTCCACGCATAGCTTCATCCCCATCTCGACAGGGGGGTATGAAGAGAGATCACGTAGTAACGAATTTATTCGTTCTGATCTGAAGACAGCAGTAATGGATTACAGAACTAATAAATTCGTTACTACGTGAAGTCTCCAAGCATCAAGAAGCCATTGACCAGACTTGGTGGACAAGGCTAGAATGCGCCGTCGCTTGGTCTTGACTTCTGATTCAGAGCCCGGCTTTGCATCAACAACGTTCGAAAGGAAATTTCATCTACACTTATGAGAGAGCGCGATCGTGAGATAAAGCGTCGACGTCACCGCTACCAGAAACGCAAAAAGCTGCGTCAAAAATTGGCAACGGCCGCGGAAGGCGAGCAACAGAGACTCGAGGCGAAGATCCGAAAGACCTATCCGACATATACGCCCGAAAGCTAAGTTTCGGCACGTTCGACTCTTTAAACAAAAAATCAGGCGAGCAGCAAGGCAATCGTTGGGGTGCGCACTTGCCGCTCGCCTCATTAGTCTGAGAGAAGCGCCCAGATAAAAATCAACACTCCGAATAACCGCACGCGTAGCACGTCTGGCAACCTTCAACTCGAACAAAGGCGGAGTCACCGCAACTCGGACAAAGATCGACTGAACCCGGTGATATCGGCGCGGACTTATGTAACGGCATTGTCGGCGCTGTGACCGTCGCACTTTCGACTCCCATCTCAGCACCCTGCCCGTCGTCCTCGGTTCCCTGGGTGATGTTCAGATAGTTTTCCACCAGCGCCTGGCCAACAGCATCAGGAAGCGAAAGCACACGTCTCTTCCCGAAGCCATAAGACCGTGCACCTCCGATGCCCGAGATCTGTTTTGCGATTTCCCGAACGCGCTCGAGAGGCGAAACGGGCGATGCCATTCGAAGTATCAGTGACATCAGCCGTCCCATTGCTTCGGCCATGGCCTTGATATCGGAACCCGCTTTGCCGATTTCAAGAAACACCTCGAAGGGATGCCCGTCCTCATCCTCGTTCATCGTTATGTGGGCGGTGCCCGAAGGTGTCGCCTTGCTCACGGTGTAACCGCGGCGTTTGTACGGCCGCGGTCGCACCTTCGGCTGCCAGCCTACTTCGCTTTGAACGAGGGCGGTTGACGAAGTCTCAGATCCGCTATCAGGTGTTTGTTCAGCAACCGCCTCCTGGGCTAAAACTTCGGGTGCGGGCGGCGGAGGTGCGGCGATCTTCGTGGCCGTCGACTCGCCCACTCTCTTGTCTTCTTCTTTGAGATTGAGAACCTGCACATCGCGAGAACCATCGCGGTAGATTGTTCCGCCTTTGCAGCCCGATCTGTAGAGCAGCTCGTAGATCTCGCGCGTCTGATCGACCGTGTACGAAGCCGGCAGGTTGCAGGTTTTTGAGATCGAAGAATCAACCCATGCCTGGATTGCGGCCTGAACTTTGACGTGCTCCTCCGGTGCGAGATCCATCGCGGTGACAAAGTAGCCGGGAAGCGGTTCACCCTGATGAGCCTGCTGCCACTCCTCCAATACCTTGACGCGCTCTTCGTGTTTTCCAAGCCTCGATTTTCGGAAGTAATTCCAAAAATAGAACGGCTCGATGCCGGTCGAGGTACCGACCATCGTGCCTATCGTGCCGTTAGGCGCTTGAGTCAGAAGAGTGACGTTTCGCAGACCTTTTTCGCGGACTTCTTCGCGAACATCCGTAGGCATTTTTTGCATATAGCCCGATTGCAGAAACTTGTCCGCGTCAAACATCGGGAACGGCCCCTTCTCGGACGCGATATCCGAGGAAGCGTGATAAGCCTCGCTTGCTATGAAACGGTACAGGCGTTCAATGAATTGAACCGACTCTTCCGAGCCGTAGCGAATGCCCAGCCTTATGAGCATCTCAGCCAGACCCATAGTGTTCAGACCCACGCGTCGCTCAGCCTTTTGCTGTGAATAGTTTTCGTCGAAGAAGTACGGCGTAGCATCGATTACATTGTCCAGGAAGCGGACCGAGTAGCGAACTGCCTTGCCGAGCTCATCCCAGGCAACGTCTCCGTCGCTGACGAACTTTGATAGATTGATCGCGCCGAGATTGCAAACCCCAAAACCTGGAAGCGGTTGTTCTCCACAGGGATTGGTGCAACCGAGAAAACCGGCGTCGTAATACCAGGAGTTCGACATCTTATTTGCGCGCTCGATGAAGAACACACCCGGCTCGGCCGATGCCCACGCCGACTCGATGATCGAGTCCCAGATCGTGCGAGCCTTAACCGTCTTGTGAATGATCACTCGCTTGCCTGCTGCGATCCATTTGTCGAGGTTGCCGTCCCACAACTGGCCGTAATCAGGATCTGAGTTGTCAGGAAACACAAGATCCCAGTCGGCGTTTGCGTGGACTGCATCCATGAACTTGTCACTGATGCCTACAGAGATGTTGGCGTTAGTGATCTTTCCCATCTCGCGTTTTGAGCCGATGAATTCGAGCACATCGGGGTGCCAACAATTCAGGATCAACATCAGAGCGCCACGACGTGAGCCGCCCTGCTCGATGAGACCGGTAACGAAAGAGTACAGCGCACCCCAGGAAACCGAACCCGATGAGCGCCCGTTGACGCCTTTAACGTAGGAATGGCGTGGCCTGAGGCTGCTGACGTTGATGCCTACGCCGCCGCCGCGCGACATAATCTCCATCATCTGTGAGAGCGTATCGACGATTCCGCGTCGCGAGTCCTTGGGAGAGGGCACCACGTAGCAGTTGTAAAAAGTCAGCTGCTGGTCCGTTCCTGCGGCGGTCAGAATTCGGCCGGCCGGGACGAATTTCCACCCGTTCAGCAGCCAGCGAAAGTTGTGATACCACTCATCGGCCCGATCGCCTTCGACAGCGGCGATCCCGCGCGCGACGCGCTCCATCATCTGTTCGGGATCGGTTTCGATGGGCTTTGATATGTGCTCAGTCAAGCATTCGAAGCTCGTGCCATCCCGAAGCTCGACGGTGACGCGCTCACCGCCGGCGGGGGCCGATTCATCCATGGCGGTAACAATGCCAATTTCGCGTTGACCGGTCTTTGGGTCGGTGCAGACGATCACCATATCGCCGGTGGTAAGGGTGCGCTTACTCATGTCTTTGAGCGCGTAGCGATCGAGGAAGATTTTTTGACCGAGTTCTGTAAGCTGATTGTTTTCGGCTATGACAGCTTTTCGAACATCCGCGTGAGGAACCAAGGGCGAGATTGAATCGTCAGCTTTGGACTGACCGTTCGACTTCTGAATATCGCCAACAGATCGGGTGGACATTCCTATGTCTCCTTAGGCTGACATCTTTGATTTTCAAAAAGTGGCGATCCTGCTCAGTGAGAGAGATCAACTCCCAACCCTGCGGATTGACCCGGGTGCAAAGGGGACTATCGAGATGCCTGCGTACTTGAATTGGTCTTTACAGCTCAGCCTACCCAGTTCGCGCCGGGCCGGACTGCGCCGAGGTGAGAGATGCCAAACGTCCGCTTGACGATTACTGCGTTGCATTATTACCCGGCCTGGCTGGAGCTTTTATGATAGCTCCAGGGACGGGTTAACTACAATGCGAATCGAATTTTTGATCTTGTTTCTCCCTCGTAGCGGTTTCGGAGTGTACTCTATAGATAGGCACGTGTCAATCGAAAAGTACAATATATTGTGGTTGAAGGGGATAGCGAAGCTGGGGCTTTGCCCAAAAAGTGTGCCAAAATAACGCCTCAACTAACAGGGTCTCTAACTTTTTTGGCAAAAGGACTTTCCGCTCGAAACATCCGAAATTCGTGCCTCAAAGAATGGTTTGCTGCGAGTGAGACTTAGCGCTTAACGTTAAACTCTATCGGATAGTAGCGATACCTACCACCGTCCCAGTAAATGACTTGGCCCTTGTCATCCGGTAAGGCCCGCCCCAGAAGAATCGAATCGCACATCAGTGATGGTGGTGGGCCGGGCTCCTTTTGGCCCGGATAAGCCGTCGCTGACCTCAACTGCCCGCGGAAGGAGAATAATTTCATCGAGGAACCTTTAGTCTGCATTAAGAGCACCGTCCGGTCCCGCGGAAGCTGCGGGTGCCAGCCGCCGGGTTTTCCATTGAGCACTACAAGGAACTCGGCTCGAGGCCAGTGTCCGAGCGTGCCCAGCGGGTTGCGTTCAGTGCCATATATGTTGACGTCGAACTCTCGAGGAAGCGGAGTATACATCATAAAATCTGGGATAGAGGTATCATCACGATCGACTTCTCGGGGAGAGTCTCACCGCCGCCGCCAGGTCTTTGTCACCGTCTCCGTTAAAGTCCCCTAGAACAAAGGACGCACTTCTGTTGGAGGCGAGCACAAATAGCCCATTAAAGGACTTCTCAACCAGTGATCCTACTTCACCAATGGTTGGGATTGCTTCGCCACGCCTGTCCGGCAAGCCCGCTGCTTCGCTTTGAAGAAGCGCGCGATTGGTGCTCGCATCTGAACAAATGAGGAATAATTGGAAGGAAAGAGTGACAGTCAACACCCATTTTCGATAGTTCATTTCTTCCTCCGTATGTCGGCGGAAAAACATTGTTCCGGGCGGTATTACTGTACATGCAGAGGAGAGCCGAGCGAATTTGCTGTTAAGCAGGGCTACTTCGTTTCTTACGATCCCCGCTGAATCGCTTCCACTGCGCTTTTAGCTTCCTGCGAGCCGACTCAGTCGTTCTCGGGAAATAACTTGCAATCGTCCGGCGCAAGCCCTCATTAAGCAGATCGAAAATACAGTAGATTGAAAATGCGGACATTATGAATAAGAAGTAATGGATTGCCAGAACATAGCGATACTCGGTATGAAGGACCGATTGTACACTCAGATAGTAAACTGGAACGATGAGTAAGACAGAGAGAGCGCGACGACGGCCTGCGACTGCAAGGGAAACAATACCAGCGACAATCAATGACAGCATGGCTGTCGTCCTAAAGAGTTTCTTCTGAATACTCCTAATCGTTGGTCGCGGATAGCCCGTCCACAAGTATGGTGTCGCTCCCATCGCAAAAATCCTTGCCTCAGTGATACTCAATCCTGAAGGTTCAAGTGAAGTGCCGTTATTGCTAAACGCAATGCACACCTTTGTTCTGTTGCCACTTGCAAACCCTAATTGAATATCCGGAATTCGTTGATGTATGGCATCAGCCTCGACAGTGATTTCACCCTTTTTCTTCTTTCTTCTTTCAAGAAATGCTCTTTTCTCTACAAACGCCTTGATGTTAGCCGAAGCAAGCGTAACGCGATTGTTGATACTCATTATCTTAACTGCGACCTCTCCCTGCATTGCCTTAAGTGAAATACCAAGCACATGATCAGTGTTTTTTTGAACAGCAATATCTTCGGAACGGATCTGGTCGCCATACTCTGAGCTGTCTCCCGCAATAAGCAGCGCCTGGTGTGCCTCATCGAAGAAGACCCTCGCATCGGGCGATATAATCTTGCCTCGACTAAAAAATTCATACGCGGAGTTTGTCCATACGGGCTGCATCGCATCTGTAGTCTGGAGGGAGCGGCGAGGGGTTGGCTCCGCAGAGATGATTGGTACTATAGCGGTAGTGTACGGCCAATCGTGGTGACCTGGGTCGTTGTAACGAAGCATAAAGCCCGCGCGGCGAAGCATCACACGAGCGAACCAAAATGGATTTGAGCGGATGACCGCGAGCCCGCGAGCAAGGCGTGCGCGATCGCGCTCGATCCCATTCGGATCTTCAAGGTTCCGGGCGTACTCAGGCCGTCCGTACATTTCAGCCTCCTGCTTCTGAACGTCCGAATCCACCCTTGGAAATCCAAACCTGCCTTCGGTGTCATAATCGGCTATGCCGGTAATCAAGGTAACACCCGCACCGATTGATAGTGGAATGAAGTGATGATAGACAATCCAATTGCGGATGGTGATTGGCGCAATCACCAATGCCGCGGCTGCGACTATAGTTCCTGCGTAGACTATTCTTCTCTTACCGCGAGTGAATGAGAAAATCATTACTACGCCGATGAAAGGCGCGAGCAGCATACCATTGGCTCTCAGCCAACACGACAAGCCGACGCATACACCGACGGCTATGAAACCGACGTAACAAGGTCGTTTGATTGCACGAATCAAGAAGTAGACCGCCAGTAGGATAGGAAGGACACTGAGTGATTCAGGAGATAAATGGAGTGAGTAGTGTGTCAGGTGAGGCGAGAGTGCAACGAGCACGGCGCTTATGACTGCGACACCAAACGGCAATAGCTCCGCTGCTACAAGAAGCAGAATCACTGCTGCCAGGGAATCGGCGATGACCTGCACGAATGCGATCGACGAAACCGAGCCGTCGAAAACTCGGAAGATTCCCTGCATCAAAAGTGTGTAACCTGGCGGGTGAACAACAAGGGTGGCATCGCCAGATTTGGGAGGGCTAGCTGGGGAAAAAGTGTCAACTCCATCCAAGATTCGTTGGACTTCGGCCCGATCATAGACGTAGACACCGTAATCCTGCCAGTATAGCAATCTAACGCCGATTGCGATGAAAAAGACACCTGCACCCATCGCCAGGAGTGGAATCGTGCGCCTCCTAAGTGCGGGAAGCGGGAACGCCTCGTCCGGGTTCGTATTCTCAACAGGTTCAGCTGCGCGCTCGGTTAACCAGGTCCTTGCTTGGCGTACAGACCGTCTCACCAAAAAACCAAGTTTAGCGACAAAACCAAACGTCATTGGAAAAGTTCGTTTGGGCGGCGATGGTATGGGATGTCCACATTGCCCACGATCGGAATGTCCGAACGCTGGTATTATAGCTCAAAGAACTGGTTTGCGATGGTCAAATTGCTCGCAGTATCACTTCAAGCGTTTCTGGAAGAACAGTGAGATAGCCAGCCGACAATGATCGATCAGCTTAATCCAGAGATTATAAGGAGGGTAGATTTTTGGGCCTTTGTTACGCCGCGGTCTTGGTATCCGAAGAACTCCTCGAACGGTTCTTCCTGATCACAAACTCGATATTCACATTCCCTACAGTTGAACCGGTAATCGAATACTCAAGCGTCAACACTGAACCGCCGGATACTCGCCATCCCGCCAGTTGAAACTTTTCCTGAGAACGGTCCAACTCGACAGGATCGCCAAAAGCCTCGGTGACCTTTCGGACGATCGTCTCGAACGTTTCGCCGCGAGATGAAAAGCCGGCGCTACAGCTCAACTCGATCAGTTGCTCAGGACGTCGGGCAGGCGTGTCCTGGGTGTCAAACTTGAAGGAAACGCTCCACGTCGCCTGTGACTTTATGTCGACACCAAGCAGGAACGACTCTTCGCTGGGAATATAAGCCAGTGTGTCTTGATCTGCAGACTTTGGCAGGAGTTTCTGGACATCATCGTAGCTCATCCCCATTCGGAAGCTCTTTATGAACTCAACTGGGTCAAAGGCCTCGCCGGGTCCGGATTCTTTGGTTCGTCCAGTATCCGCTGCGCACGGAATCGCCAAGGCAAGCACCAACGCCAATGCGCTAGCCTTCAATCTATTTACTTGTAGCATCTTTCCCACCCTTGTTCTCGCACAGAGACACGGGCAATTTGTCTGCTGAGCGTCTACTCCGTCATTTTTGCCTTTGGGCTTATTAGGGGCTGACGTTCTTTTATGCTGCTGGGGAGTAACTATAGCAGTAAATTTTTCTATGTCAATATTATGAATTTATTGCGGTCAAATACGTGAATTCCAATTCTCGGTGACCAAGCCTCCCGGGGGAAGCCGAGCGAGGTTCTCGAGGCAGTGGAGGCAACCGCCCCTTGTGTTTGTGTGCCACGGAATAACCTATTTAACGCGAGATTGGATAAAATCGTGCAATTCTCCAGGGCTGTACAGGCCAGGCGCTAGCCTCTCGGCAAACATTCTGTTGACCAGCTCAATTAGCGTCGAATTGTACGGAGTCGGTAAACCATAACGCTCTCCAAGCGCAATGATTTCACCATTTAGAAACGTGGTTTCATTTGATTTCCGCCCCAGCTGGAGATCCTGCCACATTGAGGAGAACGTTCGAGGCTCATTGGGCGGAGCTGTCTTCGGATCATAGGGTCGCTTCGGCGGTTCCATCAGCTTCCGGGTCATCTCGAGGATCCTGATCGGCGAGGGCTCATTCGGCGGAGGCTCAACCGCTATTCCAGCGGCATCCAACACCCGCAAGCCTTCTTCTCTCACCGCCAGCATCAACTTTCGCATATCGGCATCCGCCATCGCCCGTTCCAACCAGTATCCGGTTATTGTCGTCGTTGCATTATTCAAATTGGCGACGAGCTTTCCCCACTTCATGGACATCACGTGAGCAGAGGGCATGGCATCAAACCCGGCATCCTGCATCTCGGCGCAAATCTGGTTTGCCGTTTCATCTAGTCCGTTAGGAAAGAGTCCGATCGCAACCGAGCGCCCCGGGGGTAGAGTTATCACTGACGGCTCGAGTTGAACCGCGCTAAGAAACACCAGACCAGCGTAAACTCGTTTGAACTTTGTTGCCGCGATCTCTTCATTTCGAATGCCGTTCTGCAGACACACGACCGGCAGGGACTCATCATAGCGTTCAAGAAGCTCCTCGACTGCCGTTTCAGTGGCTTGCGACTTTGTGGTAATAAGAGCTAAGTCTCCGCTCTCAACACGAAGCTCAGCGACCGTCGTCACCGCGTCCACACTCACGCGCGACACGATCTCTTCTTCGCGGATTTCGATTCCGTTTATCAGGGCCTCTGCATACGCCGGTCTTGCTACACAGATAACCCGAGATCCGGCTCGGCGAAGCAGTGCTGCGATTGTAGCGCCGATAGCTCCAGCGCCGTAGATCACATATCTAGTCGTCTTTTCAACGGTCATAGCCTCAGATAATATCGCATTGCCCAGGCAGTCGTGACAAAGCAGAACGAAGGCGAAAATGACTAAAGAAAGATCAGTTCAACAACCTACAAATCTGTATTACGACTTGTATGTACCAGACGGCGACTCGGCTGGTCCGAGACCAATGCTCATTGCGCTGCACGGCTATGAAGGCAACAAAGAATCAATGATGTCCCTCGCGCAGAAGATCAATTCGAAGGACTTCATCATCGCTTCGGTACAAGGACCAAATGCGTTCTTTGTGCGCTCCGAGAGTGACCCGTACAGCCAGAAGATCGGCTTCGGATGGATGATGCGGTACAAGGCTCATGAAACTATTAAGCTACATCATCAGACACTGCTATCGATCATCGAGACAACCGCATCTGATTTTGAAATCGACCGACGAGCTGTCTTCCTGCTCGCCTTTTCTCAGTCGGTGGCACTGAATTATCGCTTCGCTTTTACTCATCCGGGAATCGCGCGAGGGATGATAGCGGTTTGCGGAGGCATCCCTGGTGATTGGGACGAGGACAAATATCACTGGAGCGAAACCGATGTATTGATAATCGCGGGCGAGACTGACGAGTTTTATCCGCTTGCGAGGACGCGAACATTCAGGGATGCGATCAGCAGGCGGTCTCCCTCCGTTGAATTTCGAAGCTTCCCGACCGGGCACGTTTTTCCGCGCGAGTCATTGCCGGTTATCAATGAGTGGATCGGCGA
>DATFWY010000032.1:0-27365 GCA_035258805.1 Blastocatellia bacterium | reverse complement strand
AGATTCTCAAGACCCGTATAGCACACGAATGTGACGACGTGTCCTTCCTGCTCGCACCACGCCGCGATGACCTGTGGCATAATGCTTGCCAAATTGGCATTCATCAGGCGCGCGAACAATGATCGATTAGGACATTTGGCCACAAGGTCGAGAATCCCAATGCGCAGCTTTCGCAAAATAGTGGCTCCTCTTCGTGCAGCCTTCTTCGCCGCGGAGACTATCAACTCTGGTAATGCCTTAAATCTGAACGGGCCAAAATATAATGGCCGTGTGGAGATTTGCAGAGCTATTCGAGGCCTTAGATTAACAGGCAGTCTCGAAAAATACTACGAGCGGACTACTGCAGGCTAACTCAACTGCTCAAGCTGCGAGTAATTCAGCGAGACGCCAACCGTGATCGGTCCTACACAAGATTATTATGACACTGACGCAGTGCTGGATGGACGATGCCCGGACTCTCTAGCCTCGGTGCCGGAAAGTGACGCGACCTTTTGTCAGATCGTAAGGTGACAGCTCAACGGTTACCTTGTCGCCTGCGAGGACCTTGATGTAATGCTTGCGCATCTTGCCCGACAGGTGGGCCAAAACCTCGTGCCCCTCACCTATTTTCACCTTGAAGCTAGCGTTTCCCATGCATTCGACTACAGTTCCATCAACCGGGATCATATCTTCTCTTGGAATGATTTCACCTCTTTCCAGTTGTGGGCCAGGCTGTTAACCCAACCCACATCATGCTTAATCTTGAAGTGCTTGGCTACCCACTACGATCAGCGAAATGCTTAGCGCGCTGCTCGACTCGCTCTGAATGAGCGCGACGCTGACGAACGCAGTTGCGCGATCTCGCTCATCAATCTTGTATGCTCTTCCGACCTGCCATCCGTAAACCCGCTTAACCTCGATCTCACCAACCTGATCCCCGCCATCTGCTCGATGGACGCAAGCGTCGGTTCCTCCTCCGGACTCACCAGCGTGAGAGCCGCACCATCGCGGCCCGCGCGGGCCGTTCGACCAACACGGTGGATATAGTCTTCAGCGGTTGCAGGAACCTCGTAGTTGACTACGAACGAGATGTCGTCCACGTCAATGCCGCGCGCTGCAACGTCTGTCGCGACCAGCACGCGCGCGCGCCCGGAACGAAAGCTTGCCAGCGCCTTGTTGCGCTGCGACTGATTGCGATCAGAGTGGAGCGTGACCACTTCGTGCTTATTGGCCGCTAATATCCGAGCGACGCGATCCGCCCCTCGGCGGGTCTGGGTGAAGATCAAAAACGTTTCTTTCGCATGCTGTTTGAGCAACGCAAGCAGCATAGGAGTCTTCGCGTTGGAGAGCACGGGAAAGGCTTTTTGGGTGAGGGTTGCAACGGTCGTAGCCGAGCGTGCTGCATCGACTCTCACGCAACTCGTCATCAGCTCTCGCGCAAGTTGTTCAACTTCTTTCGAAAGAGTCGCGGTCAGCAACATCGTTTGCCGCTTGCCGGGCAGATGCCTGATGATTCGCCTCACCTGTGGAAGAAAACCCATATCGAGCATTCGATCCGCCTCGTCGAGAACAAGAACCTTGATCGTTCTGAGCGGGACCAAGCCTCGCTCTATCAAATCATTCAGGCGCCCGGGAGTAGCAACTAAAATGTCTACTCCGGCGCGCATCGCCTTGACTTGTTTTGGCAGGCTTTCGCCGCCCACTACCGCCACCGTACGAAGCCCGGCGGCGCGGCCATGGCTTTTTGCGTTTGCTTCAATCTGGAGCGCAAGCTCTCGCGTCGGGGCGAGCACCAGCGCGCGAGGCGGTCCGTGACTGCTTAGCCGTTGAATGATCGGGAGCAGAAAGGCGAGCGTCTTGCCTGAACCCGTCTCTGCAGAAGCCATTATGTTTCGTCCCGCAAGCGCATGCGGGATCGTCTTCGTTTGAATCTCTGTTGGTTCTGTGATGTCTAGTCCTTCTAGTACATCCGCAAGCTCCGCGCACAGGCCAAGCTTGCTAAAACTGTCTGAACTCATGAATCTCACTTTCGGTGCACTGCTCTCAGAGAAGCAGTGGTTGATTTTGAATGTGTTTGCTGAAGGGTGCGGATTGATTGGAGTCTTGTTTTTGGTTCCGTGCAATCGTTTCCGAGCAGCGTGGATTCAAGGAGAGATGAATAAGATACGTACTCTCTCTGATCTTATTCACCGCTCCTTATTTTGCTTAACGGTCGTGCTCAGTACCGGCTTCCATATCCACCTCGGCCGCCACGGCCCCCACGGCCGCCACTGTTGCGTCCTCCGCCGTAGCCACCACGATTTCCCGAACGGTCCTCGCGCGGTCGCGCTTCATTGACTGTAAGCGCGCGGCCGTTGACCTCTTTCCCGTTGAGCTGGGCGATAGCCTTATCAGCATCCTCGGCACTCATCTCAACGAAGGCAAAGCCTTTCGAGCGCCCGGTGTCCCGGTCAGTTATCACGGTGACTGAATCGACCTGACCAACCTCTTCAAACAGGGTGGACAGATCACCTTCCGTCGTTTGGTACGACAGATTCCCTACGTAGATCTTCTTACTCATAGTTCTCCTAAAACTGGTTATGAGGAACTTCCTAGGCTTTGCGGAAAAGAGGATGAGAAATTAGCGTCAAACGCTCTCCAAAAAGTCAGCGGGACATTCCTGAAAACAACATCAACAGCAGCATTCGATCTGCTGAACTACTCGCATCCTAACAGACAAATACGCAGGAGTCGAGGTTTATTTCGGAATAGGTTTATTTCGGAACAGTGTTAGTAGCACATGATATGTCCGGTCTTAGTAGCAAATGAAATGTCCGCTTAGAGTGACGTCTTTGAATCGATCGCGACGGTTTCCCTGAAGCCTTTGCGGCCGATGTCGATCCGGTGGAAGCGCGCATAAATGTCGGCTACACAAAAACCGCTGCGCATCAGATCGTTCACGGCGAAATCTGGCCCCCCAGCCTGGAAACATCTCCCGTCGTGGTGTCTGGTTTCCTCCAACGATCAGATGATCCCGCCACTAGCTGAGGAGTTTATGGCTAAGAGGATGGGCGCCAAAGTTCGCACCACCGCTTCCAGCCACGCGTCTTTGGTTTCACATCCCAAAGATGTTACCGAACTCATTGCTCTGGCCGCTGAGGCGACTGAGGACGCCGCAGCGTAAGCAGTGAGAGGCAGCTTGGGAGGTCACAGCGCGGTTACGCGAAACGAAGATCACGGAGGCGAGTCAATCAAGCTTGTGCACTTTCAAAGCACCAACCTCCCTGATTAAGCCTGTCGCATGATGACTTGAAACCGATAAGGATTGTTAATTGGGTAAGTTAGAGGAACAGCACCAGCAGATGCTGGAGCTGACGCCCTCTCAATTGCAGAAATTCTGGGCCGCTCAACACTGCAAATAACGAAGCGATACACTCACGCTACTGATGAGCGCAAGCGGTTGAAGCTTTGGGCAATCTTTAGAAAAAATTGTCACAAGATTGTCACAAAGCAGGAGCGGCGACCGATTGGCCGCCGCTAAGTGACTGAATCGATGAGCCGTGGAGGGCTCGAACCTCCGACCCGCTGATTAAGAGTCACGCCAGCGGTTGCTGCGAGATTTCCGTTTCAATTGCAACTACTAACATCTGTTACAGGTTACAGCCACTGGCCATTGCGAGGACTACTGCTGAATTACGCTGATTTCTGCGAAAGATCGTCACAAGATTGTCACAACGCAAGAGCGGCGGCCGATTGGCCGCCGCTCCGTGATTGAAACGAAAATGAGCCGTGGCGAAATTCCTCACAGCAGTTCCATCCGCCGTAACAGGTTTGAAAACCTGCGGTCGGAACGAATGCTGTCTAGCCTCGGATCCACCTTGAGGAAAATCAAATAGCTGGCGCGCTCCTCATAAGCCTTCTCTAACCATCCGAATGCCTGGTCTTGTTTACCGAGCGCAACGTAAATGATTGCCAATTCGTAACACGATACGTATCTCTGCTTCGACTGCGTTTCTAATTTCTCTAGTATTTTCGTCGCTTGGGCTACATTGCCTCCAACCGCATAGGCCTGCGCCAGCCCCGCCAGCATTAACGTGTTCTGCTCGGAAAGCGCGGCCGCCCTTCTCATCTCCGACACTGCTTCAGCGTACACCGCTTTTTGTTCATAAGCCCTAGCGAGGGAAGCGTGCGCATAGGCGAAATCCGGGTCCTTGTCGAGTGTCTTCCGGAACTGCTCGATCGCTTCATCGTATCGCCGCGCAAGATACAAGCGAGCCCCCAAAGCCCCGCTGATAATCGGCGATAGTGGATCAAGCGTCTGCGCTAACCTGGTCTCTGCTATCGATTCATCTAGCCGCCCCATGGCAGCCAGGTAGTTACCATACCATTGGTGTGCCGTAGCATAGTAAGGATTCAAGTCGAGCGCTACCTCGAACTCTCTTTCGACTGCTTCCCAATCCCATTCATAAAGTAGCCCTACATCCGCCAGGGATGCGTGAGCTTCGGCGAGCGTGTTGTCTATCTCAAGCGCCTTTGTCGCCGCCGCCTTCGCATTCAGCAAGGCTTCTTTCGGGGCTATAGAGCTCGAGGTCCAACTCCCGAGCACGATATATGAATCAGCCAGGCCTGCGTAGGCCAGGGCGTAACCAGGGTCTATCTCTACTGCCCGCTGAAAATCCTGGATACTCTTCCTCAGACTCTCATCTGTCCTCTTATTCCAGGAATATCGGCCCTGTACATAGAACTGGTATGCCTCCACGCTTGACGTAGACCGTTTTGCCAACAGCCCCTTTTGTTCGCTGGTCAACTTCAGCATCAAAGCCTGCACCACGTCTGCAGAGATCGTGTCCTGAAGCTCGAAAATGTCGGTGCATACTTCATCGCACCTGTAGGCCCACACCGGCGCACCATCTTCTACGTTCATGAGCCGGGCCGTCACCCTAACTCTCTCGCCGTCTCTCTGGATGCTGCCCTCCAGCACTAAATCCACGCCGAGTTCTCGGCCGGCGGCGACCGCGTCCTGTTCGAGCGTCATGTATCTGCGAATTGCGGTGGTCGGCCGGACAATAATCTGCCTGACGGTACTAAGCTTGGTTATCAGAGTGTCGGCCATCCCCAGTTCAAAAGGTTCATCGCGGTCCGAGCCGGCCAAGGGCTTGAACGGAAGCACAGCGATTGATTTTATGGTCATCGCGGCCGGTTGTTTTGCTTGCTTTGTTCTAAACATAAAGAGAGACGCGAGAGCCAATCCGATCAGCAATAATGAAACGATCAGAATTTGGGGCATCCGATTGCTATTTGCCGACGCCTGGTGATTAGTTTCAGTCGGACCTTCAGCTTCCGCCGGATCGCTTATTTCTTCATCTTCTTTGATCAGAATATGAGCGCCGTAGCTTTTCTCGACTAACAGATCCGGTCCGTCCGCCCCCATCTGCTTGACTGCCGCGGTGAATCGGTAGCCTCTTCTCGGCATCGTTTGTATATAGCTCTGCTCGGGTCCGCCCTGGCTCAGCACTTTTCTAAGGATCGAGATGTTGTGGGCTAAGTTTACGTCTTCAACAAAACTTTCCGGCCAGACCGCCTTCATCAGCTCGTCTTTCCCAAGAACGTGGCCGCTGTTCTCTACAAGTACCACTAGCGTGTCAAATACCTTCGGCGGGAGCGGCACATTCTCTCCGTCACATAAGAGTAAGTGCTCGCCAGTATCGATGCGGAAGGGACCGAATTCGTATAAACGCTTTGTTTGATCGCCCATGGAGCCCTTGCCAACTTCATTCAGAAAAAATTCAAAACTCCTAAAAGACTCGCAACCAGCTCAAAGTGTAGGTTCTCGTCGGCATGAGCTGCAGTATTCAAGACCTTGAAGCCGCGCTCATTCTAGTCAAATCCTTTGGCCCGGGCAACAACCACGGGTGGGCGTCGGAGACTGCTCACCAGCGCGACTTGCTCTATTGGAGACCAGATGTGCAGGAGCAATCGGACTGAGGTGACTGTAGAAACGAGTCGAGTCATTGCCATCAATGTCCAGCGTTCTTCAGGGTCGGCATACTTCCCGTTTTGTGGGTGCGCGGCCGAGATGGTGACGCTGGACGAGGCAACCCTGTTGGCGGGCGTTAGCTCCCGGATCATCTGGCATTGGATCGAAGGGGGCAAACTCCACTGCCGAGAGACAACAGAGGGGTTGCTGCGAATCTGCCTGAGATCCCTGCTTAACCTCAGGCGTGAGCTGCCCGGACTGTCCAAAAGTCTTAGCGAATGAAAGGAGAACGTATGAAACCGAGAGTAATCTTTAACCTTTTTTTGACATTGATTCTTCTATTCACGATGAGCGTCCCGGGGCTTTCGCAACCAAAGAAGAAGGGCACCAATGACGTAGCGTTGGAGTTGATCGGGCAGGTGATCAACCCATCCGCTGCAAGTTCAATCCAGTTCGGCTACCTTAACTATGTCAACGGGATTGCCACGCCAATTTTCAGTGGCTCTCCTCAGAACGAGACGACAGCGCTGTTAACCTTCTACAGCGACACCGTGACGACGGGGGTGATTAATAATGGTCCCATGCGAGTCATCGACCGCACAGGGACGTTTACAATTTATTTTGATTCCACGCCGGAGGGTGATTTCAGCAACCCTGATTCGTTCCGCGACGGGATGCCGGTGATGGTCGCGAGCCTCAGACATCAGGTCATACTTGATACGGTCACAGGTTCGTTCACCACGACCTTTAGCCTGACCCTGACTTCAGTTGATTTCTTCAGGCTGGGCAATGAGAACATCCATCTCGCAACGGTCGGGGATACGCTCGTTCTCACCGTGATAGGCCACTTGAATACACCCGCGCCCCCTGCTGCGCACATTGCCGGTTTTGTTGTCGGAGGCGATCTGACTAGATGGTGACTTGAGCGAAACCTCAAGCTCAAGAGTACGGGTAATGCTACGCTCTGCTGAGTACGAGTAATTGTCCGCGATTTGCTGACGCACTGGGACAACGACGCTTTACACTTTCAGCTTGTGCCGTTATGGAATCTCCAAGTTGCTCAACTACTGCATAGGACACGCTTATGACACGCGATGAGTGTTTTAGTGGAGGGCCCGAATAGCAGACTCGCCAGTCTTCATGGCCGAGCGTTTACTTGAGAAGATCAATCAGCACAGGTGAATCTGGAATCCTGGCTCGAATGAACAGCTGAACTCGAATTGCGAGTAAGTCGAGTCTTGAAACGGAGTCACGGAATGAGTCAGTTAATTTTGGCTGAACCGATACAGTTGATGATTCTTACCACTATACTGATGAACTTTCAGTTGCCACATAGTACATCCGTGCAGCGGACCGATCGCGATTACGACGAACTAACCGGACCCGTGCGTGTGATTCGGATTGAGGACGAGCGCCTGCCTGAAGAACGGCCCAAGGGTTCGAAGCCAGAGCGGCAGCTCGAAAAAATCGTCACGTACGACTCGACAGGACGAATGAAAGAGCAAATTGAGTTCGGTAACTACCCGGCAATGTGCGTCAGGGCCAGGCGTACTTACAGTTACGACGAGAGCGGGAAGAGAACTGAGACCATCCTCTGGGGCAAAGGGCTGACGGATAGCGCCACCGACGTCCTCCGCGAGAGCTTGCGATACCAGCAGAGGTTTGTCCACGATGAACTAGGAAGACGGACTCAGGTGGATGATTACGACGCGTCCGGCAAGCTTCACTTAGAGACGACCTATAAGTATGATGAGAAAAGCAGAGTAAGCACGATAGGTCGGGCCAGTCAACGTGCCTTCTCAAATATAATGCGGTAGGGTTTGTCGCTGAGGAGACCTGTGAACGAAAGTCTGCTGGCTTCTCCGACAAGACCATTCAGACATTCACATACGAGGTAGATTCGCGAGGTAATTGGGTCAAACGTGTCGGTTCGTTTTCCGCAATCATCAATGGCAAGAAGGTCGATCAAGGTGGGAGAATCGCTTACCGACTGATCGAATACGCGTCCGAAGATGGAATTGATCCAACGTCGGGTCGTAATAGTTCTGATTTTGCTGAATTCTCGCCCTGCCCTACTCACTATTCGCAAGTCTGGAGGAGTTCTTCAACAATCTGCAATCAAGCGAGTAGCACCAGCTTACCCGGAGGAGGCCAAAGACAAGAGAGTGAGCGGCTCTGTATTGGTGGAGGTAAGTATTGACGAAGTGGGCAAAGTAGTGAGCGTTAGGACGATTTCAGGGCCTGTAGAGCTGCGTCGAGCAGCAGAGCAGGCAGCCAAACAATGGGAGTTCACGCCGACTGCACTTTCAAAGATTCCAGTGAGAGTCATTGGCACGATCACATTCAATTTCAACCTCTGAGCTTCTCTTTATTCGAATCGTGTACGAAGTGGCGAGTCACACGTCGCAGAAACAGTCACTCGCCCAGCGAGCCAGGTGGCTTGGACCTCCGCTTTCAGCTACTCCTTGTTTCAACATTGCGTCACTAGCTGGGTCTTATCTGCCATTGATTCTTTCAAGTGGAATCTCAGGGCTAGATCCCGCGCCATGATCTAACACTCTGAAGCAATGCTCTTACACGCCGGTCCTCTGGATGAGCAGCGAGGTGTGCCCGGAATTCCTGCTCGGCCTCGTCGAGTAGGCCCACTTCAGCATAGATTGTTCCGCGTGCCGCCCTCGAAGAAATTCCCGCGATTTTACGGCTCAGTTGCCTCAGTTCTGCTTTACCAATCGCCATGAACTCGGCGCGACCTGGGAGCGGGGGTGCTACAATTTCTCTTTCGTCTCTTAGCGCCGTCACTGTCCACGTGTATACCGTATTCCGCTTTAGTGGAGCGATGCGTGTTCACATGGTAACTTGCAATTCTCCTCGCGCGGCCCGGTCAACTCTTCGTTCGACTTCCTTCGCGTACATCGAATTGCTTGAGGAGGATACGTATGTGGCAAGAAGGATATTTTTTGAAAGCACTGCTACTGTGCCTTTTGGCGACGCAATTTGCCAATGACGCGCATAATCAAACGCGTGGGCCAACTTCAGATAGGTCTCAACGCCCAAACCTTCTCGCCAAGCTTACGGTTCCGAGGAAGACTATCTTAGTTTCGGCCAACCGATTGTTTACTACGAAGCGGGACGAGGCCAGACACTTGTGCTCCTGGCCCAGCTCAGTTGGGATTCTCACATGTGGGCACAGAACCTGCCCGCGCTGGCTGGCAGTTACCACGTTATCGCCGTGGATCTGCTCGGCACGGGCGAATCAGCAAAGCCTCACATCGAATACAAGATGGATACGTGGACCGACACTATTGCCGAGTTTCTTCGGCTGAAGGGAATTCCGAAGGCCACGATTATTGGCTCAGTGATGGGTGGCGCGCTTGCCGTTCAATTCACACTTGATCACCCCGAGATGTCGGAGGGGTTGGTCTGCGCTGCGTCCAACAGTGGGCCGGGTAAGCTCGAAGGAAGCAGGCAACCCGCGAATTGGCCTAGCCTCGCCGGCGTAAAGCGCGGCATGATGTCGTGGTTTTATGACAAGTCATTGGTGACTGATGAACTCGTTCGATCATATTTCGAGCATCGGCTGCGAGCGGATGATGGTTATACGATTGAGCGCCACTTGAGTGATCATCGGGCCGCTTACTCGCTTCGGGAACTGTCTGTGATCCGTGCCCCTTCGCTTTTTGTCTGGTGTCGTGAAGATGAGGTAACGCCGCTGAAGTGGGGCGAGGATTATGCGGCGGCCGTTCCCGGAGCACAACTAACCGTGATCGAAGGATGCGGTCATTTTCCCAATTTGGAGAAGCCGACAGAATTCAATCAGGCGGTCATCAACTTTCTCAATAAACAAAAGCCTCCGAATCGGTAATGCTTTGAATGCGAGGTCGAACATCTCGTTGGACGCGAGGCTCGATAGTGTGGTTCTCGACTAGCCTTGTTGATGTTAGGTGGGTAGTGGCGCTCGCCCGCGTCAACTCCACCGTTAGGTTGTAATGGCTGAGAGAAAGCCAAAGGATAAAGCGGACAGTTGTACCAGTGGGCAGTGGGCGAAATTCAGAGATAACTTGGTTACTTCGGAGGCGGTACGCTTCGCGGTTCGAAGAGGTTTAGTTACTCCGAGGCAAACCTAACATGGCCGTTAGACGCGCTGACAAACAGGTTTTGTACTCTCGAAGGATCGGAGTCCACCTGTCAATGGCTGGCTTGCGCCAGTTGAGGAGAGTTATATGCACCGCTTTCTCGTAACAGTCGCGGCGATTGCGCTGTCGACCACGGTCGCGCTCGCACAGACGCCCGCAGCCAAGCCTGCGCTGGCAGCCGGCAAGCCTGCGGTGGCCAAGAGCGCTAAAGCCAAGGCACCGCTGATCGAGTTTGAAACGATGACCTGGCCCGAGGTGAAGCAGGCGCTCGCCGAGGGCAAAACAACAGCCCTCTTCTACACTGGTGGCACCGAGCAGCGCGGGCCGCAGAATGCCAACGGCGGCCACAATCTCATGGCGAAGGCTACCGTCAAAGCTATCGCGCTGAAACTGGGAAACGCCATCGCGATGCCAGTGCTTCCCTACACACCAAACAACGCGAGCGCTCAGTTGCCTGGCACGATTGGATTGACGAACGAGATCCTCGCCGCGATTCTCGAGCGAATCAGCGAGCAAGCAATCCTGACCGGCTTCAAAAACGTGATCCTCATGGGCGACCACGGTGGCGGTCAGCCGGACGTGTATCGCGACGTGGCCAAGAAGCTGGACGACAGATATGCGCCGCAAAGCATTCACGTGTACTACTGTGACGAGGTCTATGCAAAAGCGCAGGGCGACTTCAACAAATGGCTCGAGTCCAACGGGTACCCGCGCAGTTCGCACGCAGGCATCCCCGACACCTCGGAGATGCTGTATCTCGGCGGCGATACTTGGGTCCGTAAAGGACTGATCAAGACCGCTCTCGGAGATCCAGTGCCGCCGCCCGGACAGCGCGGCCGCGGCCAGACTGATCCAAATATGCCGCCGCGTGTGAACAATGGCATCACCGGCGACGCGCGCCGGTCGAGCGTGACGCTCGGCAAGATGGCATTCGACATGAAGGTCGCCTACGCTGTAAAGCAGATTCGGGGATTCCTCGGTACAACTCCGAAAGCGACGCAGCCGCAGTAGTGCCCGCAGACTGATTGTCGGAGGCACGCACGAAGATCGCGTTCATTTATGGCGACTATGGTGGTTTGGCGCCAGCGCCTCCAGGTCTCACACCGCGCTGCACCAGACGGCCGCGTGTGAGCGCGCACGTTCGGTTGAAGAAGCCGAGAGAAGCTAAAGAGGTAAAGTGGACAGTGGTATCAGTGGACAGTGGGCGAAGTTCAGAAATAACTTGGTTACTTCCAACGCTGTACGCTTCGCGGTGCGGAGGGGTTTGGTAACTCCGAGGCAAACATAACACCCAATCCAGCGGAGCGCGCCCAACGATTGCTTCGATTATCACCAACATCTCAGGGCGCGCCCGCTGATCGTGGCCGTTACGCGGCCAGCGATACAATCCCGGTCAGCGAATCTATATACCACCGTTTCCCACCACGACGAACCCCGCCCAATAGTAAGGCTTCACCCGATATCGGGGATCTTTGATTGCCGCAAGTACCACTTGGCGCCAGGCTTCTGCGGTGGAGATCTTCTCGATGAATTGATGGCTCCGGCGAGTTTTGTGAAAGCCGACCATTATTCTGGTTGTGCTTTCAGATGGGACCTCCCACTGACTTGCTATCGTCGTCGGCACTCCCGCGACGAAGAGAGCCCACGTCATTCCGATCAGCCCCTCGCCGTCACCGACCCGGCCCCTGCCAGTGTCGCAGGCCGACAACACGGCGAGTTCAGCTTTGAGATCCATTTTCATCAGTTCCCAGGCTTCGAGAAACCCATCCTCTTTCGAGCCGCCGCTCGGTGCTAGGACAATGCATGAATAAAGCGGGTTCCGATCATCGAGTACGCCGTGTGTAGCGAAGTGGAGCACTCGGTACTTCCCCATTTCGCGCTTTACCGTGTCTTCTCGGGCAGCGGTTCCTACGTGAACTACGCTCTCTCCCGGACCATAAACTTGAGTCGCCAGACTCTGTACCTCCTTCTCTGTTTCGGGGAGTGGAACGAATAGAGGAAGAGAGCGCGGATTCTTGTGGCGCTTCTTCGTCCGCGCTTGTGTCAGCAACGTAGCACAAACACTCGTTCGCATCAAGCAAAGAACAGACAGGAAAGAACGGAAACAAACAAGAAGAAGAGGGCCGTGGCAGCAAGACTACTCCGATCGAAGGTAAGCAATGCCTTTCATCAGTGGCAATAGCACCCAAGGTGCTCTGCATCCGTGAGACTCCGCAGGGGCCGTTTGCAAAAGGCCGCAATGTTAGATTCGGTTATTACCCAACGCGCCGCGACTTGCTGCCCATTTCTTTTCTTCAGCGTAGGCCAGCAGAACAATCGGTTGTATGGGATACCCGCAAATGGAGAAGCGAATCATCAAGGCCCGGCCCGAGGAGGCAATCTCATTCACAGACGATACCTCGCCAAATCTTAGCCGTGCCCGTCAGCGTCCCGTATCAATTCATGCAACGGTAATTAAGGAAAAGAGCCTTGCTTGGTATTACGAGTTTCTTCGTTTAGTTCCCCGGATTGCAGAGGAGCTGAAATCAAATCACATACTTTAGAGCTATGAGGGTCTCTCAAGAGACCAGAAGCATAGAATATGGTCAACACTTAAGGATGTTCACATCCACATAGCGGATGCCTTGCCAGTGCAGGCAGCTTTCGAGCAGATGTCCGATAAGGCTCTCGGGCGCCGTGATTCATCAAAGTTTTGCGGTATATGGCTTCAAAAGGTGATCCAGTTGCTCGAAAGCTCATGTCGATGGTTGATGACAGGACTGCTGAGTTACTCATCGCCGGCTCAATGACGAAGACACTTGGCCACTTTATTCAAGAGTTCGAACCGCATTGGAGTCTGCGCCGCTTCATAAAAAAGAGCGTACTTGTGAACAGAACAAGGTGGACTTGACGCCCTTCAAGGGCAAGAACAGCGCATCAGTTGTGAGAAATGTAGTTGTTTTCACATCAAAGTCGGGAGCTACTTTTTCCGACGCAATGGATGTCTTCTTCGAGCCGGAGACCTACATCAATCCAGAAACCATGAACCTCAAGGTGAACAAAGCGATTGGAGCCTCTCACGCTTTCGATAAAGGTAACGAACGCGCCTTGAACTGGATCCAAGATGAAAGGGAAGGTATAGCGGAACAAGTCGCAGCTCGATATCGAGAGAGATATGGCTACGGTTATGGAGCCCAAACGAAACGCCTCTCGCCTCTGCATAGCATCGACTCAAAGGCGTCTTTTTTGGTCCAAGCAGCGGACATTGCTGCCGGTCTCGCCCGTCATCTTTATGAGGTCGGTAGTATTCTGGAAGTTACCATTCACTTCGATTATGGCACGTTCAACGGTCGAAGGTTTATTGGCGATGACGCGTACGAGTTAGTCAGAGAGTGGCGACAGAAGGGGTATCTATAACGTCCCGGCACTCTCAACGTCTCTTGTTACACTCAACGCCACATTCCAATCGGACTGCGACTGTCTGCGAATTGTTTTTGGTCCTCCGCCCGCCGCATTTATCAGATTCGGAGTCTCAGTCCGTAGCAACCCAATGGAGGAAAAGTGCAGATGAAAGTGCAGATAAGAGGCAAGCCGCCCGAAGGCGGCTTGCAAATGTTGAATCTAAATGAGCCGTGGAGGGCTCGAACCTCCGACCCGCTGATTAAGAGTCTCTAGCGAGTGAACGGCCACGAATAGGGATGAACAAAGACACACAGATTCTTTAGCAAATTGTAATAAAGCAGTCTGTGGCCGTCAGACATTGTTACCTCATGTTCGCAATCACCTGTAGACGAAACTGTAGACGAAAAACTCGTTTTTTGTTTCGTGCTACGATGCGCCAGGAGGTAAGAAGTGGCAAAGCGATATGTCGTTCGAGACGGAAAATCTATGCAAGAGTCTCTTACTTTGATTCGACCGGCAAGGAACGTCAACTGTGGCGGCGCGCAGAATCAAGAAGCGAGGCAAAGGATTTGGCTGATGACCTTGCCCACAGCATCAAGCAATTTGGCACAGAAACTTTTGAACATCAGTTGACCCTAGGCGACTATCTCGATAAGTGGCTAAAGAGCCTTAAGCTCACTGAGAGAACCTGCAGTTGCTACGAAACCGTGCTGCGTCTTTATGTTCGGCCAATGTTTGGCAAGAAGAGGATCGCAAGCATTCGACCTCTTGATGTGCAGGAGTTGATAGATTCATTGAGCGAGCGCGGACTTCTTCCAACACCATTCGAAGAACGCACGTCGTATTTTCACGCTCCCTAAAACAGGCCGTCCGATGGCGGCTTATTACTTTCAACCCTGCCCACGACATACAACTGCCCAAGAGATTTAAGCCGGAGATGAAAACGCTCACGCTGCAGGAAGCCCAGAGGTTTTTTTTCGCCGCCGCCAAAGATAAATACGGTCTCGTATTCAGGGTCGCTCTTTGGACTGGGATGCGTCCCGAAGAATACCTTGGGCTGCAATGGAAAGATGTTGATTTTGACGAGGGTACAATCACAATCCTGCGCGCAATGTTGTTCAACCGAAAAGGTGGCGGATGGTACTTCAAGGAACCGAAGACCGCGCAGAGTAAGAGAACAATCCCAATTCCGGAGCACCTGGTCGGCCAGCTTAAGCGCTATCGAACAAAACAGCTTAAAGAGCGGTTGAAAGCTGGCGATAAGTATCAGAACAATGACCTGGTGTTTGCGACCAGTTCAGGGTCGCCGATCTTAATCCGAAACCTCGACACGCGACACTTCAAGCCGATACTCGAAACGGCAAAGCTTCCCGACATACGTTTGTACGACCTCCGCCATTCTTGCGCGACGCTCCTGTTCGCTGCCGGCGAGAATGCGAAAGTGGTGAGCGAAAGGCTAGGGCATTCGAGCACCGCGTTTACGCAGGATACGTACGTATACGTCCTACCCTCGATGCAAAGGGCTGCGACGAGCAGGTTAGAGTCAATATTGGGGAAGCGTTGACACTCTACCTAGCGCTCTTTCTGAGCAGTCGCTGCAACCAACATAGAGAGTGATGTAACTGCAAAGCAGCGGTCTCCTGAGCCTCAGGTTCCGAAAGAAGAACGCGCAAACCCCCGGTTCCCCACCGTTCGTTAATTGGAACAGATAACAGATATCGATGTTTTATAGTACAGTAACAACACAAATGGTTGGTGGCATCGTATGAGCTCGAAGACGGCGGCCAGTTTCGCGTTACTTGGACTTCTCTCCCTTTGCATTTTCGACAACATCGAAGCGTCACCCCAGCGCATCACTGGCGAGGACGAATGGGTGTTCACCGGATCTTATGGAGTGCCAGTGTGGATTGCGTTCAACGACACCGTTGGAGAACCAATCGCGTTCCGTCGCAGCATTTTCGTCTTTATCGAGGGCCAGCAATTTACGCCCGACAACATCAGAGGGCTGTTCACAAACCTGGCAACCCAATACAAGCAGCCCGATTGGCTCTATATTACTGCATTCGATGACAAGAAAATGCTGCAACGGGCAATCAACACCAGCACTTCGGGAATGGTAATCGATTGGGCAGACACGCCGGAAGGCAGGGAGGCCGCCAAGAAGTGGGCCCAGGAACATGAACCATTGCCAACCGGATACCGTCGTGCTCGCTACACACGCATTCAACGGGAGTATTATGGTCAGAAGTACTTCGAAGAAGAATATTCCTACAGCCCCGATCCGGCAAAACTGGAAATGATTACAGTCGTCCTGCAAAGAAAGCCGAAGCTTTCACCTTACAGCGGAAACCTGAATTCGGATTTGCTCATTGCAGCCAGAGAAGGTGATGCGGCGAAGGTGACTGCCCTTCTCGCGAAAGGCGCGAATGTTAATTCTAGGGATGACGATCGTGATACTGCGTTGATGATCGCAGCATTGAGTGCGCGAGATATAAAGACCGTTAAGGCGCTACTCGCCGGGGGTGCCGACGTCAACGCAAAGAACAACGAGAATGACACCGCGTTGATCTATGCGGCGGCAGATGATGATCACGAGGTGCTACAGGCGTTATTAGATAGAGGTGCTGACATCAATCATCAGAACAACAATGGCTACTCGCCGTTGATTATGGCCTCGGTGAATGAATTGAGACTAGCTAATGCAAAATTCTTGGTGGCGCACGGGGCTGATCTGACATTAAGGAACGACGATCGAGAGACGGCACTTACAATGGCGGTTGATGGCAGTGTCATTGAACTTATCAAGCTGCTGTTGCGAAAGGGCGCAAGCATAGACGACAAAAACAAGGATGGAAACACCCCATTGATGAAGGCTGCAGGTCCTCGCCAAGCGGAGATCGTAAAATTGCTGGTGGAAGGCGGCGCCGACGTGAACACGCGAAACGCCTTCGGCGAAAGTCCGTTGATGAAGTCATTCAGTAAAGAAGCAACCAGAATCCTGCTTGCGCACGGTGCCGACGTCAACGCCAAGAACAACGACGGCGACACCGCCCTGATGTATGCAGCCAGGTGGTCGGATGCCGAGCGCGCGAAACTGCTTGTGGAACGGGGGGCCGATCTCCACGCAAAGAACAAGAAGGGCGAGACAGCTCTCGACATCGCAAAGCGAGGCTATGGCAACAACAATGCTATGCTAGATCTTCTGGAGGGTGCGGAGGCAAAGCTTAGTGAGGCAGCGCCAATTAGCGGCTCACCAGGTCTCCCGCAATTGGTGGTTAAACGCGACCCGAAGTCGCAGTGCTGTGAAGAAGTGTCCTCAGTCGCCTTCAGTCCCGATGGAAATCTGGTCGCGTCCAAACTATATCATTCGAGCTTTGCTGGGAATCAGGGAGTCGTCCTATGGGACCTCACTAGCGGAAGGCTAATACGCAGCATCCAAGGGCCGCCTAATGGAGTAATTTCCGTCGTATTGAGCCCAAACGGAAAAAAGGTTGCGTCAGAATACGCAAAGTTTTGGGATGTCGAGAGCGGGAAGCCGCTGCCTACGCCGGGAATTTCGCAGGATGCAACGGGCGACACCTCGATTTACTCTGCCGCTCTCAGCGGCGGCTTGATCGCGACCGCCGAAAAGAGGATTGGCCAGCGCAACTACATAGCGATCAGAAACAGCAGCACTGGCGTGCTTGATCGCTCCTTTCCCACCGACAGTCCAGTCACCCATCTGAAGCTTGGGGCAGATGGGGGACGCGTCCTCGGAGTGATCAGATCGGAAAATGCTATTGCCATCTGGGATGCGCACACTGGCGAATTGATTCGAAAAATTCCCACTATGGGTCCGGCCTTTTATGATCTGGCATACAGCGGTGACGGTAAAATGGTGGGGGCAAGCTTTGGCGACCTGGTGAAAGAAGATGTCGCAGAAGTTTTTGATGTTAGTACTGGGAAATCCATCTATCGCCTCAGTGGACATTCCTCGGTTGTTTTTTCTCTCGTATTCAGCAACGATGGGAAGCTGCTCGCCTCCGGAAGCGGGGATACAACAATAAAGCTGTGGGAAGCGACGAGCGGCAAATTACTACGCACGCTCGAGGGTCATACTCAGTTGGTTCGCTCTGTGGCATTCAGTCCAGACAGCAGGCTACTTGCCTCGGGCGGCGGAAAGAACGAAACAAAGATATGGTCGGTAAGGACGGGAAAGTTGCTGGTGACCTTTCAGGCCTTTAACGACGGGAGCTGGATTGCGTACACGCCTGACGGCTATTACAACTGCTCGGAAGGCGCTTCAAGATACATATCGTGGCGGATGGGGAACAGGATCGTTGAGGACACAAAATACGAGGCTCAGTTTCTGAGACCAGAAGTAATCGCCGAGCGATTGCGTGATTAGGTTCCGCCAAGCAACGGTCAACACATCCAAGGCGCCTAGTGGCTGTGCTCCCGCATCCTTAATCAATGATTAATCCCTTGCTGCAAATCAAGGCTGGAATCAAGTACCTTCCCTCCTTTTCCAAGGAAGACTGGCAGCTTTCGGATTACCCTATTCGCATTCGTCAGTTTAGGCCTTCTCCAGATGACTTAGAACGCCAGCGATTCAAGTTAATCACCTGGTCGGCACAGATAATCAACTGGTGGCAGATGAATGGTATGGGCGATACGAAGGAAGAGGCATATGCGGACCTCAAGAGCCAGTTTGCCAAAGTCAAAGAAGACGGTAAGAGCCTCCCGCGGCCGGGAATGGGATTGCCGATAGAGTTCGCTTCGAGAGAACGAGTAAGCTTTCATGACGATATTGCGGAGGACTTTTTCAGAAGAGTATTGGAGAAGGACTATCGTGAGTGTTGGATCTCAGACCAGTCAAGCCTGTGGGACTTCCACGGAGAGATGTCCAATGAACATCTTCATAGGAAAATTTGGGACGCGTACCGAGTAGATGTTTCCGATATTGAGAGTGGCAATCTGGTGGAAATATTCGAGCGGATTGAGAACCGCTTACCGGAGCCATGACGCGACGGTGCGCATAGGCAACGCAGTAGTGGCCAAGCAAATACGACCTGTACGGGTTTCAGTTCGACTGAATGCGAAACTCGGCAGCGACCTCATAAACATCTTCCACTTGCTTGCGTGTCATTCCTCTCTTAGTGAGTTCTGCCGGCACACCCATACTGATCGAGCTAAGCGAATACTGGACGACGTACCGGTACGCTCCTTCGATGAACGGATTAGCGTCTCCGATGAAGTAGCCCTCAATCGATCCGGCGCCCTGCTTCGGTTCGATCGGCTTACCGGCGCTGACGGTGCCGCAGAATCCGCCACGAGGGTAGGGTATCCACAATCCCCTTACATCGCGTTGCACGCTGCCGAAGAAATTGCCGAACCAAGCGACGCCGTATCTTACTCGGTCGCTGTCGTTCACGATCTCATAGCGCGGTTTCCCATCTACAGTGGGAATCCAGTCTTCGATCAGGCGAATATCTCCTGAGCTAGGAAGCAAGCGCCGGATTGTCAGGTCTGCCAACAGCGATTGCCTTTTCTCGTCGTCATCAATGAACCAGAGGTTTGTGACAATTCGGAGTTCCTGACCTGTCACCAGGAACTCTTGCTCCTCTGTTCTTGGTTCGTTGGAAACGCCTTCGAGCGAGTAAGAAACTCGGACTTTATACTCGCCGGGCACGCCGTACCAATTTTCAGCCGATAGTGCCTCCTGCTTCATTAGTGCACGTGTCTCTTCTTCTCCCTGCGCATCGTATTGCCAACCGGTTCGGCCATCCGGTGCAATGACCGATAGGTGGAGGCCTTCAAGGGGAAATCGGTCCTTGGCAGAAAACCTCACTCGGAATGACAGGCTTGGCTCTGAGAACCCGGGAGGACCGATAGCAGTGGGGGCCGCGACCAATTCACAGAAGAAGAGACAGCAGGCAACACCAACGAATTTCACAATCTTCATCAGGCCTCCGCCAAGTTAGACCCCGGAATGATGAAATTGTTCCTGCTACTTCAAGCGCAAATCCACGCGTCGCAGTCGAATTCGATGAGACGACCCATAATCCTCCAGCTCTTTGCCTACTGGGCTGCCAATTATTCTTGCTGACTTCGTACCAGGTATCATCGTAGGATGAGAAACCGGTACCTGATCGCGTTTGCCCTCTGATCACCAACCAATGTTTGTTACCTTGCGCAATCACCCGATGCCAGGACGTCTCGTATTTGTTAAACGCGTGGTCAATGTATCCGAGGAAGCGCCAAGCCGTTGGTTTTCCAGCCCGAACTCTCGTCGGTCCAAAAATCAAATAACGGCAGAAGTAGAAATTCGTGATCTTGAGTAGTACCTCATTGCCCGGGCGACCTGTAAGGGCGACCGGGTAAATGCGGGCCTCGCAGTTCGCTTGGCACTGCTGAAGATCATCAGACATGATCTATAGGTTACTCCAAACCGGCTGGAGATCGAGTTCCTCATAGACTTGCTGTTTGTCCCTCTGGCGCTTGTTCTTGTTGATGATTCGTGCAAGTTTCACTGGAGATATCGATATTGACCTCGCGCCGCGGAGCTCCACCGCGGAAGGCGCTTGGTTGAGCTTGTTTGATGGCGAATCGTTTGGTTCGTTAGTCGCTTCCGATCCGCACCGCTGGCTTGTCGAGGACTATGCGTCAATGTGCTACGAACTCCGAGCGTGATTGTTGCCCACCCTATTGTCGGTGAATCTCCAGCGCGAATGAACTGTCCCAAACCGAGCAGGTACTAGTAATTGAACTTGATCGCCAATTGAATCAGCCGAGGATTATTGCTCGTCGAGGTGATCCGCCCGAAATTGCCCGGGTCTCCTATTATGCGCCCCGTGTTTTGATCAATGCTGGACAAGGGGACGGCGTTGAAGTTGCTGATTGGGTTGGCCAGGTTTACCTGATTAAATAGGTTAAAGAACTCGGCGCGAAACTCCATGTTCTTCGACTCGTCAATCCGGAACCGCTTGATCACTGAGAAGTCGACATTTGATTGACGCGGTCCTCGCAGAACGTTGCGACCGAGGCTGCCGATGTCGCTTCCTGGCCCGCCTGCTATAGCCGTGCCATTTGAGCTTGGGATCGGCTGGCCAGCCTTGACGACGGGTCGCGCGAAGGCGATGGGGTTGAAGAAGTATCCGGCCGGTATGTTGCCGGTCGCCGTGCTGCGAGTGGCGCCGGCCGCCCAGTTCGGCCGCGTCAGTATCTCGGCTCCATTGTTGAATCCGTAGAATGAGCCCGCGCCCGAATCCACGATGTCAATCGGCAGGCCTGACATCGCCACCACGATTCCCGCCACCTGCCAGTCCGATAGCAGCCACCGTCCAGCGGTTGATCTGTCGGCGAACGCGGGACGCGGCAATTCCCAAATACCGTTCACGACCAGGCGATTGGTGCGATCGAAGTCCGACACGCCGCGATTGGCGCGGTTATCAAGCTGGTCGCCACGGATGCGGCTGAAGTCGCCGACATTTCCCGCGCCAGCCTGGCCAAACGATCCCTCCGAGGCGTTGTCCATAGACTTAGCGTAAGTGTACGAAGCGAGGAACTGCAGGCCGTGCGAGAGCCTCTTGGTCAAGCTCACCTGCAGAGAGTTGTAGCTCGACTGCGCGGTCTGCTGATTCTGTAGAAAACCATTAGTCGCGACACCCTGAAACGGCGCCCTGCGTCCGGCATTTGTTGGCGTATTGTCTTTGATCACCTCCCCGGTCACCTCATTTATAATCGGATGCTCCGGGCTTGCAAGTCCTGGCTGGTTGATGGCGACCAGACGCTGCTGGTTCAGCCCACGCGTGCCGACGTAGGCGACCTCAAGCGTCATGTCTTTGCCCAAGGAGGATTGCAGGCTCAGGTTGTACTGGTTCAGGTACGGCGTGCGCATGTCGCGATCAATGACCTGGCTTGACAGCGGGATGCCCGGATAAAAGAGCGGAAACTGTTCTTGCGGAGGGAGCATCGGGAAGGGATTCTCCAATTTAATACGTTGTTGTGGGTCTGTTAGGCGGGCGACAACATAATACGGTGGCGCGTTGCTCTGAAGAATACTTACTGCCGCCATACGCGAGTAGAAGAGGCCATAGCCGCCACGCACGACCAGCCGGCCTGAGGTAAGCGGCGAGTAGGCAAAGCCTATTCGTGGGCCAAAGTTGTTCGGGTCAACGCTATGCAAGAGGCTGTCGCTGACCTTCGGAATATCAGGGAGGTCGTACTGAGCGACCACATTTCCCGGCTGGACGAATCCACCGATCGGAGGACCGACGGGATCTCCGTTGATTACCTGCAGGCGCGGCTTGTACAGCGATGGATCGAAGGTCGACAGCCGCCCGCGTGTGTCTGAGGGGGGCAAGTCCAGTTCGTACCGCATGCCAAGGTTAAGCGTCCACTTAGAGGAGAGCTTCCAGTCATCGTGGACGAAGCCGCTGTAATCGGTGTTGCGCAGCGCCCGGTTTGGAATCCCGTTTCCAAGGGACGACAAACTCGCGGCGCCGCGGAGGAAATCGTTGAAGCCGTTGGAGCCCGGGAAGGTTATCATTCCACGGGTGAAAAACGGCCAAGTGAAGTTGACCTGGTAGTAGATGACCTCAGCACCCACTCGGAGGTTATGATCACCGCGGGTGATGGAGAGAATGTCCGCCAGGGTAGTCGATGGCGCGGTATATTGCCTGTCTATCCGTCCACTAGTGCCAATAATCACTCCGTTGGCATTAGGGTTGATGCTAATCAACGGAAGGCCTGGATAGGCATCGGCAGTCGACCGTTTGATGCCGACATCCGAGTCTTTGACTGGCTCTTGCGGAAAGCTAACGCCGCGGATGAAGTTGTAGCCGAGCCGCACCTCATTGATTACCGTCGGGCTGAAGTCGTGTATGTCCTGAAGGGAGATGACGCGATTGTTATTCTGTTGCTCGGAGCCGAAGCCGGGAACATTGGCGCTGTTTGGGCCATCGTTGAGCGCCAGGGTTTCAGGAGCATTCGCGAAGAAGAACTTCGCCGCGAACCAGTTCCGCTCGCTGATCACGTAATCAAAGTTGGTGTTGAATTGATCTTCGCGGGAACGCGACGGAGCCGAACCGGAGTAGTTGCCATTCGCCTGGGGGGTTGGGATCAGGAATTGACCGCTGGGCAGCTTTAGGTTCAACAGGGCAAGTGCAGTCGGATTGATCGAAGTAACGGGCTGCCCATTTGGGAGCGTCGGGCGAAAGGTCTTAAGCAACGTCTGCTCCGAACGATCATCGGTCAGACCCTGGGCGATCAGAATGTTAGACGAGAGGCTACTGGGCGATGCGCCATTGCGCTCGCGCGTGCCCTGATAGGAGATGAAGAAGAACGCTCTCTCTTTCCTAATGGGGCCGCCGAGCGTGCCGCCGAAGACATTGCGCTTTAGCACTGGCCGCTGTACGCCCACCGCCTTCAGGAATGGGTTATTGGCGTTGAGCGCCTCATCACGGAAGTACTCGTATGCGGCTCCATGAAAAGCATTGTTGCCGCTTTTCGTGACTGCCTGGACGTTCCCTCCGCCTGAGTGACCAAACGTTGCGTCATAGAGCGAGGTCTGCACCTTGAACTCCTGGATCGTCTCAGGCGCCGGGACCGCGAGATACAGGGCGTTATTCGTTACGAAGTTGTTTGCGTCCACGCCGTTGATCTCGTAATTGTTCTGTGACACGCGCGCACCGTTAACCGATACGCTCTGAGAGTTGGAGCCCACCGCGGTGCTGTCGATGAGAGCCAGTACGACGCCCGGCGAGAGCGCCAGGATCTGGGTGAAGTTGCGAGTCGCCAGCGGCAACTCCGAAACGCCGCGCGAGTCAACAACTCTGCCAAGCTGCGGCCCGCCAGTTTGGATGAGCGGCTGTGTAGCGTGAATGGCGACGGATTCTTTCACGTCGCCAACTGTTATCTCCGCATTGACGGATTTTGTCTCGGTGATAGCCACGAGGACGTTATCAATCAAAGCTTGCTTGAATCCGTTCGCAGCGATGATTACGTTGTAAGTGTCTGGCGGCAAGAGCGGCACTGCGTAGTTGCCTCTATCATTAGTGGTGACGATCCGCTTTTCTCCGGTCGTCCGGCTAACGACCGTGACGGCCACTCCGGCAATAACAGCTCCCGTCTGGTCCCTGACTGTCCCGGCAATGCTGCCTGTCGTCTGGCTCTGAGCGAGCGTCGGCAGACTGATACAAGGTATAAGGAAAAAGGAGAAGGGCAAAAGGAAAACAAGGACTCTTGTAACTTTCATTGGCGACTCCTGAATCAATGGCGCGAGCGTTGGAGTTCAACCTTGAGTTTGGAGTTGAACCTTCAGGCTCGATGTCGCAATCAAGCAAGCGGAAGCTTGACCTCTAACTCGTGTCTGAATCAAGCAAGCTGAGACTTGAACTCTTGACCTTTGGGCTCATGGTGCGAGTCCTATGCAGCGCAGCAGCTTCGGGAACCTGGGATCTGTTCGAAGGCTGTCCAGCATGGGGTCCACCTTTGCTCTGATTATTTGGTTTGAGCGCTCGTCGCAAGCCTTTTGCAGCCACTCGAACGCCTGATCCTTGTCGCCTAAACCGGTCAAGAGAACTGCGAAGAAATAAGGCGATACATACCGTTTTTCTGTTATCCGCTTCAGCTCGCGGAGGATCTTTCGCGCTTCGGCCATCTTGCCCGCCTTCGCGTACGCATACCCTAGAAGCGAAGACGCCGCAGGGCCGGTCGCTCCCTTTTGAAGCTCCGCTAGACGTTCCGCCTCTTGAAACTCCGCGATGGCCCGGTAATACATTCCCTCTAGCAAATATGCCGAGCCGAGAGCCTGATGCGCATCCGCGAACCTCGGCTTCATCTCTATTACTACTTGCGCTTGCTTGATCGCCTGGTCGTACTGCCGCGCAAGGCAAAAGGTCTGCGCAGCTTGACTGTTTGTGATGACATCCAGCGGATCAATCTCTATGGCACGCTTCCTCTGGGCAATGGCCTCGTCAAACCGGCCAGTCATCTGTAAGCACGACGCGTACAACTGGTGGGGCATGGCATAACTGGGGTTGAGCTCAATGGCGAGTTGGAATTCCTTTTCTGCAGCCGGCAAGTCCCAGTCCCAATACAGCTCCACTTCTCCCAGCGCGTTGTGAGCCTGGGCGAGAGTGGGATCGATCTCGAGTGCTCTTTGCGCCAGGACCCTCGACTGAGGCCATATTTCCGCAGCGGGCGAACCACCGCGGACCGCCTTCAAACCCCAGGCCTCTGCCAGGCCCGCATAAGCCAACGCGTAATTGGGATCTTTGTCTATTGCCTGCTTGAAGTAATCAACGCTTTTGTCGAACCCCTCTTCCCTCCACTTGGGAAAATAGTAGAGGCCCATTATGTAAGAATGATATGCATCGGGGCTCTCGGTGTAGCGCTTAGCAACCAGCCTATTCTCCTGGCCGGTCAGCTTCATTACCAGAGAGGCTGCGACCCTTTCGGATATCGAGTCCTGTAGCTCGAAGATACTTGCCGAGCAGTTCTCATCACAGGTCGTTGCCCAGAGCGGTGATCCGTTTCGTACGTCCAGGAGCCTTACCGTTACTCGCATTCTCTCGCCGGACCTCTGGATGCTTGAGTCCAGCACCGCATCCACTAGTTGCTCCCGGCCAGCCTTCAGCGGATCCTGGCCCGGGTCTGTGTATTTGCGAACGGCGCTCGTCGGCCGAACAATAATCTGGTTAATGCTACTGAGCTTGGTTATCAAGGTATCGGCCATCCCAAGCCCAAGGTACGCGTCGTTGGAATCCGAGCTCAATGGCTTAAACGGGAGCACCGCGATCGATCTGACCGGCGCCGCTATTGCAGTCGGCTTGGGCTTACTCGTGGCCCGGAAGTAAGAAAACGCGGCGGCCAGTCCAGTGATTATGAGCAGGGCAGTGGCTGCAACCGCGCCCAGCCTCCACTGTGGTGCACTGTCTTCCCAGCTGGTCACCAACCGGCCATAGCCTGGAAAGGCGAAACGGCGCCGTGGCGGCGCGGCGATGTCCTGTGTTTTCCCGGTTCCCAGCGTCTCACCGTTCCCGGCTCTCTCTTCTTCCTCTTGCTCTACGACGATGTGTGATTTGGAATGCTCTTGCACAATCAGATCAGCGCCAGCCTCCACAACTTCCCTCACCTGCCCGACAAAGCGGTAGCCCCGCCTGGGTACGGTGTCTATGTACCGATCGTCGCCATTGCTGTCTCTCAATGCTTTTCTCAAGGCAAATACGTTGTATGACAGGTTGGCCTCCTCGACAAAGCTGTCGGACCAGAGCCGCCTCATCAATTCTTCTTTCTCAAGCAGGTGTCCACTGTTCTCAACAAGCACCAACAGCAGGTCGAAGGCCTTGGGAGTTATGGACACCGCCTGGCCGTTTCGCAACAAGAGGCGCTCTGTTGCGTCCAGGCGGAAAGGGCCGAACTCGTATAAGTGTCTTGCCTGTTTACTCATAACCGCCCCAAGAAACTGCCAAGCACGCTCAAAGAATCCTTTAAGAAATATCAAAGAATCGCCAAAGGACTTCTCGATTGCTGCGAGAGTATTGTCCGCCGTGAAGTGGGCCAGCGGTGGGCTAGTGGGGTTGGGTTGAAGAGCTCAGATACCTCGCTCGGCTCATCGCTTCCCTATCTCATAAGACGGAAAGCAAAGACACAATAGTGCGGAAATCAGAAGAAAGCAAGCGAGGCAACGGGCACAACGAGCGCGGGCAGCGAGGCGTTTCTGCGGTCTGCTTTCCGCCCTCTGCCCGTCGGTTCTTTAGGACGGGACGTGACGACGACACGAAGAACGGGGATCACGATCGAGACCGATCAAGTCTTTGTAATACGCAGACGCGGCGACTCGGTCCTGGCACGGTGTGCCGAGTGCGCCGAGCAGGTCGATATGGTGACTCCGGATGAGGCAGCGGCTTTATCTCGCGTCAGTTCACTCACGATCTACCGATGGCTGGAGGCAGAGAAGCTTCACTTCATCGAAACGTCCGACGGCTTGCTTCTTATCTGCATCAATTCGCTTTTTGATTCCAAACATCAACCTTAATACGAGGATCCGAGTGCAACGCGCTGTTGTAACTATCAAAAAGGAGCTTCCTGTGAAAATGACAAGGAATATCACTCGATTATTCGGCCTGACGGTCATAGTGATCGACCTGATGCGTTGGAAGATAGCACCAGGTCAAACGGTCGACATACAGGTTCGAGACTCCGACGGAACGCTGCCTCCGGAGTTCATTTTTACTCGCTCTTAGGGCGGTACGCTCGAGCCTGAATAGTACATCTATAGCCAATGTTACCTCGTGGCAGGTCTTAACAGCTGTGTCGGCCAAAACACTCAACCATAAAGGAGAATCCTAATGAACCATGCTGTTGTCACTATCGCGCGAAAAAGGAGTCAATCGTTTCTGACTTTGCTGGTGAGTTTGGCTCTGTTCAACTTTCTCCCCAACGCTCCAGCATTTGCGGGCAAACCGACAACTGGCACCCGGCAGGCCGCCAAAGACTCCAATTCGGATCTTTGGCAACCACAGCCAAATGCTGTCGCCGATAATACCTTTCACCACATCTGGGCTTCCTCGCCCACCAACATCTGGGCTTCCGGGAATGCCGGACTTCTGCTCCATAGCGAAGACGGCGGCGCGACCTGGGATCGTTTCAATGTTGGCATTCGCTACAACCAAAACAATCTCTTCGGAGTTTGGGGCTATGGCGATAAAAGAATCTGGCTCTGCGGGACAAACGGCCTGATTCTGCATTCACCCGACCGCGGAGGTCATTTCATCCCCCAACCTTCGGGCGTGAACTGGCGACTGCAAGCGATTTGGGGGCAACAGACACACGGTGATGGTATCGAAGAGGAAGGTTCCAATGTGGACATCTTCGTCGGCGGTGACAATGGAACCGTCTTGCATTCGGCGGATGGAGAAACCTGGGCTCAA
>DATFWY010000031.1:0-21872 GCA_035258805.1 Blastocatellia bacterium | reverse complement strand
CAACACGTTTTGGGGGGATGGCAGGTTTCAGGAGTGACATCATTCCAATCCGGCGCACCCTTCACAATCATCAACGGGTTTGACAGAAACGGCGATGGTCTTGCGACCGCTGACCGGCCGGATATTGGGAATCCAGACGCTCCTCACAATACGCGGGCGATCGTCGTAGCACCCGCGACGTGCTCGACAGGCTTCCAAAATCCTGATACCAAGAGCTGTGTCACGCCGAATGATGTATTCGTCGTGCAAGGGACTGGCTTTCCAAACGCCAGGACGATCGGTCGAAATACCGAGCGGTCGAAGTGGACGCAGAACTTCGATCTGAACGTCTTCAAGAATTTCCGGCTTACCGAGCGCTTTAACCTGGAATATCGGCTCGAGGCGTTCAACGTGTTCAACCATCCGCAGTTCACCGGAGTTCCTAACAGGAACGTAGTTAGCTCGCTAGCGGGACAATATTTCGACTTCAACCTGCTGAACGGCGGCGGAAGAACGATGAGAATGGGGCTGAAGATTCTGTTCTAGCGTCAAGACGGGCTGGCTGAGTATTCGGCTAGCTGGCGACTTCCTCTCACGGATAATAAGGCGGAGCCTGATCTCACTGGTCAGGCTCCGCCTTTGTTTCAATCCCACAGATTCGGGGCGCCCACGGTGACGCCAAGGCGAGCACGACAGAGGGTGCTTTCGAGGTAATGCCTCCCTTTTTGGGGGACATTTCCGGCCCTGCCGATCTTCATATTCCTGAATTAATATCCGAAAACATGGAAAGGGGGCATAGACTCGACCGACCAACTAGTCGGTTGGACAGGAACGACCTCAGGCCGCTCGTCGCTTTAATCCTTCATCCTGAAGAAATAGGGAGGGTTCAAAAGTTCGTTAACCCTGGAGCAAAGTATTGGCATTATCCTTGCACCAAATGACCGCCAACTCTCAAATAACGTTCGGAAATACCAGGATATAATTGAAGGAATCGGGCGCGAAGTGCGACCAATTTTGGACACTACACGGGTCGCATCCTGGGTTTCCACGTAAGCCGAGAAAAAAATCACAATCGGAAGCAAGGAATGCAGGTAGAGGGATCGATATCGGCTTTCTTTACAGTCCTGCAATTAATTACGGGCAAAATCTGTTCTCATTCTGTCGTTAGTAACATCAGGCCACGCGGGGAAGAAGTCCTGCGCGGATTCAGTTTATCAAGGCTCCGAATGATATTTTCAGTGCACGTTTGTGGGAGCGAGTGCGCACAGCCATATTACTGGCGCTTGTTTCCTTTGACGCCTTCAGTCCACAGGGCCATACCTGCGAGTTAAAGTCGGCATTGCGGATATGGCTCACTTCGCAAACAACACGCAAGTGGTAGGAGGAAGATACATGATGAGAAGACTCACTTCAGTGATTCTAACGTTTCTACTATTAGCAAGTGTGCCCGCCTTTGGGCAGAGTACACGCGGCAGCCTGAGCGGAGTCGTTAAAGACCCGAACGGTGCCGCGATTGTCAATGCGACTGTTGTGGTCAAAAACACCGCAACAAACGAAGAGACTAAAGTAACCACAAATCAGTTGGGAGCTTTTGCTTTTCCTTCACTCGCCCCTGGCAAGTACTCTGCGACAATAGAAGCGGGCGGGTTCAAGAAAACCGAACTTACAGAAGTAACGATTGAGGTCAATCAGCCTTCAGCTGTTGAAGTCAGCCTCGAAGTCGGCGCCGTCACCGAGCAGGTCACCGTAACCGGTACCGCACAGGAAGTCATCAACACGACCACCCCCACGCTCTCAAAGACAATCACTGCGAAGCAGGTTAACGACCTTCCGCTGTTGTCGCGCAACCCGCTCGATCTTGCGCGTCTCCAGGCAGGGCTCGCGGTGAACGGAACGGATGTGAGAAACGCGTCGGTTCAGGGATTGAGAGGCAACGCAACAAACGTCACTCAAGACGGCATCAACGCGATGGACAACTTCGTAAAGGGCAGTTCGTTCTTTGCGATTAGCTCTCCGTCGCTCAACGCCACCAGCGAATTCAGCATTACCGTAGGAACGGTAGGTTCTGATGCAGGACGAGGCGTCGCACAGGTTACGCTGGTAACCCCGTCGGGAAGCAACGGTTTTCATGGCGGCGTGTTTTATCAGCATCGCAACGACGCGCTAAACGCAAACACTTTCTTCAACAACGCCACCGGTGTTGCCAGACCATTTCTCCGTCAGCATTTCTTCGGTGTGCAGGCATCGGGCCCAGTGTATATCCCGCACCTCTACGATGGACGTAACAAGAGCTTCTGGTTCTTCTCCTACGAAGGTTTCCGCGAGCCGTTCGCGGTAACGCGCAACCGCACGGTTCTTACTGATGAAGCGCGCGCTGGAATCTTCCGGTATGTCGACTCGACTGGCGCACTTCGGTCAATCAATCTTCTAACCCTCGGAAATTTCCACTCGCTTAACTCGATCACCACCGCACAGCTCAACGCGATGCCGGCGGCGAACAACGATCTCGTTGGAGACCAGTTGAACTTCCGCGGTTTCCGCTACAACGTCTCCGGTAGAGACCCCAGTGACAGGTACAACGGTCGCTTTGACCAGCAGCTGTGGGACAGCCAGAAGTGGGGTTCGCATAAATTTGAGTTCGTTTACCACAGGGGCGAATTCTTGCTGACTCCAGATACGTTTAACGGTCTCGAAGCACCCTTCCCGGGTGGTGTCAACGCGTTCCAGGCTTCAACGCGAGTGCTGTGGAGCGCAGCCGTTCATTCAACCTTCGGCGCGCACATGACAAATGAAGCACGCTTCGGCCGTCAGTTTGCGCCCGTAGGCTTCCTGCGTGAGTCCCAGCCAACCGTTCCGTTCATAATTTTCGGGGCGGCTACAACTAACTATGACAATACCTTTATGTCTCAGGGGCGCAACACGCAGCTTTGGCAGGGTGTTGACAACTTCTCGTTGGTAAAAGGCAACCACACATTTCGCATGGGCAATGATACTCAATCCGTCGGCGCTATCAGCACCAACGATGCGGGTATCAATCGGCAAATTACTCTAGGTACCAACAGCGCAAATCCGGACGGGATTTTGACTGCTAATTTCCCGAACCTTCCGGCGGGTACTGCGGGAACCAGCATCTTCAATAATGCCCGGTCGATCTATCGAGACCTGACGGGAATGCTCGCTAGTGCCGCGCAGACGTTCAACGTCACAAGCCCAAGTTCGGGTTTCGTTCCGGGGGCGACCCGCTCGCGCGAATTCCTCTATCGCGACGTGAGCTTCTATTTCCAGGATGCCTGGAAGATCAAGCGTAACCTTACTCTAAACTATGGTCTCCGCTATGAGTTTCTTGGAGTTCCAACGCTGCCCGACGGACTAGGCTTACAGATAACCAACTTCAATGACCTTTTTGGTGTTGGTGGTGCGGGCAATCTGTTCAATCCGAACTCGACCGCTGGTAACCCCTCGGCAACTCTCGATTTTGTCAGCGGTAATACCGGCAAGGGTCTGTATAAGAATGACTGGAACAACTTTGCGCCTTTCATCGGCTTCGCCTACTCTCCGAATTTCGAGACGGGACCGATGCGCTGGATCTTCGGGAGTGAAGGCAGAAGCTCGATTCGTGCTGGCTATTCAATCAGCTATCTGCGTGACGGCTTTACGATTGTCAGCAATGCGCTGGGTACCGGCACTACGAATCCAGGCCTGATTCAGACCGCGGCAAACAATGTTCCAACGGGAGTGTTGACCTCCTCCGGTGTGCCGCTTACTGTGGCTCCGTTCAAAGTTCCAATCACCTCTGCGGAGAACTTTGCGCTGAGCTCGACTAACGGTCTGTGGGCGATCGATCCGAACATTCGAACGCCGTACGTACAGCAGTGGTCAGTCGGTATCGAGCGCGAGATCACCCCCAACATGGCAATCGAAGTTCGGTATGCCGGAAACCACGCAGTAAAGATCTTCCGGGCGATCGATTACAACGAGGGCAACATCTTCGAGAACGGATTCCTGCAGGAGTTCTTGAACGCTCAGAAGAATCTTGCTGCCAACGGTAACACGTCATTTGCGCCGGGTGCGGCGGGAACAGTGCCGCTTCCGATCTTCACCAAGTTGTTCACTGGAGTCGCAGCGGCATCCGGTTTCAACAGCTCGACATTCATCAGCAACCTCCAGCAGAACAACATCGGCGCTATGGTCAACACACTGGCGTTCAGTCCGACTTACATAAACTCTCGCAAGCTCCTGCCGCCGGCGTTCTTTGTAACGAACCCGAACGCAGCCTTTGCTCGAGTGCTCGGAAACTTCTCCTATTCCAAGTACCACTCGCTTCAGGTTGAACTTCGTCGCAGGTTTGCTAACGGACTTCAGTTCCAGGCCAACTACACCTTGGCCAGGACGCTGAACGACGGAACGGGAATCGTTAACAACCAAAGCTCATTGGAGACGAGCCGTACGATAAGAAACTTTGGTCTGGATTACCAGAATTCCGACCAGGATCAGCGACACCGTTTCGTGGCCAATGTGGTCTATGATCTTCCGTTCGGCACCGGGCGTCGTTATCTCAGCGGTACCTGGGCGCCGCTGCGAAAGACTCTCGAGGGTTGGACAGCGGGAGGGATCGTAACGTACCAGACGGCTACACCGTTCTATGTGGTTTCATTTCGATCCTCCTACAACCAATTCAACGCTAACAGTAACCCTAACGGCCCTAGCGCCAGCCCTACTGCGGCGCAGTTGGGTTCATTAACCTTTCAACAGTTCAAGGATGCACTCGGTGTGTTCCGCACGCCGGTTGGCGTATTCTTCGTCAATCCGAGCTTGCTGAATGTCGTCACTGGCTCGACTGGTGCTTTGGCGAGCGCGAGATTGAGAGAGGGTCTGTTTGTCCAACCAGCTGCTGGCACGTTCGGCAACTTTCCAGTGAACTCACTCTTTGGTCCGAACTTCACACAGACCGATTTTAGCCTTGCCAAGAGGACTTATTTCTCAGAGCGAGGAAACGTCGAGTTCAGGATGATTGTGTTCAATGTCTTCAATCATCCGAACTTTACCATCAATACCAACAACTACGCTACCAACAACTTCGCTTTTGAAGCTACAACATTTGGACGTCTCACCAACACAACGGGTACCGAGCGACAAATCAGCTTCAATATCGGTATCAACTGGTAAGCGTACTCAGCTACGCATAGTCAACGGGAGCGGCTCCTCGGAGCCGCTCCTTTTTAGTCAGAAGTGCTCTTGCTAATCCTAACGTGTTTTGCCAATATGGCCACAACATTGTACTAATAGTGGCGATTGTTTCATTAGTAACAGTCATTGAAGTCATCTCCTGGTGCGAAGAGTCCGTGCGCGCAGTGCTTTTCCCTGTAGGAAGAACAAACGAGCTAAGACCTTCCTTTGAACAAAGGGCGTCGCAAATTATTGATAACTCCGAACCCGTGGACGGCAGTCGGAATAATCCGTCTGTGGTCAGTATGCGATGATTGTTGATCATTCGCCTGGCTGACGTCACAAACAAATTCGGCTATTCTTTCCGAGGACGGCTGATCATGGTACGCACTACGGCTGTATAACGCAGCGGAATCCGAGATGGTTGGTGCCGGTACTGACGTCACTATTCCTCGAGTGCCGACATGTACCGCAGTATCGCAAGAGGTACGGATCCGTACAAAGAAAGGGTCCGCCGCGTTGAACGCGCTTCTTCTCGCCGGTTTCGCCGGGGTCGAACGACGAAGCTGAGCCATGCGGATTGCGAGCTAGGGCGACAGCCTTGGCCAACTCTGCATAGTAGTCGGGACGATACCAGTCGCTGACCCACTCTTGGACACTGTAGCTCAAGTATTCTTATCTCGCATTTAAGTTGTTCTATTCCTCCGGTAAGAAAGTCGATGGCGTTCCGATTCGCACCTAAAAAAGGGCTTTCGTCTTGATCGATTAGTGGTTCAGGGTTTGTGAGAAGAGACCATTTTCTGATTGTGAAATTGTGATCGTGAATTGACTTCGGACTATCTTTGGATTATATACCGCCTAACTGCGCGGCGGGTTGCAGGCCTTCTACCTGAGAGCGAACAGCGCCACGGAATCGATAGCAATCCTATCAGTTCAGATGGAGCCGCAGAGCACTTATTTCTGGGACAAGCAAACAATCACCAAGGAGGAGACATCGATGAAACACGTTGCATCAGTCAGTGGGGGACGCGGTGAATTCGACCAGTTTTCTCGAAAACGGGTAGGTTTCCTGCTGAAACTCACAATTTTGCTTGGCGCGCTCTCCGTAACGCTGGTTCCTGTAAGACCCGTACATTCGCAGACGGCGACCACTGCACGGATTTCGGGAATCGTCACAGACCCCAACAAAGCGGTGATGCCCGGAGTAGAGGTCGTGCTCACCGACCCCGCAACCAACCAGCGCATAACTCAAACAACCGACGAATCTGGGAAATATGTTTTTCCCACGGTGTCGCCGGGAGTATATAACATCACCGTCACCAAGTCGGGATTTCGAACAACCAGCATTCCGTCAATCAAGGTTGAAGTTTCCAAGTCCTACGACATCGACGCGGAGCTCGAGGTTGGCGAGGTGAAGGAGGTGGTTCAGGTCACAGCTGGCGGCGAGGTTGAGCTCCAGAAAAGCGACTCGACGGTGGGGAACGTGATTGCTGGATCTGTGATGCCGCGCTTTCCGGCGTTGACCAGACAGGCAAACGAACTGTTAACTTTGCAGCCCCTGACCACTTCAGCCGGGGAAGTGGCAGGATCGCGATCAGATCAAAGCACCTTTCATTTAGATGGCATCGATGTTACGAATCAATCCGTCGGCGGAACGGCCACGTATGCGCAACTGCCGATTGATGGAATCGAGGAATTTCGCGTCGGAGTCGCCAACCCGAATGCCGCTTTTGGGCGCGGAGCTGGGGGCCAGGTCTCAGTCATTAGTCGTCATGGCACCAATGAGTATCATGGTGCGGCGTACTGGTATCACCAAAATGACAACCTCAACGCTGCGTCGTGGACCGACAAGCGGCTCGGCAGAAAACCCGACGGTACCGAGGTGGTCCGTAAACCAGAGTTAAAGGACAATCGTTTCGGTTTCCGTTTTGGAGGTCCGGTTTGGCCATCGAATGAAAGGGCATTTTATTTCCTGAATTACGAAGGACGGCGTTTCCCGCGCAGCACTCCTATCCTTCGAATAGTGCCAACCGATACACTGCGTGCTGGAATTCTGCGTTTTCGCGACGCGGCCGGCAACATCGTTTCGTACAACCTGAGAACTTCCTCTCTCTGCGGTGCCACTGGTAATTTGGCGTGCGACCCGCGGGGAATCGGCCTGAGTCCCAGTATGTCGTCGCTCTGGTCCAAGATGCCAGCGGGTAACGATCCGTCATCCGGAGACGGGTTGAACACCATCGGCTTCCGAGCTAACGTGGCCAACCCGCTTGAGAATGATTATTACAATGCTCGATTGGACTACAACATCTCCAACAACTGGCGGTTCGACGCGGCATTCCGATATTTTGGAGAGTTGAATGGGGGCTCTACTCTGGTGTCCATCATCGACGGAAACACTCAAAGTTTCGAGAAGTTTCCGACCCGACAGAACATGGTCAGCGCGGGAATAACAGGGACCTTCTCACCAACGCTGACGGGTGAGTTTCGCTTCGGGTGGGTGAGGGTCAGGACGGCAACCGATCGCGTGCGACCGAACGCATCGGCTGCGTTGCTGCGCATACCCGGAACCGAAACCGGAATAACCGACGGACAGAGCCATATCGCTTTGGACGCCGGCGCGCTGGGCGGGGCACAAAGCGTCTTGTCTGAGCCGGTCGACGTGGATACGCAGCTGGCGCGAAAGCAGGCTAACGACAACAAGAACTTCCAATGGAATGCCGACATGACGTGGATAAAGAGCGCCCACACGTTTCAATTCGGCGGCCACATTCGTTACCTTCCGACCCGGCACCTCCGCGATGACAAGGTGCTTGGCGCGCTTGGCGCTTTGGTCGCCCAGTTGGACTCCGATCTCGGTGTTGTTAATATCCAACCGACGAACCGGCCGCCGACCTGCAGTGCGACAATCACCACTAACTGCGTGACCACTACAGACGTCCGAAATTGGAACCGCCTCTTTGCCTCAACGACAGGCATAATTGACAACGTCAGTGTGCTGGCGGTTCGGGATGGAGATCTCAAGCCTCTGCCATTCGGGGAACTGCTGGAGGCAGACACTACGCTTTGGGCGCCTGAGTTTTACTTCCAGGATGTTTGGCGGATCCATCCGTCGCTCACGCTTACTTTTGGTGTCAACTATGGATGGCAAACGCCGCCAACCGAAAAGCTCGGTCGCCAGAGCGTCCAGATAGATGGCACGACGCTCAAAGAGCAGACGGCTCGCGAGTACCTGAGAGCAAGAGAAGAAGCAGCACGAGTCGGAAAAATTTTTAACCCAGCAATCGCGTTCCAACCAATAAATAACGCAGACCGTAGCGGTGTCTTCGACATCGATTGGAACAACATTGCTCCACGCGCTGCCGTGGCGTGGAACCCTTCATTCAAGAACAAGTTTTTGAATAAACTGTTCGGGGAGAACAAGACTGTAATTCGCGGCGGCTACGGGCTTGTCTTCGATCGTCAGAATACTGTGCAAAGCGTCATTGTCCCGACGCTTGGTGTCGCCTTTGCGCAAACTCTCAATGTTAGCGCACCGCGCTGCAACGCCACGGGCAACGGTGGCCAGAACTGCAACGCAACCAGCTCGAATCCGGCGCTCAACGGGTTCCGCGTTGGAGTGGACGGCACGATACCGATACCGACCGTACCGACGTTGACCGTTCCGATATCTCCATTCTGGGGTCTGAACCCTAACGGAACGCTTACGCTGTTTCCGGAGATCCTTTCTTTCCAGGTGGACCCGTCAATTGAGGTCGGTGAGAACCACGCCGTCGACGTGACCTGGCAGCGCGAGATCAAAGGAAACATGTTACTTGAGGTGGGGTATGTCGGCCGCTTCGCCCGCAAGCTTCCTCAGAGCATGAGCTTTGGACAGGTGCCGTATATGTTCCTGGACACCGCTTCTGGGCAAACGTTCGCGCAGGCGTTTGACGCAGTTGCAAATCAGCTCAGGGCAGGCATACTGGCGGCCAACGTCACTCCGCAGCCCTGGTTTGAGAACCAGTACCCCGCCCAGGGTGCCAACCCGGGTGGTACGAGAGCTCTGGCAGCCGCCCAGTCGTCAAACTTCATCAACGGGAACCTCAATAACATATTCCTGACCATTGACCAGCGGCGGCTTCTGGTTGGACAGGCGCCGTTCAACAACTATCTGGCGCGAACACTGTTCCTGCGCGCCAGCACCGGGTCGTCAAACTACAACGGCATGTTTGTGACTCTGCACAAGCGCATGTCTCAGGGCTTGCTGTTCACCGTGAATTACACGTTCTCGCGGTCGCTGGATCAGCTCGGCGCTATCCAGAACGCGGCAAATGTCATGCCCAACAGCTTCGATCTGAATGCTGAGTACGGGCCATCGCCGTTCGACATCACTCATCTGTTCAACACGTCCTGGCTGTATGACTTTCCGTTCGGGCGGAACAAATTGCGCAGCTCGTTCGCACCACTCAACAAGGTAATCGAAGGCTGGTACCTTTCAGGAATCTTCACCGCTCGCAGTGGTGATGCTCTGACGGTGAACGAAGGCGCGGGCGTGTGGGGCGGAAGTCTGTTCCTCGGGTTCAACTCCGGCGCGATTCCGATGGTTGATCCAGGCACGCTTAGTAACACGGTCCATAGTGGTATTCCGGGAACCAACAACATCGGGGTGAACGGCGATCCGAAGACCGGCGGATCCGGCCTGAATCTGTTTACAGATCCTGAAAAAGTCTTTGGTCAGTTCCGCAGGGTCAACGTAAGTAGTGACGGTCGTGCTGGTCGCGCAAACCCTCTACGAGGATTGCCTAGATGGAATCTTGATATGTCGATAGGCAAGAAGACGTCGATTACTGAGAGGGCGAGCATGGTGATCTCTGCTGACTTCTTTAACGTGTTGAACAAAGTTGACTTCGTTAACCCGAGTTTGGACCTTGCCAACCCACGGGCGTTTGGCGTGATCACAACTCAGTTCACGCCTCCGAACCGCACAACTGGGAGCAGGTGGATTCAATTGGGTCTCCGTGTCGAGTTCTAATTGTTTGCCAAAAGGACCTGATAAGATGAGGGCTGGGGCCACCAGTCTCAGCCCTCATCTTCGGAGAGCACCCAATACAAATTCGAAAAAAGAAACCCCGTGCTGCGTCCGTTCGCCCAAAGCCGACTTCGATATCGCGTAGAGGATTGGACGTTCGCTAAAACTATTCGACTCTCTTACTTATAGGGCGAGCGATCCCCCAACCAACATTTTCTCCAGCTTGTACTCAAGAAGAATGCGAGCTTCATTTTGTTGGCGGATCCGAGGGTGAGTGAACTCGAGCCGAATCATCTTATCGCCCGGCGATGCCAAGGTTTGCTCGTTGTACTCGCGCGGAAAGGTCAGCTGGAATTCAGTCCCTGCCCAGATGTAGTTTATCGGCGGTATCCTGTCACCCCTGGGAGTAATCAAGAAAACAGAGTTCTTGAGTGTCTCAGTCGTCTGGGCCTGCCAGTACCGGGATAGTTCCATCAGGAACTCCTGCACATTTGAACTGAACGTAACGAACAGGACGATGGTGTCTGAGAGATTCTTTGCCAGGAACTGCTCTGCATTCTGGTCGAACCCTTGTTTCCCTTCGCTCGGCATCTGATCGTAGCGCTGGTTGATCTGCATCATACGAACCAGAGCCTGGCGAACTGGCAACGCAGAGCGAAACTGTACGACGTATTTGATCTTTGGCTGCTGCTCGCGAGCGCGATCCGCAGTCGAGGATCTGACCGGACCAGTGGCAGGGTCGGGCACTTGAAACGGATCTTTGGAAATTGGTGGCGAACTCGGCGACTGCAGAGGATCGATGTACACGTGAGCCAGTGTATGAGTCTTCGCCCACGGAGATTCTTCCAGCATCTTATGGCATTCTGCCTCAGACCATTGCCGATACGGTTTCTTTTGCCAGAACTCACCGGTCTGGGCAGCGGCGATTGAACCCAAAAGGATCGTAAGTCCGACAGCCCTGATGCTGAGCCTGCCGGTGACTTCGCCGAATATGATACGCGCCAGTCCTGACATATGAATTCCCTCCTTTCTTATTTGACCGCGACTATTTTCCGTGTCTTGCTCTTAATCGACAGTTCCTTGAGGGTTACCTCGTAGATGATTCAGGCCTGAATAGTGTTTGGTTGTCTTATCGACGAGGACTGGACAAAGCTCCATTGGTCATGGGGTAAACCTCACCGCATTATGCAATAGCCTTTTCAGGGGTGACCTTCGCCAAACGTTCGGCTGAACTTACGCTTAAGTGCTCGGAGACTCCAAGGTGCGTACCTCCGAAACCAAGCAAAGTGCCGTCAATTCTGTAGCGTCGTGCTTTTGATCTCCATCGAATCGGTCACTCCCTCCAAAACAACCCCCGATCGATGATCCTCTAGTGATGAATCGAGCTGAGCGTTGCCAGCATAACACTGCATGAAATCGGTGACCATCGCTCGATGGAACGAAGTACCCAAACGCCCACTTCTATCTGGGACTCTCCTACATCAGGAAAGGGGAACGCGAGCCAGCGATCCGAGAGTTAAAGGCTTATGTGGAACAGTCGCCGAAGGGTGAAAAAGTTCCACGGGGCGAGAACTGTTGGAAGAATTAGAACACTAAACTGACCTGACGGTAAGCTTTTAAATTGGATTTCGCATCGATGCGTGCTACTACTGACTCTCAGCCATCTCAATTGCCTGAAGCATCGCGCGGGCCTTGTTCACTGTTTCGACGTACTCCGTTTCCGGCACCGAGTCCGCAACGATACCCGCGCCTGCCTGAAAATAAGCTCGTCCGTCCTTTGTGAGGATCGTACGAATCGCAATACAAGAGTCGAGGTTGCCTGAATAGTCGAGGTACATAACTGCTCCCGCGTAAACGCCTCGACGAGTCGGTTCCAACTCATCGATTATTTCCATCGCTCGAATCTTTGGCGCGCCGCTCACAGTTCCCGCCGGGAAACATGCGGCTAGTGCGTCAAATCGATCCTTGCCGGATCTCAACCGAGCTTTGATGGCCGAGGCTAGATGCATTACGTGAGAGTACCTTTCGATGATCATCAGATCGGTAACTTCAACTGAACCGTAATCAGCAACCCGCCCAAGATCGTTGCGTCCCAAGTCAACCAGCATCACGTGCTCGGCTACTTCTTTCTCGTCCGCACGCATCTCTTCGCCGAGGAGCAAGTCCTCAGTTTCAGTCGCGCCACGTGGCCTCGTGCCGGCAATCGGCCGATATTCAATTCGGCGGCCTGTCGCGCGAACCAGCATCTCCGGCGATGCGCCGATCAGTGACTGATCCGCGTTCTTTAAAAAAAACATGTACGGCGACGGATTGACGATGCGCAAAGCCCGGTAAACTTCAAAAGGGTGAGCACTCAAGCCAACCTCGAAGCGTTGCGACAGGACAGCCTGAAAAATATCGCCGGCCGCGATGTACTCTTTAGCGGCGATTACCGCTTTTTCGAAGTCCTCTCTGGTGAGATTGGAACGAACATTCTGCCTCGCGGATTTTTCGCGACGCGGCAACGGCTCAATGGGGTCCTCCAGGCGAGCCTCTATCGATTCAATGTAGTTCAGCGCTTGTTGATACTCGGCTTCAAGGTTATCCGTCTTGCCGCCGGTGAATACGTTAGCGATGACGTGAATCTGATGCCGCGCGTGATCAAAGACGAGCACCTTTGAAAAGAACATCATCACTGCATCATCAATGCCAATATCATCGGGATGTGAATCGGGGATGTTCTCGAACCAGCGAACCGCATCGTAACTGAAGTAACCGACCGCGCCGCTGACAAATGGAGGAAGATCGGCAAATCTTACGGGAATGTGACGGCCGGAAAGACGTCGCAGCACATTTAGCATCGGCTCATCTGTTTCTTCCGTGCTTGAACCTGTCTCGATTGTGACTGTCTTTGCGCGGCCTCTGACAATAGTATCGGGATCAAATCCAAGGAAAGAGTATCTGGCAACCTTCTCTCCTCCTTCTACGGACTCCAGCAAGAAAGAATAGGGGCTGAGGCGTTCGATTTTCAGGTAAGCGGCAACTGGTGTGAGAAGGTCAGCCATGACACGCTTCACCACCGGCACCACGGTGCCGTCTTCAGCGAGTTTTAGAAATTCCTCGTAGTTTTGAGGGTGCAGCTTTTCCATCAGCGCATTCAGCTGGTTGTAGCACCAGCTCTTAATTATTTGGATGTTAGCATTCACTCGCGAGGACGAACAAGATACGCACTTCTGTAAGCAAGCAAAAAGCCATCAGTTTAGTTATGTGGGCGATCTTTGTTTTTGCACAGCCTCTGAAGCCCGATGGTATTTGATTGAGCGATCCTACCTACGTTAAAGCTCGACGGGCTGCGGAAAAACGCTGACCGGAACTGCCTAATAACGATCGTCAGCAGGCTGGACTAATCGAATACAAAGATAAGGGCCGGTGAACTGAAAGCTTACGCAACATCGTTTATCGCAAGACCTACAAAGGGTTTTCAGATGGCACTCTCATTGCAACGTACTGCGTGTTCAAGCTATAGGAGGGCTTTCGCATGGCAACACTTGTTACAGGTCTATTCAAGACAAAAGCTGACGCTGAACGTTCCGTTGACAACCTGGTTGATTATGGGTTCTCGCGAGACGACATTAGCCTCCTAATGTCTGACGCGACCCGCGGCCGTGAATTCGCGCTTCAAATGGCAAGTAAAGCGCCGGAAGGAGTGGCGACTGGTGCGACAATCGGCGGCGTACTGGGAGCAATTGCCGCTGGATTGGTTGCGCTTGGAATCCTCGTCGTACCTGGGCTGGCGCTCGTGGGTGCTGGCCCAATCGTAGCGACGCTTGCTGGCCTGGGTGCAGGAGCAGCAGCAGGTGGAGTAACCGGAGGCTTAATCGGACTCGGAATACCTGAACATGAAGCACGGTTCTACAGCGAAGCTATTGAGAGAGGCGGTATTCTTCTTGGCGTGTATACTCACGACGACCGAGCCGATCAGGCCCGGCGAATAATGGAAGCCGCCGGTGCAGAGAAAGTCAAATAACCCCAAACAGAGAGCGCGTACTGGAGATCGGAGCTCATCATTTCATGAACGGTTATTGAGCTCCCCGAATAATAATAGTTGATTCAAGTTTCACTGTTCGCTATCTCGTCGCTCGCATAGTTTTCTTAACTCCCATTTCAGTCTGTGGGCGGCGAGATCCCCTCCTTTCAGTCCGCGCTAATCCAGCCTTCCCTTTGTTTCTTTATCCTTGTCTCGTTACCCTTAAGCGAGTGCAGTTCCCCGCATTTAAATGATCAGGATCAGTACGAAGCTGTAAGAAAGCGAGACGTAGATCAAGCTTTTAGCGCGGCCTCGGGTTTGCACTCATTCTTAGGCATCAGGACTAAATAAGAATGAACTTTGACGTGTATTACCCATCCGCCTCACAAGTAAGGAATGGGTCACACGACTCGAAAGGACGATGCTGGAGGGTACCAAGCATGAAACTCATTAACCAATTCGTAGCGACATCACTCATCGCTGCACTGACCATTATCGCGATTGGAAATGCATCAGTTGTATCAGCACAAAGGGACTCGTATCGAGCTGACAGTGCACAGGTTGGCCAGCTCCTGCGACGTATTGACCAGGAATCGACACAGTTTCGGGCGAGCTTGTATGCCGCCCTCGACCGGAGCCGGTTAGATGGAAGCGTTCAAGAGGACAACATCAATGAGTTCGTGAGGAGCTTCGACTCCGCGGCGGCAACCTTGCGAGATCGTTTCAGGCAAGGGGGAGATGTCTCTGCTGATGTGAGAGAAGTACTCAACCGAGCCGCTTTCATCAATCGCTTCATGATTCGACACCAGTTGTCTCAAAGCGCAGAGCAGGATTGGGGAAGACTTAGAGCTGATCTTGTCCAACTTGCACGCTATTACAATGTGGAGTCACGGTGGGATAGCGGCCCCGGTTCGCCTTATGATAATCGAAATCGATTGGCAAGCCGGCTTACCGGTACCTACAGGCTCGACAGTACCCGAAGCGACCGGGTTGGTCGAGTTGCGAAGATAGCAACTCGCGGACTGTTACCAGAGGAACAACAACGGGTCCGCGACAACCTTTCTCGCCGGCTTCAAGCTCCTGAGATGCTTGCCATTGATCGCCAGGGTCGAACGATCATCATGGCCTCCACTCGTGGTCCCCAGCTGACTTTCGAAGCTGATGGCCGGGAACGAGTAGAACAGACGCCAAGGGGTCGCACCATTCGCGTTACCTCGTCTCTCGTCGGCGATCGTCTGACGGTTTCATCGACCGGGGATCGTGGTAACGATTACACAGTGACGTTCGATTCAGTCACCAACGGTCGCGAGCTTAGAGTTACTCGGCGGATCGATGCCGACAATCTCTCCGAACCTGTTGTAGTCAATAGCTACTACACAAAAACATCAGATGTCGCGCAGCTTGATCTGTACCGTGAAGACACGCGAGCTCAGGACCGTCTGGATTCGCGAGTGACAGACGTCGATCAGATAATCGCTACTCTGAACAATCCCCTATCTACGAGACAAGCACGCGAGGGCGACCGCTTCACAATGACCGTACAATCGCCAACGGAGTTGCGGGGGGCCGTAATCGAGGGTTATTTGGGTCGTGTCGAACGAAGCGGAAGAATATCAGGACGGTCTGAGGTCGCAATGAATTTCGAGCGCATACGACTTCCAAATGGGAGCACCCGGAACTTCGATGGCTACATTGAAAGCGTTCGGCCCTTAAGCGGTGAAGATGTTCGAGTGGATAGCGAGGGTGTCGTTTCAGAAGATGATAGCCAAACGACACGGACTGCGACTCGCACAGGCATTGGCGCCGCTCTTGGCGCTGTGATCGGTGCGATCGCCGGTGGAGGTAAGGGTGCTGCGATAGGCGCGGCGATTGGAGCAGGCACCGGCGTTGGTTCAGTATTTGTTCAGGGCCGCGATGATTTGGACCTTAACAGCGGGACGGAGTTCGTAATTCGCAGCAGTCTGCCGCGCTATGGAGTGCGATCACGCTAGTGTGTCAGGAGCACTGGATTGCGTATTCCAGTACGCCTGGTTGGGATGTGGCAAATGATCTTAACGATTGCTTTTGGGCTTTTGACCACTCTTTTGGGAGTTTTATTTGGTTGCACAGTGGCCGAACTGGCAGTGCGCGTTCTTGGGCACAGCCTATCGGCGCCACATGCTAAAGCTATCTTCAGATCCGTGCCATCTCCCCTGAAGAACGAACCATTTGGTCAAGGACATGGAGGAATCAGATATGCTCTGGACAATCTTTGTTGTGTTGTTGATTTTATGGCTTCTCGGAATGGTGAGCAGCTACACGTTGGGTGGGTTCATCCACCTGCTTCTTGTTCTAGCACTGGTTGTTCTCGTTTTCCAGTTGATAACGGGCCGGCGCGCAGCGATTTGAAACCAGGATACCGGCGCGCAGCGATTTGAAACCAGGATAAAAACCGGCGAGCCGAAGCATCCTCTGGCTTGGGCTTCGCCGGTCTGGTCCGATCTTTTCGAAGAAGCAACTTTGCCGAAGCACCAGCGGCAAAGATGGGTAGCACTGTTCTGTCCTCGAGCTAACAAACCTTTTACTCCCGAACTAATAATCTAAACAAATAAGACCCTTCTCATAAGACCCTTCTCAGTCGATTTAATCCTATGTTCGATTTCGACGAAAACGGCGAGGCTCTGCGAACGAATTGTCATAGACTTACAACTTGCAATCCGTTCGAGGTGCCCGCTGACTTTCGCCGGCTTTGCTGTCAAGATTGCTGTCAAGTTATGATTGAGTAATTAAGGAATCGGCTCGCCGAACGCTTTGATTAGCTATCGAAGCGGACAGCTGGCAATCCTGAGTCAGTTGGCAAGCCGAAGTTAAATCTGGAGCAGCGACAGGAGGCTGCAATGGCCAGACGAAAATCGAGCGGCGATGTTCTTATAGAAGTCCCGAGCGCACATCTCGAACTTACAACCTACGCTCCAGTCCGTATGACGCTGGACTGGGATGAGCTGAAACGCTTAAAAGGCGGCCGCCCAAAAGGATCAGGCTTTTCCACTCTCGAAAAGGAACGGATGATTGCGCGGGCATGCGAAATACTTCGGAGAGCAAAACCTCCGCGGAGGAGAACACGCTAAAATGTCCGCGACGTTATGCAAATGGACATCAAAACCGTGGACCGCTGGCTTAAAGATCTGGCGCGACCCGGAGAAAAGAAGCGCCCGCTTGATAGCTTCTAACACTTAACCGCCCCTTTCCTACCACTAAACCTTTACTGGTATCGACGAAAATATCCGCGCAATGTAAAACCTGCACTGAAGAGGAATCTTATGCGGGTGATTACGTACATCAGCGACGGGGAATTTTGCCGTTTGCAGGAGATGGCCGTGCAAGAGCGTCGATCAACGGGCTGTCGCCTGCAACCACGCATTGTTCAGCAGGCGAACGGTTTTGGCGCTCTGCCCCGCGCAGCGCGAGAGCAGATTTGAAAGATAGGCCAAGAACCAACACACGCGCCGCTCGTCGGTTTGCAGCGCCTCGTGACGACACGCCCTTGAGCTGCGGGTGGCGCGCGAACGCGCCCAACCACAGAGCTAAGCCGCCGCTATGTCTGCGGTCGGCTATAGTGGACTTGTGGCGTCAACCTTCGCTCTCTAGAACACAGACGCTACGGTAGCAGAATCACCCTGCCAAGCCCCGCCCGGTCGAAACGCTCCTTGAATAGATCCAGAAACACCGCGAAGCCAAGTTCACTCGTGCAATGTCCAGGGGCTACGCGTTCGACTTTGAGCGAATCATGAAGAACGGTTGCAACCCGTTGGATTTCTTCCTGCGAGGTGAGGACGAGGTGGAAGCCGCCAGTCACTGTGTAGAGGTGCGAATCGATCTTCGCAGCTTCCTCGAGAATCTTCTCCACTCCCGGATGCGAGCAGCCGACCACAACGGCGAGTCCTCTGGGTGTGCGAATAGCGAGCGAAACCTCGTTCATCTCCATCGTCCCCGGCTTCTGCGACCGCGTGGTCAGAACGAACAAGCCAGGAAAGATCTCGAGCGTTTTCGTCACAATCTCGAAGCTCCCCTTCTCCCACGGGGTTCCCGAGACGAGCTGCTCGGGCGGCTTGCCGTCGTAGTAGCGAAGCTCGGCCGGAAGTCCCGGATAGGGCGCGAGGAACCCCAGGGACATGGGTGCCTTGAAGAACGAACTTTCCTGAGGCGCATAGATCTTGACGCCTGAGTTCACCTCGAGCAGGTAGTTGAGGCCGCTCGTATGATCTCCATGGCGGTGGGAGATGACGACCGCGTCGAGCCGCTTGAGGTCGATACTGAGCTGCTTGGCGTTGTGTTCGAAGGTCTTAGCGTTGTTGCCTGTGTCAAAGAGAATCCGCTTTCCGCCGTACTCCACGAACGCGGCGAAACCCCAGTCTCTTACCAGTGCGGACGGTGCACCGAATGCATCATACAGGATCGTGATGCGCTTGGCCTCCTGCGCGTTCACCAGAGCCGCGAACGTCAGGAATAACGAGAAGGCAGTTGCGAATCGACTAGCACTTCTATTCATGGTTCTCCTTTGTTTGTCGAGCTATCATACTAGAAAGCGCTAGCCCTAACGAAAGACGAAGCTCAGGACAAACAGCACACGACTTTGACTCACCAAAACAGTGTAGCCCGATATAGTGTTGGGCCGAATGTAGTGTGGAGATGCAACAGAAGCGCCGGTTGCAAACCAATAGCGCTTCAGACCGGAGCAACATCATGAAAGCTAACCTTACGTGTTTTGGCGAGATCGAGATTGAGGGGCAGCGTTATGGGCATGATAGTGGTAATTGAAGATGGACGCGTATCCAAGCGCAATAAGAAGCCCTCGAAAGCCTTGCGCGACCGCTATGGGCGTACGCCGCTCTCAGCCCAAGAACGAATCCCGTGGGGCGGCAACCGTTTGATAACTGTAACAGGCGTCTACGGAAGCCTGCCCGTCACACCGGAGGTCAATTAGGAAGCGGAGTGCGCCATATTGAACTCATCGTTTTGCCGACGAGAGAAGCCTGTCGCCTGCTGGATGATCTAAAAAGCAAAGACACGTATGCTGTTTTGCACTGCACCTGTTGAATCGCTTAGGAACAATCGCTAATAACGGCGATATTTAAAGACCGGGACACAGCGCGCTTGACTCGGGGCGTTAGGCCGTTCTCAATCCACCATGCCAATACAACGCATCGTCTTTGCCGGCGGTCCGGGCAGCGGCAAAACGACACTGCTGCACGCCCTGCAGCAGCGCGGCTATCCGGTGGTAGTCGACAGCGCGCGAGCCATCATCCAAGCTCGCAAGAGCCAGTCACTGAGCCCCAGGCCGCTACCACTGGAGTTCGCCCAAGCCATTCTCCGCCTAGACATCCAGCAGTACGGTGAACACGCGTATCAATCTGGCCTCGTCTTCTACGAGCGTGGCGTCGTGGACGCGCTTGGCATGTTGCACGAGGTTGGCGCCCTGCCCGAAAATGAGCTGAAGGCTCTCTTGTCGACGTATCCGTACCATCGGCAAGTGTTCCTCTTTCCGCCGTGGGAAGCGATCTACGCCAATGATGACGAGCGTGATCAAACGTTCGTTGAAGCGGTGAGCGTTTATCGAAGAGCGTCTGGATGGTACGAGCGCTGCGGGTACGATGTAGTCGAGGTACCGAAGGTAGGCGTTGCGGAAAGATGCGCGTATGTCTTGCAAGCGCTGGGCGCAGCCGCTTAACTCGTCCATCGAGCGGCCGTTTTCCCGCGTAAAATATCTGGGTAAAACGTTCCTGTTCCTAGATCGGTTCCCTCGTTACTCGTACGGGAAGAATCCACACCCTTGATGCCTTCTGCATAGAACCGATCGCCTGGTTGGACATCGATGACGACCGCCGCTAACGCAGTGACGTTACCAACTTTCACTAGCTTGCAACATCGCAAAAAGCGGACCTATGTCCCAGCCCGCCGGACTCTCTTCTCGGAAACGTGACTTTAGTTACCGTGAACCCCTCCTGTTTTTCTCCTGTTTATCAGGAGGCGTGTCGCCTGCTTTTCACGATATGGCTGTGGTATAGATAGCTATCATTGCTTGGTCCAACAAACTCAGTTGTGATTACCGATAGGGCTGCATCAGTCCACCGAGAAATTCTAACTAGCTAAGTATCCGCTTCAGTAATTCTTGTTTTTGAGCGTCATTGGAAGAGTGGTACGACTACAATGCCTTCGCCACGTCGGGCGAATGTCTGCCGCGGCCACGCGCGATCACAACCTTATCCTTGAGAATACCATTGACTATCCGACTTGGAACCTTACTTGACAACGTATCGTATAGTCGAAATATTACGATCGTAATATGACGATTATAATATAAGAGGAAGCAGATGAGTGGCTATGTAACTGAAGTTAATGATGCGAATTTCGAGAGCGAGGTCTTGGAATCATCCCAGCCGGTGCTGGTGGACTTTTGGGCCGAATGGTGCCAGCCCTGCAATGTACTCGCCGCGACCGTCGAGTCGCTGGCCGAGAAGTACGAGGACAGGCTAAAGGTAGTCAAACTGAACGTGGATGAAGGCGCCGGCAGCTCGCTGCTCGCTTTCCTCGATGTGTTCTGGCTCTTGTTCCTGCTGACGCTGGCGGCAGTCCCGCTGGTGCTGCTCATCAAAAACATTCGGCGCGGCGCGCCCGCGGGCGCGGGGCACTAGTGAGATGAATGCAATTCTCGGGTCAAGAGTAAATCGCATGCATGCGTGAGGTGATGACATGAATCAGAAGACTAAGCAGAAACAGAAGTCTCGCGAAGCAATCGCAGCGTCGGCCGCAGCACTCCTTCTTGAACGGGGCATCAAGGCAAGCTCAGTGATGGATGTGATGAAGGGAGCCGGTCTCACAGTCGGTGGTTTCTACAGCCATTACGACTCGAAGGAGGAACTCTTCGTCGAGACGCTTCGGAACGCGGCAAGCGCTAACTGGGACCACCTCTTGAAATCCGCGAAGGGTGGGACGCCCCGCTCGCGGACGCTGAGCGTGATCAGGCAGTACCTGTCGCTCGAGCATCGCGACAATAAGGAAGCCGGTTGCCCGCTGCCTAGCGCCGCTCCCGAGATAGCGCGGGATGGTGAGCCATATCGCAGCGCTCTTGAAAATGAATTGTCCGGCTTCGTCGGCTCACTTGCCAACATAATTGACGCAGGTGCTGAGAGCCGGGAAAAGGCGCTTGGCTTGATCGCCCTGATGTACGGCGCGCTGTCTTTGTCGCGGGCAGTGGCTGGCACGCGACTCAGTGACGAGTTTCTGAAGGCGGGAAGAAAACTAGCTGAGCGCGCTCTTGCTGATGAAGAGGCATGAATCGCAGACCCATGGGCAGATGTTGCAGTCGCTTGACGAAGATAGGAGTAAAGACATGGAAACGAAAACGAACGTGGTGATCGGGAATGGAGAGATTACGAAAGATTTGTTAACCAGCGTCCTTGACGCGCACGGCGGCCTTTCGCGCTGGCGGGACATTGAAGCCTTCCGGCTCAAGGTGTCCATTGGCGGCGGGCTGTGGCGGCTCAAGGGGCTTCCGGACGGTTTGCGCGACGTGACACTGCGTATCAAGGCTCGCCGGCCGATTGTCACGATCACGCCGTTCGGTGGCGAGGCGCGAACCGGGCACTTCACGCCAGACCGCGTATGGGTCGAGGATGCCAATGGTGGCGTCGTTGAGGAGCGTGCCACGCCACGGGCTTCGTTCGCCGGGCACGT
>DATFWY010000030.1:0-25997 GCA_035258805.1 Blastocatellia bacterium | reverse complement strand
TTCCTGCGGACTTCAATCTATTCGGCGGCAGTCGGCACTATGATTTATGGATGCCATTTGATTTCGGACGGGGACAATTGGGACGAGACGATTATTCATTGATCGTGTTCGCTCGTTTAAAGCGCGAGATTTCATTGGATCGGGCTCAGTCTGAAATGAATGCCATTGCCGAACGACTCGCCCAAGCATACCCCACGACCAACCAGAACCGCGGAATTAAGGTGATCACGCTTCAGGAGAACCAGGTGCTGGACTTAAAACCGGCACTGATGATTCTGCTCACTGCTGCCGGTTTTGTCTTGCTGATCGCTTGTGTGAATGTTGCGAACCTGCTGCTCGCCAGGGGCGCGACAAGGCAGCGAGAGACCGCCTTGAAAATCGCATTGGGAGCCAGTAGAGGACGTCTGGTTCGCGCATTGCTCCCCGAGAGCATTTTGCTATCTGTAATTGGCGGACTATTAGGTTTGCTCGTGGCGCAATGGGGTCTCGACCTCCTGCGAGCGCTGTTGCCAACAGGTGCTGCTGAGGTCCCGCGCGCAGACTGGATTGGAATTGATCGCTTCGTACTCTGTTTCGCAATTTTAATCTCAATTTTGACTGGGGTTGCTTTTGGACTTGTGCCGGCGCTGCAGGTGGATCGATTCGAGCTCAACCAGGCGTTAAAAGATAATGTAATGAATTCGGCGGTAAGTACTCGGCGGCGTTTGATGGATTTTTTCGTCGTGGGAGAAATCGCGCTGGCGATGATTCTGTTAGTGGGCGCAGGGTTGATGATCAGGAGCTTCTGGAAATTTGTTGTCGTCCAGCCCGGCTTCAATCCTGAAGGCCTTTTGACGATGCAAGTCTGGTTGCCCGGATCAAGGTATGCGGAGCCGAGAGGTATCGCAGCTTTTTACCGACAAGCTCTCGACAGGATCCGGCAAGTGCCTGGGATCCAATCAGCAACCGCTGTCGACTTCCTGCCATCGAGCGGATGGGGTGACGCGACTGCCTTTGAGATCGATGGGCGAGCAACTCCAGACTCGCAACAGGAAGCTGCAGTTCAATATCGCGTAATAGATTATGACTATTTTCGTGTGATGGATATTCCATTGCTCCGTGGACGCTCATTCGACGATGCGGACCGAGATGGGTCCAACGCAGTCGTGATCATCAATGATGCGATGTCCCGCCGCTTTTGGCCGGGGCAGGATCCGTTAGGATGTCGCATCCGAACCTCATTTCCGAATGCAACGGCGCCGTGGCGGCCAAAAACCAGCAATGCCTGGTTAACTATTGTTGGCATAGCACAAGACGTGAAGGAAATCGGGCCCTCCTATGAATCCAATCCCGAGCTTTATCTGCCTTATCTTCAAAGTCCATCGTCGCTGATGAGACTTGTTATTCGCAGTGGCGCCCAAAACGTGGACCTTGCTTCGGATGTTCGCCGCGAGATATTTGCCCTTGATAAGGACCAGCCAGTCACTGAAGTGCAGAATATGAATCAGATTCTGAAGGAGGCATCCTTTCGACGCAGCTTCAACGCGACACTGCTCGGCGTCTTTGCAGGCGTGGCTTTGGTCCTCGCGAGCATTGGAATATACGGTGTGATGCGCTACGCGGTTGCCCAACGTATTCGAGAAGTAGGCATCAGAATGGCTTTAGGCGCGCGGCCGGGCGACGTGTTGCGGGTCATCATGGGACGAGGGTTGACTCTCACGCTTGTAGGCATCGGTACAGGTGCTGTTGGAGCTCTTGGGCTTACCCGATTGATGTCGAACTTGCTGTTTGGCGTGAGCGCATCTGATCCTCTAACGTTCGCGGCAATTTCGCTTATTCTGGCGGGAGTGGCTCTGGGAGCCTGTTTCATACCAGCCAGGAAGGCGCTGAAGGTTGATCCGATGGTTGCGTTGAGGCAGGAATAGGTTCCGCTAGTGAGTGCTAGCGAAATCTCTGATACAGTCCACTAGCTTCTGTTTGTAGTTTCTGGTTCCCGCCCTTCTTCGTAATTTGCGTACTTCGGTTCGATTTCGACTTCTACGCCTGAAGTCAGATGTCTTCTAAAAATCCTTTCAACTGTGCGTTGCCAGCCAGCTCGTGAGTAATTGCTTGAACTCGGGTTTGATTATGCAATTCAAATGGCCCGCATCTTTAATCTCAATCACCGGCCAATCCTTTCGCACTTGTTGCAGTTGCGTAACGTAGAGTCGTTTCGTGGGGTCCCGATCACCAACGACAACTTGCACCGGTACTTTGATCCCTCTCAGCTGCGCCTCTGTTAACGCCAATTTCCCAAAGCTGCGCGCGCACGCTGAAGGTACCGCACTGCCCTCACGTTCCGGCATTAGCCCGAAGAAGTTCTGCAGAACGCTGCCTTCGCGCAGCCATCCCATACCTCCAATAACCCCGCTCTGCACACGATCCTGATGTTGAGCAATAAACTTCATTGCGATCATTCCGCCCATTGAGTAGCCAACGATATGTGCCTTTCTTATTTTGAGGTGATCTAAAAGCTTGAAGATGTCTTCTACCATCGCAGTACCGTAGGCGGTTTCTGTTTCCGGTTTGTCTGATTCGCCGTGACCGGGCATGTCGATGGCTATGACCTGAAGATTTCTGGAAAGTGTGCTTAGAATGCCCGGCGCCTGCCAGTTCATTTTTATGCTCGAGTGAAAGCCGTGAATCAAAACAACCGGTGTTCCCTGCCCTTCAACGACGTAGTGAAGCTTGACACCATTTGAGTTGAAAGACTCGCCTGACCCCGTTCCAGCACCCGCGAACGGGTAGATGCCAGCAACTATCAATAGGATAAGCAGTATGTTACGCATACTTAAGCCTCGCTAACTTAGGAGTGCTAAACCATAATCGAGATTAAGACGGCAGACTAAGCGTGTTGGTCTGTTTATATCGTGTTCTCACTGATTCAACGCCCAGACCAAAAGCACACCGAGATTATTGTGCGATTCCTCTGCGGCGCTCGGTGTCCGTGAGTTAAACGATCTAAGAATTGATAACTGGTGATTACTCTGAATTCGCGTCCAGATGCCTTGTGGTGGTCTCGGTTACGCTCGGAAGCGGGGACACATCGTAGGAGATTGACGGCTGGTCGTTAACCGCGCCACCCACAAGATTGGACGTTGTGTCTGCGGGCAGAACTCCAATCTCGTCCATCTGATATTCTTTCAATCCACGGGTCTCGATCACTCCTCCCAGGCCTTGAGCCAATGAGATTGTTCCCCAGATGGCCATCCAACCGAAGACGCAAGACCAGATAATCAGCCATGCGAAGGTCTGTCGAATGAAGGGCATGGGACCCAGCAGAATAAGCAAAGAAACAATCATCAGGCTGGCGCCTGTAGTCAGATCGCGAATACCTTTGGAGCGCTCTAACTCGGCAGTTTCGCGCGCCGTTCGTCGTTTTTCATCCTTTGGGACGAGCTTGCCATCCAGCGCGAGGGTCACAACGTCAAGACCAATTCCGCAAGCACGACAGAATCGCCCATCATCGGCGTTTTGTGTTGCGCATTTAGGACAATACACTCGCCACCTCAGCTCAACAGCATATGTCCTGCCTTGGATTCTTACAATTTGGAAACGTTCCAATAACCCACAAGGTTCCTGTTCGATGAACCAAGCGACAGTCGGCAGCGCTAATCTTAATCACTCAGACTCGAGGCGGGCAAATGCAGGATGGCAAGCGACTAAGGGGTGATTAAAAGTCGGACCAGCGAATCCCACCAACCACACAATCTCTGAAGTTGGTGGTATTACCAGCTTCGCCAAGAACAAAAACCCCCGACTTGGGATCAGGGGTTTTAAAAGATTTTCACAACACGCTTTTGTCTAGCAGGAACTTTAGGTCGAGTGAAGATATCACTCGCGCGCACCGGCCGCGCGCAGAAATGAGACAACGTCTTTGTATCCTCCCCTCTCGGCCATAATGAGTGGGGTTCTCCATTCCTGTTTTGTGCGTCGTTGTTCTTCTGCGGCCTTCAACTCTCCCCTTATCGCTTCGATCTTTCTTGTGAGCGCCGTGGGTGCAACGATAAGCTTAACGCTCCCCCCCTTTCCAAGGTCCTTAACAAATACGTTCTGAACCTCGAGGTCTGCCTCGATCTCGCTGGTAGCAGAGACTCTAGCGTTTACGTCTGCGCCGCGTTCAACGAGAAGCTTGACCACATCAAGCCGCCCATTGCCGCTTGCCTGGATCAGAGCATTCTCGTCTCCGGGCACAATCTGATCGATGAGAGCGCCTCGGTCCAGAAGCAAAGCAACGATGTCAGTGTGCCCTTCACGGGACGCCATTATTAGCGGGCTGCCATCTCCCTGCACCGACTGGTTTGGGTCAGCGCCCCGGTCCAGCAGGAATCGAACCGTATCCAGGTGCCCTTCACGTGCTGCAGCAATCAAAGGACTACCGTCACCTTCGACAACGCAATTCACATTCACGCCAGCGCGAAGCAACTCATCAATATCGTTGTTGTCGCCGTCAGCAGCAGCTTCCAGGAGCGCACGCTCGAGGGCGGACCCGATACGCTTCTTTGCCCCACCTTGCATACTTATCGTCTGAGTCAACTGACTTTTCTCTTTACTCGATTGTGTCACCGCGCGGACCGGAGCGATCACAAGCACGAGAAGACAGGCAACGCTCAGAGCGCTGGCAGCCATAACTAAACCAGCACGGCCGCGCCGCTGAGTCCCATCGAGAAGAGCTGACACTCGCTTCGACAAATCGCTGCGATTTGATAAGCCCAGAGCAGGCCGCGCATGAGCTTTCGACAATCGCCGCGCCAGGCCAAGGAGCTGCTCTGCATACTCGGTACGTTCCGCGCCTCGGAGAACAGCGTCGTCACAGGAGCGCTCGGCCTCTACGCTTAACCACCGAAAGCCGATCCACACCAATGGATGGAACCAGTAGAAAACGCACGTAATTCTCGCGGCCAATTGTATGACCCAATCACCACGCCTCACGTGTTCCAGTTCGTGAACAATCGCCCGCCGCAGTTCCGCGGAGCTCCACTGCCGCGCGTCGGCCGGTAACAGGATGACTGGCCGCAACGCCCCGTAGGTCAGAGGTGCGAGGATTCCTTCGTGCATTAGGATTTCGACGCGTCGTCGGATGCCGCTTTCGACAGCCAACGACTCGACAAACTCACGCCGCTCAGGCCACGGAATGCCGTCGCGCTGGATTCTAAACAGTCGCAAGAGCTCGACAAAAAGTTGTAAGAGCAAGAAAAGCGATCCAGCTAGCCATACCAGGCGGACTATCGTAATCCACGCAAGTGCCAACCACGAGGTACGCACAATCGGCACACTATCGCTTGGTGTAACCGGCATCACCAACGCTTGGGGTGTCATTGTCTTCGGTGGAGTGACGGATTCAGCTGTTTGCGAGGCGGGAACGCCGATCATTAACGCGGGGGCCGCCCAGGCCACCAGCGGAAGCGCAAGAACCGTGGCAAACGTGGCGGTTAACAGTAGATGGCGGACGGAAGCACTGGCGCGTGCCGACAGTCTCGCCACGGTCAAACCGATCAGCAACATAATTGTGGCCTTACCAAGGATTGAAAGTTCAATCCAACGGCTCAAGGCAACGGCAGCATCGCCAATCATCGATATCATGATTGCCTCCTGTTTTTGCGGACCCGTTCGATTTCGGCACGCAACGCATCGAGTTCGTCGTCGGTCCAGGCTTCGTGCTTCAGCAACGCAGTAACGGTGTTACTCGGAGAGCCACCGAAGAAAACGCTGACAAGCTTGTTCAACGCATTACGTTGCGCGGCGGTTCGGGATTTAGTTGGCGAGTACACGTAACGCAATCCCTCCTCCCGGTGGCGAAGAAAGCCCTTCGCTTCAAGCTTGACGAGCATTGCACGCACTGCGGAGTAACTTGGCGGATCGGTCAGGCGCGTTCGAACGTCTTCCGCTGAAGCGCTGTCTCCGAGCGCGAAGATCGCATCCATAATTTCGCGCTCACGTCGAGTTAACTTTTCATGAGGTGGTGAAACCATTGTTACCTCCTGTCGTTCAACAAGCTTTTTAGCCGCCTCGTATGCTACGTCCGTAGCATATTGCTACGCACGTAGCATGTCAAGAACTTTTTTTTGTGATTCGAGGAACGGGTTTACTGATTCGCGCTAGTGGGAAACGTCATCCCGCAAGCGACCAGCGCATACCGCGTTCAGCAAAACGGCCATCCGCGCCAACCCTCGCTTTTTCAATGACCTACGACCCTCGGACGATTGGCACAGTGATTGGTATTAAGGCCACGAATTCGGCGCAAAAACGCGATCCGGATCCCGCAAGGCGCAACAAAACGCGATCCGGAAAGCGTAAAGATGAAATAAGTTTGAAACCTCGAATGGTTCTTAGACACAAACGAGGCAACTATGATTCACGATCTCCTGAAAGACATCCGCTACGGCGCTCGCATGCTGAGAAAAAATCCCGCCTTGACCTTTGTTGCGGTCCTCTCGCTTTCGCTGGGAATCGGCGCCGTCAGCACGATCTTTAGCTTTATTAATGGAACGATGCTCCGCCCGCTCCCGTATCGCGACTCTGAACGGCTGGTCATCCTCGACGAGACCGCATTGAAACGCGGCGTAACTTCGATGAGCGTATCGTTTCCCAACTTCCTGGATTGGCGAGCTCAAAACAAATGCTTCGAGGACATCGGCTGTTACACAACGAGAGGACTCGCGATCGGGGCGGGCCCGTCCTATTCACATCCCGGCGCCGGGCCTGTTAACGCCGAGCCCGAAGTCCTACAGGGAGCATTCGTGTCCGAGGGAACATTTGAAGTTCTCGGAGTTGCTCCGATCCTCGGCCGTACCTTCACCGCCGAAGAAGACCAACCAGATCACGATTTGGTCGTCATTCTCAGCTATGGTTTGTGGCAGCGTCGTTTCGGCGGCGATCCGAACGTACTCGGCCAAACAGTACTCATGAACAATCGTCCCAGAGTGGTGATCGGCGTGATGCCTAAGGGCTTTCAGTTCCCTGAGCTAGCCGAAGCGTGGGGACCGTTGGCGCTCACACCAAAGCAGTTCACTCGTACTGATCACGGGCTGGATTCGATCGCGCGACTGAAACGCGGCGTCACGCTCGAACAAGCGCAGGCTGAGATGATCAGCCTTGCTGCAAGCATCGAACAGCAAAATCCCGTCACCAATGAAGGTTTGAGCGTAAACGTCATCGATTTGCGCGCGTCGCTCGTCGGAGACTACAAAAAAGCGCTTCTTATCCTGCTGGGAGTTGTCGGTTTTGTGTTATTGATCGCCTGTGTGAACGTCGCCAACCTTTTGCTGGCGCGCGCGACGTCGAGACAGAAGGAGATCGCAATTCGAGCTGCGCTCGGCGCCAACCGCAAACGCATCTTCCGGCAATTGCTCACGGAGAGTTTGCTGCTTGGAGTGATGAGTGGGGCTCTCGGGTTCCTTCTGGCCTTATGGGGCATGGATCTGGTGCTGGCTGCGATCCCGATCGACATCCCGTTCTGGATGAAATTTGATCTTGACTGGCGGGTGGTCGGCTTCACCGCAGCCTGCTCGTTGCTGACAGGATTTGTATTTGGCACTGTGCCCGCAATTCAATCATCAAATCCGGATCTCAACGAAACATTGAAAGAAGGCGGGCGAAGCGCGGCTACTTCGGGTCGCCAGCGTGTTCGAAGTGCGCTGGTAATCGGCGAAATAGCCCTGTCGCTGGTCCTGCTTGTCGGCGCTGGGTTGATGATGCGCAGCTTTATCAGTTTGCAGCACGTGAATTCCGGTTTTAAGTCCGAAGGTGTGCTCACACTGAGCATTGGGCTTCCGGGTGCGAAGTACAAAACACCGGAGCAACGGCTCACCTTTTTTCAGCAATTGCTCGAACGAGTAAGAGCGATTCCCGGAGTTCAGAGCGCGGCTACGAACTCGGGGTTGCCACTGTCTGGGGGCGCGTGGGGGAGAAGCCTTACTGTCGAAGGTTTTCCTGTCTTGTCGGTTGGCGAAGCCCCGATGATCAATCATTGCGTGATCAGCCCCGACTACTTCAAAACAATGGGAATCCCGATTCTGAAGGGACGTGATTTCAACGAACGAGATCGCGCGCCGGAGCGGGGATCGGAAGTCGCGGTGCGCGGCGAGGTCCAACCGGGAGCATCGACTGGCGTGACGATCATCGATGAACGGCTGGCGCGAGAGTACTGGCCGGATCAGGATCCGATTGGCAAGCGGGTCCGCTTCGGGCCGCCCGAGGACAACGAGCCGTGGCATACGATTGTTGGAGTAGTGGGCGAGGTAAGGCACGAGCGACTCGATGCTGCGACACGTAAATCGGTTTACCTGCCGCACGCGCAGGTTCCGATTGGGGGAACGCGACTGGCCATCCGGACAGAGGGTCGGCCTGAAAGCATCATCGGCGCGGTAAGAAATCAAGTCCGGGAGCTTGACTCCGATCTGCCTCTCACTCGCGTCATGCCAATGACCGACCTCGTCGCGAGATCAGTATGGAAGGAACGGCTGTACACTGCACTGTTCGGAGTTTTTGCCGCAGTGGCCTTGATCCTCGCGACTGTTGGGATTTATGGAGTGATGTCATATGTAGTCACCCAGCGGACTCGTGAGATTGGGCTGCGCATGGCACTAGGCGCTCAACGCACAGATGTATTGAAGATGGTTGTGGGACATGGGGCTCTTGTCACTGCGGCTGGTATTTGTGTTGGAGTTGTTGCTGCGGTTGGCTTGACGCGTTTGATGTCGAGCCTGCTGTTCAATATTACTGCGACTGATCCTATGACGTTTTTCGCCGTTTCGATCGTATTGGCAGGAGTGGCTCTTGCAGCTTGTTTCGTGCCCGCGCGCCGCGCAGCGAAAGTGGATCCGATGGTCGCGCTGAGGTACGAATGATAGGACACATAGGACAAATTGGTCCTATTGGTCCTATGATCACGGAGTCTTCATGGAAACTCTAATTCGCGATTTACGATTTGCCCTCCGGACCATGGCGCGGAAACCTGCCTTTACCTCGATGGCGCTAATCATCATTGCTTTAGGTATCGGCGCCAACACGGCAATCTTCAGCCTGGTCCGCGCGGTGATGCTGCGGCCTCTCCCGTTTAAGGATCCCGATCGCCTGGTCATGGTTTGGGAGGACGCCTCCTTCTTAAACTTCCCCAAGAATACTCCGGCACCGGCCAACTATGTGGATTGGAAAAATCGCAATGAGGTTTTCGAAGACATGGCGGCGGTCCGCACCCAGGATTGTAATCTCACCGGGGATGGCCAGCCGGAAAAAATCTACTCATACGGCGTCACCGGAAACTTCTTCTCCGTTCTCGGAGTTCCGGCTGCGATCGGCCGCACTATTAATCCGGACGATGACCAACCTCCGGGCGCCAAGGTAGCGGTGATCAGTTATGCACTTTGGCGGTCCCGATACGGGGGCGATTCGAGCCTGATTGGCCGCGACATTCTGCTCAATGACGAAAAGCATACTGTTATTGGTGTCATGCCCCGAGGTTTTCAGTTTCTCGACCCAGAGGTTCGCATCTGGGTTCCCGTAGGGTTTACGCCTCAGCAGTTGGCCAGCCGCGGCTCACATTATCTGCAAGTTGTCGCTCGCATGAAACCCGGAGTGACTGTCGAGCGCGCCAGCAATGACATCAAGGCAATCACCGAACAGATTGCAAGGGATTATCCGGATCAGGCGAGCCGGCTTGGCGCATACGCGCTTTCGCTGAGCGATGAATTGAGCGGCGAATCGCGACGGCCGCTGCTTGTATTGCTTGTCGCAGTCGCCTTTGTGCTGTTGATAGCCAGTGCGAACCTGGCAAATCTCCTTTTATCGCGAGCGATCGGGCGTAGCAAAGAAGTGGCGGTACGAACCGCGCTTGGAGCTTCGCGCACACGATTAGTCCGGCAACTACTGACCGAAAGCGTCTTGTTGTCGACCGGCGGCGGTGTCGCCGGGATTCTTTTTGCCGTGTGGAGTTTCGAGTTTTTGAAACAACTCATCCCGCCTGGCTTGCGACTCTTCGTCGATCTACATATCGACGCATCGGTCCTGATGTTTACTCTTGCTCTTTCGGTGGTTACCGGAATTGTGTTCGGGCTCGCACCCGCTTTGCAGTCACTACACGTAGATCTCAATGAGGCACTAAAGCAAGGTGGCGGGAGGACCAGTCTGAGCACAGGTCATCGACGGCTACAGAGCGCGATGATTATCGGCGAAGTAGCGCTGGCAATGGTTCTGCTGGTAGGCGCTGGATTGTTGATCAAAACGTTTGCGAAATTGAGCGATCAATACGCAATGTTGCGAGCCGACAGTGTTCTCTCCCTGCGCACACTGTTGCCTGTTTACACCCTTTACGAAAAGTCCGAGAAGCGTTTCGCGTTCTACAAACAAGTGCTGGAAAAAGTTAGCTCACTACCTGGAGTGGTCTCGGCGGGATATACGACTTCCGTGCCGCTTGATTGGAAGGGCGGAACAAATGGAATAAGCATTGAAGGCCGGCCGGTCGAACGAGGCGTTTTTTACGATGCCAACCATCGGCAGATTAGCCCGGATTACTTCAAAGCAATTGGCATCGCACTCGAGCAGGGCCGCTTCTTCAATGAAGCCGATAACGAAAAATCGACACCGGTCGCAATCGTTAACAGAACGATGGCGCGCGAGTTTTGGCCCGGCGAGAACGCAATCGGTAAGCGCTTTAAGCAAGGCAGACCCGAGTCAACAGAGCCCTGGATCGAAATAGTCGGCATTGTCGCGGATCTCAAGCAAATGGGAGCCGAAAAGCCGGTGAAGCCGGAGATGTACATGCCTTACCTGCAAGTCGGTGATCAACCATGGTATTCGCCGCGCGATCTCATCATTCGCGCGTCGGTCCCTCCGTTGAATCTGGTGCCGGCGGTGACCGACAAAGTGCACGAGGCGGACGCAAACCAGCCGGTGTCAAATGTCCGGACGATGAAGGAAGTCCTCGGCGAAGAGTTCGGGCAGCGTGAGACCGGGACGACATTGCTGGGTGTTTTTGCCGCGCTTGCAATGTTGTTGGCTGCAATCGGACTCTATGGTGTTCTTTCCTACTTTGTTACACAACGAATACCGGAGTTCGGAGTACGTATGGCGCTCGGCGCTCAATCACGCGACATACTATTCCTCGTGCTAAGACACGGTATGGGGCTGGCACTTGTTGGTCTCACAATCGGGTTGATCGCATCGTTGGCACTTACGAGGTTAATGGAGAGTCTGCTATTCGACGTCAGCGCCAGCGACCCGATTGTCTTTGGATTGATCGCGATCCTGCTGGCAGGCGTCGCGTTCGCCGCTTGCGCCATTCCGGCATTGCGCGCAACCAGAGTCGATCCGATGATTGCGCTGAGATACGAATGACAATTCGAGGGCCGATCGAACAAAGCGGCGCCCAACGATTTAAAGTTATTGGAGGTACTCATGATACTAACAAAGGTCAATACACCCCTGTTCATTTTGATATTGGCGTCCTGGAGCTCAGCCGGTTCGCTCAATATTCATTCATACTTCGAACAGACCAGTTCAACGAAATCGTCCAGCTCGAGTCGTAGCCAACACTCGGTGACCTCAAATGATAATGAGTGGCACTGGAAGCACTCCGAGAACGGTGTCGGCCTCGAGGTAAAGATTCGTGGAAACGTGGAGTTCACCGACGACTATTCAGACATCACGAACATTTCGGACGGCGGTTCAATTTTCATCACCGATGATCGCGGGGGTACGACGCGAAAATTCGAAGCGAAAGCCGGCGCTAGTGGCATTCAGCGAACCTATTGGGTGAACGGCGCTACGCGTCAATTCGATCGCGAAGCAAGCGCGTGGCTCGCGAAGGTTCTTGATGATACCGTGCGGCAAGGCGGTTACGATGCGAAACCGCGAGTCAAGCGAATTCTTATGCAAAGCGGCCCTGACGGCGTGCTTCAAGAGATCTCTCGATTAAAGGGAGATTACGTAAAACGCATCTACTTCGACGAGCTGATCGAGAACGGTAATCTTGATGACCAGCAGGTCCGCCAGGTTTTGCGGCAGGCCGCAGCGGAAATCAAGTCGGACTACGAAAAGGCTCAGCTTCTGATCAAGATGTCTCAGGGTTATGTGACAACCGATAACCAGCGCAGCATTTACCTGGAAGGCGTAAATACCCTGCACTCAGACTATGAGAAGGGACGCACGATCGGCGCTCTCATCAAAAAAGGGAATCTGAGCCATGAAAATATGCTTTTTGTCCTTGGGGCAGTTAAGAACATCTCGTCAGAGTACGAGCGCGCTCAGTTGCTGATAAAGATAGCGGATGCAACTCCACTCGACGAATCCGTGCGTGTGGCCTACGTTGATACGGTCGCAACAATGAAGTCGGACTATGAGAAGGGACGTGCTCTCTCGGCATTTGTAAAGAAAGGGGAACCGGCGACGGATACGCTGCTCCTTGCGGTCAAGGGCGCTGCAAACATAAATTCCGATTATGAGAAAGCACAATTCCTGATCAAAGTCGCGGCCGCCGGCTCAAAAGATGAAGCGGTGCGAAACGCTCTGATGGATGCGGCTCGGTCGATCCAGTCGGACTACGAGCGTGGCCGTGTTCTGAGTGCTGTGGTCAAGTAACCTATAGGTCCAATTACGAAGAGGTGATACTTATGATTCTGATGATCTGCATGCTCTTTCTCGCGGTTCTGCCATCCGCTTCGTCGGATGAGTGGACAAAGACTTTCCATTTAGAGCGCGTCGCCAAAGTACGCGTCGATACCAGCGACGCCAACATCCACGTTACGTCGTGCGACTGCTCAGAAGTCACCGCCCGAGTCACAACTAAGGGCTGGAAAATCGGCGGCGACGGCATCAACGTAATAGACCGTCAAAGCGCCGACCAAATCGATATCGAAGTTCGCTACCCGCACCACAACTTTCAAATAGGCTGGAATAACCGGAGCGTAGATATTGAGCTCAAGGTGCCAAGACAAGCCGATCTCGATGTCCACACCGGAGACGGCAACGTGGACGTTCAAGGCGTAAAGGGCAACATTATTCTGCGAAGCGGTGACGGAAACCTTAAACTTTCCGACTTGCAGGGTACGCTTAAGGCCGACACCGGCGACGGAAACATCGATATGCGGAACGCGCAGGGCGATTTGACCCTGCATACCGGAGACGGTCGTATAGAAGTCAGCGGAATCGACGGTAGCTTCCGCGCCGAAACCGGGGATGGCCGCGTCAATGTCAACGGGCGATTCGACGTGCTTGATGTCAAGACTGGCGATGGTGGTATTGATGCGGTTGCAGTCGAAGGCTCAAAGCTCGAGACCAATTGGCGCTTGAACACCGGTGATGGCCATTTGAATCTTGCTATCCCGGCAACAATCGCGGCTGATATCGAGTTGCACACGAGCGATGGTCAAATCGATTTCAACCTGCCGGTAATGGTCTCCGGACGCCAGAGTAAGAAAGAAGTTCGAGGTCAATTGAATGGCGGCGGGAAGCTGCTGTCGTTAAGGACCGGCGACGGATCGATCCGATTGGAGAAACGGTAGCTCTCAGTTCACTTTCTGGCGCTAACCTAAGGCGTCGTGGTGCACACGTAGTAACGAATTTATTCGTTTTGTTTCGATTGTCTCGCCTTTGAGTCAGAACGAATAAATTCGTTACTACGTGTGCACTACTGTCAGGTACCCGTAAACAACGCGTATGATGGCTCCTTTTAACAGGTGATTATGGAAAATAGACTGCGGCGCGTATTGCTGTCGGTTGTGATTATTGCCGTCAGCTCGCTCATGGTTTCCGTAGCACGATCGCAGGCCTCGCTCTCTGCTGTTCCCGTCGACACAGCCGCGCCGCTGGCTTCGGCGCAAACTCAGAGCGACTTTGATCTGATGCGCAAAGCACTCGAGGAAGCTCATTCAGGTTTGTACCGATATGCTTCCAAACCCGAAATGGACCGCGTATTCGACACCCAGCGTGCAAAGCTGAGTAGAGCGATGTCCAGCGCCGAATTCCTGACTGTGCTGGCCGAAACAATCGCGCAAATCAAATGCGGACACAGCGGCGTCAGGCAAGACGAGGAACTACAAAAGGAACTTGTGGCCGCCAGGAAGTTCCCTTTGCAAGTGCGACTCGAAGGTCCCCGAATGATAGTGCTGTTCAACGACACCGCGAATGACCAGACGATTCGACCGGGGATGGAGATTCTGGAAATAAACGGCCGCAAGTCAGATGACATCGTCAAAGCGATCCTGCCAAGGCTGTCTCGCGACGGTGACATCGAGACAGGTCGTCGCATGAGCCTGCAACAAAGCTTTCCGCAGCTTTTCTGGCTGAGTGGTGATCGCAGCAGCGAGTTCACCATCAAAGCGCAAGAAGGTAACGGGAAAGTCGTCAGCGCAAAACTGCCGGGTGTGACTGATGATGAGCGAAAGAATAACTCGAACGGAGTGAACGCCGATCTCAAAGCAAATCTCGCAAAGCTGAAATGGTCTCAGGGAAATCTCTCACTTCGATTCCTAAAGGATCCAGACATTGCTCAGATAAGAATTGATGGCTTTGGCGGCAACGATTATCCGAAATGGATGGAAGACACGTTTCGTACCCTAAAAGAAAAAGGGACGAAATCGCTGATAATCGATTTGCGCGGGAACGGCGGCGGCGCGGATATGTATGGCGCGATGCTCGTGTCTTATCTCACCGACAAGCCGTTTCGATACTTTGATCATATCAACGTCAAGACGATCAACCCCTCATTCGTCGAATATTCAGACTGGCGCCGCGATCGTGAGCCTCGTCTGCGTGAGCTGATGAAGCCCAATCCCGCGGGCGGTTTTCTCGTACCAATAGAGATCCATCCGGGGGTCGCCGAGCAACCGGCGGGGAAATACCCCTTCTTAGGAAAAGTGTTTGTGCTAATCGATGGCGGCACCTTCTCGACTGCCGCCGATTTCTGCGCGGTAACTCATCACCTCAAACGTGCAACGTTCATTGGCGAAGAGACTGGCGGCGGGTATTACGGCAATAACTCTGGAATGCAAACAGTATTGACCCTGCCGAACTCGAAGGTTCGCGTCCGTATACCGATGTATGAATACTGGAACGCAGTGCCCGGGTATGATGGCACGCGTCGTGGAACCCGTCCGGATCGTGTGATTGAAACAAAGGTTGGGAACCTGTTGAAAGGGATTGATGAGCAACTAAATGTGGCATTGAAGATGGCTGAATGATTTCACAATAGGATAGGTCCATTGGTCCTATTCCTGGAGACACCATGAACGGCTTCATTCAAGACCTGCGATATGGTTTCCGGACATTGACGAAGAGTCCCGCATTTACAGTTGTGGCGGTGCTCACACTCGCTCTGGGGATCGGCGTCAACAGCTCTATCTTCAGCTTGATCAACGCGGTGCTCCTCAGACCTTTGCCGTTTAAGGATCCCGACAGACTCATATCCATCTGGGAACGGCGCGACTCCTCAAATGACGCTAACCTCCCGATTTCGGGACACGAATTCGTGGCCTGGCGCGATCAGGCTTCGAGCGTCGATAAGATGGCGATGATTCGCGGAGACGGACTAATTCTGACCGGCGCCGGCGATCCAAGCTCTGTTTCGGTATTACGTGTGTCGTCGGATTTCTTTTCTGTTCTGGGTGTTTCTCCAATTCTCGGCCGCACTTTCTTACCCGAGGAAGACCAACAGACCAATCGGATCGCTGTGTTGAATGCTGCAGTCTGGAAAAGTCGATTCGGATCCGATCCGGAAATAATCGGCAAAGGCTTGATGCTGAATGACCAGCAGTACACCGTGGTCGGCGTTATGGCTCACCGATGCATCGGATCATGGCTAAACGCAGACCCTGACGTGTGGCTACCCATCGATTTGCCGGATGAGATTCGAAAGGTGGGCGAGCACGGCAACAACGTCATCGGCCGCCTTAAACCTGGCGTGTCGCTGGACCAGGCGCAAACTGAGCTCGCCCAGGTCGCGAAGGCACTAGAGCAGGCATATCCAAACAATAACGTAGGGCATCGCGTAAGGATCCTTACGATAAAGGAAGCTTCAGTCGCTTCGGTGCAACTTGCATTGCTCGTGCTCTTCGGCGCCGTAGGGTTTGTCTTATTAATCGCCTGCGCCAATGTTGCCAATCTTCTGCTCACTCGAGCGGCTGGTCGGCAGAAAGAGATCGCAATCAGGACCGCTCTAGGAGCTAGTCGCCTTCGTCTGATTCGTCAGACGTTGACCGAGAGCTGCTTGCTTTCACTCATCGGAGGCGGCGTAGGAGTGTTGCTGGCATTGTGGATCATCGATCTTCTGCCGTTACTCACGGCAGTCAACATCCCGCGCATCGAGGAAATCGGCATCGACCGCGGTGTGCTTGCGGTTACCATTGGGCTCTCGTTGTTGACAGGCTTTATCACTGGCCTCGCTCCTGCTATCCGAAGCACAAGGCTGAGCATCAGCCAGGGTTTAAATGATGGGACTCGTACATCATCGAACCAGGGCAGGAGGCGAATCGGAAGCCTGCTGGTGATAATCGAAGTAGCTCTCGCGCTGGTTTTGCTGGTCGGCGGGGGCTTGATGCTAAGAAGTTTTGTGAAGCTTGTCGATGTTGACCCGGGTTTCGATCCTCACAACGTGCTTCGCCTTGATCTGGCGCTGCCGGCTCCGAGATATGCAAAGCCGGAGAGAATGAGGAATTTTTACAGCGAGTTACTCGAGCGGCTGAGATCCATTCCCGGAGTCGAGACAGTCGGTGCAACGACACAAACTCCATTGAGGCCGGGCGACAACTGGAGTTATTTCTCGATCGGGGGCCGACCCGCTCCGGCGCCCGGACAGGAAACTGCAGCCGCGATGCGTACGGTTAGCTCCGACTACTTCCGCGCAATGAGGATCCCGCTAAAGAAAGGAAGATACTTCACAGAAACAGATGCCCGGATCGCCCTGCCGGTAATGCGCTGGTACGACCAACAACCATATCCGGAGCACTACAATGACCCTCAGCCGGCTCCGGCAATCATCATTAATGAAACAATGGTCCGGATGTACTTTCCGAACGAGGAACCGCTCGGACAACGAATGCGCATTATCGCCAGCCCATGGCTAACCATAGTAGGTGTAGTTGGCGATGTGTTACATCAGGGCTTGAACACGAAACCGAATCCCGAGATGTATTTGTTCGACTTGCAGGAGCCGCAGGATTCAATGGCGGTAATGGTGCGAACGCGAGTCAATCCGTTGAGCCTGGCGTCGGTTGCGCGTGAGCAAGTCTTATCGGTTGATCCAGACCAGCCCGTAGCGATCACTACCATGGATCAGATATTCTCGATCTCGGTTGGAGGCCAGAGGTTCAATACGCTGCTCATAAGTATTTTTGCCGGCCTTGCGTTATCGATGGCAGTGATAGGCGTTTTTGGAGTGATCAACTATTCGGTGGCGCAGCGAACCCATGAGATCGGAATTCGAGTAGCCTTGGGTGCGCAAAGGAAAGACATACTGAGGCTGGTTGTCGGTGAAGGTTTGATCCTGTCGCTCGCGGGCGTTGCGGTCGGCTTGGGCGGAGCGTTCGCGCTCACACGTTTAATTGCGGAGCTGCTGTTTGGAGTGAGCCCTACAGATCCGCTCACGTTTTCAGCGGTAGCGATTTTGCTGACGAGTGTCGCGGTGCTGGCGAGTTATATTCCGGCTCGACGAGCGATGAAGGTTGATCCAATGGTGGCACTACGGCGGGAATGAAGGGAATTGGCGGTTGGGGATTTGCGATTGCCGATTTGCGATTGCCGATTTGACATGTGCAATTTGAAATTTGAAATTTGAGACCTGTTTGCGACTGCAGATTCAGATTGCAGATTCAGATTCAGATTGCAGAATGTCCAAATCGCATCGTAACAGAATTGCCAATGTCTAAGCGGCCATCTCAAAGCCTACACACTGATTCAATTCTGAATCTGAATCTGAATCTGCAATCTCAATATGCAATCTGAATATGCAATCTCAATATGCAATCTGAATCGGCAATCTGAATCGGCATAATCGGCAATCGCTACTCGACAATCACAAACCGCCAATGTCAAACCTCTCCTACATCTCGCCAAAAGCCGCCGTCCGAGTGAGCTCGATTCAAGGCCGAGGCTTGTTCGCAGTCGAACCCATTCAACAAGGCGAGATCGTTTGCATCAAAGGCGGCCATATTTTCGACCGCGAGACCCTTCATCGACTGACCATATCCCTCGGTCCAGCTGAAATACAGATCGCTGAGGACTTTTTCATCGGCCCTCTCGAACAATCCGAACGAGAAGGCTGCATGATCTTCAGCAATCATTCATGCGAACCGAACATCGGCGTGCAGGGCCAGATTGTCTTTGTAGCGTTACGCGACATCAAACCCGGTGAGGAGCTTACTCACGACTGGGCAACTACCGATGATGACGATTATGAAATGGAGTGCAATTGCGGAGCACAAAGTTGTCGAGGAACGATCAGCGGTCAGGATTGGCGAAGAAAGGATCTTCAGGAAAAGTACGCCGGGCATATGTCGTGGTATTTGACTGAGAAGATCAGGAGGAATGAGTAAAATCGGGAAATTTCAAATTGCAAATTTCAAATCAAATAATTTCAAATCTAAAATAGTAATCTAAAATTTCAAATCTCAAATGATCTCAAATTTCAAATTTCATATTTCAAAAGATAACCAAATTTCAAATTTCAAATACTTTCAAATTCCAAAATTTCAAGAATTGCAACTTGAAATTAACAAATCCGAACTCTGAAAGCGCCATTACTAATTCGCACTTCTGGGAATGCAGTTACAAAGATTCGCACTTCTGGGAAATGGAGCTAAAAGATTCGCACTTCTGGAAATGGAGTTAAAAGATTCGCAGTTCTGGGAAATGGAGTCACAAAGACGGACACTGGCATGCCTTTTTGGTTCGCACTAAACACGATAATCATTGAACTTAAGTCTATCTCTGTTTGGCACTCAGATTGGCTTGTGCAGGGTGCTTGTCCCGCTCCTGAGGGCGAAGGCAAGCAGTAATCATCCTCAGCGAAGATTTCTGGATCGCTGACGAGACTAGCGGAACTCCTTGAAGAACTTGGTCAACAAATTGATGAAAAAGCTGATCAATTTCCAGGGTTGGTTGCGACCGAGATTCGCTATCATTATCCTCTCGCTCGTGCTCGTCGCGCTCACCTACGGCCAGAGCAGGCAATCGACAAATTCAAAAACAATCGCCTTTACAAACGTAACCGTGATCGACGGCAAAGGCTCCGACGTTCGAGCTGACATCACTGTGGTCATCGAGGGCGATCGGATCATTGACGTTGGACCGCGGTCTCCGATTCCAAAAGGCGCGCAAGTCATCAACGCAGCGGGCAGGTTTTTGATACCCGGGATGTGGGATATGCATACGCACCTCGGCAAGGCAGGCGAAGTTGTGTTTCCTGCGCTCATATCCAACGGCGTCACCAGCGTGCGTGAAATGGGCGGCGACGGCGAAGCCACGATTTCATTGCGCGAGAGAGTAAAGCGCGGCGAGCTATTGGGGCCGCGCATCAAGGCTACCGGATTGATACTCGAGAATCCGCGCTTCATTCAGGTGCTTGAGCGGATCAGTGGCGAATCATTCACAGGTAAAAGAATCGGCGTCGCAAATGCTGACGACGCGAAACGCGCGGTCGAAGCCAACGTAAAAATGGGAGCGGACTTTTTGAAGATTCGTACGAACGCTTCAAGAGATGCGTATTTCGCCATTGCTTCCGAAGCCAAACGTGTTGGCTTGCCTCTGGTCGGGCATCTGCCGGTAGGAATCAGTGCGCTCGATGCCTCTAACGCTGGACAACGGAGCATCGAGCACGGCTGGGTGATGCTCGAGAAGATTCCTGCGGACAAACTGAAAGAGATCGCCGCAGGACTTATCAAGAATGACACATACGTCGTTCCAACGCTCGTAGCCGGGCGAGGCTTCAGAGAAACACCGGACGAGCAGGTAATTGCTGTTATCGATGATAAATCAGGCGCGCTTGACCCACGCCGCAAGTACGTGTCGCAGTCGCTCGTCGATTTCTGGCGCAAGCAGATCGAAATGAAAAAATTTGAATCGGAAAAACTCGACTGGATGGCAGTGAGACAGAACAATCTGGAGATTTTTCGGATTCTGCATAAGGCCGGAGTAAAGATGATGGCGGGGACGGATCTTGGAGCCCCGCTCTGTTATCCCGGATTTGCTTTGCACGACGAGCTCGAGCTGATGGTGAATGACATTGGATTGACTCCAGCCGAAGCTTTACAAAGCGCTACTCGGCTCCCCGCAGAATTTATGGGACTCGGAGCTACTCTGGGCACGATTGAAAAAGGAAAGCTTGCGGATCTCGTACTTCTCGATGGCAATCCTCTGGTTGATATCAAGAACACGCGCAAGATCGCAGCAGTCATTGTGAGCGGCAGGATGTTAGACAAAGCTGATTTGAAATCGATGATGGACAAAATGGCAGCCGAGGCGGGTAAGAATTAAGAAACAGGGTTCTAGTTTTTGTTTTCGTTCAGAGTTTAGCGTTCAGCGTTCACCATTCAGTTATTTCAACGGATTGGTGGCGCTCGCGGCGTGTTACATTCCGGCAAGACGAGCAACAAAAGTAGACCCGATGATTGCTCTGAGAGTGAATGAAATGCTTTGACTAATGGCTTGTGTGTTAGATGGATTTATGCAAAGCGTAGTAATTGGCATTCCAAGAATTTCACATCGAGCTGAAACCAAAACCCGATTCACGTCACTCACGTTTCTGAAATCCCCACAGCGATAGGAGTCGATATGTCGATCCTGCTCCACGATCTGCGATACGCGTTCAGAATGCTTCTGAGAAACCCCGGCGTCGCGATGATCGCTGTTGTCGCGCTCGGGCTCGGAATCGGGGCCAATACGGCGATCTTTAGCGTGGTCAATTCCGTGCTGCTGCGGGCACTTCCCTACACCGACCCTGATCGGCTAATGATGGTGAGGGAGAACAAGTTTCCACAGTTCCCTGAGTTCTCAATTTCACCTGGGAACTTCCTGGATTGGCAAAAACAGGATACGTCCTTTGAAACGCTTGCGGCCGTAAGCGGCACCTCTTACAACCTCGTTACCAATGACGCCGAACCTGAGCGGCTCCGCGGCGCCCGAGTAACTGCGGGAGTCTTCGAAATGCTTGGTGTGCGGCCGATGCTGGGCCGCACATTTACTGATGAGGAAGACAAACCTGGACACGAGAATGTCGCCATCATAAGCGAGAGTCTCTGGAAACGCCGCTTTGGGAACGATCCCAACATAGTAGGTCAATCGGTAACCCTGAGCGCGGCCAGCTACACAATCATTGGCGTTATGCCATCCAGCTTTCCGTTTCCCGATCGCGAAACTGATCTGTGGACGCCGATGGCTTTTACTGCTCGACAGGCGCAGCAGCATGGCAGTCATTACTTATCTGTTGTCGGACGCCTCAAACAAGGCGTTTCAATTTCAGAAGCAGACGCCGAGCTCAAAACAATCGCGGCGCGGCTTGCTGAACAGTATCCGAGCTCTAACGCCGGTTGGAGCACCAGCATCACCCCGCTTCAGGATTACCAAATCCGCGACATAAAGTCCGGTCTCATTTTTCTTTTGGGTTCCGTCGCCCTGGTTCTGCTCATCGCCTGCGCAAACGTCGCCAACCTTTTGCTGGCGCGCGCGACGGCCCGGCAAAGAGAGATTGCTATTCGCACCGCGCTTGGCGCAAGCCGTGGAAGAATTGCTCGCCAATTGCTGACTGAAAGTATTCTTGTGGCATTCATTGGCGGGACCGTCGGATTGTTCCTGGCCTGGTGGGGAATGGGATCGCTACTCGCTCTAGCGCCTGACGATCTTCAACAAGTCAAAAATGTCACCCTTGATTTGCGCGTCCTCGCGTTCACGCTGGGAGTGACGTTGCTGACCGGCGTCGTTTTTGGTCTGGTTCCCGCGATACAAGCTTCAAACCCAAATCTCAATGACACTCTCAAGGAAGGGGGACGTGGAACGACCGTTGGTCACCACCGCGTTCGCAGCTCTTTAGTAATTCTTGAGGTCGCGCTGGCGCTGGTGCTGTTGGTCTGTTCAGGCCTGTTGATTCGAAGTTTTGTAAGCTTGAACAAGGTCGACCCCGGCTTCAATTCCAGGAACGCGTTGACGGTGAACATCGCTCTGCCTGGCAGGAAATATCAGAACCCGGATCAATATTCATCCTTCTACACCCAGCTGCTCGAGAGACTTGCGGTGCTGCCTGGTGTTACCGATGCTGGTGCAACCCAGTCGCTGCCTATCCAGGGAGACTTTCTTGTGAGCTTCAAGATTCAGGGACGACCTCCTGCGGCACCGGGAGAGGACAGAAGCACAAATTACTATACAGTTACTCCGGGATATTTTAAGAGTATGGGGATCCCTTTGATTCGGGGGCGGCTTTTTACAGAGCAAGACAACAGCAAGAGCCAGCGGGTTGCGATAATCAACGAAACGATGGCCCGAACTTACTTCGCTGACGAAGACCCGATAGGAAAGAGCATATTCCTTTCCCAGGGTGAAGATAGTTTCCGTGAGATCGTTGGAATCGTTGGCGATGTAAAGCAGTACGGACTTGGTCAACCGAGTCCGCTTCAGACCTACGAGCCTTATCTTCAGATGCCATTTAGCGGAATGACAGTGGTCGTCAGAACGCAGGGTCCTCCCGAAAGTCTGAGCGATACGATTCGGCGCGAGGTGCTTGCGATCGACAAGGAACAACCCGTCTCACGCGTCAGAACGCTTGAGCAAATTATCTCCAGCTCCGTGCAGCAGCAGCGATTCTTGATGCTCCTGTTAGGCATTTTTGCGGGCGTAGCAATGATCCTTGCGGCAGTTGGATTATATGGGGTGATGAGCTACGCGGTTACACAACGAACGCACGAGATTGGAATTCGAATGGCGTTGGGCGCGGACAACGGTAACGTGCTGCGACTGATAGTCGGTCACGGAATGATGCTGGCTTTGATAGGAATCGCAATAGGTTTGGCCGGTTCATTCGCAGTGACGCGTGTGATGTCAACGCTGTTGTTCGGGGTCAGTGCGACTGATGCAATCACCTTTGGAGGAATTTCGGTCTTGCTTGCAGTCGTGGCTCTGGTGTCTTGTTTAGCGCCGGCATATCGGGCGATTCGAGTCGATCCGATGGTGGCACTGCGCCACGAGTAAGCAAAAACCAATTCAGTCAATTCTGCGAGCTTTGCGGTCCTTTGCGTCTTTTGCGCAAACCACAACGGTCAAATCCTGTGTCTCGCATAGAACGCGAAGATCCGCAAAGCTCAATTTCTAATACATCGTCCCACCATTGACGAAACCAATCGAAGAAATCATCCTGTTACTCCGTCTAATCGTTGTAATTCGCAAACCATCAGCTTAGAGGCTGTGTGAAAAGTTCGTAGTTCGGCCTTTAGGCGGAAGCTTGTACCGTGAATTTCGTCAAATTACCAACTTCCGCCTAAAGGCCGAACTACGAACATCGGTTTTCACACAATCTCTTAGACGGGATACAACTGATGAACTCCTTTTGGCGAGATCTGATCTTCGGCACGCGACTGCTTCTAAAACAACCTGGCTTCACAATACTGGCGGTTCTCACCCTGGCCCTTGGAATCGGCTCCAACACCGCGATCTTCAGCGTAGTAAACGGCGTCCTCCTCAAACCTCTTCCGTACCCGCATCCAGAGCGTCTCGTTACTCTCTGGGAGCGAAATCCGCAGAAAGGTATGGATCAGGAGTTCGTTACGCCTCCCGACTTTGATGACTGGCAAAGTGAACAAAAAGTCTTCGACCAAATGTCGTACTGGACCGGGGACACCGAGTTGAACCTCGTCCAGGATGATGGCAGCGAAAAAGTTCGCGCCTCATACACATCGGCGAGCCTGTTTCAATCGCTTGGGGTGCAGCCGGTAGATGGCCGCGCATTCACAGAGGACGAGGACAAAAAAGAAGGCAATCGCGTCGCCCTGATCGGATATGAACTTTGTCAACGGAAGTTTGGGAGCTCATCTGATGCGCTTGGCCAGACGGTAACCTTAGATACTTTTGGTCGGAGGACCTACACGATCGTAGGTGTGATGCCTCGAGGTTTCCAGTTTCCTGGAAAATCCGAAATCTGGCTTCCCGCAGGATGGAACGGTATTCCGCGCGATCGCCGAGGCGGACACTGGATACAGGCCCTGGCGCGACTCAAAGATGGTGTCACATTGGAGCAGGCTCTGGCTGAAATGAATTCAATTCAGGGCCGAATCGAATCTCAATTTCCGAACCTAAACCTTGGTTCACAAGTCGCTGTCGTTCCGTTGCTCGAACAGACCGTCGGGCGCACCTTGCAAACTGCTTTGTGGGTGCTCTGGGGTGTCATCGCGACGGTGCTGCTGATTGCTTGCGCAAATGTTGCTAACCTGACTCTCGCGCGCGCATCCGCTCGCCAAAGGGAGATTGTTATCCGGCTGGCGTTAGGCGCAAGCCGATGGCAAGTAGTCCGGCAACTCCTGACCGAAAGTGCGCTGCTCGCGTCGATTGGCGGCCTGCTCGGCCTCGCTTTGGCGATCGCCGGAATTTCTGCTTTGAAGTCGATCAGCACAGAGCCGATTCCTCGATTGCAGGATGTTCGCATGGACGCTGGCGTTCTCGGCTTTACGCTGTTCGTTTCGCTTGTCACTACGGTCTTATGTGGCCTGGCGCCCGCGTTGGAAACCACCAAACAAAATTTGAACGATGCATTAAAGGAAGGCGCGGCCGCGACAACCGCCGGATTGCGGCGCAACCGTTTGCGAAACGCGCTGGTAATTGCCGAAGTGGCGTTATCATTGCCGCTTCTGGTGGGTGCCGGTTTGATGCTCAATAGCTTTGCGAACCTGGTTAATCTCAATCGAGGAATTCAGACCGATCATCTCATCGTCGCAAGATTAGACTTTTCGATTAGCGGTTACACGACCTGGGTTCGACCGACGAACACTCGACCCCAGGTGACCATACTGGCTTTGATGGAAAGGTTGGCAGAGCAACCCGGCGTGCAATCGGTTGCGGCGGTCAATTCGCTGTCCCGCAGTTTGGAGCCTCCAAGGCAAGGCATAGTGCTCGAACGCCGACAACTCAACGAAGCGCCGCGAGCGAATTATCAGGGCGTCACACCAGATTACTTTCGCACAATGGGCATTCCTTTATTGAAAGGCCGCACGTTTACCGAGCTCGATGCGTTTGAGGCGCCGACGGTCGCAATCATCAATGAGACGATTTCTAAGAAATACTTCGCTGATGAAGATCCGATCGGACAGCACCTGGCGATGGAAGGAAGAACTCCAGGCCAGCCCGCAGGACCGAATCGCCCGAACACATCTCCGTGGACTGAGATCGTCGGTGTGGTAGCCGATACAAGAAAGATCAATTTGAACGCCGATACTGTTCCCGAGATCTACGTTCCCTACTGGCAGTATCCGATGCAAACGCCCGAACTGCTCGTACGCACAACCGCACCGATAGCGAGCACCGTTGCTGCGATTCGGAATGAGGTTAGAGCGGTGAACAAGAATCTACCTGCACCGAGCATTCAAACACTCGATGCGATGCTCTCTGATATGGTCGCGCAGCCGCGCTTTCAAGCCACGCTTCTTACGCTATTCGGTTTAATTGCGCTTCTGCTCTCCGCGGTAGGAATCTACGGCGTGATGGCTTACACGGTTTCGCAGAGAGTTCAGGAGATCGGCATAAGAATGGCATTGGGCGCCGAACCAAAACACGTGTTCAAACTGATTGCCGGGCGAGGCTTGTTGCTGGTAGTGATCGGGATTGCGGTGGGCGTGGCTGCGGCGCTTGCGTTGACGCGTGTGATGTCGAGTTTGTTGTTCTCGGTCAGCGCTACCGATCCGTTGACCTTTGCTGCGGTTGTGCTATTGCTCGCCGGAGTGGCCCTGGGAGCTTGTTTGGTGCCAGCCCGGCGGGCCATCAAGGTAGATCCAATGTTGGCCCTTAGGCACGAGTGA
>DATFWY010000029.1:0-3365 GCA_035258805.1 Blastocatellia bacterium | reverse complement strand
GGCATCACCGGACCACCCGTGAAGGGATTCGTGTACTGCAACGCGACGCCGTCGTAGGGGCTGCCATCCCTCTCGCCCATCTTCGTCAGGCGATCTTCCGTTTGCGCCCAGCGAAAGTTGAGCAACGGAGAATTTTTGTCGACGGTCCGTTCACCAACAGGCAAGAGCCCTCCCGCACTGTAGCGCCGAATCGACTCATCCCGCGGCGCAGTGACCGGTTGACGGCGATCCGGGCTTGGATAATTCTCTTGAAACGTAGCCCCCAACCCCTGGATCAGCGGCACGTCAAGACCGTCCAACCAGATCATCGGCTCATCGTGTTCGCTGAAATGGCTGTGCCAATACCAGTTCGGAGTCAGGAGCAAGTCCCTCGGCTGCATCGACTCAGGCTCGCCGTTTACCACAGTGCAAGCACCCTCGCCTTCGATGATGAAGCGTAACGCTGCCATCGTGTGCCGGTGCGACGGCGCAACCTCAGTCCCGGCGATAATCTGGATTGCCGCAATCAAGGTATGCGTCGTTCCCATTCGCGAGACCGGAACCCCCGGATTGCGTAGGGTGAGGACGCGTCGCTCCGCCCCCTCGACGCCTAGCGGAATTAGTTTGAGCGATTCCAGCACTCTCAGCCGCAGCTCTTTCCATCGCCAAAGATAAGGCTGAATGTGGGTGTGTGGCTCACGCAGCCCGCCCAGGGCTCCCATCCACAAAGGGGTCAATTGCTCCTGCAGCACCGTGTCCTGGAACTGCTCCAGCGTTAAAGTGCTATCGGAAGACGGATCTTTTTTTTCAGCTTTCATAAAAGTTACCTCGATTCTTTATCAAACTCGCGCGTTGACACACAGAATTCTATCCGCAACATCAAACCCGAAACCTGAAACCCGAAACTGAAATTCCAAATCCTCTTTCCACTCCGCATTCGTTACCACTTTAACGAGCCGCCCTCGAGCAACCGTAAAATTATTCGTCGCTGTAACTAGCGGCTTCTTATACGGCATTTCAAGAACACTGGTTTCAATTTGTTTAATTTTCATAGGGTACGCGCCTCTAACGAATATTGTTCAGCCTAATTTCCTCCATGACCGATTATCACAACTTGGCCGGAAGCTGCCACCGGTTGGAAAACACTAGTGAAATAGACACGCAGTTGACGCCGCCCACTCTCTCCGAAGAACCGACTTCTGATCGCTCTATTCTAAAAGCTCGCTCGATCAAGCAGCTTCATAAAGTTTCGCTTGGGCTTATGCCTCATCCGGACTTTGGCGAGATAGTCGGTGAACTCGTCTTTCCGCTCAAGCCTCACCATCAACTCTCGCACTTTTCGGAGGAGACCGATGGCCTCCGCGTATGCATCGTTGTTCTTCCGGTCTAGAGTAGGTTCTATTTGGCGCTCGTAGATCGGTAACGTATCTTCGGGATAATCCTTATGGCGCTTCGCGGCAAGCTCCAGCCACAGATTATTCGAGCAGCCGCCTTTCTGGGCCTCATGCCAGGCCGCTTCTTCATCTTTCTCCCAAAGGAATATTTCGACGAGATCCGAATGGTCCGCGTGGTGATACCAGGGCCACCGATTCCTTTGGTGCTGGTCTTTTGTTCTGGCGATCGCGCCGCGCAAGTAGTCGAGCGCCTTCTTCCGCCATGACTCCCATTGGTCGATTCGTTGAGCGTGAGCTTTCAGTTTTTTGTATTGGTCGAGAATCGGAGATTCCGCGAACTCAGCCCAAATCAGCGTCATCGCCTCGTCGTGGCGTTTGCGGCGGTGATATTCCTGAGCAAGAAAGTCGCGTAGACGCGAGTCGGTGCGTTCGGGAAATGCCTTGACGCCGCGCTCCGCCCATTCCAGCGCTAGGTCGTGCCTCCGGGCGTTTTTGTAAATCTCGGCGATCTGGAGATAATGATAGGCTAAAGAAAGGTCACGCTTCTTAACGACGACGACCGCCTCCACGTCTCCCGTCTGCCGGGCAAGCGTTTCCATGATATGGGTGATCCGAAACCGTTTCGTGTACTGTTCCAAATTACGCTGGCCGGGTGCGAGGGCTGGCACCTTGGCCCATTCCGTTTCCGCCAAGGTCCGGTAGACAGCTAGTCCCTTTTTACCAAGGACATCCGCGTAGGTCTCCGTAGCGCCATAGAACGTATCGTAGTCCGTGCGCAACTCCCATTGGAACAGTCGCCGGGCTAGGGCTTCTGGATCGGGTTTGGCTTTTTTGCATGCCTTGTGATGAAGATCTTGAAGTCGCGCAAGAATGTCGCCCATTTCTCCGTTCGAGTCGTCGACCGATCCCATAGCCGCTTCAACGGCCCCGAGAGCATACTCGGCGAGTTCGATTACCTCGCTCGCGTAATCTTCTTTCAGAAGTTCCTCCACTGAATCAATGACCTGTTCGATCCCCCGGGCATACTGATAGGCGCTCCGGTAATCCACGAATCCATCTGACTCCACCGCTTCATCAATCGCGTGCCGATAGGTAACAAGATTGATCCTCTTGGCGCTTTTCTTCGCCGCTTGCATGAACAGACGCTGCCGGAGATGGTCGTCCTCCATAGCTTGCTCCATGAGCATCTCTATCAGCGCGTTCTTGTCTTGTCCTAAGAGATAGGTCCGAACGTCGTCTATTGTTACACCCGGGTTTGGCTTACCTTTTCCTGAGAATTTCGAATCTCCAGCTTCGAGCCATGTGAGTCCCACGGCCACACAATGTTTGCAGAACTCACCATCCGCACCCATCGGGCAAGTACACGAATATTCCAGGTCATCCTCCTCGATCCAGAGCTTGACCTGATACGGACGGGTGCCTTGCACCTTTGCAGTGATCGTTCCCTCCTCTTCGGCCAAAGCCTTGACCTGTCGATTGAGGAAATAGTCCTCGCCGCGTTCGAACGATCGCTCGCCTGCCATACGGCGGAGAGTGGCGCGTTCGAGGAAGGCCGCAAGGGGGGAAGATGCTTTGATAGGGCGATCTCTATTAGCCATCACTCTGCACTGATTATGAAGAAATCAATCCGAATAAGATCCACGACTGATCGTGACCTTATGCGAGCCCATACGTGCTCCGCTTAGCTGAAGCCGAGACGAGATTTGACGATGTCAAAGCCTCGTAACCGAAAGCGCCCAAAGCCCCGATAACGACATAAGGTATCCACCCGCGTCGCAAACAATCTACTACACCATCGCTGGTTAGTCTCCAACTTCCTTTTGAACCAATTGTTCAAGGCATTTGATGCAACGTTGGAGACTTTGCGAGTGGTTAGCCGCATGGTTGGGACGCCATAGTGGTTCAGGGGATTGAACGAATTCGACAAGCCTGGACGTGTACGCTGGTCCCACTGACCTGCCACTGCCAGGCCGGGGAAACATGTCCTCCCGG
>DATFWY010000028.1:0-6034 GCA_035258805.1 Blastocatellia bacterium | reverse complement strand
AATCTACCCCAGCGTCGACGGCGTACGCAACGTTATTCGTCTTCTTGGCGCCGGCAACGAAAAGATCCGCCGCCTCAAGGCCGAGGAATTGGTCGAGGACAGTGTCGTTAAGAGATTGGAAAAGCAAGGCAAGTTCTAATAAGGCAAGTTCTAATAAGGTGAATCCCATCGCCAACGGTTTGGTAGCAAGGAGAATGCAAGTTGATTACTAATAGCCAGTCAGGGACAAACGTCCATGAGATCGCGGATCGGATTTATCGTATCAATACGCCGGTTGTCATAGAAGGAGGACCGGGAGGATTCTCGTTTAACCAGTATCTTATCGTTGACGATGAGCCTCTAATCTTTCACACCGGACCGCGCAAGATGTTCTCCCTGGTTCGTGAAGCGGTTGCCAGCGTGATGCCGGTGGCGGAGCTGCTTTATGTAGCCTTTTCGCACGTGGAGGCGGACGAATGCGGGTCGCTCAATGAATGGCTCGCTGTAGCTCCACGATCTATGCCTCTCTGCGGCACAGTCGCGGCTATGGTCTCGATCAACGATCTCGCTGACCGAGCGCCTCGTGCACTCGCCGATGGGGAGAGGCTGTCGATTGGCAAACATTCCGTGCAATGGTTCGACACACCGCACCTGCCCCACGCTTGGGAATGCGGCTTCTTTATGGAAGAAACCACGAGGACGCTGCTTTGTGGCGATCTGTTCACGCAGGGCGGTGCCGATCATCCGCCCATTACCGAGTCGGACATTCTCGGCCCCAGCGAGGCGTTTCGTCGAGCGATGGACTATTACTCCCACACGAAAAATGGGCGTGAGATGCTCGAGAGACTTGCTGCCACCGAACCCAAAACCCTTGCATGCATGCACGGCAGCGCATGGCGCGGCGACGGTGCGAGCCTCTTGCGGGCTCTCGCTGATGAAATTTCACGCTAACCGCACGCCAAACGCGCGCTGCAGGAAGGGGTGCGGAAAGCGCGGGTATCTGTTGATCCAAGAGCAAAGCCTTGGAGTCGGTGGGATTTCGAGACGTTGGCTTCCTGAGCCACAGCGAAAGCGACGATCCAGAATTGCGCAACGTGGAGCGACAGCGCTACGTGGTTGGAAGTGACATCGACGAGTACGTGACGATGATTGCCGAAGCAAGCAAATAGGATCGTTGCCGACTATCGCGGATTCACCTACACCAAAAGGACTCATCAGCGCAGCGCAAGTGAAAAACCTCTTCGTCAGATTCGTAACACCCTCTTGTTCCACTATCTTTCGCCAATCGCCTCCCTCTAAAAGTCGGCCCGCCACGGTGGGCTTTATCACCGTTAGGGCCTTGAAAGAAAAGCCGGCTGTGAGTTCAGCCTCCCTTCCCGCGCGGTAAATAGTCTAAAAGCTAGGGGAAGGCAAGAGGGGAATTCAGTCGCGTAAAATCCGAAGCTTCCCCTTCTTTCATTTCCTGAGCTTGGGCGGTGGACTTGTCGAACGGCGATTGGAAGTCGGCGTCGCCATGATGCTGATAGTTGCCTTGCCGCCATTCGCTAGACTGCCGAGATTGACGGTAACCGTGCGATTGCTGCCGATTAGCGGTGCGGCTATCCTTCCCTGATTTGCCGTCGCACTGTTAAACAGGGTTCCGGCTGGCAGCGCGTTAGAAACGACAACACCCGTCGCGGTGACCTTGCCGTCACTTAGTGACAGTCATGGAGTACGTTAGAGTCGCCTTGAGACACTTTGTTAGGCGTCGTACGCTCGCATAGCATTGATAGAGATCAATTCAAATTCAATCAGAGTAAACGACGCAGGTCAGCGGCCCCCGGACGACAGGAAGCGGGCGATTTGGAATAACTTATTATCATGAATCCGGCGTGAAAACGTGGGTTTCACAGTTTGAGTTTGTTGATTTGGTGGAGCGCATGTTTCCAGGCCGCCTCTCGGCGATCGCTTGCGGGCAAAACCAAACGCGGCCGGTTGTCGGTGCGACGCAGTTGGGCCGGCATCAAAAGGATACGGTGACGCAAGGTCTGAAGGGTCGCGTTCTGTAAGTGGTCGGGCAAGCAGAGGCGCTTGAACCAGTTGACGAGGTTGTAGGCAAGCAGAAGCAAATGGAAGTATGTCTCGTTCGCGAAGAAGTGGCGCGTGGGAATGCTGCCGAGAGCATAGTCCCCTTTGAGTTGCTTGATGAGGAGTTCGATGCCGGCGCGGTCGTTGTAGAAGCGCCAGAGGTTGAGCGGTTGCAAGAGCATATTGGTGACCAGGACCTGGTAGTGATATCTGCCCAACTTGAACAGCATCAGTTGCTCGGCAGGCTCCTCGGGCTGCGCCCGTCGGATGACGACGAAGCGGTAGGCGTGGGGCCACCAAATGGGCTGGTAGCGAAACTCGGCCACCTCGACTCCTGGGCTGGGACTCACATAGCGCAGGCGCGTCAACTTGCGTTTGATCGGAGCGGTCAGGCGGGCAACGATGACGAAGCTGACCTGCTGCTCCTCCAGCCATGCGATCAGCGCGTGATCGTAAAATCCTTTGTCGGCGCGCACGACGACCGACCGGACTCCACTGGGAACCTTCGCCAAGCAAGCGGTAAGCAGGTTCAAGGCTCCACTGGCAGTATGAACATCGCCCGGCCGCAACTCCCCGTGCCAAAAGTCTTTGCTCTGGCCCTCGAAACAGAGCAGCGGGTGGTAAGAGGGGCGCCCTGGTTTGATTGGGTTGTAACCGCGCCGCGCCTGCTCTTGTTGGCCGTAGACGACAAGCACGGTGGAGTCGACATCGAAGATCAGTCGCATAGGGCAGTGCGGTGTGATCGTCATGCGCTGAAGAAACTGGTCGTGCAATGCTCGCAGCCGTGGGAGTGCGACGGCGGCGACACGCAGCAAAAAACGTCGCAGTGTCGTTGCGTCCGGATAGCTTGGCAGGCCGGTGAGATACTGAAAGACACCATTCTGGCGCAACAGTTGCGCGGTTTCGATCCGTTCCAGTCCGAGAATCATCGGATAGAGCAGAGCCAGCAGCATTTCGCCGACGCTGTAGCGGTTGTTGCGCTGAATAAGGCGCGCCTGCTGAGTGAGGCGTTTCTGGAGTCGCAAGCGACTGAAGAAGCGGTGGAGCAGATACACTCCACCATAGTGAGTCAGTGAGGTCGATCCAAAGATGAGGCGAAGCTTTCGCGGCCCACGGGTCATTGTTCCAAAAGCTAATGAAAAAGTAGCTTTCGGCGCAAGCCCCAAATTGACTAATTTCCGCTTGTATTTCTTGCCTCATGGAGACCTTCTCACGCCGGATTCAGGATTATTTCAGTCATCGAGCAGTAGGAACTGATAGGAAACGGGTGGTCATGCACTCAACCGGCGCGTGTTCATGGGTCTCCTGAGCCAGGCGATCGGCGAAATTTTGCAGGCGCTTTTCTCGCTCTAAGGCGCAGGTGGTAGGCTTCATACCCAGCATTTGGATCAGATTGTTCCACCGGTAGACCCAATCATGTCGTCTTAGAGAGTTTACTACGTTATTCAGCCGGATTCGCGCAATCCTATCAGGCTCCGCATCAAGCGCGCTGATACGTTCGCCGACATCAGTAGAGTGGAACGGCATATCGATTACAGCGTCAGGCCAATCAAAGTCTCGGTCGAAGACTTGGCAATTCGTAGGGACTTGCCCAATCAGCACTGCACCGCCAGCAGCTCCTTCATAAAAGCGAGGCCCAATTTCCATTTGACCTCCGGTTTCCTCCTCGACGTCGATTTTGGCCGGATTCACGATGAAATATCGAGACCGCTTAATCATCTGAGCGATAAAGTTGCGATGACGTTCTACGCTTATTACGAATCTTCCACCACCTCCGGCAATCGTATCATACAGATAAGTGGCGCCCGTGCGATCTGCCCATTCTCGCAGAGCATAATCCGTTTTAGATGAGCAACGGCCCAACGCGTAGATGTCAATACTTCGCCGCGGCGGATTTGGATATGGACAAAAACGATTCATATCTATTCCAAAAGGAAGATGAATGACGGACCTTTTTATGATCCGAGCGAGAGCATCGCACGTACCGCTCAATCCGAGCAGAATGTAATCAAATTTCTCGAGAAGACGATAAACACGATCGTGATTCACCACGCCCTTTGCCCATAGTTCCTCGATATTACAGATGACCACACGGCAACGCTCACGAAGACATTCCAAAATAGGTTCGAGATCGAGAAGTTCGTGGCAATCACAGACATTTACGAATAAAACATCATAGTACCTCGTAAGCCTCGGTGAATCTGGTCTCCGCCGTTTAGGCTCAACACAGATGCTTCCGTATTGCGAGATTTTCCCCAAAAGCCGTTGTGTGAGGGGGGATGTTTCGAAAGTAGGCAGCAGTAAGTCGGCGTGATCGACAGCACATATGACATCCTCGAATTCATAGGCACTGGTGCGAAACACAGGCGTATAGTAACTTCGCTGACTGACTATTACGATTCTGGGCTCGTCATCCAGTAGCGACATTGCCCCTCCATGCGAAAAAAAACGCGCGAGAAGCATCGGCAAACAAACGAGTAAGGTAGGAGATGAGAGTCTGCGTCAGCTCTTGCTGAATTCAGGCGCAAGGGAAATGCCAACGGAAAGATTGTAGCGGTTTGGAAGTGGTGTCAGCAGACGGGAGTTGTATGGGTTATTCGTCACAGTAACAAATGCCTGGAACGATAGGCTGCAAAATACAATCAGGCGAAGCCTTGACGACCAGCCATCAGAGCGAATCTCGCTGTGCCACTGCGCATCTAAGACTTACACCGCGCCGAGTGGAAGGAGCAGATTCAGCCCTTATTAAGAATGAACTGGCGACCCGTCGATTTGATCTCACGCGAGGTCGGGTTGACGGACAAAACGGTTAAATCTCTAGGCAAATGTTTGAGGTAACTGGCCCGTTCAAGCGGCACGAAGCGTCGCACGGGTCCGCCGTTAGCGCGTCGACAAGCACGGTGTTTGTGGGCTTCGTAGCGCTTATACAAAATCGAGATCCTCGGCGAATACCTTCTCCTGCGCCGCCTCTCCAATCGTCTCAGCTCTTCGATCATTTTTCGATCAGCCGCCAATTCGATTCGCCCGCTGTTCAACACGGGAATCAAGTTCAAATAAAGTTGGGAATGAACGTCAAAAAATTTGAGTCTTATGACCGCAGGAATACCGCTTTGACTTAGTGTGCTCTTCAAGGAATCCCCCGTAGGCGTGGCGATGAAGCGACCGGTCACAGCAGCGTCCAGATTTACCAGCGATATTTTGATCTCCAAGCCGCCGATGTTGCCAATGCCTTTGGTACATCGCAAATTGATAAACGTTTTGATAAACAGAAAAGGGGGTATCCCATAAGTAATTGAAAAAATTATCGGAGGGGTGGGTGAGTGGTTGAAACCACCGGTCTTGAAAACCGGCGTCCCTCACGGGACCGCGAGTTCGAATCTCGCCCCCTCCGCCAATCCAGGGTAGGTTCGCGGGACCGGAGCATCCTGCAGTCTAAGCTTCAGGAGATAAATCATGGGAAAATGGCAGCAGCAGTTTTCAATCGGCTACTTTGTCGTCGCCTTGATTTTGCTCTTCGCTTTGCAGACCTATTTTGCCGCTCCTCGAGTCGAAACGTCGTTATTGGCGAAAAGGTGATTCGCGGGGATATCAAGCCGGAAGGCATAAAAGAAGTGTTATCAGCCGAGCGTTTAAAGGAGTTGAATGAAAAGGACAAAGAAGCGAAGACACCATTGCCCTTTACGGTTGTGCGAGTTGATGACCCGGAACTGACCTCGGATCTGGAGCAAGCTGGCGTTCAGCTCAAAGGCGAGATGACCAACGAGTGGGTTGCCACCCTGCTCTCGTGGATTGTCCCCGTTGTACTGTTCTTTCTTTTGTGGAGCTATCTCTTCAAAAGGATGGGGTCTGGGGGCGGGCTGATGCAGATCGGTAAGAGCAAGGCGAAGGTTTATATCGAGAAGAAAACCGGTGTTACCTTCGCGGATGTCGAAGGCATCGATGAGGCGGAGGAAGAATTGGTCGAGGTGGTGGAGTTTCTCAAGAACCC
>DATFWY010000027.1:0-43232 GCA_035258805.1 Blastocatellia bacterium | reverse complement strand
ATAAAGTTCCGAAATGTTATCGTTAAGGACACTTGAAGCCATTTCTCGCCTGCAACCTCGGTTGACAATAGAATTGTCAACTATATAATGAATCTCTTTTAAGTGGTGTCCTGATTTCGATGTCGCGAGCAGTAGCACGCGTGCTCGGAATGTACCCCGGATTAACGTGCGCTACAATTCGCGATAGCTGATCAGGACACCTTCTTTTGCGCCAAAAGCGCACTCTTTGTGATCATTGGTAGTAAGGTCGGGCCTCTACACGCTCGATTTGGCCCGATTTTAGGGATGAACATAGTAGTAGCTCAGATCAGCGAGGATGAGGGATTAAATATCCATCATCTTTATCCTGAGGGTGAGCCGAGTCTCGGGGGCGGAGCGGATCATCAGGTTGGCCAATGCGAGCTGACCGTTCGTGCCACACGTTCTGGAGACAAAGTTCAACTTGTTGGCAGCGTTCGCGTTAGGGTGACATTTGAATGCGATCGATGTCTGGCGCCTCTGGCGCTCCCGGTCAATGAATCATTTGACCTCGTTTACGTGCCACCTCTCGGAACTGGGGAGGAGCGCGAGCTCGGCGAACATGACCTCTCACTTGGCTTCTATCAGGATGGGATCATTGATCTCGACGATCTGGTGCGAGAACAAATAGAGCTGGCACTGCCCATGGCTCGTTTGTGCACAGAGGCATGCCGCGGGCTTTGCCCCACGTGCGGTGCAAACTTAAATTTGAACAATTGCGGCTGTACCGACAAAGTGGTCGACGAGCGATGGGCCGCGCTGAAGGGAATAAAGTCTAAGCTGAACTAATATCAGGAGTACATAATGCCAAATCCGAAACGAAAGCATTCAAAGTCTCGCACTGGAAAGCGAAGAGCGCACGATCATATCACCGCGCCGGCCGTAGGTAGCTGTCCTCATTGTGGAGAGCCCCGCCCGCCACACCGAGTGTGCCCAAAGTGTGGGTTCTATCGCGGGCGCATTGCAATAGAGATGAAAGAAGAAGAGTAGCGACTGAACAAGTCGAACGCTCGAGGATACGTGCCTCTAGCATCTGTTACCTAACTTCGATCTTAGATACTCCGTACGACTATGCTTAAGATCGCCGTGGACGCAATGGGAGGAGACTATGCTCCCACCAGTGAGGTCGAAGGCGCCATCGAGGCGGCTCGCGATCTCGGAGTTGGAGTAATTCTCGTCGGGCGATCCGAGCAGATTCAGGCCGAACTCGATCGTCACCGGAGAGGCCGCGCGCTTGGGGCAAGGACGCGATCCTGGCGGAGCTCAAGTATCGAGATAGTCGACGCCCAGGAGGTCATCACAATGGATGACCCGGTCGCGGTAGCGGTACGTCGTAAAAAGAACAGCTCGATACGGGTTGCCGCCAAACTCGTTCGCGACGGGCATGCGCAGGCGCTTGTGAGCGCGGGGAACACTGGCGCGGTAATGATGACCTCAAAGCTGGTCATCGGCGCTCTCCCGAAAGTGGATCGCCCGGCGCTCGCCGCGGTGTTGCCGACGCTAACGGGTCATGGGACAGTGATTCTTGATGTGGGCGCAAACGCGGAATGCAAACCGGCGCACCTTTATGATTTCGCGGTAATGGGATCGTTGTATTCCAGCGTAGTTGTAGGCGTAAACAACCCGCGAGTCGGGCTGCTGTCGATTGGAGAAGAGGAGATCAAAGGCAACGACCTCACAAAAGAAGCTTTTAAGCTGCTCAAAAGCTCGTCTCTTAACTTTATCGGCAACGTAGAGGGCCGCGATATGTACAACGGCCAGGTCGACGTCGTTGTTTGTGATGGCTTTACGGGCAACGTAGCGCTCAAAGTTAGCGAGGGGGTCTTTGAGTTCATAATGTTACTCCTCAAACACGAGCTAAAAGCATCTTTGCAGACAAAGGCAGGCGCGGTGCTGACCAGACCGGCGTTTCAGAAGTTCAAAGAGCGTCTCGATTACGCGGAGTACGGTGGAGCGCCGCTTCTTGGAATAAAAGGAGTTGCGGTTATATGTCACGGGCGGTCGAATGCAAAAGCGATTCGAAATGCGATCGCCGTCGCGCAAACGTATTGTCTAGGGGAGGTCAACGGCAGAATCGAAGCTCAGTTGGGAGCGGCAATCGTTGCCAGCCATGACGGGCGTAGATGAAGGCGGTCAATCTGCTTTCTGCTTACTTGAACGATGAAGACCGCTTTCATTTTTCCTGGACAGGGTTCTCAGCAGGTCGGCATGGGTAGGGAGTTGGCGGCGACACAGCCGGCGGCCCGTGAGGTCTTTGAAGAAGCGGATCGCGTTCTGGGGATCAAGATGTCCACCCTCTGCTTCGAGGGGCCCGACGAAGAATTGCGACTGACTATCAACACCCAGCCGGCTATTCTGACGACGTCGATTGCCGCCTGGAGAGCGCTCGAAGCCCGAGGAGCACGCGCCGATTTCGTAGCGGGTCATTCACTCGGAGAGTACACCGCGCTGGTCGCTGCAGGATCCTTGAAGTATGATGACGCACTTGGAGCGGTAAGAAAACGCGGTTTGTACATGCAAGAGGCAGTTCCGAATGGCGTTGGCGCAATGGCGGCGTTGATCGGTATTGACCTTGAAACCGTTGAGTCGATCTGTCATGAAGCCAGAGCGCTCGGCGTTTGTGCGCCTGCAAACATTAATTCGCCAAATCAAACCGCTATTGCCGGTCATCGTCCCGCGGTAGAACGCGCTGTTGAGGTGGCGAAAGCGAGAGGCGCTAAACGCGCGGTGATGCTTTCGGTGAGCGCGCCGTTTCACTGCGAATTGATGAAGCCGGCTGCGGAGAAACTCGAGACGGTGTTTCAAAATACCACCTTTTCGGATTTGAGCGTTCCGCTGATAACAAATGTGGACGCAAGGCTGATAACCCGGGGGGAGGAGGCGAGAGACGCTCTGCTTCGACAGGTGGCCTCGCCGGTACGTTGGAGTGAATCCATCTCGCGACTACTTGAGCAGGGAGTAACGCGGTTTGTAGAGGTGGGTCCCGGCAAGGTATTGTCAGGATTAGTGAGACAGGTAAATCGTCAGTGTCAAATCCTGAATGTGGAAGACGCTCAGACTTTTGAATCTACTGCGGTTGCGCTTGGGCTGTGAAAACTTGAGTGGTGAGCTTGGGCATTTGCCTCTGGATCGTTCATAATCATCACTGAGTCCGAGAACCGTTTGGCGATATCCGACGAACTCAAGTATGTCGCTGACTCGTTGATACGCCGCATATTAAAATTGCGACAAGCTTACGTTTGTCGGACATCTTATTAGGAGGGGCTAGGAAATGGCTGAAGGTTCCGTTGAAGAGAGGGTTAAAACGATTATCGTCGATGAACTGGGTGTGGACGAAGGCGAAGTGACCGCGAACGCAAGATTTATTGATGATCTTGGAGCGGATTCTCTGGATACTGTTGAGCTGGTGATGAGATTTGAGGAAGAGTTCAACATCGAGATTCCGGACGAAGATGCTGAGAAGATTCAAAGCGTTCGCGACGCGATCGATTACATAGAGAAACACTCTAAGTAAACGGCCGCGACGAGCTTTTTAAGATCCTGGAGGTAAGGGTTGAACCGTCGTGTCGTAATTACTGGCATGGGCCTGATCTGCGGCTCAGGGAACACAAAGGAAGAAGTGTGGTCGAACCTGCTCGCGAGCCGCAGTGCGGTAGCGCCCATTACTCGCTTCGACGTCTCAGCATTTCCTGTCCGTATTGCAAGCGAAATCAAGGGCTTTGATCCTCTGAAGTTCATCGAGAAGAAAGAAGTCAAGAAGATGGACCCGTTCATTCACTACGCCGTCGCCGCATCACAGGAAGCGATGGACGATTCGGGGTTGAGGGTGAACGGAGATGACGAAGCGACTCGTGTTGGAGTGTACATCGGTTCGGGGATCGGAGGGTTCGGTGTCATTGAGCGCGAGCACGAGAAGTTTCTCAGGGGCGGGCCCGGCAAGATATCGCCCTTCTTTATTCCAGCGGCGATCGTCAATCTTGCTGCCGGACAGGTGTCGATTCGCTTCGGTCTTAAGGGGCCTAACTCCGCGACCTGCACCGCGTGTTCAACCGGCGCGCATGCTGTCGGCGACAGCTTCAAGATCATCCAGCGAGGGGATGCGGACGCGATGCTTTGCGGGGGGGCTGAAGCAGCAATTACTCCCATGGGTGTGGGTGGATTTGCAGCGATGCGCGCCCTCTCGGCCCGCAATGACGATCCCGAACATGCCAGCCGACCTTTTGACGTCGATCGCGATGGTTTTGTTATCGGCGAAGGAGCCGGAGTGCTGGTCCTGGAGGAACTGGAGAGAGCGCGCGCACGTGGCGCAAAGGTTTACGCGGAGGTCGTCGGATACGGAATGTCCAGCGACGCTTTTCACATTACGCAGCCCTCGGAAAACGGGGACGGCGCTGTTCGTGTAATGTTAAATGCGATCAAGGACGCCGGCATTCAACCTCAGGATGTCGACTACATCAACGCTCACGGCACGTCTACGCACTACAATGACAAGCTCGAGACGATGGCGATAAAACAGGTATTTGGCGACTCAGCCTATTCGATTCCCGTAAGCTCGACCAAATCGATGATGGGCCACTTATTAGGCGCAGCTGGCGGACTTGAAGCGGGAGTTATTGCGCTCGCGCTCAAGGGCCAGGTGATACCGCCGACAGCTAATCTCGAGAAAGCCGATCCCGACTGCGACCTTGACTATGTGCCGCGTGTGGCAAGGCGCCAGACGTTGCGTTACGCACTGTCGAACTCATTCGGGTTCGGTGGAACAAACGCGGCGGTTCTCATGAAAAGATTTGATGGAGACTAGCCGGCGGTCCCAGGTTGTCGTCAGATAAAAGTGAAGTTGATTCATCAAGCCACGTCACCCGGAAATTTACTCATCAAGTGAGCGGGCGGTTGCCCGCTCTCATATCTCAAGTAAGGGACTCGTATGAACATAGTCGTCTGTTTAAAGCAGGTGCCGAAGAAAGACTCGATCCTGCGAATCGGTTCTGATCAGAAATGGATCGATGAGCGCGATATCAGCTACGAGATGAGCGAGGCGGATGCCTACGCGTTGGAAGAGGCGCTCCGTCAAAAGGAAAATCACGGTGGCGAAGTAATCGTGATATCTCTCGGTCCTGAACGCGTTCGTCAATCGATCAAAGAGGCTCTGGCGAAGGGCGCAGACCGCGCAATTCATTTGCACGATCCGGTCTTTGACTCAGCAACTGATGCCGTCGCGATTGCACGCTCGCTTGCTGCTGCGTTGAAAGATGAGAAATGTGATTTGATATTCACCGGGCTCCAATCGGACGACTATGGTTTCGCTCAAGTCGGTTTGATTCTCGCTGAGTTGCTGGGCCTGCCAAGCGCCACAATCGTGATGGAAGTTCAACCCGAGAACGGATCGGTCAGGGTAAAGCGGGAACTCGAAAGCGGGTGGTTTCAATGGGTCAAGCTTCCGCTGCCCGCGTTGTTGACTATTCAGTCGGGTATCAATCAGCTCCGTTACGCGACACTCAAGGGAATTATGGCGGCCAAAAAGAAAGAGATTCGAGAGGTAAAGGCCGGCGATGTTGGGTTAACAGCTGATGATTTGAAACCGGCTCAATCGATCGAGCGCGCTTATCTGCCCGAGAAGACGAAGAGGACTGAATTTATCGAGGGCAAACCGGCCGACGCCGCGGCAAAGCTGGTTGAGAAGCTTCGTTTTGACGCGAGGGTGATTTGACTTGCAGTTCGTTAAACTGGGGGAACAATGAGCCAAGGAATTCTTCTCTTCATTGAACAGCGTGATGGTGTGCTGAACCGTACTTCTTATGAGGCAATGGTTGCTGCCCAGGGAATCGCGGCGGCTACCGCGGAAAAACTCTCCGCTGTGGTGCTGGGAAAATCGATCGGAGGAGTAGCCTCTGAAGTCGCAACCAAGAAGCTCGATGGTGTATACGTGGTCGAGGATGACAAGCTAGCGGAATACACGTCGGACGGATTCACCGAGGCCTCCAGGCAGGTGATCCAAAAGCTCGATCCGCGCTTCGTGCTCCTTAGTCACACCTATCAAGTGCGCGATTTCGCGCCCAGGGTCGCGGCAAGAATCGGAGCGACCTTCGTTACCGACTGCGTAGGTTTTCGTGCGGAAGGCAGCGATGTGGTGTTCACCCGTCAAATCTTTCAGGGCAAGATCAACACCGATGTTCGTGTGAACGGCGCGCCGCCGATCCTCGCATCATTCCAGGCGGGTTCTTATCGAGCCGATAAGGCAGAAAATGGCGACGCACCTGCGCCGATCAACCCGCTGGAGGTAAGTCTTTCGGATGTGCAGATCCGATCCCAGGCTGAACCGAAGTTCCAGGAGGCCAAGCAAGCGGTGGACTTGAGCCAGGCCCCGTTAATTGTTGCGGTAGGACGCGGGATTAAGAGCCAGGAGAACATAGAGATTGTCGAAAAGCTTGCGGCTGCCATGGGAGCCGAGATAGCCGCCTCTCGACCAATCTGTGATAACGAATGGCTGCCGATGGATCGTCAGATTGGAAGCTCGGGCCAGACGGTGTCACCAAAACTATACCTGGCGGTTGGTATCTCAGGCGCAATTCAGCATGTGGTTGGCATGAAGAATTCGCAGACGATCGTCGCAATCAATAAAGATGCGGAAGCACCGATCTTTGACATTGCTGATTATGGAATTGTCGGTGACTTGTTTGACATAGTGCCTGCGCTGACCGCTGAGATCACCAGAGTTAAGACTGAAGGATAGTGGCAATAGAACGAGAAATCCTTGAGATGGATGTCCTGCTCGTGGGAGCGGGACCGGCGAATCTTGCGTGTGCGCTCCAATTGAGCAGGTTGATTGCGAGTCACAACGAACGCATGCGCCAATCGGCTGGCAAGCCACTCGAAGAGGTGAACATCGCCGTCATCGAAAAAGCGTCAGAGATCGGTGCGCACCAACTATCGGGAGCCGTTCTTGATCCCATCAGTTTACGAGAGCTTATTCCTGACTTTGAGAGCGAAGGTGCACCTCTGGAAGCGCCAGTAGGCGAAGAGCACGTCTATTTTCTTTCCACTAATGGAAAGATTCCGATGCCCATCCTGCCGCCTCCTCTACGCAATCACGGCAATTACGTTGTCTCAATCAACAAGCTTGTTCGCTGGCTGGGTGAGAAATGTGAAGACGCAGGCATTAACGTCTTTCCGGAGTTTCCGGGTGCCGAGATGCTGTACGATGGAAACGCGGTTATTGGTGTTCGTACTGGCGACAAGGGCATTGATAAGACTGGAAAACCCAAACCGAATTTCGAACCAGGCGTCGATATTACAGCGAAAGTTACGGTGTTGGGTGAAGGAGTCCGAGGGTCGCTCACAAAACAAATGGTTCAGCGCCTCAAACTGGATCAAGAAGCTGACCCCCAGGTCTACTCCGTTGGCATCAAAGAGCTCTGGGAAGTTCCCGACGATCGTTTTGCTCCCGGTTCCGTGATTCACACGCTGGGATTTCCGCTCGATTCGCATACGTTTGGCGGATCATGGGTCTACGGGATGCGAGATCGAATCATCGACATTGGGCTCGCAGTCGGACTCGACTACCGAGATCCTCGCATCGATCCGCACCACGAATTCCAGATTTTCAAGACGCACCCTCTTATCAAAGATTTGTTGAAAGGTGGAAAGCTGGTTCGCTACGGGGCAAAGGCAATGCCGGTTGGCGGCTGGTATACGATGCCGCAGCTGAGCGCGGACGGGGTGATGATCATCGGCGACTCGGCGGGGATGCTGAACGGAGAGCGGCTGAAGGGTATTCACATCGCGATCAAGGCCGGCATGCTTGCGGCGTCTACAATACTCGATGCTTTAGTCAAAGGTGATTTCACGCGTAATACCCTGGCTGCATTTGATGACCACTTTAAGCAGAGCTACTGTGGGCAAGAGTTGCAAAAGGCTCGAAACTTTCACCAGGCTTTTGATCGTGGCCGAATGTTCGGGCTCATAACAGCGGGAGTCTCAACGCTTACTGGAGGCCGCCTGCCCTCAAGGCTTCCGATAAAGGCGGGGCATGAGCATCTGCGCAAAATCGATGGTAATGGCGAGAAAGACAAGTACGAAGGCCTTAAGTACGACGATCAAATCACTTTTGGCAAGCTTACTGATGTCTATTACTCGAGCACTCATCACGATGAGGACCAGCCGCCTCATCTGAAGGTTCTCGATACGAACATATGCATCGACCGCTGTACGCATGAATATGGAAATCCTTGTGAGAATTTTTGTCCGGCTAATGTTTACGAGATGGTAGAAGCCGGCGCGGAAAAGCGACGATTACAGATCAATTTCTCAAACTGTGTGCACTGCAAGACCTGCGATATTATGGATCCTTATCAAATCATCAACTGGGTTCCTCCGGAGGGCGGAGGCGGACCGAACTATCGAAATATGTAAGCGAGCGAAAGAGCGATATTACCGATATTGTTGATGAGAGATTCAGAATAGTTGTTCCAAAGGTCCATCAGGCGTACAGCTTGCAGGGAGGTTTTAATGAGAAGGGTTTCACTACTTCTGTCAGTTCTCGCGGTGGTTTGTTATATCGCTACAAGACCGCAGCTGGCATTTTCTGAAGGTCCGCGAGCATCAAAGCTCGAAACTCTGCAAACGGCGCAATCAACGCCTGCCGCCCAACCAAAACCGGCTGACAAGAAGGATGCGGATTGTGGTTGTGAGGCTAATATTCCGCCGGACGTGCTCGCCGTCGTCAATGGAACCAACATTCCCACCAAAGATATCGATGACCCATTAAAAGACCAGATCCAGGAATTACAGAACCAGGTTATCGAAGCTCGAAAGCGCCAGTTGGACATTGAGATAAATGCCCGTCTTCTTGGAGCTGAGGCAGCTCGGCTGGGCATAACAGAGGAAAAGCTGCTTGAACGAGAGGTTGCTCCAAAGATTAAGCAACCCGCTGAAGCTGACGCTAAGCTCTTCTACGAACAAAATAAAAGCCGGATTCAGGGCGAATTTAACGATTTGAAGGATCAGATCATGGCTTACCTGCGCGGGCTGTACCAGGAAGCCGAAGCAAAGAAGTTCGCTGATCGTCTTCGCCAACGCGCGCAGGTAAAAGTGCTAGTGCAAACTGTCACCCCACCTGAGACTGACGCCGACCGAGCACGAGTATTGGCTACAGTAAACGGCAAGCCCATAACGTCGGGCGATGTTGAGACAGCGTTAAGACCGCTTGTTTTCAATGTCCAGGAGCGGGTTTATAACCTTCGGAAACAGGCCCTTGACCGGAAGATCAGTGAGTTGTTGCTTGACGGAGAAGCCAAAAAGAGGAACGTCACTCCCTCCGCGCTTTTCGATGCGGAAATACGACCCCGTATTAAGCCGTTCACTGAAGAAGACGCACGAAAGTTATACGAAGACAACAAGAGCAGAGTGCAGGGAACATATGAAGAATTGCGGCCTCAAGTAATTGAATACATGCAAGGTCAGGCGCAAAACAAAGCAGTTGAGGAGTACGCAGAAGCGCTCAGAAAGAGTGGAAGCGTACAAGTGTTCTTAAAGCCACCTGATCCTCCAGTGTTCAACATTGCGATTGATGATCGGCCGTGGAGGGGCGGCGCTAATGCACCGGTAACAATAGTCGAGTTTACTGACTATGAATGTCCGAGCTGCGGCGCGACTCAGCCGGTGTTGGAAGAGGTAGTCAAGGAATTTGGCGACAAGGTCAAGCTGGTTGTGCGCAACTTCCCGCTTGGGCAGCACACGCACGCGTTCAAGGCTGCAGAGGCCTCCGAAGCCGCACGAGAACAGGGCAAGTATTGGGAGTATGCGTCGCTTCTATTCTCAAACCAGAATGCATTGGAAATTGATAAGCTCAAGCAGTACGCGAGCCGATTGGGCCTGGACCGAGCAAAGTTTGATGCCGCACTCGATTCAGGACGTTTTGCAGCAAAAGTCAAACGCGATTTAGCTGACGGTGATAAGATAGGTGTCGATTCGACACCCAGCGTTTTTATCAACGGAAAGCGCGCTCGCGAACGCTCGAGGGAAGCTTTAAAAACCGCCATTGAGGCTGCTCTCAAAGAAAGTAACAAAAAGCAGAGCTAACCTGTCAGTTGCGATCGTCGGGTAATAGTTCAACCCTGCGGAGATGTAGCTTGTAGCAAAGCTCTAAGGTCCTGGACATCCTTCGCAGCCCTCGACGCATCCGGGGCGTTCGGCTGCAATTTCATATAGATGTTCAATTCGTCGATCGCTTCCTTGTACTGACCCTTCGCCTTATAGATATATGCGAGGAATTTGTGTGCGTCGACGATGCCCGAATTCTTCTCAAGCGCGAGCTGCAAGAACTTCTGTCCACCCTCCAGGTCGCCCTTCTTTGCCAGCGTACCGCCCAGGTGGAAAGTCATCATTGCATTCCCGGGACTCAGAGCGAGCCCGCGTTGGAAGCAGGCTATCGCCCGGTCGTAGTTCTTCAGACTAGTTTCGAATGTGTAAATAGTCCCAACCGTGTCCCAAAGAGGCGCGAATTCAGTGGTTTTCGAAAGCCCTTTCTCACAAAGCTCCAGTGCACGGTCTAGTTTTGCCGAATCAGCGCTCATCGGATTACTGGCAAATTCATACTGAAAGATAAGCACGTCCGCGGACGCCAGATTGCTAATTACTACAATGTTCTCAGGGGATAATTTCAAACACTCTTCCAGTCGTTGCGCGGCCTGCACATATTCGCCAAGATTGATCAGCTTGTGCCCAAGTATGTAATGCGGCATGAACTGATCGGGCGCGGCTTCCTCGCCGTGATACCAGAGCGTCATATCGTCTTTCCAGATTGTGTTCTGGGCCAGACTCTTCCCACTGAGAAGCAATACCAACAGCGCGACAAGTGCAGTTTGTGCCAGGCGTCGTGTTCCAATCGGGATCCACTTTTCCAATGGAATCTTTAACAGAGCTAACGCGATCAGCAGCGAAAAGCCGATCGAAGGCACATAGACATAACGCTCCTGCACCAGAAAGTCCTCGCCGAATGCGCTCAGATTGAGCACCGGGAGCAGGTTTACTGCAAACCACAGAATACCGAAACGAGCGAGAATGGAGGCGCGCCATCGCCATAGGCCGTAAGCTAATGCGCAGAGTCCCAGCACAGGCAGGAAAAACCCTGGCGACAGCGGACTTTTGACCATTGTCGTCCCGTGAAACAGTGAAAGCTCTACGGGCCATATCATCAATCCAAGGTATTTCCAGATAACCAGCGGTATCGTGAGAAGCACCTGCCAAAGCGGATAGTACTTGAAGTTTCCGTTGTTGAGTGCAAATCCGAGCGCGTAATAGCGAGCCACGAAATAGATTGCAGAGACCACCAGAAAACAGCCGCCGTATTTTATTGCTGGCTTTATCCTCTCCCGGAATGCCACCTCCTGGTTGATGATCAGTAATTCATATGCCCCGATGAAGATGGGCAGCACAACAGCAGGTTCCTTTGCGAATACCGCCAGGAAAAAGAGAACGAGCGACCATATAAGTAATCGATTAACTCCTTCTCGACGAAATCGGGCATAAAAGTAAAACGACGACACCAGGAACACTGCGAGGATTGGGTCGGTCACCCCGCTTATCCAGGCGACCGATTCGCTTCGCATCGGATGAATCGCAAAAATTAATGATCCGATAGCCGAGAGTCGTGTGTCGCCGCTGATCTGCTCCAGCACAAGGAAGACGAGGTAAACGACCAGCATATGTACGAGGATATTGAAAAAGTGCCAGCCCATTGGCGATGCGCCGAACAGCTTCCAAAGGATCATCATGTAAATCGTGAATATCGGGCGATAGTATGGCGTTGTTGGTTTGGCCTGGGTATTCGGATCCTGATCCTGCTGCACTCGCCAATACCAGGTTTCGGTTACCAGCGCTTTTGGAAGGTTTCGAAGGTCTCGGATGAAGGTGTTGCCAAGTATCTGGGTCTGGTCGTCGTAAGCAAAGTCATTAGGAATACAATTGGCAAATGCCAGAAAGGTTAGACCGAGTATAATGCCGACAATCCAACGCCTGGAAAATTGTAGAGACGTAGTTGTTGCTGGTTCGTCTCTCTTTATGCGAGTACGTTTCTTTTTTCTCATTAAGAATATATTCCTGGAATTCGTTACTTAGTCGAAATGATAAGTGACTAGCTGTGATCCTACGGTGAACAAAATGTTATCGTGGGGGTTTTGGACTGTCAACCGAGGCCCTAAGAAAAGCCTGCGATGGGTCTTGACGTGATTGTTTCGTCCCAATAAGGTTCAGCGATGTCTCTGCCCTGAAGTTTTAGACGCTGCATGACGAGAAGACAGATGATCGAACAGAAGCAAAAAAGCCGGCAGTTTCAGGAGTCAAGTATGAGAGAAGTGAAGCGAGCTTTGAATCGATGAATATTCCCGAATATGAAGAGATGTACAAACTGGAGAGTTTTTATTGGTGGTTTGTTGCTCGCCGCCGTTTGTTGGATTCACTGTTGTCGGATATTGCGAATGGGTTCGATCGGCCGACTATTCTCGACGTGGGGTGTGGAACTGGTATCAATTTCTCGGTACTTTCTAAGTACGGTGAAACGTTCAGCTCTGATGCATCGGAGGACGCCCTTCGTTTCAGCAGCAGCCGCGGTATCGAGGGTCTCGTGCGTTCGCAGGTCGAGTCCCTGCCTTTTGGTTCTTCTGTTTTTGATATCGTGACTGCGCTGGATATGCTGGAGCATGTGGACGACGATCTGGTCGCGCTTGACGAATTATTGCGTGTGACAAACGAGCACGGAGTGCTGGTGATTACCGTGCCTGCGTACGGATTCCTTTGGAGTGAACATGATGAGGCGCTGCACCATCGCCGCAGATATGCTGCATCAGAGTTGCGCAACAAATTGACCAATGCAGGGTTCGAGGTCGCTCGAATTTCGTATTACATAACATTTCTCTTTTTCCCGATTTTGTTTATGCGGTTTGTACAAAGCGTGTCCCGAACATCAATTCACGCGAAGACTTCGCATGTGATTCTGCCACGTTGGCTGAATTCGCTGCTCATCGCGATACTCGGGTTCGAGCGATTTCTTTTGAATTGGATCAATTTTCCGTTTGGCGTTTCAATTGTGTGTCTTGCACGAAAGCCGGATAAGCCGAGAAATAGCCAGGAAGGAGACTCGGGGCTATTTTCGTAGGTCGAAATTAAAGGACCACCAACTGAAGTTAGAGGTATTTACCAGATTCTGGTTGATGGGATTCGCTGGTCCGACTTTTAGTCACACGCCTCACAAGCGAACATTTGCCGAACCTTCCTTTAATTCTGCTCTTAGTGTGTTATCTTTTAATCTCACCTGAACGCTTGTGAACACAATCTGCTGCCTTGTCCCCGCCGGTTTCACGTATGCGGAATTCATATGGAAAGCCCTGACAACGCTGATCAACAGTTTGCAGGCAGTGAAGTGTCGATAAACGAAGAGCAATTACCGAATAAATCTTCGCGCGGAAAGCGGATCTGGATTTTTCTGGCCGTACTAGCCGTCGCTACTGCGGTCGCTCTGGCAATAATTAAGCCGTGGGGTTCAAACAACGATCAATCGGGCGCGGAGATCAAGTCTTTAAACGACCATTCTCCGGGCTCGGAAGTGCTTCTGTACCTTGAGGGCCGCAAAACCATTTTGGTTGCCATCGATGAGCAATCCCTCGATGAATTAATTGGCGCGCTTGCTGCCAGGGGAGAGGAAGTTCAAGCCCTGCTTGACTCGGGCAAAGTCTTCACGGTGCCCGTTAATACGCGGGTTCGGGTCGAGGAGGCGAAGCTTGCAAAGCTAAAGGTTCGCTTCATCGAAGGAAAGAGGGTTATGACCGAAGCTTGGGTCCCCGAACGCTGGGTCAGGTAGAACTTATTCCTATCTCGATTCAAGGACCCACGCTTTCGCCTGCAGTGGGGAACTCGAAAATCGAATACCGACCGTTATTGGATTTAAAGACAAAACGAAAACCGTCGGTCGGAATCCCGTCCACAGCTTCGTCCGCAAGCAGCATGTAGCGGGCGCCGAGCGTCTTTAGACCAACGTTGTCCGGCGATATGAAAACCCTCAGCTCACCGTCGTGTGGGCTACTAAATGAGACCCGGGTTGCATCTTGAAGATAGTCCAACGAAACTTCGGCGTATTGATTGTAGAACTTCTCATATAAGCGGGCCGGATCAAGGGTCCTCCACATACTCAACTGCGGAGGCCACTGAATACCAGACATAGATCTGCCACCCAGGATGGTTATCAGCGCGCCAGTGTGGGCTCCTCCGAAGCAAACCCACAATGGTGGAGCACTCGATTCTTTGTTCAATCGAATTATTTCTCTACTTAGCTCAGAGTCATAAAGGTGACTCAGATCGGTTGAAAGAGGATTAAATAAAGCACTTGTCCCAAGCACAATAACGCCAACTATAGCGCAGAAGCTTTTTTTGAGACCGGCTAGCAGGAGATAGGAAACCACGCCACCCACAAGCGCCGTTAGAACGCCAAGTCGTCGGGAAGGAAATCCTTCAGTTTCCTTCATCAAATCGTAAGCGTGCCCAAGCAACAGCAAAGCTACCGCGACGGCGACAGCGATCGGCCATATATTTTTCCAGCGGCTCACCGCCCCCTCGCGTTGCTGTTGCGTTGATATGATGAGAACTCGAATCGTGAGAAGTATTGAGGCAAGACCAATGCCCAGATCGCCCCGGTACCCTGGTACATAGCTCAACAATGTGATCTTTGACAGAATCGGCGGAAACCCGACGAACAGGAAGATCAACGCGATAATGAGGTAATAAACCATCGCCCATCCGACAACGCCCAGGCGTATGCGAAGGTCCCTTGCGAAAACCAGAGCTATCAATGCTGCCGGAAAAAGATAATAAAAAGAGGAGGCTTCGCTTTGGTTCAGAAGCGCCACAGGCGCCCTGTAGATTGTTTCGAAATTGTAAGTGCCTTTCAGCAATAAGGTGGGTGTATAATCGCCTCCCAACGAAATTCGTCTGCCGGGATAAACTGCGTCCGACATCGCTCTGAGGTCCGGCAAGCAGGTTATCAGCCACGACAGCGTCAACGCTGCACCAATTAACATTGCAACCAAAATGTATAACCGCCGCTGCTTCAGCCTTGTGCTAATCGACACGTAGAATTTTTCGCGCACCACAAGCGCAACAAAAAGAATTATGACAAAGTATGCTACGGGCACCTGCCAGGGCGGATACAGAAACATGATGAATCCGGGAATGCTAAGCCCAAGCAGAACGGAGCTTGTCAGGCGAACGCTTTGTTTTTCCGAATGCAGCAGATGGTACGCGGCAAGACACGCGAGCGCCGCAAAAAACGTCACGTGGCTAGGCCATAAAGACCAGCAGATCACGTATGCCGAGTTGCAATACCAAAAGGCCCCGAACGCCGCGATAGGACTGTTACCAGCCAGCGCGATCTCGAACAAGAGCCAAAGGACGGTGAAACAGGCGAACGGCTGGAACCACCAATACCATGCGAGACCGCGTTGCGCGCCAAGAAAGAAATACCCCCAGGTCGCCGGCCGCGCGAGCGTCGCGATGTGGAGCACCGGCGCGTGCGGTGTAACCAGCATATTTTGTCCGTTCCCAATGTTCTTATTGATTACGGGAAAACGCGGTCTGTGAGACAGCTGGCTCAGGGCCCAGGGCGTGGCGATAACAAGCTCATCCCATCTTATCTCTCGAGCGTTGCGCATCAGCAGGCTGCGGGGATTGTCATTGTCGTGAATCGGATTCTGAATAGCCTCCTCTTTAAAAGTAGGAGTATGCATCCGTGCTGTTTCGTCGCTTGCCTCGGCTGGACCCCCAAGAAGATATCCCGAGTAGGGTCGCTCGGGAGCCCACCACTCGGCGGTGATCGCAGTAGAAGAACCGTGAATACCGAAACCCACAAGCACGAAGAAAAGCGCCCAGATACAAATCAGGATTTTTGTTCTGAGACGCATTCGTCTGATGGAGCTGTATAGTTGCTTTGGTTTAAACCAGGTAGATTGATTCGCGTTTGAGGTGATCGCTTGTACCTTCATCTGATCCATCTCTCGGGTACCCATCCCTCTCTCATAATGTAGTTACCTTCGAGAATTCGAACTCGGGACTGTCCGGCCGTATTCTCGATCACCTGTACGCGAGTGCTGTTGTTAATTCTTAAAACTCTTCCCGACTCTACGAGCGAGTCGAGCGCGGCCTTGTTGTTGTTTGATATCGCAGCAATCAATTCACCGACGGCATTCTGGTCGACTCCAATTTCCACAGATTCCTTACCCGGCAAAAAAAGCTCTGAGCCCGCCCCGGCAACCTTCTGGCCGTTTGTACCAGGTCTGGATGAGGCGGGATCGTTTGTTCCCGAGCTTGAAGTATTACCGGCGCCGCCAAGATCGGAGCGCTTAAAAGTCAATACAAGAATCACTGCGCCCGCGACTATGACCAGGCCTACAATACCGAAACGCCGCAACTGCGAAGTCATCGGCGAGGTGATTTGCGAATGCGCGTGAACCGGAGTGTGATCCTGGTTTTCCGCTGTTGAACTTGCGGCAGATTTTTCTGGAATTGTTAACTTTTGCTGAAAGCGGTCCGCAATAGTCAACCCCACCACCATTGTCAGGCCGAGTATCGCGAGTAGCGTGCCAGCAGTTCGCGGGAAAGTGCTCTCAAACGTCGTTTGAATATTATGAATGCCTGGAGGTACAGCGACTTGTTGTACGCCATCCTGATCGCTCAACAAAGGGACTACATTTCCGTCGATTCGAGCGGTCCAGCCAGGGAAATTATAGGTTTTCAGCCTCACTTCGCTGGGTTGATCGACCCGCACGGCTATTTCCCGGTAGGTAGGCGCCCATTTCAGGATTTCGCTGGCTCCTCCTTCCGGTTTTATTACAACTGAGGGAGTGTTGGGCATTTCGGCGGGCCGAGTAGCATCCCTTGGAGTAAATCCGCTGTCGGAAAAGCCCACCTGAGCGGTGTGAGTTTGTTTTGTGAATGCGTCTGAGATAATGCCTTGGCCCGTAAGCCAAACGTTGAGAGCGATAACCACCACAAGCGCTGCCTTGGCTGCTAATTCGTATTTCGGCCTCAGGCCGCGTGTTCTGCGTAACAAATCGATCGTGGCCGCAATCAACAACGAAGTGAACAGGGATGAGATGGCCAGCCATCGAAAGGGTGGTACGGCAATTTGTATCTTTGGTATAAATCGCGAAACATAGATCGAGAATGACGTTGACATGAAAGGCGTCACGATTCCCAGAATCAACCACAGTCTGGTCTGTTGATCCAGGCTGGGAGTCGATTGTTGATCCTTGTCGTCGGAGTTATGCGATTGCGAGACCAGAGGTTTAGACAGGGTGATGAGCGGTACTATTGTTACGATGAGCGCCAGCGCGTTGTAGTTGAAAGCCTCCTGAACGTGCTTGTCGAACGGACCGAGCACCGGCAGCATAGTAATGTAGCTTGAGTGGTAGGGGAAAAACTCGGAGGCCCACTCGTAAATATATTTTCCTTCCAGCGCGGCCGGCAGCCAGTAAATCGCGCTAATCAGGAGGCCGATCGCCATTCCACCTGCTATTCGCAGACCGATTCTCCGGTCCCGCTTTCTTATGGACAATACAACCGCATAAAGCGCCAGCGCATAAGTGAACAGGTACCCAACCGGCATGTGAACTAAGAGGTAGAGTCCATAAAAGAGACCGAGTCCGGCGTAATAGCGAAAACGCGAGTTGTTTCCAAGCTTGTATGCAAAGTACAAAATCAGTGGGAGAAACGCGAATCCAACGTACTCGGGGATTGCACCTCTCCAGTAGAGATCCAACTGATGGTACGGAAAAAGGGCGTATAGTACCGCAGCAACTGCCGAGGCCATCCTGCTGTAGAAGTTCCTCGCAAGCAGATAAAACGCGATGCATGACGCTCCCAGACTCAGCGCGCATAAGATAAAGAGTGTGAGGAACCAGTTGTCGACAATGACGTTAATAAGCGAGGTCAGGTAAAAAGTTCCGGGCGGATAAAAGTTGCCATGAGCGGATCCATAACCGGCATTAAAATCCGGAGTCCATCTTGGATAGAAGACTCCCGATCTAAGTACCTTGTCGAATTGCTCCATCATCGGCATGTAGTTCGGGAGGTCGTGCGTAGTAATCGTCCGCCAAATCCTGCTCCCATCTGCCGCTCGCTCTATCCGTGCCAGATAAAACGGGCCAACGACAGTTGCACCCAATAGAAGCGCGCCAACGATAAGCAAGGCTTTTGTGAGAGGCGACAGAGCCTTTCTTCCGTTGGTGGCTCCCTTATCGATCGGCCATTTCATTCGCACGTTCCTCGCTCACAAACGACTGCCTGGGCAATCGATTTACAAAAGCTGTAAGAGTAAATTCTTCGAAGATGATTTCAACAAAGCCAAGCGCAATGGTTGAGCGGAAGGTGATTACTAGCGTGTTTATTCTGGACCCTTTCTGCTCACCGCGACAAATTCGTTGTACTTAAAGAGATGACCAAACACACGCGGAAAAGGGAAAGAGTACTCTCTTACAGGCATGAGGCCGGCCTGGCGAGCTATATTTCTAAGTCTTCCGAAGTCTAAGAACTGAACATGCGTAGGGTCTGAGCGATAGCCGTAGTCCTGCGGGCAAATAATGATCACTTGCCCGTTTTGCTTCAATAACGGCACGTGTTCCCTCAACAGCTCAACCACTGCCGTTTCCGTAAGGTGCTCCGCTACATGGGAAAGCAAGATCGAGTCAAACAGGTCGGCTCGGTTGAATTGTGATCCCTTAAAATCTTCGGTTGTGAACGCTTGAAGCCCGCGCGATCGAGCAATGGCGACTGCGTGCTGGTTATGATCAATGCCGACCCCGTTGCCGTTCAGATGGAGAAGATTCCGGCCCAGGCCGCAACCTATGTCGATCGTAAACCCAGGATTGAGACGCCTCAGGTTCCAGCGATAAGGTGCTTGCACGTCCAGAAGTCTTTTCCACCACACGTCTCCTTTCTTAAGGAGCAAGGAAGAATACCCAAATTCATTTGTATTCATAATTCCGACGCGGTGAGTATCGATGCTGAAAAATCAAGGACAAAGTGTATCTTAACTTACGACCGCCCTACAACCGTCTGTGACTTAATGTCGCATCCGCAGGTGGTAAGCCGAGCATGATCCGCGGTATGAACACGATTCATGCAGTTGTCAATTCCGCATCAGTACTGAAAGGAACAACTAAACCTTCAAATCGTGGCAGCAACGTGAACGGCACGATATGACTGATCATCGAAAACGACGGGAACACTGCGATTTGAATTTTCGGAATCCGCTTTGAAACATGTATTGAGAAGATGTGGACATAAGCGGCTGCAACAGTCCTAAAATCCAATTCCTCGTCTCATTTTGGCGATTTTCGAATTACGGGATGCTTGTGCCTCAGCAAAGGGTCCGCGAAAGTCAATGTCTAAGCTATCCCGGTTTACGATTAGGACCTTTTCACATCCACTTCTAAGACCGAATGCCCTGAGAATGATACACGTGAGCTCACGTCCCAAGACATTGCTGTTCTGATCGCGCGAGGCGTTGACAGGAAAGTGACATCGTTCATTGCGAAGCGTGATGGACATCACCTATTGACTTTTCTTTTCCTTCCTTTTATGGCCGCCGCGGCCATTGAGATAAACATCACAGACATTGTTGGAAAGTGGGAGCCCCTCGTTTTGATGAGGGCTTTCTGATGCGACTGATAGTCTGTTAATCAGCCTCACAATTTTCCTTGCTGGGCAATCACTAAGCATAAGGTTGTATGGTGTATCGACCGTTCATAGCGACGCTCAAATCATTATCGATCCAAGTTTGAGAGCGCTCGCTTAGATCGTAATGAATTAACCGACGTACCAGGTTTGTCGGTAAGGGGATGGTGGCAACAAAAAATTACCGTTCAGCGGAATCGCGAGTCCATACATCCAGAACCTTTGCACCGGAGTCTGGGATTCTCTCGAATACTTTGGCAGGCGCATCTCTTTTATCGGTGGCATATGTTACGCGGTAAGCCTTCGGCTTGGTGAATACATTTTTGTTAGTGGTTTGGAAGTAGCTAATCGATGTCATGCGGATCGGTTCTGAGTATCAGTGTGCGAGTCGTTTAGTTCTCCGAACTGGTGAAACTCGCGACTTGTGAGGTGCTTATGACTAAGCTATGCCTAATTCTCAGGGTAGGACCGGTTATATTACTGACAGGCTTCACGATTCTTCTTGGATTCTCCGCAGGGCAGGGAGAGATTAAGTTGTGGTCAGCACGATGGTTGGAACAGAGATCCGCAAAACCTGGCGATCCGTTCGAAGCGCCCAATGAGGCCCAAGAATTTTATCGGCTCAAGCGCGCGCCGGTCGGGGAACAGGCGATCCCCGTTGAGCGATATATCGCAGCGGATGATCAAATGAAACTAATGGGACTCTACTCCAGCGCCACAAATAGCTTCGCGCCGGCGCTCGCCTCCTGGACACCGCTCGGCCCCGGCAACATCGGCGGTCGAACACGAGCTCTGGTCGTTGACCGGCTTAATCCGCTGATCATGTATGCGGGCGGTGTGGCCGGTGGTATTTGGAAGAGCACTAATGGAGGTGCTTCGTGGAACCCTAAAGGCGACCTTCTTCCAAATTTGGCAGTCTGCTCTATTGCGATCGACCCTACTAATTCAAACATCCTCTATGCTGGAACCGGAGAGGGATTCTTTAACAATGACGCGGTTAGAGGCGTGGGCATATTCAAATCCAGTAATTCAGGGGAGACTTGGTCGCAACTAAACAGCACCAACAGAGACAAGTTTTTCTACGTCAACGACATTGTCGTTGCCCCGTCGGCCAATGTATACGCCGCGACTCGAACCGGTGTTTGGCGAAGTACAGATGGCGGAACAAATTGGACTAAGGTGCTAACTCCGGGTACTGATGGGGGGTGCGTCGAGCTTGTTATTCGAACAGATCAAACGACTGATTATCTCTTTGCGTCGTGTGGTTCGCTCCCGCAGGCAACAATTTATCGGAACACAGATGCTGGGGGCAGCGGCACCTGGACTGCGGTCTACACCGAAACCAGCATGGGCCGCACGTCCCTTGCAATTGCGCCGCTCAACCAGAATGTCATCTACGCTCTAGCCTCCGACAAGATTAACTATGGACTTCTCGCAGTTTTGCGGTCGACCGATAGTGGCTTTACGTGGGTGTCTCGAGTAAGGAACACGGATCCAGTGAAGTTGAATACCGTGCTCTTAACGAACCCGATCTTTGCCTTTTATGCGGACTGCAACTTCGGATCTAACCAGTTCTTAAACCAAGGCTGGTACGACAATGTCATTTCAGTCGACCCCGTCGACTCGGATCGGGTGTGGGTGGGTGGCATAGACCTATTTCGGTCGGATGACGGCGGTGCGAATTGGGGCATGGCTTCTCACTGGTGGGCGCCAAATGGTCATTCTCATTTTGTTCACGCCGATCAACATGCGATTCTATTTCATCCAGACTACAACGGCGTCAGCAATAGGACAATGTATGTCGCAAATGATGGTGGCATATTTTGGACCGGCGACGCGCGAGCCGCGACAGCGACCGGCTCGCTCGCGCCATGTGATTACAATAATGGGAATGTTACTTGGGCGTCCCTCAACAACGGGTATGGTGTTACTCAGTTCTACCACGGGTTGCCTTATCCGGATGGTGCGACTTACTTCGGCGGCACCCAGGACAATGGCACGTTGCGAGGGTCTGATGCTGGAGGGATCAACGGATGTGGTCTGTTGGATGGCGGAGACGGCGGCTACGTTTCCATCGACGCAGGAAACACAAACATCCTTTACGCCGAGAATACTCGTCTATCTCTTAAGAAGTCGTATGATGGAGGACTCAACTGGGCTGTTGCAACAAACGGTATCACGGAATCGAGCACCAGTTTTCTATTCATAAGCCCTTTCACGATGGATCCCAGTAGCTCTCAGCGGCTATGGATTGGTGGCAACAGACTGTGGCGGAGCGTTGACGGTGCGGCAAGCTGGTCCCAAGCAAGCGCCCCACTAAGTGCCGACGAAGCGGTAAGCGCAATTGCGGTGGCTCAAACGAATCCAAATCAAGTGTTCGCGGGAACCCAACTAGGGAAAATATATCGAACAAGTAACGGCCTCAGTTCTAATGCGACCACGACTTGGAGTTCTGTCACAATCAGGAACTTCGGGGACTACATTTCGTGGGTGACCATCGATCCCGCCAACGTTGACATTGTCTATGCCACCGTCTCCACTTTCAACTCTATGCCTGGCGACCATCATGTCTACAAGAGAGGGTGCAGACAACATCAAGCCCGACATGGGTGGCGTGGTTCGAGATCGAACTCTACAGACCGCAGTAATTTGAGAGGAGATAGATTGGGCTGTAAGTGCTGAATCCACTAAGCTTGGGATGACAACGGCAGCGAACCGGAGGATCTATGAGCTTCTTTCCCGTCTGATCGAGAAAAATCGGCGACTGGGTTCAAACTCCATTGAAACACGCGGTTCACGTTCCTGTGTCAGGTGCGACTCTCTTACTTTGGCGTTTCCTGTATGTCAAGCACGATGGCCTGTAGCAATAGCTGAAATCCGAGGATCAACGGCAACAGCGACAGCATAATCGTACCAGTAGGCGTCGGCACGCCGGTAACGATAGCCCTGACCCATAGGTAAACGCCGAATCCTGCTCCCCAACCGAACAGCAACATACCGAGGAACAGGAAAAGCGCGATGGGTGAAAAATCCCTGAGAATATATTTCTGATAAATGCGCCGCACAAAACGGCGTAGCAGCAAGAAGGGAAAGGTGACACCGACACCAAACACGTTCAGGTGCGATTCTTCATCACCATATTGTGCAGGCATCGCCACGTCTTTGACGCGAAAGCCGAAATAATTCAAATGCACCAGCATATCGTTTTCAAAGAAAAAACGTTTGTGAATCCGGTTCAAGTCGAGCACCTGCAGTGCGCCAGTCTTAATCGCCGTATATCCGTTTTGAGGATCAAAGATGTGCCAGTAGCCGGACGCAAGCTTTGTTAGGAATGTGAGCGCAACGTTACCGAGGAGCCGGTGTGTGGGCATTTGCGCGAGCGATTCGCCTGCCAGAAAGCGATTGCCTTTCGCGTAGTCGTAACCCTGTTCGATGATCGCGTCCAGGAGAGACGACAAATAAGCGGGATCCATCTGACCATCTGCATCCATCTTGACGACAATACCGCTGTTAAGCTCCAAAGCTCGTCGATAGCCAATCAGCATCGCACCGCCTACGCCCTGGTTGTAGGAAGTGGATAGAACGGTCAGCCTGGCGTCACCGGCTCCGTTTGCGACCTCAACTGTTGCGTCTTCGCTGCAATCGTCAACAACGACTATGTTGTCAACAAACTCAGGCATCGTTTGGATTACTTGCGCGATATGATTAGCCTCGTTGTATCCAGGTAAGACCGCAGTGATCACGTGCTCTTTATACATGACTCTTTCTGGCGACAGAAAATTCGTTGTGGTTGAACAGCTTGCCGAAGATACCTCTCTCGCGAAACCGGGCGGACAGTCTAAGTCTCTGTTTTGCGTCATTGCTGTCAAAATCATTTCCGACCACGATTTTGACATTCAGGAGTCACCCTTTTCTGATGCCCGGGCGATAAGAGATTGACAAACATGCACGATATATTTGCGGCCAGACTACCACCAGATAAGCATCATTGCCAATCCTCTCAGAATGAAAAACAAAGGGTTAAAAATAATCTGAGCGAGCCTTCCAACTATCCCCCTAGACACTACCTCAAACTCAACCTTGTAGTTAGTGTGCCGTATCAACTCGCGGTCTCGAACACGCCTGAGGGCTTGGGTATTCCTACGCTTGCGTAGGACCGCTTGCCAGTTGTTTATGATCCAAGAGTAGGCTTGCAGCTTGTTTTTAAAGTTCGCTCGATCCCTGTAGAGCACGAAACCCCATGTCATTACCTCTGCGAGTACATACGCAGGGAGAAGAATGAAAAGGCTTCGCCATCTGAGGATCTTTAAAAGCATTAGATACCGATTGCGCTCCTGATAGAACACCTTTCTTGGAGTGATCCGCAGGGTGTAGTGGTGGAAAACTATACTCTCTGGTGTAAATAGACAGCGCGTGCCGGCTAACCGCGCTCGCCAAGAGAGGTCCGTATCTTCCATGTATAGAAAAGTATCTTCGTCAAATCCACCGAGTGCTTCGAAGAGTTCCTGGCGTATCGCAAAAGCAGCGCCGGAAACTGCATCGACATCATGCGTCTTGTTGAATGACGTGCGCGGTTGACCTAACCCACAGCAGAGCGCTAAGCCGGTGAGATGAACTGAATTGCCGCAGGCATTTATCAAATCGGGCTGGTCGGCAAGCAATATCTTGGCAGTCACGAGACCTGCTTCCGGACAAGTTTCAAACGGGGCTAGCAAGGATTCCAACCAGCCGTTGTCCACCATAGTATCCGGATTTAGAAAAACCAGGTACTTCCCCTGCGCTCGTAGCGCAGCGAGATTGTTGCCCGCGCCAAATCCCAGGTTCGTATCGGATCGAATTAGCGCAACTTGCGAATATCGAGCCTCGATCAGATCGGCCATTCCATCAGAAGAATCATTGTCGAGTACGATTACCTCGCAATCTGACTGCGAAGTGCGAAGGACTGACTCGATGCATCGCAAAAGCATTTCTTTGGCGTTGTAGTTTACGATTATTATGCTCGCGCGAAGCAGTCCGCGTCCGGACGCCACATCTGCTGATGACCGAACATCCAGTGCCATGAGTTTCTAAGAATTACCCTCGGTCGGCTATTGAGTCAAATGAGCGAAACCATCTGCGATGTCGAACCGAATTAGGAACGAAGCCACGATTACTTACCCCTTCCAGCTACATTAACCGCTAATGGGATAAGACCTCGCTTCTCGCCAAAGCTTGGTCAGGAGTTCGAACCATGAGGAAGAAGACAAGAATGAAGCTCGGCCAGAGCTGCAATAATACTCGATTCAGGGAGGTCGCGATATGTCCCGAGAGATCGAGCGGGCTCATGACAAGGGCCATAAAATATCCGATTAGCATAATACCCAAGGCTATGAGTGATGCAACCACGTTTGTTACCTCCTTTTGATTAATGCTCAGGCCAATCAGGAGGAGATAAAACAAGAGACAAGCTGTCAGACTCACGACCCATTTGCCGAAAACAAGGCCCTCCGTTACAAACGCATTTAGTACTATCCAGTAGCGGGAAGTATCTAACAACTTTTCGAAAAAGCCGGGTCCTTGAGGAGGGAAGAGCATTCGATTGGGTGTAGCGAGTGTGACCTTAAAGTAAAAGACCACTAATAGCACCGGGACCAGCCCAACCCCGACAATAGCTAATTGTCGGCCGTAGCTCTTTAACCCTTTCGCTGGGACCAGTGCCACAAAACGCGCTACAAAGATTGCCACAAGGAACAGAACCCCTTCATTTTTGGTCCATGTTGAGAAACCCAGCATCACACCTGCTAACACCAGGAATCCGTGCTCGAAGAACCTGTACGTTTGTTCAGGTAAGGTATCCTGAAGATGAAACAAGGCGAGAGTAGCGCACAAAAAGAACCCCAGCGGAACGTCCGTATACTGGTTGGCTCCATGAATGGGCAAAAAGGGCGTGCAAGCCAGAATCAGACCTGCAAGAAGCCCCTGGTTCTTTCCCCTCAAGAGGGAAACAGAAATATAGACAACTCCAATCGTGGCAATTGTAAATAGCATCCCAAAAGTGATTGGGACGGCGACTGTTTCGCCTCCCATAAGCGTCCAGCACGCCGCTATTCCAGCGGGTATCAGTAGCGGATAGTCCGGACTCGTCCAGCCCGTTGGTTCGCGGAAAAGATCGCGCCAGTCGTTTCCGGCTCTGAACAAAAACCGAGCCTTCATATTGTAAACTGCCCAGGCATCCCACTCTCCGTGTGGCTCCCGAACCGATAGAAACACAAAAGTCGCAACTGCCGATGCCACCGCAACAATGAAAAGCACTGAAAGAATTAGTTCCATCCTGGATATCGGCTCGCGGATACACTCGCTCTGTGACGCATCTTTATTCGATCTTAATCTGTAGACAAACAATGCAATCGCAGGGATAACTACCGCTACCAGAGCGATCACAAGTCCCTTTCGGGATGGCCCGAAGAGCGCGAGCTGAAGGAAGTAAACACAAGACAGAAGGCCTAAGCCGGCTCCTATCGATAGGCAACACTTCAATAGGAAGTGTGAACGGATTCGCGTTTGGCCGGGCCAGACTGCTGAAATCAGAATAAAGGCTGTTATCTGAGGGGCCAGGATTGATAGGATCAAACGCAGAGTCATATATTACTGAGTAACCACCAGCTTAATCCCGTTTCCAAAATCGAGCATTTGCGCACCGTTGGCAAGGTCTCGAGCCGTGACTTCAGCGTTTTCAGAGACTATGGGATCGCCTCCTTGAGTGTTATTGATGATTGTCAACTTATGGTTAGTGGTTATCGAGACAACGAGCGGCGCTAGAGTGTATTGTGTTAGGAACCAATTCTGAAGCCCCACTGCGTCTGATTTCCAATATTCGGTGTAATTGATCCCCTCACCAGCATATCCGACGATACCGCGTGCAGGAAGAAATCCTCTTATCTCATCAAAACGTTTTTCATAACGTGTTATGTAATCTGCGCCGCTTACGCCGTAGACTTTATAGGCATTAATAAGCGATTCAAGACTCGAAAGCAAAGCAAAGAAGATCAGCAAGCAGATCCCTATTCTTATTCGGACCTGATAATCAAATGTCACGGTTAATTCCGGGTTCTGGCGTTCAAATCGTTAGAAGACCTGAAAGAATAGTTGGCGAGACAGCGCCAGTCAAATTCGCTCGGCCAGAGTAGGGTGGCGGCTAATTAGTGACTAACTAGAAAGGTGAACCATTTAAAACCGATCTCTATGCGCGGGTTCAATGCAATCAAATCGATCGATTCCAAAGAATCTAACATCGTCCGCGGCTTCTTGATCGTTGATAAACCGGAGGATCATCTCGGCCGTAATAGGTGCAAGTAGTATCCCGTTTCTGAAGTGTCCTGTCGCCAAGAAAAGGCTGTCAATGCAGGTTGGGCCAATGATCGGTAGATGGTCCGGAGTATCTGGTCTGAGCCCCGACCATGTCTCCTCAAGATCGAATTCGTCCAGAGATGGAATCAGGTTCAGTGCTGCCCTCAGCAAGGTCTCAATAGCTGCAACCGTAACGGCTTTTCGAAATCCTGAGTATTCAACTGTTGCGCCGATCAATATCCGTCCGTCGCGCCGCGGGACAATGTAAACTCCGCTTGAGTGAATGATGCGCTCAATTGGGCAGCTGCGGCCTCTGACTGCGATCATCTGGCCGCGTGCCGGTATTACATTGAGCTTCAAGCCGATTGGTGCGAGCAGCCGGTCAGACCAGGCCCCTGCGGCTAAAACAACACTGCCCGATTTTAAGTGCTTGCTTCCAGCCACGACGCCAGTAACTCTGCTGCGCTCCGTCAATAGGGCAGTCACTTCTGTATCTTCGACGAGTTCCACGCGCGCTCGCTTAATTGTCACCTCCAGTGCATCCATCAGACGCCGATTGTCAACCTGATGTTCATCGGGCAGAAAAATTGCTCTCGTGGCTGATTTGGTGACGGCCGGCTCAATTTTGCGAAGAACATTCGATGTTACGTGCTCAACTGAGAGGCCCGCTTCGATTTGCCACTCCGTCCATCTGGTCTTTTCCGGGTCGTCTTCGTTGTCAAGCACTACAAAGAGCGTGCCTTCGTCTTTGTATTCGACATCAATACCGGATGCCTCTGACAATTCTTCGGCGAAGTTTTTGTACATGGCTCTGCTCCGAAGACACAAATCGAAGAATGGCCCCGGAGTTTGCGATTCGCCTTGCGGCGACAACATTCCGGCAGCAGCTCGTGAAGCTTCGCATCCGACTCGGCCGCGTTCGACCACGGTCACTTTCAAGCCGGTCTGTGCGAGCCTCCAGGCGATCGTGCAGCCGATTACCCCTCCACCAATGATTATCACGTCCATTGTCATTAGACAGTTATCTTAACATCGACTCACCACAGCCGCGAGTTTCGGAGCTCCAGCATGTAAATGACGAAGATCGCTTGAAAACGCTGTTTTCCAGTTACGCTTGGGCACGATCACTTACGTAGCTAAAATGAGAATGTATGGAGAATTCTCCTCACATCGATCCGATCTGCGGAATGGAGGTTGATCCGGCCCAAGCGGCAGCCACGAGTACGTACGAGGGAAAGAGCTACTATTTCTGCTCGACGTCGTGCAAGGATCGGTTTGAAGCGGACCCGGCACGGGCGCTACGGTCCGCTTCGGCTGCCTCAACAAGCCATCCGTCGATGGTTCAGCTGAGTAGCGGGCTTGGACGTGGAACTGAAACAATTTCGGCGACGACAGATAGGACGTCCGCCATCCCGGGCAGTGCGCTCGCAAATGCCTCGTCTCCAGGTGCCGCGAGCGATATTGTTGAGCTACCTATCACCGGGATGACTTGCGCGGCCTGCGCTAGGCATATCGAGCAGAACCTGACAGCGACGCCGGGCGTAAATCACGCTTCGGTGAACTTTGCGACCTCGCGAGCAACCGTTTCGTACGATCCTCAAAAAACTAACATTCGCACTCTCATCAACGCGGTTAAAGAGGCGGGCTACGAAACAGCGGGAACTGCTCAGACGGTGTTCATCGTCGACGACTCCGCAAGACCGTCGGGATCGGCGAAGCCGCTCGAGGACCACCTCAGGAGAATGCCCGGCATCGTGAATGGTTCTTTCAACCTTAGCAACATGCAGGTCAGGGTTGAGTATCTCCCGAACAGCACCGACGTGCGTACGATTCGTCGGGCCATCGAGGAGCTCGGATATTCGGTTAACGAAGCACAAGACCTGCAAAGTGCGGATGTTGAAGATTGGGAAGCAGCGGCGAGAGATGCAGAGTACAAAGACCTCCGCCGCAGATTCTGGATCGCCGCTACGCTTTCATTACCAGTGCTGGTCATCGCGATGTCGCACGGTCGAATCGGGTTTCTGGAGTTTGCCGGCGTTAACTGGCTTCAATTGGCGCTCACTACGCCAGTCGTATTTTATTCAGGCATACAATTTTACCGGGGAGCGTGGATAGCATTTCGTCATCGATTTGCCGATATGAACACGCTCATCGCAGTCGGCACCGGTGCGGCATATCTTTATTCATTGGCGGCAACGATTGCTCCGAGTTTTTTCGAAACGAGCATTGATCATCGCGGGATGGTCGGGATGCGGGGCACTGTCCCGGTCTACTTCGAAGCTGCTGGCGTTATCATTGCACTCATCCTGCTGGGGCGGCTTTTAGAGGCAAAGGCGAAGGGCCGCACATCCGACGCGATTCGCAAACTTGTCGGTTTGCAGCCGAAGAACGCTCGCGTGGTTCGCGACGGCAAAGAATCGGACGTTCCGATTGCGGAAGTGGTGGTGGGAGATGTGGTTCTCGTGCGTCCGGGCGAAAAGATTCCGGTTGACGGCGTTGTATTGAGTGGCGGTTCATCAGTCGATGAATCAATGCTCACTGGCGAGAGTATTCCGATCGGGAAGAATCCCGATGACGAGGTGTTTGGTGCCACGCTCAACAAGACTGGTTCTTTCAGGTTTCGCGCAACGAAGGTCGGCAAGGACACCGTGCTTCAACAGATCGTGAGGATGGTCCAGGATGCCCAAGGCTCTAAGGCCCCGATCGCTCGAACCGCCGACGTGATCAGCGGCGTCTTCACACCGGTGGTGATCTGCATTGCCATCGCAACGTTCGTAATTTGGTTTGTGGTCTCCCCCGTTGAAATTCGGTTGTCGATGGCGGTAGTGAACTTCGTCTCAGTGTTGATTATCGCTTGTCCTTGCGCGCTGGGGTTGGCTACGCCGACCGCGATCATGGTTGGAACCGGCAGAGGCGCTGAAAATGGCGTCCTCATCAAGGGCGGAGAAACGCTCGAACGAGCGCACAAGTTGCAGACGATCGTGCTGGATAAAACCGGAACCGTGACAAAGGGCGAACCGGAGATACTTGATATCATTCCGCGGGCTGGAATGAATGATAATGAACTGCTGGAACTGATCGCGTCCGCTGAACGCGCGAGCGAACATCCACTGGCTGAGTCAATAATGCGTGAAGCCAACAGGCGTCAAATCTCGCTGAAGGAAGTAATCTCCTTTAAAGCCCTGCCCGGACGTGGGATTGAAGCTGAGATCGACGGGCACGAGGTTCTTCTTGGTAATCAAAGGCTCATGACCGAGCGAGAGATCTCCCTTATCGATGTTGAGGGACGAGCATCAGAGCTCGCTCAAGAAGGAAAGACTTTGATTTTCGCCGCGGTCGAGGGGCAATTCGCAGGGTTGATTTCGGTGGCAGACCAAACAAAGCCCGAGGCGATCGCAGCTATCAATAAACTGAAATCAATGAGCCTTGAAGTTGTGATGATCACGGGCGATAACACGCGTACCGCCGAGGCAGTCGCTAGTAAAGTTGGAATCAGCAGAGTTCTCGCCGAGGTTCTGCCCGATGGAAAAGTGCAGGAGATTAGACGACTGCAGAGCGTGAATCGAATCGTCGGAGTGGTAGGAGATGGAATAAACGACGCTCCCGCACTCGCGCAGGCGGACGTTGGGATTGCAATAGGTACCGGTACGGACGTTGCGATCGAAGCATCAGACATCACATTGATCAAAGGGGATCTGCGCGGAGTACCGACCGCTATATCTTTGGCTCGGGAAACGATGCGAACAATCAAGCAGAATCTCTTCTGGGCATTTATCTACAACATCATAGGAATTCCGATTGCGGCAGGTCTTCTTTATCCGCTGAACGGGTTGCTGCTTTCACCAGTAATCGCGAGCGCAGCAATGTCCTTCTCGAGTGTATCCGTTGTGTTGAACAGTCTTCGATTGCGACGATTCCGCCCGTCAATGGAGGCAAGCTGAAATGGACTCCCCGTCGATAGGTGTAATCGTCGGAGGGATCGCTGCCATAGGGTTTGTCATCTGGTACTTCTTTGGCCCGCGTAAGGTCGTTTCAGCGGCAATCAACGAAGGCGGCCGCCAGGAAATTAACGTGACCGTTAAAGGCGGCTATTCGCCCGACGTAATTGTCGTGCGCCAGGGAACGCCGGTTCGCTTGAACTTCTATCGCGACGAGACAGCATCCTGTAGCGAAAAAGTGATCTTTGGTGACTTTGGGATCGCTCGCGATTTGCCCCCGTTCAAGACCACGCCGATTGAGCTTACTCCGGAAAAGGAAGGCGAATTCATCTTTACTTGCGGAATGAACATGCTGCGTGGGAAGTTGATCGTAAGATCGAATTACTGAATAGCGACCTGGGCGGTTCGCGGCCGCCTCACGCTCCGCAATGATTGGATTGGTGAAAAAGGGTGCCACGGACTGTAAAGGATGTCCTGATAACGCGCACACAGAGCACCAGCCATTCAGGACCGCTCCATTTGTTATCGGAGTTTCACGCCCGAACATCGCTGTTCAAGTGTTCGATTAATCACGTTTGCGAGTTCCTCCGATGCCACCTCAGGCCTCTTACCCCGACGATGTATCCCGCATACCGCAGTGGTCAGCGAGTGCTCCATGTTTCTATTCCATCTCGTACGTCCCAACTCGCCTCTGCCGTAAGTCAAATAAGCCGACAGAGTATTGATTCCAGTGCCAGGTCGTTCGCCGATAAAATGGACGATTACGTCGACACCGAGTAACAAGCCAACATGATATCCAGCCCGGACGCGGCCGTTATCGATTACGATGTCGATCTCGCCAAGTCGATGGCCGTTTTGAACTACCAATCGTCTGAATGATGGAAGAACGAGTTTGAGGTTTTCATTCACCGCGTTTGCGTTGAGCCCGTCTGAGATGACAATTTGCACCTGAGGTCTCGCCTCCGGATAGAGCGCGGATATTCGTGCGCAGTCTTCATCGCAAATGGTTTCACCGGCAATCGGATGGGTCAAATAATCGTCGCGATCATGAGCCTTCGTTCGGACGCGAAGGTGGCGAGATCCTGCGTCTCTAATGACCGCATCGTCGACAGTCGCGTAGAGTGCTCGACGTGCATGCTCGTATATTTCGGCGATTCGTGAGGTGCTTTTTTCGTTTCCAAATGCATCACTTTCGGTGGGAGTTCCGAGATCGAATCCTCTCTCTCTCAGGTCGTTAATCTTCCTTTTGGCCTGCTCTCGCAGAGAGTCAGCGGTTCCCGTGTCGCCGCTCGCTTGTTGATACATTGCGTAGAGCGACTCGACTCCGTCCGTTGAGGCCTCTCCGGATTGGGTCATCACGCCGAGCTCAACAAATCTCTTTTTCATTCTCGTTGAGACCTGGCAGCCGGTCTTCTTGCGGAGTCGCGGATGGTCTTTAAACGAAGTTGTGAGGTAGCCGAGCATGGGATCCGCATTACCTGCTACTGCCATCAGGTAAGCCGGCGCCGCAACATCTACGATCTGTTCAGTCAGCAGAAGGAGCTCCTGAGGGTGAATACCCATATGAAAGGTCGCGCACACATCGAGTCCCATCGTAATGCCGTGCAGTTTGGCCATCATCGTGTCTTCCAGACAAGCTCGGCCCAACTGCTCTCCGGTCCGAAAGACCTCGGGACCGATGAAACCTGCGACGTCGTTGACGATCATCCATGCTCCGGTTTGCTTGCGCAGGTACCGGGCGAGGCCGTACGCCCTCGACTCGAGCGTAACCATGTCAACGCCTTCTGCCGCTTGATTGGTGACCGCAGAGCCCTGACCGGTTTCAAAGTAAAGGCCATCGAATCCGCGCGCCAGATCGAGAAGTCCATCTACATCCAGACCGACCATTCCAACGAGCGCTTTTGATGTACCAGCTAAGCTTTGGAACCCGACATCCACATTGGTCTGCGCACGCGCGGTCGTTTGCTTCACGATGTCGGACAATACCGAATACCTTGTCGGCAATTCGAGGCGCTTCACTACGCGGCATAGCAACTCTTCGAGCCGAATTATTGTGTCGATGTCGTCGCTGGCTGGATTGAGTCCGATTATCACATCGCCGCAACCGTAGGTAAGGCCTTCGAGGATTGAGAATAGTATTTCTGTTTCGTCGTCTCCGGGGCTGTTGGGTTGAATCCGGGAGCCGAAGTGCTGCTGTGAACCAATTGCCACGCCGTCGCCCGGCAGCGGATTGAATAGCGATCGTGAGACTCTACCTAGTTCGTCATCGGTCATTACTTTGGCAACAGCCGCGATAACTTCGCTTGAAAGCCCATCACGGTAACGAATCGCCCATCTTGCTGAGTCGGGGCCGAGGAAGATTCCTTTCAGCTCGCCTACAGTAAGTTGCGCAAGCTGCGCGGCAAGATTTGGGTCAAGAGATCGATGGAGGGTTTGAGTGACCTGATCGTCAACAACGGTGGCTTTGTTGATTTCTCCTATGGTGATCGATTCGATCTCTCTGCGCGCTTCGCCGCGTAGTTGATCATCGCGGGTACCACCGATTGAGTGATCTCCTTCCTTGAACTCGTTGGCCAGCGCGAATGTATTGATCAAATGGTCGATCTTCATGGCGCGAAGGTTTCTGGCGGATGGTCCTTTGGAGAAACCACCTCGGTAATCGGAAGCGCCGAGAATGCCGGACCCTTGAATCTGTGGCGTTCCCTCAATGCATACAACAATATGAGCAAGATCGTGACGGCTACGATGGTTTTTCCGGCGCGGCCGTTCTCCGGCAGACTGAGAATAACGCTAATAAAGGCCACCCAGGCGATTGCGATAACGTTGACTACTGAACTGGATCTCCCCAGATGCCACGGTCCCTGGTGGCTACTCCCGGTAACAATTCTTTTCCGCAGTCTCAGGTAAACTGGAATGATGTAAGAGAAATATAAACCGATGACGCTGATGGATGTGACAACAGAGTAAGCGCCACTGTAAACGGCAGACAGGAACGACACAAGCACACACAACCAGATCGCGGGAGCCGGAGTCAGGTGCTTCCTGCTGACTTGTTTCCAAAGATCAGACGCGGGCAGACCATTATCCCTGGAGAAGGCGTAGATCACTCGCGAACACCAGGTTACTGCGGATAACCCGCAGAACCACATCGCCATCACAACCAGCGTAGAAAATAGCGCGCCTGCTCTCGACCCCAGGGCGGTCTGCAAAATGGTGATTACCGCCGGCACATCATTCCCGCCGGGATCTTTCGCGTTTAGAACTGCCGAAATGTCTGTTATCGAGAGAGTGAGCGCGATGAGCAGCAGATAACCAGCGACGCTCGACACCACCACGGCCATCACCATCCCCCAAGGTACGCGTCGTCGAGGATCGACCGTCTCTTCAGAGACACTTGCCGAGGCATCATATCCAGTGAAAGTCCACTGTGCCTGCAGCAATCCGATTATGAAAGCCCACCAGTATGGATACCCCTGCTGATTGTGTGTGACCGCGCTGAAGAAAAAGCTGGCCGGTTGTCTCGGTGCAAAGACAAATAGCGCCACAACGATCGCGACAACTCCGATTATATGAACTGTTACGCTGAAATCATTCAAGAAAGCTACAAGTCGGATTCCGAAGTGATTGATCAATGCATGCGAGGCGAGTATTGCGGCATACACTAACAATAGATTTCTTGTCGTTGCATCGAACCCCAGTAGCGGCGTAAGAAACTGGGCGCAGCCGTAATCGATTCCGGCAAGAACGGTGATATTGCCAAGTATGTTGAACCATGCAGTGAACCAGCCCCAACTCTTGCCGCCGAGTTCGGATGACCAATGATACATTGCGCCGGCCGTCGGGATGCTTGATGCGAGCTCCGCCATGCTCATTGCGACTGTCAGCGTGAATAAAGTTACCAAGGGCCAACCCAAAGCCATTTCTACCGGACCACCCATCGTGAGTCCATGGCCGTATAGAGTTACCGCTCCGGTGAGTATTGAAATGATCGAGAATGAGATGGCGAAATTGGAGAAGCCTCCCATCGTTCGGAAGAGTTCTTGAGCGTAACCGAGCTTGCCGAGCTCGTACGCGTCCTGGGAGGCAGCGTCCTTTGTAGCTTCGGTGGTTTCTAACATATAGAGGTTGGCGGCTATTCTATCATTTGAACGGCAGTAGAAAAGGATCAGCTCAGTTTGGACCTCGGAGGTGATCACCTTGACGAGTCGGGATCGCGCACCATATGATCGAACGCTTGTTCGAATCTTCATTCTGGGGTCGCGAATGCCCGCCGAGTCACAGTCCAAATACGATCAAAAACTCGTCCACGTATTGAAGACCTCAGCGGCGGTCTTCGCAGAAAAGGGCTATCACTCTACCAGCATGCGTGACATATCGCGTGCTACAAAGATGAGCCTGTCCGGACTATACTACTATTTTAATAGCAAAGAGGAGTTGCTCTTTCTCATCCAGGATTATTGCTTCAGCACGGTAATCGGCGATTGCCGGAGGTTGCTCGCAGGCGTTGACGATCCGATACGACGATTAAAGCTGCTCATTGAGAATCACCTGAACTATTTTGTGAACAACATGAATGAAATGAAAGTGTTGTCACACGAGGCCAATTCGATAACGGGCGATCTGTTTCGAAAGATAAACACCAAAAAGCGTCAATATGTCGATCTGGTGATTAGTCTGCTTGGTGAGATTGCCCGTGAAAATAAGATCGAAGGCGTGGACATTAGAGTTGCAACCTTCTCTTTATTCGGAATGATGAACTGGAGTTATAACTGGTACGATCCTCGAAAGGATGTCGATGTTCAGGGATTAGCGAACAACATTACACGCCTCTTTCTTGGCGGATTCTTAGGAGACAGGGCGTCAAAAGCTGCAGCTCTCGAGACTGGACGCGAATCGCATCTTGATCGAGAAGTGTCAATCTGGCAGCACTAACGCCAGGATCCAGAGAATCTGAGACCGAGGCCAGAACGGCGTGTATGAACGGAGAAACCCATGACTAGAGAAGCCATTGAGAACAAGCTGGTCAACTATACGACTCAGAACGGTATTGCCATCATTGAACTGAACGACCCTCCCGCGAATACATACACCTACGACATGATGCGCGATCTCGACGACGCTATGCTCGAAGCGAGACTCGATGAGGATGTACACGTAATAGTAATTCGAGGCGCTGGCGACAAGTTCTTTTGCGCGGGTGCGAACATAAAGATGCTGCTCTCTGCCACGCCACAGTTCCGATACTTCTTTAGCCTGCATGGCAATGAGACGTTGATGCGAATCGAGAACACCGCCAAGCTGGTTATCGCCGCGATCAATGGTCACGCGGTGGGAGGGGGGCTGGAGATCGCTCTTGCGTGTGACTTGCGGATCGCGAAGAACGGACCAGGGATGCTCGGGCTACCTGAGATTAACCTTGGGCTATTGCCTGGGATGGGCGGCACGCAGCGTTTACCAAGGATTGTCGGCAAAGCTCGAGGCTTGGAGCTTCTCGCTACCGGGCGCACAATTTCGGTGGAAGAAGCGCAGCAGATCGGGCTCGTAAATCACGTGTTTGAAGAAGAGAACTTCTTCGAAAAGGTTTTGGAGTTTGCCCAACAATTCGTCGCCCCTGCGAAGGCAAGCAAGGCAGTGGGGTTGATAAAGCGATCGGTGCAGACCGGGCTCGAGCTGCCTCAAGCGGAAGCGTTGGCGCTTGAGCGCGAGCTGTTGCAACAACTGTTTGAAAGCGGAGACGCCCAGGAAGGGCTCGACGCTTACGCTAAGAAACGACAAGCGCAATTTAAAGGAAGGTAGAAAGAACGTTCAGAGTTGAACGTCCAGCGTTCAACGTTTTTGCACCTATGGTTACGCGATCAGTCGAACATAAAACAACGCCGAACGTTAAACGCAGAGCGTTTAACCCTTTATCGGGAGGAATTCTTAATGGCAAAAATGTTTATAGCAGGAGAATCCGTTGATGCGATTAGCGGCGAGACCTACGAAGTACGCAACCCGGCAAATGGAGAGGTAGTCGATACAGCACCAAAAGGAAGCGCTGATGACGCTCGCCGGGCTATTGACGCTGCCGAAGCAGCCTTCGAAGAATGGTCCCACACATCCGCAGAGGAACGCGGCAACTTACTCTTCAAAGCAGCTGAGCTCGTCAATGCGGAGCGAAAAAGTCTTGCTGAGTTGCTTTGCCGCGAACAAGGAAAGCCCTTCCAGGAAGCCAGCGGAGAGCTCGAGCACTTCGATCATGGACTTCATTTCTATGCGGGCCTGGCTTCAAAAGTGCGTGGCGCACAAGTCCCGCTTCCTGCAAAGAACGCATACGGGATGGTGGTGCAAAAACCACTGGGAGTTTGTGGAGCGATCGTTCCCTGGAATTTCCCTCTGACCTTGATGGGAACGAAAGTTGGTCCCGCTCTTGCCGCCGGCAACACAATTGTCGTGAAACCTGCTTCGACGACACCTTTGGCTACCATTCGGATAATCGAGCTTATGAATCAAGCTGGAATACCGAAAGGAGTGTTAAACGTCATCACCGGCCCTGGGAATGTGGTCGGCGAAGAATTGCTAACCAACCCAAAAGTGAGGCGGATCGCGTTCACTGGCGAATCAGCAACGGGGAAACGAGTTGCATCAGTGGCCTGCGGCGACTTCAAACGGGTGACCCTCGAGCTCGGCGGATCGGACCCGATGATTGTTTGTGACGACGCGGACGTTCAGAAGGCAATAACCGGCGCGATGGTCGGGCGATTCTGGAACGCAGGCCAGGCCTGTCTTGCAGTGAAGCGTCTCTTTGTTTTCGACAAAGTGTTCGATGAGTTTGTTCAGGGTCTTGTCGCCAAGGTCTCGCGATATGAAGTTGGCGACGGCATGACCAAGACGGAAAAGCCAAAGATTCGAATGGGCCCGCTCCACACTGCCGCGCAGCGTGACGAGATAGAGTCACAGGTTAAGGACGCGATCGATCGCGGAGCAAAAGTTTTGCTCGGAGGCGCGCGGCCGGAAGGTGGCCAGTACGAGAAAGGGCATTACTATCAGCCGACGATCCTGGTCGACGTGCCCGACGATGCGCGAGCGGTACGAGAAGAAACCTTTGGCCCAGTTTTGCCGATCTTTCGTGTTAACAGTCTCGATGAAGCGATCAAGAGGGCTAACGATTCGATTTATGGATTGGGCTCGTCGATATGGACTAAGAACCTGGACAATATCGAAACGGCGATCGACCGGATTGAGGCAGGGAATGTTTGGGTCAATTCACTGCATTACGGCTATGATGAGTTACCTTTTGGAGGGGTTAAAGCAAGCGGCTTTGGTCGCGAGCATGGCCCGGAAGCGCTCGATTACTACCTGGAGCCGAAAGGAGTAGTTATCACGCGTTAGGCTGATTAAGCATAACGCAACAGCCAAGCTTCACCTGGGGAAAGCGAGGTAGACAAATATGAGTACAACGACACGTTGGACCTCAAGGGATCTCGAATCGTTGCCCGACGACGGGACGCGATACGAGATCATTGATGGAGAGCTCTTCATGTCCAAGCAGCCTCACTTCTATCACCAGGATGTTTGCAGTCGCCTCAGTGTCATATTGGGAACCTGGAGCATGAGCACCCATCTTGGAAGCGTAGCTGGAGCACCAGGACTGATCTTTGCAGAAGACGATGACGTCGCACCGGACCTCGTCTGGATCAGCAATGAACGTTTGGCGGAATCTCTACAGTCCGACGGGCATCTCCATACAGCTCCAGAGCTTGTCATTGAGGTCCTGTCACCGGGTCGCGCGAATGAACGCCGAGACCGGGAGGCAAAGCTTAACCTTTATAATCGACGTGGTGTGGTTGAGTACTGGATCGCGTCCTGGCAGACGCACACCATTGATATCTATCGTAGGAAAGACGCGCGGCTTGAGCTGGAGAAAACCTTAAGCAAGTCAGACACACTGGAGTCACCGATACTCCCGGGCTTTGCTTGCCAAGTGTCAGACGTATTCGCAGGGCTACCAAACGCGACGTAGATATCACAGCAAGGAGATCTAGGATGGCTCAAATGCTTATCGGCGGTGAGTGGGTTGGCTCCCGCAGCGGCAATTCTATTGAAGTGATCAACCCAGCCACGGGCGAACCTGTCGATACTGCTCCCCGCGGAACGGCGGAAGACGCCCGCGAAGCAATCGATGCCGCCGAACAGGCGTTTGCGATCTGGAGCGAATATACCCAGGCGAAACGCGCGGAAGTCTTGAGACGAACAGTTGAGCTGCTTCATCTTCACGAGAAGGAACTCGCAACTTTGCTCACAAAAGAGCAGGGCAAGCCTCTCAGAGAAGCTACCCTCGAGATTCGCCGATACGGTCATACTCTCGAATACTACGCCGGACTCGGCAAGAATATTCGAGGCGGTTACATACCTCAAATCGAAGAAAACAAGTATGGGTTGATCATCAAGCGTCCGCTGGGCGTCGTCGGCGCGATCGTTCCCTGGAATTTTCCTGTCTCATTGATGGGTAACAAGATCGGCCCAGCGTTGCTTGCCGGGAACACGATGGTGATTAAGCCAGCTGAAACGACGCCGCTGACCGATCTTCGGGTGGTAGGTTTGTTTCTGGAAGCAGGCTTACCCAAGGGCGCGCTCAACGTTGTCACCGGGCAGGGATCGGTAGTCGGCGAAGAGATAGTCACAAATCCCAAGGTGCGAAAGATTGGATTCACCGGTTCGACCGAAGTCGGCAGGCGAGTGATGGCCTCCGCCGCACAAGGGATCAAGCGCGTGACTCTCGAACTGGGTGGTTCAGATCCGATGATCGTTTGCGATGACGCCAATATCGACGAAGCGGTGAAAGCCGCCGCAACGGGTCGCTTCTTTAACTGCGGTCAAGCTTGCCTGGCCATAAAGCGGCTATATCTATTCGATTCCATTGCCGACGATTTTACAGAAAAGCTCGTTGGACGGGCCAAAAAGCTTCGGGTCGGAAACGGGATGGTTGAAGGAACGATGATTGGACCGCTGCATTCCGCGAGCCAACGAGATGAAGTTGAGGCTCAGGTCCAGGATGCTGTCGACCGGGGCGCTCGAGTTCTTGCGGGCGGTGAGCGTCTGCGCGGCGCAGATTACGATAAAGGCCACTTTTACGCGCCGACTCTTCTTGCCGACGTACCAACGGATGCGCGCGTTGCTAAGGAAGAAGTTTTTGGCCCTGCTCTGCCGATATTTCGAGTTAAGAGTCTCGATGAAGCTATCGAGAAAGCGAATGACTCGATTTTCGGGTTAGGTTCCTCAATTTGGACGAATGATCTGAGTCGTGCGACGCGTGCGGCTGAACGGATCGAATCCGGCTATACGTGGATCAATTCTGCACAGGTGATTTACGACGAGCTGCCGTTTGGCGGCTTCAAGCAAAGCGGCCTGGGTAAAGAGCACGGCACTGAAGCCCTCGATTATTACACCGAAACCAAATCGGTAGTGGTAGCGACCAAGTAACCTATTCTTCTTAGCGTTCTTTTGCGGACCTTTGCATCTTTGCGCGAACCAGATATTTATTGGTTCAACTTCAAATTCCGGTTCGCGCAAAGACGCAAAGTACCGCAAAGCTCGTAAAGTCAACAAGGCATGCCCGAAATCGAAACTGAAAGATTGCTGCTTCGAATGTTCAGCCAGAACGATCTGGACGATCTCTCGCTGATCTATGCCGATGCGGATGTGATGCAGTTTCTGTCCGGGCATCCGCTCACACGCGAAGAAGCGGCTGGTTGGCTGAACTACTTTCTTGCTGGCTGGGAGAATTTCGGGTTCGGTTGGTGGGCGGTGGTGTTAAGAGAGAGCGGGAAATTGATTGGTCATTGCGGTCTGCAGTTCATACATGTTACACCCGAGGTCGAAGTCACATACGGTCTTGCCAAGGAGTATTGGCGGAAGGGCTTGGCTTCGGAATCGGCGCGGGCGTGTCTTAGGTATGGATTTGAGGAGCTAAAGCTGGACAGAATCTACGCGCTCGCAGATCCTGGAAACACGCATTCGCATCGGGTGATGGAACGCGTTGGGATGACGTACGACAAGACCGAATATTACAAGGATGATCTGTATGAGGGAGATCTCATTTACTACGTCATCGCACGCGAGGATCATCGGTCTGATGATTCGGTGTACCAGCTTCGGCCAGTTTCAGGAGACAGCGATCGCAAGAATTTCGCCGAGGCGTTTGATGAGCGCAAGACGGAATGGGCGCAAAAAATGCTATTAACCGCAGAGGCGGCAAAGGAGTAGTGAGGAATTCCGCACTCCCTGGCACCCCTTCGTACCTGGCCGATTGAAATCTTGATTAAATTTTGGGAGGTTTAGGCAAAACCATGGCCTTTGAAAACATTCTCATCGAAAAGCGCGGACCAATTGCAATCGTAACCGTAAACCGACCTGACAAGCTCAACGCATTGAATATCGTCACACGAAGAGAGATTCTCGTTGCATTCGAGCAGCTCAAAACTGACGATGAAGTTCGTGTAGTGATAATTACGGGTGCTGGACCGAAATCGTTTATTGCCGGCGCCGATATCAACGAATTTGCAGGCATGACTGCTATCAAACAGCGTGATGTGATGAAGAGCGGCCGGGCTTTCGACTCGGTAGAGGATTTTCCGAAGCCGGTGATTGCGATGATAAACGGCTTTGCGCTGGGCGGCGGTTGCGAGCTGGCGATGTCGTGCGATATTCGAGTGGCCTCCAGCAACGCCAAGCTTGGTCAGCCGGAAATCAAACTCGGTATTATTCCCGGCGGCGGCGGCACACAACGCCTGACTCGGTTGGTTGGAGAAGGAAAGGCGATGGAACTGATTCTCACAGGCGATATGATCTCGGCCGATGAGGCGAAACAGCTGGGGCTAGTGAATCACGTTTATCTACCTGAGGAACTCGAGGCGAAGACTCTGGAGCTTGCAAACAAGATCGCGGAGTTGAGCCCGGTAGCGCTGGCTATGGCAAAAGCTTCGGTCAAGAATGCAGCGCGAATGAATCTTCGCGAGGGCCTCGACTCGGAAATCGATCTGTTTGCGCTGTGCTTTTCAAGCGAAGACAAAGAAGAAGGCGTTCGCGCTTTCATTGAGAAGCGGAAAGCGGAGTTTAAGGGTAAGTAAACGCTTGTTCAGCGTTTATCGTTCAGCGTTTATCGTTCAGCGTTCATTGTTTAGCGTTCAGCGTTCATTGTTTAGCGTTCAGCGTTCTTATGGATTGCAGTTCTCATGTATTGCGATTGCGTCGTTGCCCTAATTCCTGGCTGGTCAACTGACGATTCCTCCAACCTGATAAACTGAACTACCAACCTCTTAAACGCTAAACGATAAACGCCGAACGATAAACGGGAACGTTTATCTTTTCATTCACTGCGCCGGAGTATCACTCTTCTGCTCTTCGCCTTTCTTCTTTAAATCGCCCTTCAAATGCGAGTCATACCAGGCGATGATGCGTTTGTGATAATCCTTTACCTCTTCGACCGTTGTGGTCGGCATTCCGTGCCCGCCGTTTGTATAGCTCACCCACTCGACTTCTTTATTCAGCCTCCGCAGTGCGTAATACATTTCCATAAGTTGTCGCGGCGGAACATTGTGGTCCTGCTCTCCGCACATAAGCAACAGGGGCGTCTTGATGCGATCTGCAAACATTATCGCAGAGTGCTGAATGTACTTTTGTGGCTGTTGCCATAGAGTCGCGCCGAGCCGATCCTGACTCTTCTCCGGTGCATGGATATTGCGTACTCCCAGCCTGGGACTGTCTGTATAAAAGCTCACCATATTCACCTTGCCCGAGATATTGATCGCTGCTTTGAAGCGATTGGTTTGGGTGATTAGCAGGTTTGTCGCATAACCGCCGTAGCTTGTTCCCTGCACGCCAAGGCGCTCCGGATCCGCAACACCCATTTCTATCAATTTGTTTGCCGCAGAGGTCACGCCTTTCATCCAGGCCTCGCCTGGAAACCCAATTTCAAGGTTCACTGAGGGCTGCATAACTGCGTAACCGTTTGACGTCAAAATATTGATAGTGCCGTTGAAGTTGTCGTCGAAGAACTGTTCGTAGATGTTGAACACAGTCGGATACTTCTTGCCCGCTTCGTAGTCGACAGGGTAGTAAAGCACGCCGAACATCTTGTTTCCGTCGACGTCCAGATAGGAAACAAGCTCGGTCTTACTCAAGCGCTTCGCTTTCAACTGGGGATTTAGCTCAGTCAATCGTCGGACATTTTTGAAATCTGAGTCGGCCACGAAG
>DATFWY010000026.1:0-31626 GCA_035258805.1 Blastocatellia bacterium | reverse complement strand
GCCAACGGCCGCAGCTCACTTCGCGACAATCGTTCGCGAGCGCCCCGCAATCTCCGCCGCGCGCGATTCAATAGTCTTCAAAAGCTTCTTAAACGGCTCAACAAACAACCGCACCCCTTCCGTGAGCACGTGCTCGGTTACCTGATCGAGACTGATCCCAACCTCCTCCAATCGCGCCAATATCTCTTTCTCCTCGTCCAGATTGTCTTCGATGCTGACTCGTGGACGCCCGTGATCGCGGAATGCGGTAAGCGTGGCAGGCGGAATAGTGTCTATTGTTTCCGGTCCCATCAGCGCTTCAACGTAATAAACATCCGGGTAAACCGGATTCTTCGTCGAAGTAGAGGCCCACAACGGACGCTGCAGCTGAGCGCCCTTCTGTTTCATTGCGGCGAATCGATTGCCATGGAAAATTTTCTTGTATCGTTGATACGCCAGCTTTGCGTTGGCGATGGCTATTCGGCCCAACAAGGATTGAAGCTTTTCTTTTTCCTCCGGATCACTGGTTTGGTCGATCCGCCGCTCTAGCTCTTTGTCTACCGCGGTATCGATTCTGCTCACAAAGAAACTTGCCACCGAGGCAATGTTATCGATAGGTTTGTTCTCCGCCGCTCGACGCTCGAGCCCTCGAATGTACGCTTCCATCGTCTGGTCATAAGCATGAAGCGAAAACAACAGGGTTATGTTGATGTTGATGCCATCATAGATTCCCTGCTCGATTGCGGGAATTCCTTCCGCGGTTCCGGGGATCTTGATCATCACGTTCCTGCGATCTACCAGCCGCCATAACCTGCGCGTTTCCTCGATGGTTGCCTGGGCGTCGTTTGCGAGGATCGGATTGCATTCGAGACTGACGAAACCGTCCTTTCCCCCGGTGCGCTCATACACCTCTGCCATTACGTCGGCGGCCGTCTGAATGTCTCGAATGGCCAGCGTTTCGTAGATCTCCTGCGGGGTCTTCCCGGCTTCCGCGACCTCGCGCAGCTGGTCGACGTACAATTCCGAGCCGGCAATTGCCTTCTCAAATATCGCCGGATTTGAAGTAACCCCGCTCAGCCCATCTTGATCGATCAGCCGTTTCAGTTCTCCCGAAGTGATGAGCTTTCGTTCAATTGAGTCGTACCAGATGGATTGGCCTAGCTTTGTCAGTTCAATTAGTGGATTAGTGCTCATTGTTTTCCTCCATTAGTAAAGTATGCAGCGAAACGGCGGGCGCGAAAAGGCAGAGCGGGCACGCCTGCGGAAATTTGTCTGAGCTCACGCGGCTATTATCTGCGGGAGGTTGGGTAAGCGCAATATCGCGAATGCAGTCAGAGAAGGGATTTACCACTTCGAGACTATGACTTTGCCGCGGCTACCTTTCTAAGTTCTTCGAGAATGACTTCATCCGTCGGTCGGTCTTGGGGATCCTTTCCAACGTGCATGTAGCGTATCAAACCCTGCTTATCCAGGATGAAGACTGATGGATGAGCTATGCCACCGTGTTCGGCGGCGTTCACGATCCCATATTGAGCGATAGTTTTCTTATCGACGTCTGAAAGGATTTGGAACCGTGCGCCGGTTGTCTGCGCCATCGACCACGCGTACGATTGCTCGTCGACACTGACGGCTATCAGTTCTCCGCCAGCTTGCTTGAATTTGTCGTAGTCCTCAGCCAACCTGGTGAGTTGCTGTGTGCAAGCGCCTCACCAAAAGCCACGGTAGAAGATGAGCACTACCGGCGTACGCTGCGTATAGTCTGAAAGCACGACTAGCTTTCCGTCGCCGTTTGGCAGCGCGAAATCCGGAGCTTTGGCGCCAACCTTCAAGCTGGTTCCGGAGACACTGGCAGCCGGGCTGGCAGCGGGAACCTTCGGAGGCGCTAAGGGCGATTGGCCTGATTGCGCATTAGCGGTAACGCACAACAGTGTGAGGATAAAAAGAAAAACGAAAACCTTCATTGTGGCTAATCTAAGTTGTAGGGAGAGCGATTGTCAACGGTGGCAAGCGGTTTGAGCATGCCCGAGTTTGTGTGCTACGCGGTTAATCATAAGTTAACTACGCAATAACGACTTCAGTCGTTTTGTATTGATCTGGAACTAATTTGGTTTTGAAGAACGAGTGAATTCGTTACTATGAGAGAAGGAACGAATCAATTCGTTACTACATTGGAAGATGTGAACGAATAAATTGGTTACCGCCCTAATAGGGACTACGAGGCTTAATTGAGCTTTCCAAGATCCAGCGGCATCCTGCTCCATCCGACATCGTTACCAGGACGATTTGGCATCGGCGATCTCGGTAACGAAGCTTACAACTTCATAGACTTCCTTGCTTCAAGCGGACAGAGGCTTTGGCAGGTGTTGCCCTTAGGGCCTACGGGCTATGGAGACTCGCCCTATCAGTGCTTCTCCGCTTTTGCAGGTAACCCGCTGCTTGTCAGTCCAGATCTGCTAATAAATGACCGGCTGCTGTCTGATGAAGATCTCAGAAAGGTTCCGGCTTTTCGGACATCCCGCGTTGATTTCGGCAATGTGATCGATTACAAAAAGCAGTTGCTCGGGCAGGCATTCGAAAACTTCAAAAGAATGTCTGATGGCTCACTGAGATCTGATTTCGAGAGCTTTTGCCATCAGACCCAATGGTGGCTGGAGGATTATGCTCTGTTTCGCGCGCTAAAGGAGGCGCACGCAGGAGTTGCCTGGACGAGCTGGGAACCACAGTACGCGGCTCGTGATACCTCGGCCCTCGCGGCGGCTCGAGAAGGGCTTCGAGACAAGATCGAGGCCGAGAAGTTTGTGCAGTTTCTATTTTTCAAACAATGGTCTCAACTCAAGAGCTATTGTCGCGATCGGAGAATAAGAATTATCGGGGACGCTCCGATATTCGTTGCGTTCGACTCCGCGGATGTCTGGGCGAATCCAGAACAGTTCAAACTTGATAAAGGGCGTCAATTGACGGTGCAGGCGGGAGTCCCTCCCGACTATTTCAGCAAGACCGGCCAGCTATGGGGAAACCCGATCTATGACTGGAATGCGATGCGCGGTAACGGGTTCCGCTGGTGGATCGATCGGCTGCGCGCAACGTTCGAGATGGTCGATATCCTGCGCATCGATCACTTTCGCGGATTCTCTGCGTGCTGGGAGGTTCCCGGACAGGACAAGACAGCCGAACACGGACGATGGGTAGATGTACCTGGAAAGGAGCTCTTCACCACTCTTAGAAATGTACTGGGTGAGATGCCGATAATTGCAGAAGACCTCGGCGTGATCACCCCTGACGTAGAGGCCTTGCGGGACGACTTCGGCTTTCCGGGTATGCGAGTGTTGCAGTTTGCATTCCGAGGCGATAGCAAGACAATCGATCTGCCTCATAATTACGTTCGTAATTGTGTGGTTTACACGGGAACTCATGACAACGATACAACCGCCGGTTGGTTTAACAGCAAGGCGGGCTTAGGATCGACGCGCAGTGCCGCGGATATCGAGCGTGAGCGTGCTTACTGTTTAGAGTATCTGGATTCGAATGGGAGAGAGATTCACTGGGACTTGATTAGGGCGGCGTGGTCCTCGGTGGCCGACACTGCGGTGGTTCCGCTGCAGGACGTTCTTGGACTTGGCTCGCGAGCTCGGATGAACCTGCCGGCCAGCGAACAGGGTAACTGGCAATGGCGATATAGAGCCGGTGCGCTAACACAGAAGATTAGCGAGAGGCTTCGAAGACTAACGGAGCTCTATGGCCGAGCCGGGAACTAGGGATTGGGGGTTGGAGGTGTTCAACGCTTCGCGTTTGGCGTTCGGCGTTCTTCATTGATAAGACCCTTTAGAAACTTTCGTAAAATAAGTCAGGCCGCGGGCCGCCGAACGCCGAACGCTGAACGCTGAATCCCAAAACGCTAAACGCCGAACGCTAAACGCGAAGCGTTGACCACCCCAACCCCACTGGCATTAATTGTCATCCTCGTTAGACTCTAAAATGAGACTGCGGCAGCGCTCGTTAGCTACTGTAAGTGCTTTGCTTGACACCTTTTTTAGCGCTGTGTTAGCTTTCGAGGCTTGAATTTGCGGTAAATATCTCACAGGGAGTGCACGCTTTGGTTTCGATGACCCTCGCCTTCGCAGAAGGTGGCGGCAACATCATTAACCCCGACGGCTCGCTCATCGTAGTACTCGTCTTATTTGTAATTTTCGTATTCTCCCTGAACAGACTATTGTTCAGGCCTGTTGGACGAGTTCTGGATGAACGAGAAACCTTGATCGAGGGCGCGGGTAACGAAGCCCGCGCGGCGCGTCGGATGTATGATGCAAAGCTCGCCGAGTATGAAGCCACGATCCGGCAGGCGCGCGCCGAAGGCTATCATCTCGCGGAACAGCAACGAGCCGCGGCTCTGGATGCCCGCCAACGAGTGATCGATGAGGCTAAGGCGCAGGCACACGATCAGATCGATGGCGCAAAGCAGGAGATCGAACAACAGGTTGTTCGAGTCCGCGCAACGCTGGAATCAGAATCGCGTCAGATCGCTGAGCGTATTTCGCGCACGGTATTGGGGCGCACTTTAGGAGGTGGAGCTGATTGACAATCGATTTGTTCATCAGGCCGGCCCTACTGTTAGCGGCCGAGGCAGCGGAACAAAACGACATCTGGCACATGTTTACGCTTTGGAGGGTGATTAATCTCCTAATATTCGTCATCATCCTCGTGTACATCCTCCGAAGCAAGGTTCGCATCGGCCAGGTTTTCGACAACCGAGCTGCTTCCATCGTCAAAGAACTCGAACAGGCCAAGCGGGATAAGGAGCAATCTCAAGGTCGGCTCAAGGAGCTCGAGGCGCGTCTTGGCCGGCTGGATCAGGAGGTGGCAGAAATCCGGGCTGAGGCGGAGCGCGAGAGCGCTCGTGAAGCGGAACGAATTCGCCAGGTTGCGAGCGCAGACGCGGAAAAAATTCGGCAGACAGCTCAACGCGAAATCGAAGGCGCAATGAAAGCTGCAAGAGGCGAATTGCGAGCCTTCGTCGCGGATCAATCAGTAGCACTGGCGGAAGGTATGATTCGGCGTGAGATTCGGTCAGATGACCGCACACGAATGGTGAACAAGTTCATTGACGACCTTGGTGAGGTGCCAAAATGAGCGTGACCGCGGTAGCCCGCAGATACGCAGAAGCGCTCGCCGACGTCGCGATCGCTCACAATCAGGTTGAATCGATTGACAGGGAGTTGCGCGCGTTTTCGGAGCTCATCCGATCGAACCGTGAGTTGTACGAGGTGTTTGCGAGCCCGATCGTTTCACAGACCGACAAGCTCAAGGTGCTGGAAGCGCTTGTTTCGCGACTCGCTTTGGGCAAGCTCACTGCCAATCTGCTGCGCGCGTTATTGAGCAACTATAGATTGCAATATGCGCCTGAGGTGTACGAACAGTTTCGCCGCGAGTTGAATGAACGCAAGGGTCTAGTTACCGCGGAAGTGACGACGGCGGCGGAGGTGGGCGCTGTGGAGCAGGCAAAACTGGGGCGCACGCTCGAGAAGATGACGGGAAAGCGAGTGGAGTTCAAATTCAGGACGGATCCCGCCTTGATTGGCGGTGTGGTGACGCGAATCGGATCGGTGGTCTATGACGGTTCGGTACGCATGCAGCTTGCGGAGATAAAAGAGAAGCTGAAACAAGGCGACATTTGAATCTGCAATTTGAAATTTGAAATAATTTGAAATCTGAAATTTTAAATCTGAAATTTGAAATTCGGAATCTGAAAATTTGAAATTTGGAATCTGAATTGAAATTCGGAATCTGAAATTATCTGAAATTTGAAATTCGGAATCTGAAAATTTGGAAGCTGTAATTTGAATCGGAATCTGCAATTTGAAAATTTGGAATTTGAAATTCGGAATCTGCGATTTGAATCTGAATTTGCAATTTGAATCTGAATTGCGATTTGAAATTTGAAATCTGAAATAATCTGAAATTTGAAATTCAATGCATCGCTGACCGGGAGATAACGAATGGACGGAATCAGGGCAGACGAAATAAGCAAGATTATCCGCCAGCAGATCGAAGGCTACGACTCAAGCCTTGAAGTAACCGAAGTCGGAACTGTCATTCAAACCGGCGATGGAATTGCCGAAGTGTACGGTCTCGAGCGGGTGATGGCCGGTGAGCTTCTGGATCTTCCTAGCGAGGTCGCCGGAATCGCGCTCAACCTCGAGGAAGACAAAGTCGGCGCGGTGCTGTTCGGCGCCTACGAGAACATAAAAGAAGGCGATGAGGTTCGACGCACCAAGAGAATCATGTCGGTGCCGGTCGGTGAAGAAGTAATCGGACGCGTGGTAGACCCGCTCGGTCGTCCGCTTGATGGACGCGGCCCAGTCGACACCGGCGCAAAGTTTCTTCCACTTGAGCGCATCGCCCCCGGCGTGATGGACCGCCAGCCGGTCCGTGAACCGATGCTCACCGGGTTGAAGGCCGTCGATTCGATGGTTCCCATCGGCCGTGGACAGCGTGAGTTGATAATCGGTGACCGGCAGACTGGCAAGACTGCGATCGCCATCGATACCATCATCAACTCGAAGGGCAAGGATCTAATCTGCATTTACGTGGCAATCGGGCAGAAGGAATCCACAGTCGCGCAAGTACGGAAAACAATTGAAGATTATGGGGCGGATTCCTACACGGTCATCGTGGACGCCTCGGCGTCGAGTCCGGCCGCGATGCAATACATCGCACCGTATGCCGGCTGCGCAATGGGTGAATACTTCCGGGATAATGGCAAGCATGTTTTGTGCGTCTATGATGATTTGTCGAAACACGCGTGGGCATATCGAGCGATTTCACTGCTGCTGAAACGGCCTCCCGGGCGTGAAGCCTACCCGGGCGACGTGTTCTATCTGCACTCCCGGTTGCTGGAACGGGCTGCCAAACTCTCGGATCAGCTTGGCGCGGGCAGCTTGACCGCGCTGCCTGTGATCGAAACACAGGCGGGCGATATTTCTGCGTACATTCCAACAAATGTTATTTCTATCACTGACGGGCAGATCTTCCTCGAGAGCGATTTGTTTCACCAGGGCGTACGTCCGGCAATCAACGTCGGGAACTCAGTGAGCCGCGTCGGCGGCTCGGCTCAAACCAAAGCGATGAAGCAGGTCGCCGGGACTTTGAGACTGGATCTTGCTCAGTACCGGGATCTAGCTGCATTCGCGCAGTTTGGATCTGATCTGGATAAGGCGACGCAAGCGCAGCTCAACCGGGGGCAGCGGCTGACTGAGATCCTTAAACAGCCGCAATATTCGCCGATGCCTGTCGAGCAACAAGTGCTGATAATTTGGTCCGCGACAAAGGGCCTCGTCGATGACATCGACGTCGCCGATCTCAAGAAGTTTGAGCAGGGACTTCTGGCGTTCGTTGAGAACAGCCGAGGAAGTATGCTTGAAAAAATCCGTCAACGCGGGAAGCTCGATGAGGAAATCGAGGGCGAGATGAGAGGAGTAGTAACCGAATTCAAGCAGAGGTTCACTTCTGAATCCGCAAGCGCGGCAGGAGCGGACTAAGAACCATTATTGAAGAACTTATCCGTTTGATTGCAGGCGACACTGTCTGTAGTTTTAACTGTTATCTCGCTGGTTTGATATGGCTAACCTTCAAGATCTAAGGCGTCGAGTTCGCTCGGTGCGTAACATGCAGAAGATCACAAGGGCCATGAAAATGGTGGCCGCCGCCAGGCTGCGCCGCTCGCAGGAGCGAGTGGTCGCCGCCCGACCATATGCGAACACAATGACGCGAGTTCTTGCACGCCTCGCCGAGCGCACCGGTGATTTTCATCACCCGCTGCTCGACCAGCGTGGCGATGAGCATGTGGTGATTGCCCTGGTCACCGCGGATAAGGGTTTATGCGGAGGGTTCAATACCAATCTCATCAAGACTGCGCAGCAGTTTATCCGCGAGCACCCGGGAAAGAAGGTCGAGCTGGTTACCATCGGTCGAAAGGGACGCGATTTCTTTCGTCGACGTCCGGTCAACATTATTGGAGAATACGTTAACGTAACCGCACGCACGATTGATCACGAGGACGCTGCCGCGATCGCTAGAGATCTGATGACAATGTACACCGCCGAGGACTCGACTATCGACAAGGTCTACATGATCTATAACGAGTTCAAGTCAGTGCTTTCGCAACGCGTGACCACAAGGCAGCTTCTGCCGGTTGGAACGGAGGAATTAGATGCGAGCGTCGACAAGGTCCAGACGCCGGAAGGCGAGGTTGGCGTCGATTACATTTATGAGCAACCGCCTGCGAAGATCTTCGGCGAGTTGCTTCCGAGATATGTCGAGACCCAGCTTTTCTATGCGTTGTTGGAATCGACTGCCAGCGAGCATGGTGCTCGAATGACAGCGATGGACTCGGCATCAAAAAATGCAGGCGAAGTGATCGAGACGCTTACTTTAAATATGAATCGCGTACGCCAGGCTTCCATAACCCGCGAGATCATCGAAGTTGTGTCCGGCGCGCAAGCTCTTGGAGTCTGACAAACCTTACTGGGGTTGGGAGTTGGGGATTGGGAGTGTTCAACGCTTCGCCTTTATCGTTCAGCGTTCAGACTTCATTATTGATAAGATCTTTTGTAGACTTTCGTACAAATTACTCAGACCTCTCGTCTTAAGGCTAAACGCCGAACGCTAAACGCGAAGCGTTGAACACTCCCAGTCCCCAACCCCCACACCCGACCCCGACCCCCAAAACCAACCCCAGTAACTAATCCCCAGCAATGATGTTAATATCGGATGGGTATGTCGGAAAACATTGATGTCAGAACACCGGTCACCGTGAGGATCCTTTGGTATTGGTTTCCGGTAGTGATGATGTTTGCATTGATGTACTACTTTTCGACTGACGTCTTTTCGGCGGAGAACACCCGTAATATCTTCGAAAAGATTTTTTTATGGTTCTCGCCGCACGCCTCCAAGCACGCGATCCTAAAGTTCAATTACATACTCCGGAAGTCAGCGCATTTTACTGAGTATGCTATTTTAGGAGCCCTGTTGTTCCGCGCTTTCAGAGCAGGGAATCCTGTCAGGTGGCGATTCAGTTGGGCCTTGTACTCTTTCCTCGCGTCGGTAGCGTGGGCATTTTTGGATGAGCTTCACCAGACTTTTACACAAAAACGAGGCGGCTCGATTTGGGATTCGCTATTGGATTCGAGCGGCGCGATGGTGATGCTTCTGGCAATCGCCATTGTTCACCGCAAGTGGTGGAGAACCGTATAGGACCAGTTATTCAATTTTCACTACCCCAATTTTATCCAGCAGTCGCAAATAATCTCCTACATCCTCAATCGGAACCGGGCCGTATGCCGCGGAAATGTAATCGCGTATTGCCTGAATGCTCCTCTTGCCGTCTACCAGATTAAGAGTTTCATAGAGGATTATTTCACCATTCGACCGGCCGCTAACACGTTCCACGACCTTCAGGTCATCAGCATTAGCCCGTTCCGAAATGTAATCGTAATAATAGACATTCATCGGTCCTAACACTCGTCTCGCGGGAATCCTCCCGTAATCCATCGTCACGCTTCGAGGTCGGGAGGCTTCCTTCGCGTTGCGAGGCTTCGATTCTTTTGGTTCTTCTCTTGGCTCCAGAGTGAAGACCACGCGCTTCCCCTTACGCTGCTCGCTCAGCACGCCGGTCAACAAAAGCCACATCCCGCTGAGTTGATCCACCAATCCTTCGACCTTGGTTGCAAGCGCCTTGTCTCCCGGCGAAAGCATCATCACTGATGACAACTCCTCTGCATCGTGCTCCAGCGAACGGGCAATAATGTTGCGAGCTTCGTCCGACGCATTTGGCATCCCACTCGTCTCGACCGCGCGCGCTCGATCCCGCTCTTTAGGAACCCGGGCAAGAGCGCGCGCAAACACCTCATCGGCAAGACGCGATGCCTCGCGCGCGCCGGCACGAGCCAAAAAGTATCCAGATGCGGCAGCAATAAACGTTGACCGTTTGATCTTCGTAGGATCGATATTGGCCGGCGAATCGTTATTTGTATGGATAAAGACATCGGGCCAATCGCGCAGGTAGATCGCCGGAATACGGAATGAGGCCTCCTGGTAAACATCGTGGTCCGATCCCATTTCGAAAGATGTCATGTCAGCAACCAGACTATCTTTGCCTCCTTCAGGTGAAATGAGGGCATCTTCAAATCCGGCTCCCGAAGCCGCTCTTGCGCTCCCAGCGATCGCATACTCACCAAAGATGTCACCAACCGTATCAACACAGCTCGGCAACGAGGCAGGAGTGTGTGTGATGTGCAGTATTGACTTCGTCAAGCTGTAGTTCCCGCCGACCATATCGCAGTGAACGACCGCCTTCATCCTTTTAACGATTTCGGGATGTTGTGCGAAATATGCCAGGGTACCGCTGATTTCCGGCGGCCAGATGAAGCGAATCGTTCGACGGGGAGCGGCTATTGCACCTCCTCGAATAAGCGAAGTCAAAGCCCGGGCGACTTCCAGTATGGCAGCGGCTCCGGAAGCATTGTCATTAGCGCCGGGTTTCTGATGGCAGAGATGACAGGAGTATACGATCTCTTCGACTGCGGCATCGCTCCCTGGTATCACTGCGCTGACAATCTCGTAATAGCTGGGTTTCATCTCAGCCTTCACCAGGGCGTGAAGGGTGATCTGTTCGCCTCGCGCCAACCGTGATTGATATTCCCGAGCTTTGCGAAGCGAGATCATGAAGGCGAACTTGTTTTTTGGGTTGTATGGAGAGAGGTGACCCCATCGCACGTTGTCTAAATAGTCGCCCGACCATCCGGTGACCTGATTCTGCTGATAGCTGAGAATGCCGGCGGCACCATTGGCTTCACACGCAAGCTTATGCACCGCCGCCACGCCGCCTCCGGCAAGCACGATCCGGCCCATAATTTCTTTGCCTTCGTAATCTTTGGGAGACGTCCCCATGCCTACGTCCACGAGTGTGGTGGTTGCATTCGCACTTTGCGAATAATCGGCGAGCGCGACGCGCATTTCGCCCCAGTCGGCAATCTTCGATTTGGCAGGCTCGACCTCCCACAGCTCTCCGGATTGGGCTTCCCATCCAGGCGCGGACTTCAAGGTGTGATAGGTTTTCTCGCCATCGGCAGGGAAGCGTTCGATTTGAACCTGTTCGAGTCCATAATCTTTTGCTTTCGACGCGATGTATTCTGCCGCGCGGGAGTAGCCGGAAGATGCTTGCACTCGATGAGATCGCGCGAGTTCAACAACGGTGTCTTTAGCGATGGCTCCGCTGATCTCTCCACCGAGTGCTGTTACTTCCTTATCGGAAAGGAGTACGGTCTTGGTGTATTTATTTTGCTCGGCCTGTGCTACGGCGGGGGTCGCGAAAGATTGGATCAGGAACACAACGAGAAAAAGGACGGATAAGGAGTTGCGCATTGATGTTGTAAACCTCTTGGTTTTTGGAATCACTACGATGCATAAACCGATATCAAATGAAGACGCCTTCGGGAAAGGTATTCTAACCCAAAGCCGTAACGAGCACGCAAACCAATAGCGAAGTGTTGGGATTGTTTTCGGACGATACCATCGGCTGAAGAGACTGTCCAAAATCTCATAAATCCCACCAACGCAGCTGGTGGATGGTTCATACTCGGCCTACAAAGGACGACGCGAGGCTCCGTTCGGTAATCCCACCAACTGCGAGGCTGTGTGAAAAGTCCTAAATCCCACCCACGTGCGTTGGTGGGATTTACAAGTCCTTAGATATTCTCTTGACGCCCGATGTTATCTTGAGCGCGCACTGTTGTTGTTAGGCCGAACTTGAAACTCCATCGGTAAAGCGCGATGGTATCTTGCACGCATTTTCCACTCTCTTTCCCGGTTCGTAATTTGATTCGTTGAATGTGCCCGGTCGCTCCTGTATTCTCACTGATCGTAACTCTTTCAGGAACCAAAACCTATGTGTGAGAAGCTAAGATTGATCTTCGCGCTCGTAATCCTAACTACAATCCTCATAACCGCACAGGCGTCGATTAACGAGATGGATACACAATTGAAATCATCGACCAGGAAACCTCTTTTGATCGCCCATCGAGGAGCTTCCGGATATGCCCCCGAGCACACTCTGATCGGTTATCAGTTCGCGATGGATCAAGGCGCCGATTTTGTCGAACAAGACCTGCAAATCACAAAAGACGGTGCGCTTGTTTGTCTTCACGACCCCGATCTCGAACGCACCACCAACGTCAAAGAGGTTTTTCCCAATCGTGCGACCGAACGTGATGCCCTCGAAACCGGCACGGCAAAAAAGGGCTGGTACACTGTTGACTTTACCCTCGCCGAAATCAAACGCCTGGACGCGGGCTCCTGGTTCAACCGGGCTAATCCCTTCGCTGCCAATCCAAACTTCGCAGGGCAGCGCGTCCCTACAATGGAAGAGGCGATCAAGCTCGTAGGCAAGCGGGCGGGTCTCTATATCGAGCTAAAACATTTTCCGTTTTACAATTCACTCGGGTTCGATCTGGCGGAAAAGCTCGCAACTGTGCTGCACGCCAACGGCTTCGATCAACCCGGTCAACAACAGAGAATCTTTATCCAGTCATTTTACAAAGAGGGCTTGTTGAGAATGCGCGAGCTAGCACCGGGGTATCCGCGCGTGCAACTCCTCCCGATGGAAACGCATGGCCGCGAAAAGGATACCGCGGTTATAACCAAGGCGCTGGCCGAAGAGTTAGCTACGTACGCCAACGGTGCCGGGCCGAGCAAGAACCTGCTCAAGAACGCAGATGACGTAGCCATACTCCATGAGGCGGGACTGGTAATACATCCGTACACCTTCCGCGGAACAACGACAGCAAATGCACGACGGCCTCTGGATGAAGTCCAATCGAATGGATCCACTGTTCGAGCGAATATCGTCGAAGATATTCAGCGTTTTATCGAATATGGGATAGACGGCGGATTCACTGATTATCCGCAGTTGTGGAAGGAAGTGATAGAGAGCCGTTCGAAGGCATCTAAATAAATGCTGCTGAAGCCCCTTCAACGCAGAGACGCCGGGGTCGCAGGGTTTCGCTGAGATTTCTGCGAAGCTCTGCGATCTCGGCCTCTGCGGTGATCTCCGGGCGCTATCTGAAATCTCCTACCAAAGACATACCTGCCCAGTAAAAAGGATGTTGAAACTGCGGGTTTCTAAGGACCTCGAGCATAGCCCGCTGCAAATCTCTTGCTTTAGAAGCAGTCCCTCCTGATTCTGAGCCCCCAAAACTGCGATGGAATCCCAACATTAGCTCGGTAGTCGAGTCTGAATTAGTCATCCATTGTCCAATGATCGATGACGGACATCCGGCCACGAATAGCGACCAGGCGAGACAATTAAGCGAGTCTCCCGTCGGATGCCTCTCGCGAGCAGGTTGATTGAATGACATCACAAAAAGCTCGGCAGACAAATTGAGTAATGAAATCTCTTTGACCTGAAGCAGGCCGTCATCTTCGCTGCCTTCGGATTGAGATAGCGCAATGTGCGAGTAGAGCGGGTGTGAATCGGAGAGAATTGCGGGCGCCGCCAAATGTATCACGCTGTACTTACCGGCTTCTTGTTTCATCAGAGATTCGGTCGCTGCCACCCCCACGAAGGCTTTAGCTCGGGAAGTCGTGTACATACGCTCGATTGCTTTCACCTCATTCTCGGCTTCAGGCGCTGGACCGGCGGGCTGCAGCCCACTCAAGAGCTTTGCCTGGTCGGCGGCGGACTGTGAGATTATCGGATTTCCAATAACCAGGACTGAGAATTGTGACCCGCGTAGTGGCTTCATGGTATCGCGGGTCTTTATCATTTCGGTGAGAGCAGCGAGAGAAGGCGCAAACGCGATCGCGCGGTCTTCGATAAGATAATGATTCTCGGCCGATCGCAGCGCCGCAAACGGCATTTGCCACAAAGAGTCATCCGGCGAGATCACGAATGTTTTCTTACCGGTCAGTTGCTCGCGAGCCGGTCCAAGCAAAAGTTCGAAATCGTCACGCGCATTCTGTTGAACGTTTGAATCCTGATTCGTAATCATCTCTCTGAAGCGTTTCACTCGTTCTGCGACCTCAGCCCGACCGGCCTTTATGACATAGGCATTCAACGCGAAGACCGGAGCTTGCGACCGGCTGGCCGGCGCGGCCTGGAAACTGCGAGTCAACGCGAACAGGTACGTGCGCGTATCGGCAACAACAAACTCCAGAAACACGGTAGAAGAGTCGGACAAAAGAGTTGCGGCATTTTCAAGACCCTGCGGCTCTGCTTCGCCCCGCAAAGTCTTCAAACGTGGGTGTGCAGCGTACAGTGCTGCTTCAAACGCACGATAATCTGAGAGAGATTTCTGTAATCGTAAATCCAAACTGGCATAGCGTTGAAGATTGGGTTCTTTCTTTTCTCGCTCGCGCGCCATTTGGCTTTTGGTGGTGACTACCAATCTTTCCAGCCTGCGCTCCTGTTCAGCCTCAGCGGCGGTCATCGATCGAGTGATAGGAGCCTTTTGAAAGATGTCAATCAGCGTGTTTGCTCGAATTCGCTCGGCGTATGCGAAAGCGTCCTGGATCTTGTTCTGAGCAACCAGATTCTCCATCATCGCCGCGTAGACGGCGTTCTTGTTTTGAAAGAAATGTTGCGATTCAGGTTCGCCGTGCACGAGTTTGCTGCGCATCAATTCTATTGTGGCGATCGATTTCTTGAAGCTTTCGCTGGCCAGATCAACTTTCTCGGTGGCGCTCAGCGTTAACCCTTCTGTGTATCGCGCGCGCCAAAGCGCGTCTGAATTACCTGTTTGCTCGGCCATTGCAATCGCACGCGCCACGGTCTCCAGGCTCGCTGGATATTCGCCCTTCGAATAACGAACGCTGGCGATTCGCTCAACGACTCCGGCGGCGCGTGATTTGTCGTTTAAGGCTTCGTATTTCTCAAGGCTTTTCTGGTAGTACTCCAACGCAAGGTCAAATTTCTGCTGTGCGTACCGGGTTCCCGCGATGCTCGCAAGCATGCTGGCGATGCCAGGCATGTGTTTGACGGCTTCGAATTGGGCCATCGCCTTCTCGTAATACTCGACGGCGAGGTCGTAGTTGCTCGTGAAGAAATGTACATTGCCAATAGCATAGAGTCTCATTGACAAATCGGCGGGACTGCGGAGTTCTTGGTACAACTGTGCGCTTTTCTCATAGTGGCTGAGGGCAAGATCGTAATTGCGAAGTTGAAAGTATGCCTCGCCGGTATCCGAAAGCGTGGTCGCGGTCTTCTCCTTATCGCGCAACGATTCGAATACCGCCCGGCTCTGTTGGAGATACTCGATCGCGACGCTGTAGTTTCCAATCGCTGAATAGAGTTTGGCAATATTCGCTCGCAGGTTCGCAGCGACTCGCCGGTCGCGTAAATTGTCCTGCAGTCTCAAGGCTTTCAAATAGTGTTCAAGCGCAGATTCGTACGATCCCTGTGAGTACTCGGTGCTGGCGATATTGCTCAAGGTGCTTACGATCGAATCATAATCCTTGAGCGCATCGGCAGCTGACTTGTTGACGTCTTCGAACCCGGCAAGCGCTCTTTGATAATGTTGAATTGCCGCATCAAATTCCTGCTGTTGGAAGTAAGCATTGCCGATGCTGTTTAGAGTTGCGGCAATCTCCGCTTTGCCGGCATAGCTCTCTCGGAGCTTCAGGCACCTGAATGATAACTCGAGCGCTCGGTCGTAGTTCTCCTGGTCGTAGTAAACGCTGGCCAGTTCTTCGAGCGTGTCTGCTACAGACCTCGATATGTTGAGGGCCTCGAAATCGGCAAGCGCCTTTTCATAGTTTTCGATGGCGAGTTGATACTTCTTTTGAGCGAAATAAACCTGGCCAACATTCACCAGCATTGCGGCCTTCAGTGCCCGGCGACCAAGCTTTTCATACATACCCGCCGCAGTCTGATATTGCTTCAGTGCATCCCCCCAGCGACTCCATTCTCGATATAAGTCGCCTATCTGACGCTCGGCCGACGCGACACCGGTTTTGTCGCCAAGCTGTTCCGAGATCTGTTCAACCAGTAGCAGCAGCTTCACTGCTCGTTCGTAAGTGTTAGGAGTCCTGAGCGGCCCGACCTGGCGAGCGAGTGCATCCCGCAAGCCGGTGGTGATCATGTTTTTGTTGTCTGAGAGCAAGCGCTCCCGCTCGGAATCGCCGGCGTTAACCAGGATCAGAGCAAACTGCCCCATCGAGTCTGCTGATATCTTCCACTCAGAACCTTTCTCCAGGAAGGGTGAGAAATCGTGGGAACTATCTGCCTCGCGCCAAATGTTCCAGCCGCTGTCTTCTTTAACTAAGGCGAAGTTCCTCACCCGCCGTTCTTGCTGCTTGGTATTGGTTTGTTGATTGGAGAAGTTGAAGATCGCTGATGCCTGAAGTGTCGCTTTGCTTTCTACAATCTTGATTTGCGATACAGATAGTTCCGAAATGTTGACGACACCCCTTTCTAAGGTTTTCGAGGCGTCTTCAACGCCGGCGTTAAGGTCCGGCGACCGGCGACTCCAAAAAGTAACCAGCGCAATGAGACCGTCTTTTGAAAGAGTGGCGTAGTAGCGGCTAACTAAGTCTCTGAGCGCGGCTTCATCGGCGGAGTGGTCCTTCAGATGAACAGTGGCCGAAAAAGAACAAGCAATAAGAGCAATCGAGAAGAGCAGGAGGCTGCGCGTCACTTTCACTGACTTCCTCGTACACCGCGTGTTAGAACGTAAGTACCGGCGACAAGTGAGATGAAGCTTCCCGGCTGCTTAGACACCAGGTGATAATAATTTGTTCCAGACATATAGCGTAGACTGTCCAGTCTACGCTACATCACGCCCAGACCAGACAGGCTACAGTACCTTACGTCATCGGAACCACAATCGGGGCGCTGAGCTGCATTCTCCCCCACGCGATCCTCAGCGTGACATCCTTCAAATTACCCTTTTGGAAAATCAGATCTATTGTCAGCTTCTCTATTGATTCTGACGCTTTTTCAACCGTCATTGCAGTTTTGTAAGCAATGGGTGCCCGTTCGATCTCGGATGCATCGATGTGTGCCTCGCGTGCCTTTGCCGGATCGATGAACACCAGACTCCAAGTAGCTCCATCTTCGGATCGATGCAGGCCGAGATACCATGAACCGGCGGGAATTGATTTCCCGGCTATTGTCAAAGGCATGTCACTGTCAAGAGTCGTCCAGAAATTGCTTCCAAGACGATAGACCTTCCCTTTGGTGATTTTGTCAAAGTTTCCGCCATCATCATATTCCTTGCGCCAGACTGGCCGTCCATAGTCGATCGCGAACTGCCCTGCGCCCATGTTTTTCTCGTTATTCCAATAGCCGACTCGCGTTGTGCCCCGCTCAGGCGAGTCACTTCCGAAGGCTATGATCCTGGGACGAGCCTTATTGTCCTGCGCTTGAAGGACCCCTGCTGAACAAATCGTCAGCGCCACGGTGAACATTATTCTTACAGTCGTAGATTTCATTTCCTTCTCCTTCTCCAGACTTATGAAGGTTCTTATAGGCACACGAAAACTATTCGTATCGCAGAGCAATCATCGGATCTACTTTCGTCGCCCGTCGCGCGGGAATGAAAGTGGCCCCCAGAGCTACTGCGGTGAGCATCAATGAAATTCCAACAAACACCAGCGGGTCCGTTGTACTGACGCCGAACAACAGGCTGGACAGGACTCGAGTCAGGGCGGATGCCGCAACGATTCCAAGAGCGATACCAACCGCCGCGAGCAGCAAACCCTGCCTCAACACAATTCCCAGCACATCGGCTGTTTCAGCTCCCAGCGCCATACGAATTCCAATCTCGTGTGTGCGCTGTGTCACCGAGTACGAGATCACGCCGTAGATTCCGATAGCCGCAAGCACCAGAGCCACCGCCGCAAAGATTCCCATCAGAGTCATGTTAAATCTCTGCGCCGACATCGAGGCCGCCATCACCTCAGACATCGTTCGAAGCCTGGTTACTGGGATCTGTTTATCAACCGACCAAACCTGGTTCTTTATCTGGCCCGCCAACAAGCCCGGATTAACATCAGCGCGGACTGCAAGATACATCCATCGCTTCCAGGCCTGATCCTGCTGTTGATACGAGTTGTAGAACGCCGGCAATTCCGGCAGTGATAAGCCATAGTGTTTGACATCTCCAACCACACCGACGATGGTCATCCAGCGGCGAGGATTGCCGCGTGCCCACGCGATGCGAGCTCCAATAGGGTCTTCGTTCGGAAAATACTCACGCACAAAACTTTCGTTAACCAGTCCTACGGGCGGCGAGTCGGCTCGGTCTGAGGCGTTGAAGTCGCGTCCCCGGAGCACTGGAATACCCATTGTCCGGAAGTACTCGCCGGCTACAGTTCGAGTTTCAAGCTCGGGTTCTTCGCCAGGTTGAAGCGGGGGGCGTCCATCAATGACAAAATTGTGCATCAGGTTTTCAGTCATCGGCAGTTCGCTGATCAGTGCCGCCTGTGCGCCCGGTGCACCATTTACTGCCTCCAACAACCGGTCACGAAACTGGATCTGTTTTGGAATCTCCCGGTATCTGGTTTCCGGCATTTCGATACGCATTGTCAAAAGATTTTCGGGATTGAACCCGGGATCAACTGTTCGTAGCTTCCAGATGCTTTTGATAAGCAGTCCCGCGCCGATGAGCAAAACAAGCGCGAGTGCGATTTCCGATACGACCAGAATGCTCCGAATTCGATGTCGAACGACGCCACCAGTCGCAGCACGTCCTCCCTCTTTTAATGCTTCATTCACATCGAGCCCTGATGCGCTGATCGCCGGAACAAGGCCAAACACAATTCCGGTCATTAATGAGACACCAATCGCAAACCCAAGCACCCATCCGTCAATAGCGATTGACGAAAGCCTTGGCAAATTCGCCGGCTTGAGCGCGATCAACAAATCAACACCCCACTTCGCAAGGAGCACTCCGGCGGCCCCGCCGACCAAAGACAACAGCGTGCTTTCGGTCAACATCTGCCCGACAAGTCTCGCGCGGCTCGCGCCGAGTGCCGAGCGTATTAGAATCTCCTGCCTTCTTCCGGCAGCACGTGCCAGCAAGAGATTTGCGAAATTCGCGCAAGCGATGAGCAAGACCAAACCCACAGCACCAAACAGTATTTGTAATGCGGACCGAGTATTGGAGACGATTCGCTCTTGTAATGAAAGCAGTACCGTGTGGCGCCCTTTGTTGTCCTCGGGGTATTGCTCTGAGAGCCACTGATCGATGCCTTCCATTTCACTGGCGGCCTGGTTCAAAGTCACACCCGACTTCAGTCGGATGTAAGTCCGCAGGAAGTGCACGCCGCGGAACTGTGCGGCGATCGGATTTACAACTAGAACCGATGCCCAAACATCGGGAACTTCAGTCGGCATTACGAAATCAGCGGGCATGACGCCAATTACTGTGTAACTCTTGCCGCTCAATTGAATCGTTTTGCCGATTATGTTGGGATCGCCCCCAAACGTGCGTTGCCAGAAGCCGTTGGCCAGGACGACCACGGGATCACCGCCGAAGCGGTCTTCTTCGTCGGATATGACCCGGCCGATCTCAGCCTTAGCCCCGAGCGCTTTGAACAGGTCAGCATTGCAGAGAGACGCTTGCACTTGAAGGGGCTCGGCGTCGCTGGTGTAATCCTGCGCTTGCATCACCGAGCCGCCGAAGTATTCGAAAGATTGTATTCGGGATCTGATGTCCTCCAGGTCCGGCACCGATTGATTAAAACGCATGGTAACCAAGCTTTCCGAATCTGGATAAGGAAGCGGGCGAAGCAGCACCGAATTGACGACGCTGAAAATAGCTGTATTCGCGCCGATACCCAGGGCGAGAGTGATGACGGCGATTGCTGTGAACGCCGGCTTCTTTATCAAAAGGCGGCTCCCGAAGCGAACGTCGTGCAAGAACCTGTCCATACTTCCTCCTGTTTGAGGCAAGTTATTATTTGGTCGGCTCCGCCTAGCCGATAAATAGCTTTTGTTCTTCGAATTCGCTGATTTAAGGCCTCAGTCCTGTACGGGTGGCCCTCCGTGGCCGCCCCTTCTTACATACGCTAATCGCGGCAATGAGGGTCAGACACGGAGGGCCACCGGTACAGGACCAGCGAGTCCTCACTTACACTCCATTAGTTTCGGCGCTTCAACGCTTCTGCCGAAGCTGCTTTGGTTTCCTCGGTCAACCACGAATCGAGCATTGGTTCTTTCCGGTGGCTCAATGCATCGTCGATTCGTGAGAGCGCAGCGGCACGCAGTTGGTGTTTTATGCAAGTGAATACCGCGCTGGGCAACGCGGCCATCTCTTCCGCTACCTTCACCGCACGAGAAATTAGCAGATCTCCGGGTTGCAGCTCGTCGAGTACACCCATCGATTGCGCTTCCTGTGGAGTCGAATTGCGCGCGGTCAACACCATCGTACGCGCAACCGCTGGACTCAATTCCGATTGAACGATTGACATAGCCGACACTGGAAAAGGAACGCCCACACGCGCCTCGGCCAATCCAAGCTTGTAATCTCCGTGTGCTCCTATCCGATAATCGCACGCGAGAGTCAGAATAACCCCTCCTGCAATCGCGTGGCCGTTCACGGCAGCAATCGTCGGCACCCGCAAACCGTACAACGCGCCAAAGAGATGATTGAGCTGCATTATCATCGATTCTTGTTGAGCGCGGCTATAGTTTGGCAATGCCTTTAGGTCAAGTCCTGCGCAAAAACAACCGCCTGTGCCGGTGACAATCAGAGCCTTTATTTCGTTTGAACTATCGATACCTTCGAGCACAATGGAGAACTCCTTAGCGAGTTCGAGATCGATCGCATTAGCTGGTGGCCTGGCGATTCGCAGCAAGGCGATTTGGTCGAATCTTTCAAGCTGAATTGCGCTCACGATTACCTCCTATCCTGTCGAACGTTTACCGTGCGTCTCCGGAAAATTTATCCGCGTAGTGACTGTTTTTGAGAAACCCTTTGCAATCGAGCACCATCATTATGTCGCGAACAGCCTGGTTCTTGTCAGTGGCGTTGTTGTAATACGCCTCTGAGATTTTGAAGCCCATCCAGTAACCCAGGTCTACCGGGCGATCCTTTCCTCCGCTTTTTCCGTACAGCCAGTGGGACGTGTCCTTGCCGTCCATCTCTTTGCGAAACTCCTCCCACAGTTCTCGCTCGCGTGCGTTTGCCCACTTGTGCGTCTCTTGCATTCGGGCAATCAGGCGGCCCGACGAAAGCTTACCGATAAAATCTGCACCGCCTTCAACCAGGCAAGCACACAGCAGACCATCCTGGGACAAAAACTTTTGTTGAAAATGGACGGCCTCGTGAGCAACCAACGGTGGAATATCATCGGCCGGCATGATCGCACCTTTCTCCCAGTCATTAAGCTCATGCACCGGAACATCGGGAGATCGTGAAAACATCTCTGCGCCCATCAACAAGCCATTGCTCGATGCGGTTCCGCCACTGCTCAATTGACCGATGACAAAATAAACATCGGGGAATATTGCATAACTATATATTTCTTTGAGCTTGCGAAACGCGGCAACAGTAGCAGGACGTTGGCTCTCGAGGCCGAGTGATATTGAACGAATCTTGCTGAAGAAGTCTCGGTGGCTCTCTATCTGTTTTGCGAGCGTGCCGGCGCGCAGCCGTCCCCTTGCGGCGAAATCCTTAAGACCGAGGGTTCCAGGCTCAATGTATTCGCGGTTCAGAATTGCCGCTCGTTCCTCAGGCGGAGCAGCTGTTGCTTTGTCGTACACTTTCCAGAAACGATCTATGTCAGCAGTAATGAACCGAGCGCTGGATGGCTCGGAATGTTCCTTCTTAAATTTCTCCAGAGCTGTTTCACATGCTGTGACAATCTTCTCCCACCTTGAGTCGTCGTGAAGTGAGTTCAGGTCAACATCGTACTTAAGGTGAGTCGGATTGCCGTATCCTGCGTCGATTGACTTCTCCAGGAACTGAAAAGCTTTTTCGCGTTCACCGTTGAGCGCAAGCGCACACGCAGTATTGTAAAGCACATCTGATTGGGCAGAGCCCTGGTCTACTGCCTGCTGAAGAAGCTTCGCCGCCAGGGCATAATCCTTCTTCCCGTAAGCTGCCATCCCTTCGCTGGCAAGTTGAGCAGCAGTCTTCTCCTGTCGCACGGTAGGCGGGTCTTTGGTAACTGGGACGGCAAGATACGCCGTCCCAGTAAAAAACAACGATGAGACTAAGAGAAAGGAAAGCATATTATCCGCGTAGAAATTGAATCACTGAATTGACGAGCAAATGACTCAATGAACCAATGACTCAATGAATCAATGACTCAATGAATCAATTCTTCGCCTTGCCCTTCGCTTGCGAGCTTCCGCCCTTTGCGCCGTCGTGTGACGCATCCGGAAAAACATCCGGCGTCTTCACTGGAGCTGCCGGACGAGCCGGAAGCTTCACCGGATGGTCTTTGATCTTCTTCATAATCTCGGCCACCGCGCGCTCGAGCTGTGGGTCTTTGCCTTCGATCAAAGACTTCGGATCGTTCTCGACTTCGATGTCAGGATCAACACCGTAGCCTTCGATGATCCACTGACCCTTTGCACTTGCAAACGCGGACTCCGGCACGAAAATAGAGCCTCCGTCGATCAGTGTTCCACGATTGCCGATGCCTATTACGCCGCCCCACGAACGCTTGCCGATCAGTGGACCAAGCCCAGCTTCGCGGAACATCGCCGGGAAGATGTCTCCGTCGGAAGCGGAGTTCTCGTTTAGAAGCGCAGCCATCGGTCCGATAAAGGTACCGCCCGGATAAGTGGTAGCTTCATCGAAGGTTCGGGAATAGTTCAACGCCAGTACTTTCCGTCGAAGGCGCTCGATCAGCATCGCTGAAACGTTGCCGCCGCCGTTCGCACGCACATCGACCACCAGACCTTCCTTATTCATCTGGCCGTAGTACCACTTGATAAACTCGCGAATTCCCGGCGCTCCCATGTCGGGAATGTGAATGTAACCAACACGTCCGCCGGTCATCTCCGAGACCTTCTTCCGGTTGCTTGCTACCCAGTCGAGATAGATCAAGTCGCTCTCGTTGGTGATCGGTCGATACGTCACCGTTCGGGACCCGTTCATCGTAGGCTCTTTGTTGATTGTAAGCTGGACTGAGCTGTCCGCCTTGTTCTTCAACAGCCTGTATGGATCATCGTCAGCTTTTAACTCCTCGCCGTTGATCGCGAGAACATAGTCGCCAACAGAAACATTCACACCGATTTCCGTAAGCGGGGAGCGATAGATCTCTTCTTCGTTCTGACCATCGAAGATCTTGGCGATCCTGTAGCGTCCAACCTTTTGATCAAGCTCAAATCTTGCACCAGGCAGCGCTACCCTCGGCCGAGGCGGTATCTGAAAGTCTCCACCCTCAACATACGCGTGCTGAACTGTCAGTTCGGAAATCATCTCGCCGATGATGAAGTTCAAGTCGGAGCGGTGCGCAACGTATCTGAGAAGCGGCTTGTACTGCTCACGCAATGCCTCCCAATCGTAACCGTGCATGGTGGGCACATAAAAGAAGTCACGATAACGCCTCCACGCTTCATTGAAGATTTGATTCCATTCTTCAACTGGCACTCGATCGACCGCGAGGCCGGCGGTTGAGACCGCCTTTCTCGTTCGATCACCCTGCGGAGTTGCATCGTACATCGCAAAGCCACCGGGTCCTCCGGCCAGCACTTTCGAACCATCATCGGAGAGCACCCAACCTCGCATATCGTCGACCAGAGTTGTTTCCTTGCGATCTTTGATTGAGTAGATGCGAAGTGAGGGTGGTTTATCGCCCTGGCGTCCGTAATAGAATGCGGAGCCGACGCTGTAAAGCAGGTGACCGTTTTTTACCGCGAGCGAATTGTAGTTGTTAGCTTCTACCGGGACTCTGGCAACGCGAGAACCGAGACCATCGAAATCGATAACCAGATCCGCAGACTTCGGTGATGCATCTTTTTTCTCAGGTTCCTTCTTCTCGGCGTCCTTGGGTTTGTCGCCTTCTTCCTTGGTTATCGTGACCTCGTCGCTCTCGGGCGGGAATGGATTCTTAACATCCTTTCTGAGAGCTACAACAAAGATTCCCGCGGATCTGTTCGACGCATAGTTGAACTCGATTGATGAAATCTGCGGAGCAAACTCTCGATCGCTGAGGTAGTAAAGGTAGCTGCCCGATGGGTCCCAGGCTGGACCAGTGGCGTTAAAGAATTCATCGGTTACCCGATGAAGCTGGTTGTCTCCGGCGCTCCAAATGAAGATCGAGTTGAAGCCGTTCGCATTGGGCATGCTGAACGCCAGATGGTTGCCGCGAGGCGACCACGCGTAATCGCGTATCTGGCCTCGCCTCGAGTCAGCGATCTCCGCGAGTTTCTTGTCAGCGACAGTCAAAACATAGATTTTGCCGTCTTTGTCGCCGAACGCGATGCGTTTGCCGTCTGGAGCCCATTCCGGTGCGTACCGGAATGCTTTACCGCCGCTTGTCAATTGTTCAGCGGGTGTCGTGCCGTCCTGGGCAACGACCCACACTTCTTCTTCTCCAGTCTTGTCCGAGATGAATGCGATGCGTGATCCATCCGGCGACCATCGCGGCCACTTGTCGTGCGCCCCGGACGAGTGTGTCAAATTACGAGTCGGACCTTTTTCAACCGGCGCAGTGAAAATGTCGCCGCGCGCACAGAACAACACGCGTTCCCCTTTCGGGCTCAGTGACACATCCTCGATAAAGTTTGCTACTGAGATGCGGCTGGGACGACGGGCAAGCCCATCGTCCGGCACTGTAATCGATATCGCATTGTCCTTCTTTGCTTTTGTGTCAAAGACGCGAAGTTCGCCGTTGAGCTCGTAGACTATGCGACCGTCTCTCGAGGCGCTCGGCCACCTCACATCCCACGGCTTGTGTGTTGTGACCTGAGAAGTCTTGCCCGACTGGTCATAGGCATAGAGATTGAAGTGCCCGTCTCGATCCGAATTGAAATAGATGGTGTTGCCGATCCACATCGGATCGCGACTTGGACGCGGGTTGTCGCTGATTTTCCTTGCATCGAGCGACTTCAGATCAAAGATGTACAGCTGATTCGCCTGTCCGCCGCCATAGCGCTTCTCGGTCCTGAAATCACGAGACTGCGGTGAGTAGACCATCTTCGAACCGTCAGGTGAAAACGCGCCAGAGCCCGCTTCAGGCATAGGCAACGGCGAGGCAGGCCCGCCGGTTGCGGGGACGGTGTAGAGCCGGGCTACCGGCAGAGTCCAGGAATCTCGCAGCGATTTAAAAACAATCGACTTGCCGTCATTGGTCCAACCGTATACCTGATTGTCGTAGCCCCAGCGAGGAGTCAGCGGACCGCGCGCCGGGTAGAACGTCAACTGTTTCGGTTCGCCGCCGGAGGACGAAATAACATAAACCTGTTCGTCGCCGTCGTATTGACCAGTGAACGCTATCCACCTCCCGTCAGGAGAGAACTTGGCGAAGACCTCGACGCCGGGATGCGCAGTCAGACGGGTGGCCGTACCGCCTGACGTCGAAGCGGTCCACAAGTCGCCGCCGTAAGTGAACACGACCTTGTCGCCGTTCACGTCGGGGAAGCGCAGCAGTTTGGTCTGCGCCGAAGCCGATACTGCAATAAGAAGAATTGCCGTTACTGAGAGGGCATAGAGAAGTTTTCTAATGATCAAAGCTATTCCTCCGTGTGAATCAGATTACTATCTTAATCTATCCAGGTTTTCTTAACCGCAGAGACGCTGACCGCGCCGCTCAATCGCAGAATATCCGATTCCGCGAATCTCTGAAATCCCTGCGCCTCTGCGTCGAATCATCGAAGCCCTTCGAGTTTTCCAACTATCATCCAAAATTATCCGCATCGCATCTGCAATGTAAGCTCTCATCCCCTTCTTGAGAGTGCGCTGCGCATCAGTGTTGAACTGAATTGCCACCGCAACCTTGTGCTGCGGAAAGTATTCCATTTCTGAAATGTATCCCGGGAACCATCCGCCGTGACCGTAGCTTACGCCGAATTCGCTCGGCCTGATTTGCACCGCAAGCCCGTACTTGTTTCCTGCTCCGCTGCCTCGACCTTCATTCGCAGTCACACCTTCGAGCATCTGAGCGAGTGTTACGTTTTTTAGAACCTTGCCTTCGTAGAGAAGTTTTGCCCAGCGAGCCAGATCTTCAGCCGTCGAGGCAAATCCGCCACCGGTCCATTCCATCTGAGGGTTGATGATGAACTTGCCATCGACTATCACTCGGCCCTCAAAGCCGAAGGGACTGTTTGGCATCGAATAGCCAGTGATTACATCCGGCAGAATTCTTCGATCAGATGGAACCGTGCGTTCCAGTTTGAATGGCCTTAGGATTCGGCGTTCCACCTCTCCGTATACGGTTTTCTTCGTAGACCGTTCGAAGATCATTCCAACCAAAATATAGTTTGTGTCGGCGTACGACCATCCTTTGCCTGCAGCGAACAGCGGCTTTGCGTCCAGGATATACGTCAAGAGCTCTTCAGGTTTCCAGATTCGATCGGGATCTTTTCGCATTGCCGCGATGAAGTTTTTGTTGAGAACATGCTCCGGGATCCCGCTCGAATGATTCATCAGCATCCGAAGCGTGATGTCTTTGGCATTAGGTAATCGCGGAAACCAGGGATCGCCTGCAAACCAGCGCTCTATTTTTGTATCGAGATTTATTTTTCCTTCCTCAACAAGCTGAAGCATCACCGCGGAGACGTATGTCTTTCCGATGCTTCCGGCCAGCATGCGATCGGATGGCCTCAGAGCAGTTTTCTGTTCGACATCCGCAAGCCCCACCGAAACGGAACCCGAGCGGCCGTCAGGCAGTACGAACCCGATCGTCGCACCAGGAAAAGATGCCGCCTGATGAGACTCGTTGAGCTTAGTCTTCAGTCGCTCACAAAGTGCCGATAAGTCCGCGCTATCGCTTACGGTCGCTATACTGTTTCGAGAAAGTTTGGATGCGGCTGCCAGGCCAGGCGTAGCAAATGTGATTACGAGAACCAGCGCGACAAAGATGTGATAGACACTTCCTTGTCGCCTGATGAGGGATCGGCAAACTGAGGTTGGGCGAACAGTTAAGTGGCTTCTCATAAATCGAACTATTGATCTTGCTCGGTGGTTGCGCGGCCGTCAACGGCTACCGCGCATCCAGTTTCATTTTTAATATCAATGGATCCTGAAGCTTGTCGTCTGGAGCCAGTTTTCCATTCTCATCCACCAGCGGCCACTGGCTATTGGCAACGAAGAAAAACTCGTCCTTCACAACTACACCCAGAGTAGGTTCCAGAAAGAGCGGGTTGTCGGCTTCAAGTACGTCGACCCGCTCCGCTCTCTTAAAATTGCTGGTCAATCCTATGCGCACAATGCGATGGGGAGTGACGCCGTTCTGCACACCAATAAGCGCACCGTTGTAAAAATATAATCCATCGATACCGAGTAGTGTCGCGCCTGCAAGAGGAGCGAAATGAAAGACCTTCTTTGTTTTCACATCGATGTCAAATAAGCCGGCCGAGTAGTCGGCCATGAATAGATGTTGCTCATCCGATGAAAAGGCAAGGCCCTGTGGAGATACGAACCCAATGTTCTCCAGAAATAGTTCAAGTGCGTCGCCCTGGTGACGGATCACGTATACCGCGGGAGATGTGCTGTCTGTAGTAAACACATCGCCATTGGAGTGGATGGTCAGATCACCCAGCGTATGTTTTTTCCCGGTGTTCGGAAGTACATACTTCTTCAACAGTTTCTTCGTCCGAAGATCGAACTTAAACACCGCAGATGTGCCATCCTCATCTTTTTTGAAGTTGATCATCTGTGGAAAAGCGTTGCTGGTAACCCACAAATGGCGCCGAACTGGATCGACTTTCATACCCAACGCGCTAAACAGTCCATCCTGTTCGGTGCCCAGAGTCGTCACCTCGCCGCTCTTCGAGACGCTCAGAATCTTTCGTTTGTGTACGCTGCTCACAAAGAAAGTTTGATCGGCCGGATCGTATGCGAGACCTTCGGTAATGAGACCCTTTTCATGAATAGAAAATGCTATCGTGCTCTTCACTACCGGACTTCGGTTTTGGTCGAACCGTTTTAGAATGGCTTTGAACTCAGGAGTCTCTTTAATCGAATCAAAATCGGCATCCTTCTCAGGGCGCAGCGCGATTCCCATGTCGGCGATCTTTGAAAGGGCGGCAAGGGCTTCAGCAGTTTTTCCCTGAAGACAGGAAATAGCAGCGATGTTGTAAAACAACGTCGGATGATCCGGGATAAGCTCCAGCGCCTTGTTTAGATTGGTCAGTGCGGTGTCGTACTCCTTACTCTTATATGCCGCGGCGGCTTGTTGGCGATAGTAGCGCGCAGTTCTGGGCAGATCATCGCTGGCGGACAACAGTACGTTCGGCTTAAGCGGGAATACTAGAATGAGGGCCAATGAAAAAAGGCGTACATAGAACAGCACCCAAGTCATAACAGCGAACCTCCTCCCGCGCTGAAGCGACACGTAACAATGCAAATTCGCGCTGCACAGGAAAAGGAGCTTGTGATGAAATCGCCCTTTAGAGTGATAAACGGGCCTCCCAGGGTAATAAACGTTGCCCGAGTTCCTACTCTGGCAAGACTCACGAAACCATCAAGACTCTGGATGATCCTCTTAAACTAAGTGAGTCCGAATGATGACCGTTGTCGGCAAACACCGTCTTCATTCATACCGTAACGCGACCAGGGGGTCGACTTTCATCGCGCGGCGTGCCGGGATAAAACACGCCATTAAACAAACCCCGGTAAGAACTAGTGCGTCCGTTGCAAAGGTCACAGGATCGGTGGGACTCACTTCATAGAGTAAGCTCGTCATAACCCTTGTAAGACCGAGCGCTGCCGCTAGCCCAATAGCTGTGCCCGCGAAAGCAAGAAGCAGTCCTTGCTTCATGATCAACGACAATACGTTGCTCGACTGAGCTCCCAACGCCATTCGTATCCCGATCTCATGGGTACGCTGCGCGACTGTGTAAGCCATCACGCCGTAGATTCCGACTGCTGCAAGGACCAGGGCTACACCGGCGAAAATCGCGAGCAACAACGTGCTGAACCGAGCCTGCGAAAGCGATGTTGATAACAGTTCTTCCATTGTCGCTACTGCATCAATCGGCTGTTCGCCATCGAGCTCCTGTACTTCGTGCCGGATTGCGCCAACAAGGCTGGTTGGATCCGTCTTTGTGCGCACTGCAAGAGACATCGTTCGCGATGCGTCGGCGAACTTACTGGCAAGCTCCTGTTCGTGCAATGTGTAGACTTCCGGCTTGAACGCCTGATTCAATCCGTTATGTCGCACGTCCCCTATCACGCCAACGATTTCAAAGCGCAGGAACTTAAAACCGGGCGGCAGAATTCCGGGAGGGACCAACTCCTCCGGTGGACCTAGATAAATTCTTTTGCCAATCGGATCGATATCAGAAAAGAAAAGGTGAGCGGCGGTTTCATTGATTACCGCTACCGGCTGTGTGCGATGTGTATCACGTTCATCGAACCCGCGGCCTCTCAACACAGGAATCGCGAGCGTACTGAAATACTCGGGGTTCACCTGTCGGTATTGCACGTTTGAAACCTCATCAAGCGATTTCGGCGCCGGACGGTCCTGAACCGTAAAAAGCTTGCCCCAGTCGTTGTTTGTAAGCGGCATCGCCGAAGTCATACTCGCGGATTCAACCGCGGGAAGCGCTTTAATTCGATCAGTCAGCTGTTGAAAGAACGCCGTAATAAGTTCAGGACGAGTCTGAGGGTATTTCGTCTCAGGCAATGATATCTGCAGGGTAAGGATATGATCGGTGCGAAAACCAGGATTTACGCGCTGCAACCGCAAAATACTGTTGATCAGAAGACCCGCCCCAATCAATAGCACAAACGATAGAGCAATCTCGGCTATCACCAGCGAATTGCCTAGCAAACGACGCCGTGCTCCGACCGAACCACGCCCACTTTCCTTTAGCGTTTCGTTAAGGTCAGCTTTTGAAGATTGCAATGCCGGAACTAAGCCAAAGACGACGCTTGTCAGAACGGCTAACGTGAAAGTGAACAACAGCACTGTTTGATCGATCGTGATCTCTTCGAGCCGCGGCACGTTCGGGCCGAGCTTTATTAACGCATCGACACCCCAAACCGCGAAGAAGAAACCGAGCGCGCCCCCCGCAAGACCAAGCAATAAGCTTTCAGTCAGGAGTTGGCTTACCAGGCGACCGCGTCCCGCGCCCAAAGCAGTTCGCACGGCGATCTCCCGCTGTCTTGCCGCGGCGCGCGCGAGCAGCAGATTTGCGACGTTGGCGCACGCTACTAAGAGAACCAGAGCCACGGAAGCCAATAAAACTGAAAGAGCGGTTCTTACTCCGCCCACTGCTGCTTCATGAAGCCGCACCACCTGTGTTCCAAAACCAGTAATCACAGGCTCTTCTTGCTCGAGTTGACGATAAACGCCATCCATTTCCGCCTGAGCCGCCGCTGGTTCAACGCCAGGTTTGAGTCGCCCAACCACGCCGAGCCAGTAATTGCCTCTGGTGCTGTTTTCGCTTCCATCTGCGACCGCCAGAGGGGTCCACAACGCCATTCGCTGATCGGGAAACTGAAACGAGCGTGGCATCACCCCGATGATCGTATAGGGCTCGCCGTTGAGCATCATTGATTGACCGACAATGCCGGCATCCGCTCCGAAACGACGCTGCCAAAGAGCGTCGCTCAGGATCACAACGTGGTGCTTGCCAAAGATCTCCTCTTCGGGCATGAAAGTCCGGCCCTGACTCGGCATCACACCAAGCACGGTGAAAACGTCGGCCGAGGCTTGAGCGCCAGTAACGCGTTCGGGTTCGCTTTTGCCCGCGACGTTGAAGCTTGTCGAGCTGAAAGCGGCGATCTTCTCGAAAGAATGATTTCTCTCTCTCCAGGCGAGGAAATCCGGCAGTGATGTTCCGAAGTCGGTAATTCCGCGCGCGAGGTTGATCGTGTTGATCATCACGAGCCGCTCGGGATCATGAAAAGGCAGAGGCCGGAGCAGCACAGCATTTACGACGCTAAAGATTGCGGTGTTTGCGCCAATGCCCAGCGCGAGAGTGAGAACGGCGACGATGGTGAAACCGGGCTGTTTGATCAGCATTCTCGCGCCGTAGCGGATGTCGTGGATGAAGTTCATTTTGGCCTCCACGTTTGAGAGAGTCGCTCTATTCAAATTTCAGGATCAAATCTGCTTTATCTGCGTAATCTGCGGATGAGCCTGATATCAGGAATAAAGAAGCAGCAATTAGGAACCAGAAACACGATACATCCGCAGAGTACGCAGATGACGCAGATTCACTCATACCGCAACGCCACCATCGGATCCACTTTAGTTGCGCGTCGTGCCGGAATGTAGCACGCCACCAGCGCAACAACCGTCAATATCAACGCAATCACACCATACGTCATCGGATCGCTGACTTTCACTCTATACAGCATGCTCTGCAAATCCAATTTACTTTCGAGATACTTTGTCAACCAGTACGAACCAGCAAGCCCCAACACAACACCCACCAGTGCCAGCGTCATCCCCTGGCGCATAACCATCTTCAGCAGCTTTCCGCGATCTGCGCCCAACGCCATACGAATTCCTATCTCCCGTGTACGT
>DATFWY010000025.1:0-10275 GCA_035258805.1 Blastocatellia bacterium | reverse complement strand
CGTCACGAAGTATCGCCTGGTATTACAGGGTGGGCTCAGATCAAAGGCAGGAATGTTCTTTCGTGGGAGCAAAAGTTCGTTTTTGATGTCTGGTATGTCGATCATCAATCCCTGGGGCTCGATTTAAAGATCCTTGCGCTTACGTTTCTAAAGATATTCACGCGAGATGGCATAAGCCAGCCGGGACACGCTACCGCGCAGGAATTTGAGGGAACCCTGAGTAAGCAAGCGTGATTCGGGTTGAAATTGGTCGAAATTATCGCCCTTGGGCGAAAAGTTGCTAGTGGATCTACGACCCGAACGTCACAACGTCCCGGCTCGTCGGCGGCAACCTTGCCTATGTCGAAAAACACTTGCCGCATCTATCCAAACTACTGGTGTCTTCGCTCGACGACTTCAGTGAGTGCGATGTAATTGCAATTGGTCATCCATTGAAAGAAGGTGCCCGATTGGATACGCGGCTTGAGACTGGTAAACAAGGGCTCGACCTCGTTGGAAAGAAAACTGCTTTCGACCATCCGAACTACAACGGCCTGTATTGGTAACCCGAATGCTTGTTTCCTATCCGCAACACGATCAGGACACGCTGGCGCACACAAGTTTTAAAAAGCTCAGCGAAAAGGAGCCTGATTCCATTTGAAAAAGGTCGTGATCATCGGCGCTGGCGGTCACGGCCGAGAAGTTGCCGATATTCTCCGGCATCAAACACAGGCGACCGGGGAAATCGAAGCCCTGGGTTTTATCGATGAAAATCGCGATCTGCACGGACAAAGCCGCGACGGCTTGCCGGTGCTGGGCGATTGGTCGTGGTTTGAGGGCACGGATCGCAAGGAAATTGCAGTCATCTGTGCCGTTGGCTCGCCAAGGATTTGCCGCCGCCTTGTTGAGCGGGCTCGATCAATCGGCTTGAGCTTCGCGAACGTCGTCTCGCCGCTGGCGCTCATGTCATCATTCGCGCGCCTCGGCGAGGGAGTGACGATTTTCCCGAGTGTAATTATTAATACAGGCGCCCTCGTTGACAGCCATAGTATCCTCAATGTCGGGGTTGTGGTTAGTCATGATTCAACAGTCGGCCCCTATAGCAATATCAATCCTGGTGCCCGCATCGCTGGCAACGTAACAATCGGCGAAGGCTGTTACATAGGTATGGGCGCGAATGTAATTCAAGGGATAACCATCGGACGATGGTCAATCATTGGGGCCGGTGCGGTTGCCATTAATGATATCCCTCCAAACGTAACGGCCGTCGGCGTGCCAGCAAAGGTAATAAAGACAAGAGGGGATCAATGGCATGACCGATAGACCAGTATCTCTGGGCGGAAGCCCAATTTTCGATAACAAGATCGAAATTGTTCGCCCGGTCTTGCCTGCGTTCGAGGAGTTGGAAGCGGAAATCCAGGATATTTTAAGAAGTGGAATGGTAACCAAGGGCCGCCACGTTGCCGCATTCGAGCAAGCGGTTGCCGCGCACTTGGGAGTGAAAAATGCCGTTGCGGTATCAAGCTGCACACTCGGGTTGATGCTCACCTACCGAGGGCTTGGACTCACCGGAGATGTGATTGTTCCGAGCTTCACGTTCATGGCGAGTGTCAGCTCGCTCGTTTGGTCGGGGCTCAAACCGGTTTTTGCAGATGTGGATCTTCATACGACGAATATTGATCCGGCTGCAGTAGAGTACGCAATCACTCCCAGCACGACTGCAATCCTCGCTGTGCACAACTTTGGCAACCCAGCCAAGATCGATGAATTATCTGAAATCGCAAAGAAGTGCGGTCTGCGTCTCATCTTTGACGCCGCACATGGATTTGGGGCTCTCTACCGAGGAGTCCCAGTTGGGCCACAAGGCACCGCGCATGTCTACAGCCTCAGTCCCACGAAGCTTCTAATTGCTGGTGAGGGTGGAATTGTCGCCACAAATGATGACTCGCTGGCTGAAAGAATTCGGATTGGCCGCGAATATGGCAATGACGGCAACTATGGGAGCGATTTCGCCGGGCTGAACGCGAGAATGCCTGAACTAAGTGCCTTGATGGGTATTCATAGTCTGCGCAATCTGGAGCAAGCCGCGCAACATCGCAACCGAGTTGCGGATCTTTATCGTCGAGAGCTGGGCAGACTCCGCGGGATCAGTTTCCAGAAAATAGCGGATGGCAATCGAAGCTCTTACCGCGAATTCTCGATCCTGGTTGATGAAGATTCATTTGGGTTGAACCGCGACCAGCTTGCGCTTGCAATGACGGCTGAGAATATAGACACGCGAAAGTATTATGATCCGCCGGTTCATCGTCATATGGCATACAAGGGGTTCGCCCCATCTGAAGCCAGCTTGTGTTGTACTGAGATGCTTGCGTCCAGAAGCTTGAGTCTACCAATGTGGTCTCATATGAGCGATCGGGTCCTATCAGGCATCTGTAGAGCAATCCGACGCATACACGAATGCGCCCCACAGGTGAAGAACGTACTTGATCCACAGATGGCCAGTTCTGCAACGTAAGAACGAGAAGCCGAGCTTACGAAAACAGAGGTAAAGGAGAAGCCACGATCTTAACTCGCCCTAAACAGGAAATACTCGTGCGTGTTGTGGCGGATATTTTCCTGATCAATGCATCCGTGCTCACAGCGCTGGCAATGCGATTCTTTTATCTCATAGCGTTTGAGCGAGCGACTCTCGCTGTTACCTACGAGACCATTTTTTGGAATTTTGTTCTCGGCTATCGAAACTTTGCGGTGCTGCTGACTGTTACATGCCTCACCGTTTTTGGCCTGAGTGGCTTTTACACTCGGGGACGCGCTTACCAGGGTCGGTACAAGGCTCTGGTTATCACTCAGGCGGTCAGCCTGGCTTACCTTCTGTTCGGATTCATAGCGTACTTTACAGGGGGTGTCCTCGACATGCCGCGCGGAGCTCTTGTTCTGGCGTGGGCATTAAGCGTTGCAGTGCTCGTCCTTTCGCGATTGTGGGCGGTTATCTGGTCGAACGTGGTGCGCTCTGAAATCAGTCTTGAAACAGCGACCCCTACTCCGTTGCGCAAGGTGCTGGTTATCGGCGGAGCCGGCTATATTGGATCGGCACTGTTGCCTAAATTGCTCGCAAAGGGTTACGGAGTGCGGCTGCTCGACTTGTTGATCTATGGTACGGAGCCGTTAGGCGAGATAATCGATCATCCAAACCTGGAAATAATGCAGGCGGACTTTCGTCAGGTCGATAAGGTAGTCGAGGCGATGCGCAACATAGACGCCGTCGTGCATCTCGGAGCAATTGTGGGCGACCCAGCGTGCGCGTTGGATGAAGAGCTGACGATTGAGGTCAACTTGATGGCAACGCGAATGATCGCGGAAGTAGCAAAAGGCAGCAACGTGAACAGATTTATATTCGCCAGCACTTGTTCGGTTTATGGAGCAAATCCCGCCACGCTTGACGAACGCTCAAGGCTATACCCGGTTTCCATGTACGCCCGCAGCAAGATCGCGTCGGAGCAGGTGCTGACCAGCTTGGCCGATGCCAGCTTTGGACCAACGTCTCTGCGATTTGGAACGATCTACGGCTTGTCGGGCCGTACCCGCTTCGACTTGGTGATTAACCTGCTCACAGCGAAGGCGATCATTGAAGGAACGATTACCATCTTTGGGGGCAATCAATGGCGACCATTTGTGCATGTCGACGACGCCGCAGAAGCAGTGCTGAGAACGCTTGAAGCGCCACTCTCTCTGGTCGGCAATCAAATCTTCAATGTTGGTTCGGACGAGCAGAACTACACAATAAAGGAAGCTTCCGAAATCATCGCGCATCTGGTTCCGGGGGCGGAGCTCGTAACCGAGGGATCGGATACCGACCCCAGGGACTACAAAGTCAGCTTCGGCAAACTGAGGAAGACTCTCGGATTCAAGCCTTTGTGGACACTTGAAGAAGGAATTAAGCAGGTTATCGATGCGATCGAGACTGGACGTGTGAAAGATTATCGCGATGCGAGATACAGCAATGTAAAGTTCTTCGGTGACGAGGGCGCCTCGCGTCTAATACCCCGCCGGAACGGGTGGGCACATCAGTTAATCAGAGAGACTTCGCCCGGGGTCTCCACGGTACCAGCTAACAGCGCCAGCATCGCGGTTGACGAGAAATGAAACGGATCGAAACGAGGCTGCCGGAGGTTTGCCTGATCGAGCCTTCGGTTTTTGAAGATGAACGCGGCTTTTTCTTCGAAAGCTATCATGAGATCAAGTTTGCCGAGATTGGAATCAAGGACAGATTTGTTCAGGACAATCACGCCAAGTCAATAAAAGGAACATTGCGTGGTTTGCATTACCAAATTCAGCATCCTCAGGCAAAGCTGTGTCGGGTGATAAAGGGTGAAGTGTTGGACGTCGTCGTGGACATCAGGCCTGAATCGCCGCACTTCGCCAAATGGGAGTCTGCCATTCTTTCCGAAGAAAACCGGCGAATGATTTATGTACCCCCCGGGTTTGCACACGGCTACCTGGTGTTGAGTCAAACGGCGGAGTTTCTATACAAATGCAGCGATTTTTATCGTCCCGAGTACGAAAGAGGTCTTGCCTGGAACGATCCGTTCATCGGGATCAAATGGGAGATAGGAACGCCGATTTTGTCTGATAAGGATCGGCGAAACCCTTTCCTTTCCGATATTGCCCCCGCGGATCTCCCTAAATAATAGAATCGATTGGGAATTTTAACTACAATCTAGTCAGAAAAATCTGTTGACATTTGCACCTTGATTTCATATTCTGGGGCCTGCTCTTACCCAGGAACGCAGGCAATATCTTTCCCGCCTGGAGGATGTTATGAGATTACGGACCAGTTACCGGCGAGCGGCAATGAGCGTTGCCCTTACAACGGCAATTGTAACGGTGTTTACACTTCGCTCGTTTGCTGCGCCTGAGGTCAGCAAGGGAATTGCGATCGATCCGATCGTAGCTCAGGATTGCACTGGGACATTGACGGTGAAAACAGGGCAGGTATCGGTTAACGGTAATGCCGCGCAGTCGGGTGCCACTGTTATGACCGGCAGCACCGTATCCACCAGCTCAAACGGATCGGCGATCGTTGATTTTGGTCCGGCCGGGCGCGTCGAAATAGAAGATGGCACCAGCGTCACGCTGACATGCGTCGGCGGTACATTTCAAGTCAGGACAACCTGCTCACGCACCGAGGTCGAAGTAAAGAAGGGCTCGGTCAGCGTCACCGCGCCCACCGCTGCTACGCTTAATGCGGGGCAGAAGGCAAAATACAGCGGTGCGGTTGAGCTCTCTGGTACTGGCGGAGCAGAAGTCGAAGTTGGTTGCGAGGGTCCCAAAGCCCCCGCAGGAGCTGCGGGAGGTCCCTTTATTAGCGGCGGATTGATTGGCCTCCTTGCGCTGATCGGTGTTGGTGCCGGAATCGCGTTAGGAGTTGCTTTAGGCGGGGGTGATACCAACCCTCCCAGCAGTCCGGTGCGATAGTAAAGGAACCCAGAGTTTCGGCGAACAACCCCATTTGACGAAACGCCTCGGCGAGCAGAACGCCGGGGCGTTTTCTTGTTAAAGCGAGAATAGACGGTGTCTTCTATGCTGTGTCCCCTATGCGGGGCAATGACTCACAGATCCCATACGCGAGGCTTCAGGGAGAAACTGTTAAAGCTGTTGACCTCGCACAAGACATATCGCTGTCACGAATGCGCTTGGCGTGGGTGGTTGAAAGCCGGTTCCGCTAACAAACGTCAGATCCTCCGAACAATTATCAGCATCGTTGTCACGCTCGTTTTAACGACTCTGCTGGCGTTATATGTCGTGGATAAGCTGACTTCGACATCATCAAGTCCTATCCAACAAGGGCCGACACAGTAAATGTAGCGTAGACTGTCTATTCTGCGCTGATTTACAAAGTTATGAACTCGAAAAATGCGCAGACCAGAGAGTCTACGCTACATCCGCAGACTAGTCAGTCTACGCTCCAACCGCAGACCAGACAGTCTACGGTACATTTCCGGAATTGGGTGCGCATTCAAAGTTTAACCTTGATTCAGGCCGTCGTTCTTTGTAACAATAGTTGATTGCGAGGCTTATCCTTCCGTGCTGGATTTAAAGCTTAGGAGGCCAGTTGAGGTTCGTAGCAGCCTTTATCATCGCCTTATTGTCGCTGGCGCCGGCACACCACGCGTTTGCACAAGGACCCGTGGCGTCTCTTGCACTGAGCAGCGATCGAATCGGTGAAATTAAGACCGCACAGGGCATCACCACGATGATCCGATTCGCTGACCCGGTTCAGGAAATCATCTGTGGCGATCTGTACGACGCGGGCACCGGCAAGGGGACCTTCGTCGTCCAACGCAGCGGGACCTCTGAGCATCCTGGAAACGAGGTCTTCGTCAAGCCGGTTGCACCACGTGGGGCCAGCAACATGTTTGTCAAAACCGAGGGCAAACATACCTATAGCTTCGATCTCACCATAGTCACAACCGCGCAGGCACACCGGATGGTGAATGTCACGGATGTAGCACCAGGGAGTTCGCCAGCACCTGCACCAGGCGCGGAATCACGCCCTGCAGAGCCCGATAAGCCCTCCAATAAGCCCTCTACTGACTTCGAGCGTCTCAAAGCAGAAGCAGAACAACAAGCGCGGCAGAAAGCAAATGAGATTATTCGCAGCGCACAACAACAGGCCGACCGAAAAACCGCTGAGGCGGACGCAAAAATTGCAGAGGCCGAGAAACTCTCTACGCAGCGTGCTGACCAGGAAATCGAGCGACGCTTCATGCAAGCCATGATGTTAGGGTTGCGCGAATCCAAGGTGAGCAACACCAGGGTGACCACAAAGAGAGTCATTATTACGCTCGATCCGCGGATGCTGATATTTGATGAAAAAGCGTACCTCCGCTACACAATGCAAAACACCGGTGACAAGGACTTCGCCTTTACTGCATTGTCAGTCGAAATCAATGATGGGGCCGAAGGCGCTAAGCCTCTTACTACTGTGGTGAATCAAAGCAAACCCGAGAATGTACTGGCGCAGGGAGAGTCGTTGACCGGAGTTATCATCTTCGATCCCAGACAGGTCGGAACAAAGCAGAAAATCACGCTCTACGTGCGCGGTGAAGACAGCGCCGAGCTCGCTCGCCTGACAATACAGCAATGATTAACAAGCAGCTCTTAGCAGTCGGTTTCGTTTTAGTTGTGGCCGTGTCGGCGTCGGCACAACAGAGACCTCTATCTCCGCCTGCGCGAAGCCCGGTACCGCTCACTAACGAAGACCAGGAACGCGCGCGGGCCGAGGAGCTGAACAAGTTAAAGGCCAACGAAGCTGCAGCACAAAAGGGCACCCAAATCAAAATTCCCGCACTTCTCGCTGGACATCATATCTCGTCGGGGAATCCCGCGATCGACGCTCTCGTTCAGGAGGCCGCTGCGCAGAACGGATTGGATCCTTGTCTTATCCTGTCCTTGATGCGGGCTGAGTCTTCATTCAACCGAAATGCAGTTTCGGTAAAAGGGGCTTCGGGACTGATGCAGCTCATGCCCGAAACGGCCACGAGGTTCGGAGTGAAGAATATTTTCGATCCGCGCGAGAATGTGCTTGGCGGGACAAAGTACCTTCGGTGGCTCCTGGATCGATTCAATGGTGATGTACGGCTTGCGCTCGCGGGGTATAACGCCGGCGAAGGCGCAGTTGAATTTTATGGTTATCGCATTCCGCCATTCCTTGAAACCCAAAATTACGTCCGTACAATCTACACTCGTTACAGCAGTATTCACCTTGGCGCTGTCCCGTCGGCTCCTTCGGTGGAAGCGACAAAGCCTGCTGAACAATCGGGCGAAAAGAATCCTACCTACAACCAGATCATTCGATTCACCTCAACCAGCGGGGATGCCGCCCGGACTGGCAAGTAATCCGCGCATTACCTGAGAGTTACACGCGCGCCGCTTTCGACCGCTCGATAAACCGCTTCGACCAGTTCAACCGATTTGTACCCATCCTCAGCGGTGACCGGAACAGGCGCCCCATGCACAACTGCGTCAATGAACGCGCGATCTTCCTGGGCATAACCCCACTTCTCCTCCTTCGACAACTGCTGCATAGTTTGTGTGAAGTGCCTTCCGTCTAGTCCATCGCTGTACGTCAGGCTCTCCATCTCGCGAGTCGTAAAGGTGCGGTGGTGACAGAAAACCTCAACTCGCTCGAACGGAAACATCCAACCCGCATCGGCTGACGAAGCCAGAGTCGCGTGCATCCCATTTTCGAAGCGGATTAGAGCAGAGAAGTCATCGACTTCGGGGTATTCATGAGTTGAGCCTACGGCATCGATGCTCGCGACTTCGCCAAAAAGAAATCGCATCATGTCAAACATATGAATAGTTGTTTCGAACAGAAACCCGCCAGTGATCCCTGGATCGCCGACCCACGTCGGATTGATCAACTCTCCCCTATTCATTTTGAGATGAGCGGAATGCGCAGGCCCGGCAGTTTCGATCAGTTCCTTGAGTGTTGAATAAACAGGAGCGAAACGCCGATTATGACCCACTTGAAAGACGCTCGTGGCCTTAGCCGAGGCTTCGAGAATGGTTCGCGCATCAGATAACGTGGTGGCCATCGGCTTTTCGCAAAAGACGTGTTTGCCGGCGTCAATGCAAGCTAGAGCCAGTTCCGTGTGCTTTGTGTTGGGCGTTGTTATGTAAACCGCATCGACGCTATCGATTAGTTCACTGGTATTGTCGATTACTTTTGCCCCAGTCGATCGCGAAAGTTGCTCCACTCGATCAGCGAGTAAATCGCTCACTGCGGCCAGTCGAACCCGTTGATCGCGAGTAAGCAACGATGCATGGACCCCGCCAATATAACCCGCCCCTATTATGCCGATATTAATCTGTCCCATCGTGGGCGTTCTCCTCTGATGCTGTTCTAAAGTTGGCTTCGAAAGGTTGCAACACAGCCATTACTCCATCGCTTAAGATGCATCCGCAGATTACGCAGATGAAGAGTGATGAACAAACGACGTTCGCATACCGGACTCACACTTCTAATGCTTTCAGTACGGCAGCGTGGGCGTCGCGAGCCAATTGAAGCGGGTTGCGCTGCCAATACTCGGGTCTAAAGATTTCCACACTTGCCACGCGGTTGTAACCGATACCCTTCAAGGCCTGAATAATTTGCTTCAACGGTAGTATGCCGAGTCCCGGAAGTAGCCTGTGTCGATCTTCGAGTTGCTCGCGTGGCAGGTCCTCAGCGTCATTGATGTGAAAGATAAATAGTCTTTCAGCGTCGAGCGCCTCTATCGATTCTATTGTGGAGCCGCCTGCATAAAAGTGAAAACTGTCAATTACCAGACCAACGTTGGGATGGTTCACTTTTTTGATGATTTCATCCGCAAGCGCAAGCGTTTGGACGCTGCAATCAGGCTGGCCAAGAAATTCGAATGCAAGGGCTACGTTGTGCTGAGCTGCCATGGAGGCCAGTTCCTGGAGTACTCCCGCGGACTCGCTGATTACATCTGAGCGAAGGACATCTTTGGGAGCCGGCGAAGGAACGACCACTACGTAGGGGCAGCGAATCGCCTGAGCAATTCGACAGAGCTCTTCGCACTCATCGAGAAGAGCGCGATGGCCTGCGTCATCACGAAAAGTTATACGCTCGATGGAGTTGATGCTGTAGGGAATCAGGCCGTGAGTAACAAAAAGATGTGAGAGATCAGAGGTGCTGCGTGACTTCAGAAAGGCGCGCAGTTTTGATGCCCATATCTCGAGATAATCGAACCCGGCGCTGCTCGCGGCGCGGATATCGGTTTCGAGATCCGCGTTCATGGTCGTCGCGCCATTGAGGGCTACTTTCATAGTTTTTCACCACACAAAACCTTTCAGTCTTTGCGTTCAGCGTTCAGCGTTTGGCGTTCAGGGTTCTGCGTTCAAGAGACTTGAACGAGATTCTGAACTTCGAACGTTGAACTGTTTTCCTCCCCATTGCCGCTCAATTAATCTGCAGGTATATTACGCGAGCCTATGCACAAAACGAATCCCTCTCGGAGAAACGCGTGTATACAGGATTCGATACTGAGCGCTAAACGCTGAACGTTAAACGCGAACGTTAGTTCAAAAATGAAGGACTAAATTACATGAAAGCATTTGAAATTCAGAACAAGTTTGGATTGGAATCGCTTACGCAGGTTGAACGGCTGGATCCAACCGCCGCCCCGCTTCATGTAGTCATTAAAATGAAGGCAGTATCGCTTAACTATCGGGACCTGCTGACTGTAGAAGGTAGGTACAACCCACGATTGCCGTTGCCGCTGGTTC
>DATFWY010000024.1:0-62913 GCA_035258805.1 Blastocatellia bacterium | reverse complement strand
AGAACGGCTTCAGGTCGGGAGTCAGGAACATAGTCATAGGCCAACCGCCGTGACCTGTCATCATCTGAACTGCGCTCATATAGATCGAGTCAAGATCAGGACGTTCCTCGCGATCAACTTTTATACAGACAAAGTTTTCATTCATCAGACGGGCGATCGCTTCGTTTTCAAAAGACTCGTGCTCCATAACATGGCACCAGTGGCACGCGGAATAGCCGATGGATAGGAGAATAGGCTTGTCCTCTTGACGAGATCGCTCGAGGGCTTCGGGCCCCCAGGGATACCAGTCAACCGGATTATGCGCGTGTTGCAATAAGTAGGGGCTAGTCTCCCCGATCAACTTGTTAGTGTGTCGATGCCCAGTCATGCGACCTCTTATTTCTTGCCGGCGGTTGATTGCTGAAGAACCTTGGCCACCGCTGTAGCCTTGTGAAACGTAGTATGATCCAGAGGAGTCCTGCCATTGGCATCGCGAGCCTCGAGACTGGCACCTCTTTGAATTAACAGTTGGGCGATTGCGGTGTGGTTTGCGTGCGCGGCGGCATGCAGGGGAGTATTTCCCCAGTGGTCGTTCTGGTTCAACGCGTTCACATCCGCCCCGGCATCGAGAAGAGCGCGGACAACCTCTAAATTCCCCTTCCAAACCGCGCAGTGTAATGGCGTCGAATAGTCTTTGTCGCGAGCGTCGATCAGGTCAGCATCGATCTTGAGCAACGCTTTGACGGCATCTGTGTTGCCCGATTTTGCGGCTCTTAAGATCTCTTTCTTCGGGTCAGGCATTCGCTATCAAGCCTACCCGGTTGGAGTACCTAACGCAATTGGTATGGATTTGGTTGCATCCAATGTTCTTCAGCGATCTTTACTTTCCCTTTAATTCCTCCAACTTCTTGCGAACGTACTCGATGGTCGGCGAGTTGGGCGCCATTTCAGCATACTTCTCATAGTACTGCCGGGCTTCTGTCGTTTTCCCCAGTTTCATGTAGGCGTCCGCGAGATTAGCGTAAGCCACTGACCGGCGAGGGTCTATTTCGATCGCTTTTAAAAGCCACACGAGCGACTCTTCGTATCTTTCAGACCGGTACAACGTAAAGCCCAGATTATTGACGATAGTCGCGCTCCGAGGATCGAGTTTAACGGCTTCCTGCAGCTCATTCACCGCATCATCATATTTTTTTTCCCGATAATACTTGAGACCCAGATTATGGTGCTCCTGAGCCTGGGCACTCTTAGATTTTGGTGCCGGGTTTCCCCTATTGGCGCCATTTGTGCCCTCGAGTTTCGCACGCTCTTCCTCGACCTTGCCGCGGAGCTTGAGATTCCGCTCGCGTTTTGCGGCAAGTTCTTGTTGGATGCGTTCAAGCTCGTTGTTAAGCCGTATAGCCTCTTCATCAAGCTGTTTGCTGGCTTCTGTGAGTGACTCCTGCTGCAGTTCAAAGACGAATTCGCCTCCTTCGCTACCAGACAGATTTCCGAACGCCGGCGTTTGATGAGAAACCGAAGAAACGATCGGGCTGATGTATGCTCCAAGCTCGGATGCTGTGATCGCCCCGTTTCCATCGGTGTCCGCCAATCCCTGCAAGCCCTGCAACAAGGTCCAGGTAAATATCGAATGGCCCCCCGGACCGTTATCGGCAACCTGCTGATCGGCGCCCCCGGCTGTCAGGATCTGTCGAGCCATGCGTTTGGTGATCTCCTCAAGATAGTTCGTGCTTTTGCTTGATGCTCCTCCGGATCTGGTGAGCGCAAGACCGCTGTAACAGGAGTCGACGACAAAGTACAGATGCTTGGCAGGAATTAATTCGCAGAATTCTTGAAGCTGAGCCATGCTGATTGACTTAGCTTGAGAAGCTTCCGATTCGGCATCAACTGGAACTATGTATCCAAGCTCTTTGCCGGAAGGTAGCTTTCGCGTCGCACCGTGCCCGGCGAAGAAAACGAATACTCTGTCCTCCCGCCTTACTTTGTTAGGGTCGGACAGTTGATCTCCGAGCGCCCAAACGATGCGTTCGCGGGTCGCTTCTTTATCCAGCAACTTTATTATGTTGCTTTTCTTGAACCCATACTGATTGATTAACATTTGTTCAACCGCGTTGGCGTCGTTTACGCAGTATCTAAGTTTGGGCCAGTTCTGATAGTCGTTGATACCGACGATTACTGCCCAGCTATCACGATAGTAGTTCCTTTTTATACCCTCGGAATCTGCTGCTTGCGACATCGAATTATTAGAGTTGTGCGCGCGCGAGCTGGCCATCACCGGTGAGCTCGATGGTACAAACTGGTCGCCATCGAGAATCAGAAACGTATAGCCCTGTTTACTCAGCTCTTCCAAGATTCGTGGTAACGCGGCGACGCTCTGCTTGTGTATGTCGTGCATCAACAGAATGCCTTTCTTCGCTGCGGTCACCTGGGTTAAAACTCTCCGTGCTATCGAGTCAGAGATAGGATCGGCCCAATCGAGCGAGTCCAAAGTCCATAAAACTGATTTCAAGCCAAGCGCTTCAACCTCTTTTGAGAGCGTCAGATTCTTGGCTCCGTAGGGCGGCCGAAAGAGTGTGTTCTTTGCTCCGCTGACTTTCTCCAGGAGCAAGTTTGTGTTCCCGATCTCTTTGCCTCGTTCGGCAGGGGAGAGCTTGGTGAGGTCCGGATGTGAGTAGCTATGGTTTGCCAGAAGATGACCGGCTTCCAAAACGCGTTTCGATACGTTTGCGTTTGCCGACAATTTGACTTCGTTTTGCGGTGTCACTGATCCAAGGCATTTGCCTACGTCGAAGAAAAAAGCGCGTGCATTGTACTTCTTTAAGATCGCCAGTATCTCATCGGTGTATCTCGGGTGCGGTCCATCATCAAAGGTAAGAACGATGCTTTTGGGTGGCAGGTCGTAACCGTAAACCTCGGTCTTGCTGTCATGACGAGCGCCACGTAATCCTTCGTCGTCTTCGGGCTTCCCCCGGTCGTACTGGTTCAAAACCTGGTCGCGACTGAACAGCCCTTTTATAAAGGTGACATAGTCTTGCCATTTCTCACGTTCAGGCGCTTTGCCCCGCGTCCCAAGACTCGAGAAAACTCGCGAGACCTCCTTCTGATAGACGCCTTGAATCAACTTGAGATCATCATTGACTCTCTGCAATGCCGACTGCGTCGAAGATTTCGATAGACCGTGATTACGTTCGTCCTGCACATCGATTGAGAGGATCTCGTCCGCAAGATCAGTGAAAGCAAGCCGATCAACATCGCGCAACCCGGGATTGTCAGTGAAGTATTCAATGAATCCGCTGACGAACTCAGGTTTCTGCTGATACTTCGATGCAATAGCCCGGCGTAGATCGGACGTGAGAGTCTGAGCCACCTCTTCGAGCAGCTCCTGTTTTTCCTGATGAATTTTCCTTCCGACGTAGATGCACCTGTTCCGTTCTTCCTGAGCAAGCGTTGCCTCGTCATCGAGTAGGACGATGATCTTGCGGTAGTACTCAACGATCTTGTCCAGACTTGTCCTCAACTCGACCGGAACATTCGCAGGTTTTCGCGTCTGCCTGCCAGGTGGCTCGGCTAATGCGACCCGCGTTGCAGCGTTAGTTCCGTGAGCGCTAATCGGGGCAACCAGCATCGACAAGAGCAGAGAGCCAATAAGCGTTGAACTCTTTTTCACAGGATCGTCTCCGAATGATCTCAATTAAAATGTGTCGTGGGAGCCGGACGCATTATAGAGCAGGTCAGCCCGGGTTAAAACGGATATCTTCACTCTGTGTGTCGTTACTCAGTATTCAGGTGAGACGAACGCTCAATAGTTTTCACTCGGTGGTCTTGTCGATTCGGAACTGACGAGCAAACAAGAAAAGCGGCAACGCCATCGAGACGCCTCCCACAAGGTTGGCCGCAATATAGATCCATCGATTGCGCATTCTTAATCTCCCGCCCTCAAAAAAAACAAAAATCCAGAGCACTACGGAAGAAACGATCACGTCGAGGCCGAAGAATGATGAAATCCTGTTGGCAAAGAGTTGTTGGAAGAATTGGTTCAAGTCGAATCCGTGCTCCCGGAGGAACGGGAAGAATTGAGAATACGGAATAAGAGTCCCGGCTATGCACAGGATTAAGTAGATGATCCCTTTTGTATTCATGGAAGCGTGATCTCCTTTTGGAGTTCATCGAGTCGAGCGTGAAGCTCTTTGCATTAGAGCGAGTGCAGCGTTGTTGTGTGAACCTTTCAAGCTGCTCAGGTTAATCGGGAACCAAATTGGGCTGTTCCAGCTCGTGTCACACGGCCGATCCGTCTATCTCCGCTCAGGATCAGTTCACAAGCTTTAAACGCGTACTCCTCGAAGTTTTCAAGCTTTGATGGCAGGATCACCCAGCCATTGTTCCTTGAACGCCAACGGTATCGCCCTGATAATAGAGGGAACTCATTTCTGAGGCTCTCCAGATGCTCGGCCGTCGTAAACAACCACATCCCGTTTGAAGAACGATGCTTTGAACTTTCCCGAAGCGAGAACAGGAGCCTGTCTTCAAGATAAACATAAGTGAAGCCGAACATCCGTTTTATAGTTGGTCTAAGCGAAATCACCTGATCCAAAATAAACGGGAAGGGAAGCGACCTTTTTGATTTGTAGAAATCAGTCACTCTATTCATTCGTTCTCTGAACGCTTTCACTTTGATCCGCAGTATTTCTCCGCCATCTTCTTTATCGTATTCAAACCACGAACGGTCGAGGGTAGCCGTGTGGTTTTGCTGAACACTGCATTAGAAATGGTTGAGTCGCTCTTTTTTTTCGACACAACCAGTAGATCTCTTTGCCCTAGACGTGCAGCTCCTTTGAAGGCGTGGAATAGATAACGTTTCCGCTGGCAATGAAAGTCTCCACATTGGAGAAGCCCAAAGACTCGAAGAGCTTTTTCAAATAAGGCATCTTGACCTTGTGGTAGCCACCAAGGTTGATGGCTCGGAGAAACGCGAAATAACGTGGCATCCGCTTTTTTATCCGTTCGAGCCTGCGGCACTCTCAACCTGCCGCGCGAGCAATAATGTAAATGAGGTTTCGCGCTTGATTTCCTCTCAGGCGCTTCGCCCACGAGGTCTGAAGTTTGGGCCATTCAGATTGTGCAAGCGCGCCTTGTTCGATTATTTCGAATCCTGCTTCCCGATAACGGGCGCTGATCTCTGAATCAGCCAGCTCTACAGACAATCCCAGTCTGTTAATCTCGGAGCGATCGCGTTCCGGGTCAATGCCAATCAAGACCTCCAGGATGGCGCCTGGCGAACAGATTCTTCTGAGGTTCAGAAGACCGCTTTGCTCGCCGGTAAACAAGATTCGAAGCAGGCTGCCCCACGGAAAATGGACATGTACCTCATCTGCGACCCCGTCAAGTTCAGTCGGCAGGTCCTCAATCGCGGCTTGTAGAAAGAGAACATTCGGCAAGCCTCCTTTACGTGGACTCCGATGAATCTTCTCCGACACCTTCTCGAGTGGGCGAGTGTTCGGGTCTATCCCTATGAAGAACTTGTTTGGATTGCTGCGGGCGCACTGATATACATAGAGACCGTCTCCAGTCCCGATGTCGATCACTATTCCTTCTCCGGTAGGGGGCGATAAGCTGGATGAAAGCTGATCGGTCAAGTCATCAAATGGTTCTTCCACGAATAAACTTTAGCATGTGAGCGCTCCTTCCAGTTAAGTACTTATCTTAAGCCTGGCAGCTAGACCGTCATTGAAGTCTTCTATATTCCGCTGGCACCTTAGTCCACGCGTCTGAATCGGAATCCTGGATCTGAGCCTGGTAACCGATTGGGCCATCAGAGAACGATAGCGGGACACCATACAAAATGATGATCTCGATAATTCCCGGATTGCCATGCATTCTGGACCAGTAGCCGTTCGGGAGGACGGTCCTGACCTGCTCACCCAACACCCGCAATCCCGGCGGGCTGAGCTCACTCGACACCCAGAAATCAGCGGCCGCTCGGTTGCCGCTAATCTTCTTTAGCCTCCTGGCTCTTACACCACTTATCGTATTGGTCTCATCGGTGAGTTCAAGAATGGCTCCTTGACCGACGTCGACAGTCCTAGTTTGTTGAGCCAGCTCGCGGACCTTGTTTTGTGCAGCGGTCTTTAGATCGGAATAGCTCTGAACACGATAGGGTTTATCCTGGTTATTTATCGTGAACACGGCGTCGCCGGTAAAAAGCGTAGCTTCGGAGCTGCCATTGAACTCACATAGAATGCTGTCGCCATTTACGTGAATAGTAGCGATCTTTGCTCCGCCATCCTTTGAGATCAGGTAAATCACCCGGGACTGTTTTGCAACTACTGAAGCGCCGCCAAAGGAAGGAAAAACAACAATCGCAAGGCTGAGGGCTATCAGTATTTTTCTCATATCCTCTCCTTCGTGAGCACTATACGAATCTGATCGTTGCACCTGGACGCACTGGCAGAATAATACCGAGTATCAGGAATGTTGAACAGGTGACAAAACCGGTTTCTACTAACATTCTTCGGCCACGGTATTCGTGCTATTATGCACGAGCATCAACGTGCTTCCGATCGAACAATGGCCACGTATTAACGAATTTATTCGTTGCTATTTTGCGCGGGCATCAACGTACTTCCGATCCGAACACGGCCACGTAGTAACGAATTTATTTCGTTCAACTTCCTACTAGTGACCGGGAGGAATTATGACCGAAAGAATGAATCGCCAGTGGCGCCTCGCTGCCCGACCCGTAGGAAAATTTAAAGACAGTGATTTTAAGTGGACTAACGAAGCGGTTCCGGAGCTAAAGGACGGGGAACTACTCGTTCACAACAAGTACCTATCGCTCGATCCTACTAATCGCGGGTGGGCGAACGAGATTGATACCTATCTGCCTGCGGTGAGGCTCGGAGACGTAATGCGCGGCGGTGCAATTGGCGAGGTTGAGGAATCGAGAAATCCGGACTACAAACCAGGCGATTTTGTTTCTGGCCTGTTTGGATGGCAGGAGTACGCGATCACAAACGGCACCGGGATCTCGAAGCTCCCAAACGTACCCGGAGTGCCGTTGACGGCACACCTGGGCCTGTTCGGACATATCGGATTGACTGCCTACTATGGCCTACTCGATGTCGGTCAGCCAAAAGCCGGAGAAACGCTGGTGGTTTCGGCGGCTGCGGGCGCCGTTGGCTCTCTCGTTGGGCAGATAGGAAAAATCGTCGGGTGCCGCGTTGTCGGAATTGCGGGATCGGATGAAAAATGTTACTGGCTGACTGAAGACCTCGGGTTTGATGAAACAATCAACTACAAAAAGGAAAGAGTATCCGAAGGCTTGAAGCGAACGTGTCCAAATGGAATTGACGTAGATTTCGAGAATGCTGGTGGCGAGATCCTAGATGCTGTGCTGGGACAGATCAACATCGGAGCCAGGATATCTCTTTGCGGTATGATTTCCCAATATAACGCGACTGAGCCGGTACCCGGTCCGTACAATCTCGTAATGCTGGTAGTTAGACGTGCGCGTATGCAGGGTTTTCTGGTTACCGACTATATGGATAGAGCTGCTGAAGCAATGACCGCGCTGGGACGTTGGCTGATCGAAGGTAAGATCAAGTATCGCGTCGACATTGTAGAAGGACTCGAAGAGGCACCCAGAGCAGTAAACAAACTGTTTGAAGGTTCGAACATAGGCAAATTAGTGATCAAGATTTGACGTCAGTGGGTGATCAACTCGTTTCTCGGCCCGCGAGGTTGCCGTCCAGGCTAATCGAGAGGGAGAACCTGAAGTTTATCGAACGAATCTAGGGTGCAACATTAGCCCCAAACCTGGCTTGAAGCGGAGCGCCTTGCCTATCCCAACCCAGGGTTGTGCACACAATCTGACCTCGCCAGTCAGCTTCTGAACGACCGTTTAGTTCGACGCTGATAGTAAAAGTCAGCGCTCCCGCCGGACCCAATCGATGAGAAAACGGAATCGCTTCGGAGTGACGATTGCCACTTGCGGCGTGGGTACTGATCAACACCCGCTGCCACTGCGCCATTCGTCCTCCCTGCTCCTGCATATTGAACGTGAGATCATAGCGAACTCCAGCCGTGGTTCTGCTCGATCTTATACGGATAAGCCTCGCATCGAACCCAGCTGCATTTCCGCTTGGCAATGTGGGTGGCTGGGCGTTCGATGCTCGAGTTGGCGCGGGCGAAACCGGGGAGGTGACAGCAGGAGGTCGCTGAACCGTCTGGGTGTTCTGCCTCTGCGCGTTGCGTTCCGGTGGCATATTCGGGGTCGCTTCAGGACGAGCGTGCTCCCTTTGCGTTACGACTGCCGGTCCCTCGACCTTTGGTTTAACCGCTGCGGGTTCATCGACCTTTTTTTGTGGTTCGGGCGAAGGCGGTTCCTGGTACTCCTGGGCTTCTCGAGGAGTCGCAACAAAAGGAGGTGGCTGGGGAGCTACGCCGGTTTTAGAAACAATTTGACCTGTGGAACCTGACCTCCGAGTGAGTTGTGAAATTACTTTTGATACCGCTATGAAGCCGAGTATCCCGAGCGCAATAGCAGTTACAACAGCGGCAAGGCGAAAACCTGGCCGATCAGAAACTATGCTTTGGGCTTCGTTCCGTGTCTCCCAGTAGTCGAGCGGTGTGGTTATGCTCGCGGGTGGCGCCTCGGACTCTGCCCACTCCACAACGGGCTCATCGTCAATAGAATTCTCGTGCGTTTCGCTGGCCTTAGTCGCTGACAAGCGATGAAGCGATTCCCTGGAGCTCTCTATCGCCGGCCGCTGCAGCACAATCGAGGAAGTTAGATCCTTCCCGCGTTTAGGTGGTTCGTCGATTCTCGAAGAAGCCACTATCGTGTGGGAACCGTTAGAGGTAGAGGCTTCCGCGAATTCGACAACGGATTCCGAGAGTTTTGGTATCGGATGCTTAGTGAGCAGCACGTGATGAACAGGACAGGAGGAAAAGGTCAGTGGATATTCTGCAGCGCATGCAGGACAGTACAACACTGTCGAACCGGCAACCTCTTTATCCCCCGGGTTGCTCGAGGTTGTCTTGTCCGTCGAATTTGTTGACATCGAACCAGGATTGATTGACATTGCACCAAGGTTCGAACCATCGTCGGGACAATACAGGTACGTATCCTCCAACTCGAGTGCGCAGACTGGGCAGGTCTTCATTTCTTCCCTCGCGATGTCTACCGAGTTGAGCCTGATAGTTAACTGCTCAATAACCGGAACTTCTGATCGACAGATGCGTTTGCCCTCGACAGGAGTTGCCTGTATTTGAGTATTTGATGTCCCTAAGTGTTGTCAATAACGAACACACATTCGACGTAACAAGTGTGAGGATGGGGCTTTAGCCGAAAAGCTGGAAAATGTGACCCGTTGTCGGTTATTCTTGGGACTGAATGCGAACACGTATAAACCTTTCGAGTCGGCCGTTTACGAATCACCGTCTCTTGTGGATAGCCGTCGTGGCGAGTTACTTCCTCGCGCTTTGGCTCTTTTTGTGGATGAACACCGAAAAGAGCCGCGTGCTTGCAAAACAGACTGAAATTATTCAGCGGATGGAGGGCCAGAAGCAAGCACTAAAAGATGCGCTGGAAGAAGAGCAACGTCGAAAACAGCTCCAGCAGAAGACCGTGCTCACGGAGCAGCAGGCAATTCAGCTCGCATCAGCAAGGCAATTAATCAACAAAAAGATGTTTTCCTGGAACCGAATGATCGGCGACATCGAAGAGTATGTCCCAAAGAAGGCCAGGATCATGAGCATAAAGGTCGATGAGATTGGGGGCGCCGGACAAGAAGTTGTCGCGAGCATAAGGGTCAAGGCGCTGGGAACAACTCCTGCCGAGATGACCGAAATGATGAGCAACCTTGAGAATTCAGGAGGTCGTTTTATCGTCGGCGAAACTGGTCAGGATGCCATAGTAGAAAGCGGCGAAACACCGTTTACGTTGAACCTCATCTACAAGCCTTTTAAGGGAGACGCGAAGTGAGCACGCAGGTTCGGGAAACAATCCGTCGACCGGAAACCAGGCAAATAAGGGTAACGCGAATCCCGTTTGATCTGAGTGTGGGTGAGGCAATTGCTACCTTGTTAGCCGTCATCCTCGTTTTGTGGACTCTGGCGTACTACTTCACTTCGCTTAAGCCGGAACAGGATCGATTGCAAACAATAGAATCCCAACTAGCCGTACAGGAGCAAAGCATTATTAAGAATAAACCTGATGCGGTAAAGGATGTTCCGGTTGAAGATCAGGCCAAGACCGCGCTGGAGAGTTTGGAAACGTTCAAAGAAACTCATTTGAAACCATTTTCGTCGGGACGCATCGCTCTTATTAAAGAAATCAATGCGCTGGCGAAAAAGAACAGTGTCAGCCTAACGAGCGGCATTGACATGGGTTCGACGGGCGGCGAGGCAGACTCAGAAAGCGAAGAAGCAAAAGAAAAGAAAACAGTCTCACGTCGAAAGAAGACCGATGACCTTCTGAACGCGTTTCCGAGCGTCAATTTCCGCTTCACCGTCTTCGGTCAATACGCGAATATCCGAACTTTTATTAGTGAGCTGGAGCGAGAGAAGCAGTTTCTAGTAATCAACGCGCTCAATCTTACGAATCAGGAGGCAAAGACCGCGAGCCGACGAGCGAGGGGCGCTGAAGCTCCCTCGGGCATCATGTTGAACATTGAAATGGCGGCATACTTTCAGCCGGCGGCTTAGCTCGTGCCTCCTATAGCGGAAACTAATAATGGCGAAGCGCGGTTCATCGACATCATCAGAAAAGATCAAACAGAGACTCCTGATCGGGTTGGGTGCTGTCTTAGCGCTCGTAGTTGTCTACAGGGTTTTCCTGAGCGGACCTGAAACACGTCCCAGACGACCGGCGCAAACAAATTCGACGACGCAGTCTCAAACAGGCACGGCCACTGCTCCAGTATCCTCCACACCTAAAGCAAAACCAATGGGCGCCGCTGCACAACAGGAAGCAATGATGCAGGCGTTGCTCTCTGACCTTACACCTTTGAACTTGCGATACGCTTCGACTGGCGAAGGCTCAAGCTCACCGGGGACACGCGACAACATTTTCGGTTACTATAAGGAGCCACCGCCTCCGCCACGGCCGCCAGATCCACCGCCTCCAGTTCAACTCATATCGGTGCAACCCCAGTCTGCCGTAGCTGGAACACCCAAACCGGTGACATTGGTGATTAGCGGAAATAAGATTCCGTCCGATGCCCAAATTCTCTTAGACAATTCACCGCGCGCGACAAAGCGGCTGAGCGAGACACAGCTATCGACAGAAATATCTCCCGGCGATTATTCGGTTCCCCGAGGCATCAATATTCAGGTGCGTTCCCAAAGCAAACCAACCGAGAACTCTAACCTGATTCAATTTATGGTTGAGGCGCCGCCGGAACCACAATTTATCTATAAGGGGCGTCTTGGCTCATTAAATCAAACTCAGACCAACTACGCCGTGATTGAGCTCAATTCGACCAAAGAAACGAAGCGGGTTAAAGTTGGTGAAACAATCATGGGAATCTGGCGTGTCGACGCCATTCTTGCCGACAGAATTGAGCTGACGCTTACGCAAAACGATATAAAGAGGCGCGTTCAGTTGCAGGAGAGACCAAAATGATCCCGGCGGTACCGATAGATAGCGAAACCAATTTCGAGCCGGCGCGAAAGGGCGAACAGGGATGGGCGCTGCTCGGCTTGTTGTTGGCGCTTGGCGTAATGAGCATCGTTCTTTCGTCATCAGTCATTCCGAATGTTCAGATGCAGGTGCAAAGGGAGAAAGAGACGGAGATGTTGTATCGCGGTCAGCAAGTGTCGGAGGGGATTGCCCGCTGGTACAACAGTGGACGACTCCAGCAGATTCAGCTGATGTCAAGACCGCCTTATGGGTATCTCACTGAGTTGGACAAACTGCGCGACGGAGTGACTATTGGCGTGAGGGAGGTCAAGTTTGTAAGACCGTCAGCTATGATCGATCCAATGACCAGCTCCGAATGGGAACCGGTAAGAGCGCGGGATCCCAGGATAATGAAGTTCCTGCAGGCGTGGGCGGCTCAAACGCTTATTCCGATCCCAACACAATATCTTCTCCTGGCGGCTCCGCCCACAAGAAGCGCGTTCAGTGAACCTACCACACCTGCCTCACCTACTACTCCCGCATCACCGAATCAAAGGCCTGTCAGCCCAGAGACAGGACCTGGCGAGACTCAGCCACCGGTAGTCACCCCGGTTAATCCCGGCACCGGACAACAGGTGAGACCGGGCCAGAGGCCAAATCAGGACGATGACGATGACGACGATGACGACGCTATAAATGATCCGCTTGCCCACCTGTTCCAGTCTTCAACAAACACTCCCGGTCAGAGCACCGTACCAATCGTGGGCGTCGCACCAAAGCGAAAAGGCAAGGCTGCCACACCTTATTTCGGACTAGAGAACTATGAGGATTGGGTTTTCATATATATTCCGAAGATAATTCAGGGATTGCCAAATCAGCAGGGAATACCAAATCAGCAGGGTACGCCAAATCAACCGGGAGGCCAGCGAATCAGACCTCCCCAGGTCAGTCAATAGCTTCTCGTGAAGCCGACCGGGATACGTTTTACTCTGCATAGTTCTCTATCTTGCATGGCCCTCTATGTCGATAAGCGCTAACCCTCGAGAGCCAGAAGCAACGCTCACCGACAAACCTTCCGATCTCCACAATATCGATCAGGGATCCGAGTTAATTCGAGGCGTAGGTCTGGCGAGTGCCACCACCCTAAATATGATCGATATGATCGGAGTCGGCCCTTTTATCACTATCCCAGCAATCATCGCGGCGATGAATGGCCCGCAAGCAATGCTAGGATGGATATTTGGCGCCGTACTGGTGATGTGCGATGGACTGGTTTGGGCCGAGCTTGGGGCGGCATTGCCAAAGTCGGGTGGGCCGTACGGATTCTTAAAAGAAATGTACGGTGCGAAAAAACTCGGCAGGATGCTTTCGTTTCTCTTTATCTGGCAGCTAACATTTAGCGCTCCTCTATCGATCGCGTCCGGTTGCATCGGCCTCTCACAATATGCCGGGTACATTTGGCCGAGACTGGAAGAAGTGAGCGATCTTCATTTTGGTCTCGGTCTGCTCGGGTCGTTTGATATAAAACAAATCGCGCCTGCTGCCGCATTGGTAGCGGTGGGAGCATGTTTGACCGCAGTTTTTCTCCTGTATCGCAAAATCACGGTTATCGGGAAATTGTCAGAGTTCCTTTGGGTCGGGGTCATATTGACTGTGGGCTGGGTAATTTTTGCAGGGGTGACGAACTTCGACAAGAATCTAGCTTTCAACTTTCCGCCGGGCGCTTTTACTTTATCGCCGGCTTTCTTTACGGGCCTCGGCTCAGCGATGTTAATAGCGGTCTATGACTATTGGGGTTATTACAATGTTTGTTTTTTTGGCGGCGAAGTAAAGGAGCCTGGTCGAACCATTCCGAGGGCTATTATCTATTCCATATTAGCTGTATCAGCTATTTATATTGTGATGAACATCAGCATCCTCGGTGTAATGCCGTGGCAGAAGCTGGCTGTTTCAAAGAAACCGATCGCTGAATTTATGGAGCAGATCTATAGCCGTCGCGCGGCGATTGTCGCAAGTCTCCTGGTGATCTGGACGGCATTTGCCTCTGTGTTTTCTCTGTTGCTTGGGTACTCTCGCGTTCCATATGCCGCAGCTCTTGACGGTAATTACTTCCGCGTCTTTTCGCGGGTACACAAAAAACATCGTTTCCCCCACATCTCGCTGCTTGTTCTTGGTTCGGTCGCCGTAGTCTTTTGCTTCTTCAAACTGGTTGACGTGATTGCTGCACTGGTGGTGATACGGATCATGGTCCAATTTTTGGCTCAGACTGTTGGAGTAATTGTTTTACGAATCCGGAAACCCGACCTGTACCGCCCGTTTCGAATGTGGCTATATCCGCTCCCCGCCTTGCTCGCTTTCGCGGGGTTTATCTATGTGCTCGTATCTCGCCAAAACTTCCAAAAGGAAGTCAGGTACGCTTTGGTTTTGTTGATCGCTGGACTAGCGATTTACCTAACAAGATCCTGGCGACGGCGTGAATGGCCCTTCGGCGAACAGCTCAGTTTACCAACCTCGGCTGCCGAATGATTGCATTAGTTGCGCTTGATCAGATTGTGGAGCGATTGCTGGTTTCTCGCCTGCTGTTCCCTGAACTCTTCAATCCATCCTTGCGTGGTCGCCGTTAGTCGATTTGGCGATGGCTGCGGAGGCCGTTTCTCAGAACTGGCAAGCAGATCTTTTCTTTTTATAAGTCTTACTGTCATCTCTATCACCGAAACTCAGAAATACTACACTCTGTTGAGCAAGCCAAATGCCACAGAGTTTCAGATGGTCGAATCCGTGGACGTCCGATCATTTCTGATGCGAAGAATGCAGCATTACAGGCCGTTTTTGTTGGGCAAATCGGACCTCGGATAATCTTCAGAACTTCGGTGCGGATCGGTAAAAGGGTGACGGATTTATGTACTGATGTACGCAAAAGCAACAGTTGTGCTTACCAAATGGGGCACCGGTCGGTGTCACTCCGCCTCTTATTGCGGCCGCGATGCGCAGCTTTGAGATGGTCCGGGGAACCAAAGACAGGCACCTCACCGTAATGCTACTGAGAACGAAGAGATTCAGTAGTCAGAAGAATTGTTCCTTGATTCTGAGGCACCAGGCGGATACCATACAATTAGAGTCTATCGCCAAGACCCTGGTAGACGGGTCGTATCCACACAGAAGAATGTGGAGCGGACTTGCAGCTAATTTGGATTTTGTGATCGTTCGCTTAAGCCACGCAGCAAGCTCCCGTGTTGGACGATAGAACAGGGAAGGCGTTGCGTGAAATGCGCTTCTCCCCGTTTTCCGCGTAGCGCCCTCTTGGGTTCAGATCAGTGCCTATAGAATGTCGCAGGAGCCCCCGAGTAGATGGTATTCCGGGTCTCTACAAGGGTCTTTTTTGCCCCTGTGGTAGGGTGGTAACGCCGAGATGAGTAGATCCGCTGAACTATTGAGATTCATCCAGCAACTTCGCATTACTGATCTGATCGACTTCATCATCGTATGGGCCATCATATACGGACTCCTTAAGCTCGTGCGAGGCACGAGAGCGGTCCAAATGGCAGTGGGGTTGTTCGGCGTCGGATTGCTTTATCAGATTTCGGTGATCCTGGGTCTGGACACTCTGCAGTTCGTAATGCGGAACACGCTGCTTTATTTTGGATTCGCAATACTGGTCATTTTTGCTCCGGAGATACGTTCGGCATTAATGCGAGTCGGCTCGAACCTGGGGCCGTTCAGATTCGGCCAGTCTAAACCAACACACGAAGCCTACGATGACATCGTGCTTGCGGCGATGACCCTGTCCTCCCGCAAGGTAGGCGCTCTGATCGTCCTTGAGCGGAATGTTGGACTCCAAAACTATATTGAGACCGGAGTCTCGCTACGCGCAGCGCTCTCATATGATTTGCTGGTGACAATTTTTGATCCGCATACGCCACTGCATGATGGAGCAGTCATTATTCGTAACTATAAGGTCGAAGCTGCGAGCTGTTTTCTTCCCCTCACCTTAAATCCCAGATTGTCGAAAGAGTTGGGCACCCGACACCGAGCAGCCATCGGAGTCACTGAAGACACGGACGCCGCAGCGGTAGTGGTGAGCGAAGAAACTGGTGTGATTTCGTTTGTTCAAAATGGTGAGATCACTCGATACCTGAACAGCAGTTCTTTGCGGGAAATGATCCGAGCCTCGCTGGGACCCCAGCGACGGTTGGTTGATGCAGTCCTGCCAGCGCGTAGGCCGCGTCGCAAATCCGACACCGCGGATGTACCTCGAGAGCAGATCAGCGAAACGTTCATTAAGTAAGCGATGCATTGGATAGACGATTACCTAAAGGCAATAAAGGAATACGCTCGGGATTACGTTCTCGAAAACACCGGGCTAAAGGTATTGGCATTGCTTATTACGGGTGTCTTATGGCTTTCAGTGGCATCACGCCCCGTGAGCCAGGTTGCGATGAATGGTGCGATCGAATTTAACTTGCCCGAATCGCACGCGGTTTCGAAGTACGATACATTGAACGCTCGGGTTTATCTCGAAGGTCCTAGAGATACGTTGGATGCGTTAAGGGCCGGACAACTAACGGTGACCGCGGATATGTCGGATGTAGAGCCCGGCGTCAGGGTAATCGCTCTAAAGGTAGATCCCAGTCGCTTGCCGGCGAACGTGCGGGTAAAGGAGATTGAGCCGCCCACTATCACAGTTACGGTCGAAAGAGTTGTTGAAAAAGAAGTGCCGGTATCACCGAGGTGGGAAGGTGCCCCGCCGTCGGGTTATGAGCTGATGGATTGGGTAATCACTCCTCCAACCGTAAAAATCGCAGGCGCCGAGAGCCAAATGAAAGAGCTCACTCGGGTCTCAACTGAAACTGTAAGACTCACTGATAAGATCAGTTCGTTTGCCGAAAAGGTCGCTATCGATATTGGATCGCCGAATTATACGATAACCGAAGATAGCTCTCGGAAGGTAATGCTACAAGCGACGATCGAAGAGACACGTAAGGTACGCGTAATCGAGAATATCCCGGTGGCGGTCTCCAGTGCCCCCAGCCGCGCCCGGCCTATACCCAGATCGGTAAGTGTAACTCTTTATGGCGCGCGTTCTGCGATCGACGAGATTACCATCTCAGATGTCAGTGTCAGTGTTGAATATCAACCGGGATCCAGGACCTTCACTCCAATTGTTACTTTGTCACCAACGTTTGTTGACCGCGTAGCGGTCCGTTCAATAGAACCTAAGACAATTAGTATTAGATAAACACTTCATATATCCTGTCGATTGAGCAGGAACTCTTAGGATTGGCCTATTGGTAGCTCATTTCCGGTACGATTGCGCTGTGCCCTTCCTTGAGATTAGTCACATCTTCATCAGGAGGATTGGAAGGTCAATGCCAACCTCACCGGTAGTGTGATACAGCGTCGGTTAACTTGAAGACCGGTTGCAGCTAAAACTATTACAGGAGAAATTTGTTGATGTCAGGAGGCGCGGAACAGAGGTTATTCGGAACAGATGGAGTTCGTGGAATCGCGGGGCAATACCCGCTCGATGAGAGAACTGTAGAAATCATAGGGCGCTCGATTGTATCCAACCTTGCACGCGAACTGGGACGTGCACCGAGCATCGTGATAGGACGGGACACCAGGGAATCAGGACCAAAGATAGAAGCGGCGCTCGCTTCAGGCGCGATTGCCGCTGGAGCTTCGGTAGAGTCAGCCGGAGTAATCACAACTCCAGGTATCGCTTATTTGACCAGGTCAGTACCGTTTGATGCAGGAATCGTGATTTCCGCATCACACAACCCGTACCAGGACAATGGAATCAAGGTTTTCTCTCCGTCTGGCAAAAAGCTTGCCGATGAAGTCGAGCGACGGATAGAAGCGGAGGTAACCTCCACGCAGTCTGCTGAGAGCCCAAACGCACTCGCAGACAACCAGCATCAGAGTCATTACCAGGAGAAATACCTGGACTATCTAGCCAACGAAATAACTCGTGGGCTTACATTGAAGGATCTTAGGATTGCATTGGACTGCGCACACGGAGCCGCATCGTCGATCGCACCGATCTTGTTTGAACGCCTTGGGGCAGGAATCAAGGTTCTCGCCGCACAGCCAGACGGCCGCAACATAAACGAAGGCTGTGGATCGCTTCATTTGGAAGCATTGCAAAAGGTAGTCGCAGAAGAGCGCTTCGATCTCGGGATAGCCTTTGATGGAGATGCAGATCGCGCATTGTTTGTTGACTCTGGAGGAAATCTGGTCGATGGGGACGCCACTCTGATGATCCTCGCCGATTATCTAAAGGGTAAAGGGCATCTGAGGGGAGATGTTGTAATTGCGACGGTCATGAGCAATATCGGGCTCGAGCTAGCACTGCGCGAGCGAGGAATAGAGCTGGTACGAACCCAGGTGGGAGATCGGTATGTGCTGGAAGAGATCCTCGTACGCGGCGCAAAGCTCGGAGGTGAGCAGTCAGGCCATATTATTTTCCCGGATATCTCGCTCGCGGGCGACGGGTTGATCACCGCAATAGAGTTGTTGAGGGTCATAAAAGAATCGGGGCTGACTCTGGACAGCCTTTCGTCCAAAATGACCCACTATCCGCAAATACTTATAAATGTCCGGGTTCGAAGCAAGCCTCCGATTGATACGCTCACCACGGTCAGGTCTGAGGTCGAGAGAGTGGAAGAGGAGCTGGAAGGCAATGGCAGGCTGCTGGTTAGGTATTCCGGCACTGAAAATCTGGCTCGAGTGATGATTGAGGGCCAGGATGAGGCGAAGATTAAGGAACAGGCAAACAAAATTGTTGAAGCATTAAGAAACGAAATTGGTGAGTAAATGCATCGAATGGCAGCAAGGCCAGCTGTGCTCATCCTGGGCCGCCATTTGCCGCCACTGATGCAGATTCGGCTCTTTTTCTTGACCCTGATCCGATTAGTGAACTAACATCGGAACTGATCGCAACCGGTCCAGCCAGGAGGTAAACAATGAGAAGGTCATTTTGCTCTATGGCTCTCTGCGCCTTAATGGCACTGGGAGCAGTGAAGGGCTTCTCGCAGGCAGCGCGTGAAGCGACCGTTGAGATTGATACAAAGGCTAAGCTCATAATGCAGTCGCGATTAAGCTCTAAACTGAGTGAGGTCGGTGATCCGATTAGCGCCGTTTTGGACGAGCCTATTTATGTAAATGGCCAGATGGTAATGCAACGCGGAACCGAGTTTCTGGGACGAGTGACTCAGGTCACGCCAGCAAAACGCGGGCAGAAGCAAGGTAGCATTGGGATCGCCTTTGAGCGAATTGCTCTCCCCTGGGGGGAAGAGCCCGTGTCAGTAGTAGTGACCGCTGTTGACGACTGGGATAAAAACGAAAAACTGAACGCCGATGATGAAGGAAAAGTTAAGGGCGGCCATCGCGGTGAGGCGACCGCTCGCAACGCTGAGCGAGGTGCAGTGCTCGGTGGCGCAGGCACGGGTGTCGTTGTGCTCTCCGGCGGAGGCGCGGGAGCTGGCGCAGCAACGTTAGGGGGCGGTGTGCTCGCGGGCCTCCTGCTTACAAAGGGAGGGGAAGTCGTCGTGAACCCCGGCGCAATCTTCCGCGTAAAGTTTGTCAAACCGGTAACGCTCCCAGTAGTTCAACAACCCGGGAGCGCTCCGCGTGCTATTCAGCAGGATGATCAAAAGGCGCCACCTCCGTTCGACAGGAAGCCTCCAGAACAATAGCATTTAGATTGGCGCCGCAGAGATTAATTTCGGTCCGCTGAAAATCGTCGAGGGAGATTGTCCGGTATCTCACGGCTCCCGTAATTATTAAACATGTGGCATCGTACCAAACGACTGATCAACTCCTACCTGGATGACTTAATCGAAAGAGTCAGCAGTCCCGATCGAGACGTCAGAGGAATCACTCGAGCCGAAATCGCACGTCTCAATGAGCTCGAAGTTCAGACTCGTGCTTCAGTTAAAATGTTGGAGAAGGAGCTGGCAGAAGTTGAACTGAAGATTCTTGGTCTCGCGGAACGCGAACGCATCGCGCGTGAGCAAGGGAACGACCAGGCGGCATCGGCAGCCGGCAGCCAAATGTTGGCCCTGGGAAATCAACGGGACCTGATCAAGCAGCAGATTGCAGAAGCGAACTCGGCTGCAGATCGCGCCCACTCGTTACGCGACGAGAGGCGACGCCAGGGTGAAGATCTGGCAACCGAAACGCATCTGAGCGCGATGAGGGAGAATCTGTCCGCTGTTCATAAACCGTTCGACAGCACCGATCCTTCGGGTACGATCGATGAGATGCGGGAGCGTATAGCACGTTCGAGTGGATCTTTGACCAACAATCTCGTTGCCGAAGCCGATCGGGAAATGGAAGCTAAGCGTGCAAAAGCGCGCGTCGAGGATGTACTCGCACAGTACAAACAGGGCCTTGCAGGTGAATCTCAGCTTGCATCCTCAGATCAAACCCCAAACGAGGCCGCCAGTCCAAGCCCGGTCAGTTCCAAAGAGCCTGATTCAGGTAATGATCCCGCCCAACAGAAAAGTCTTGGCCGCACAGAAGGCCCCGTGAGACCTATCGACTAGACAGCCGATGCGAAAATCTCTTTGTCGGTTGGAGGATTAGAGCGCTGCGGGAACGAGTGCTAAGGTCTGGCTGCGGATTCCAAAAAAGCTTTCAACTTCCTGGATCTGGAAGGGTGACGTAGCTTTCTGAGAGCCTTTGCTTCGATCTGTCGAATACGTTCGCGTGTCACCGCGAAGTGCTGACCAACTTCTTCCAATGTGTGCTCGCTGCCGTTTGGCCCGAGTCCGAACCGCATCTTGATCACTTTCTCTTCACGCGGTGTCAGAGATTTAAGAACCTCGTCGGTGATTTCGCGGAGATTAGTAGTGATTACCGCGTCCGCCGGGTTCGTGATCGTTTTGTCTTCAATGAAATCGCCAAGGTGTGAGTCTTCTTCTTCGCCGATCGGCGTTTCGAGTGAGATTGGTTCCTGAGCAATCTTTAGAACTTTGCGAACCTTGGAGACCGGGATGTCCATCTTCTTGGCGATTTCTTCCGAAGTCGGTTCGCGGCCCAACTCCTGAACCAGAGAGCGTGAAGTTCTGATCAATTTATTTATGGTCTCAATCATATGGACCGGTATTCGTATTGTTCTCGCCTGATCCGCTATTGCACGGGTTATCGCCTGACGGATCCACCAGGTCGCATAAGTGGAGAATTTATACCCTCGTCTCCATTCAAACTTGTCAACCGCTTTCATCAAGCCGATATTGCCTTCCTGAATGAGATCAAGGAATTGCAAGCCACGATTCGTATATTTCTTTGCGATTGACACCACTAATCTGAGATTCGCTTCGATTAGCTCCTGCTTAGCGATGTTGGCTTCATGCTCGCCGGTGTGAATGGCTGCAAGCGAGCGCTCGAGCTCGAGAGCTGAGGAATGCCAACGGGATTCCAGTTCGGCCAGGCGCCGCTCGGCATCTCGAAGATTACGCCTCAATTCTCGTTCATCTTCATTCCATTTTTTCTTTTCGATGGCGCGCCGAGCCTTGTCGATGGCCGCGCGCGTTTCTCGAGCCGTAGTTACGCTGTCGCGAATCAGCGCCGTAAACAGGTCCTGCTGCTGGATGACCAGGTCCAGTCCGCGGGATTGACGGCTCAACTCCACTCGAGCTACTGCGAGTTTTCGATGTAATCGCATCAGCCTCGGCGATTTCTTTGGCTCCTCGAGCACTCGCTCATACAGCTTGAGCATCCGGCTGTGATTCTTCTTTATTTCAATCATGCACTCGAGGGTCGCTAACTGATACTGCTCTATTCTATCTTCAGTAATCGGTTCCTGTTCGCTGAAGGTCACGACTTCCCGAATGTGCAACTCGCCCCGTTTGAGCCTCTCACCCATTTGAAGGATCTCCTCGAGGCAAACGGGAGATCTTGATATGGCTTTGAGAACGCGCTGACGGCCCCGCTCCATTCTTCGTGCGATCGACACCTCGCCATCTCGAGTGAGTAGCGGCACAACCGCCATCTCACGAAGGTAGAGCCTCACAGGATCATTGGTCTTGTCCAGCGCTCCGGGCGTCAAATCCAGATCGAGTTCATCCTCAAGTGCGTCTTCGATCTTTCCATCGCCATTGGTCCCGAGTGCCGCGGCGGCTGCTTCGATGAACTTCTCGTCCGAATCGGAAATTGAAATTCCTTCGGCGCCGATCACATCGAGTATGGCTTCGATCTCATCGGCAGAATTCATGTCTGGTGGGAGGAGTCGATTTATATCGTCGTAGGTAAGGTATTCCTTCTCTTTGCCCACTTCGAGAAGTTTTTCTACTTCATCGGGATACTTTTCGTTGATGTCGGACAACTCACGCACTCCTAAGGGGGCGACGGTTGACTTAGACGCTCACGGTCAACTGTGAATTCGTACCCTCATTAATAAAATCTGTCAAGAGGTTGCACGCCCAACAATACATTATGTCATTTCGAGTTAAACGTCGTAAGACTTACTTAACGACTCTCGTGGTTCCAGGACGCCTCGCAGCCCTGCTTGCCACAAAGGAATGGGCAAAAAAATAAGCGAGAGGCTTACGTCAATTAATCTCATAGCGATGTAATCTACATTGCCGACAGACCCAGCATGCGATTCTTCAGCTCCAGCTTGCGTTGAAAAAGAAGTTGGTATCGCTCAACGTCCTGCTCGCGCTCCGCCTGACCCATCTCTATCTGCAGCGAGTCGAGCATTCGCTCAAATCGTCTGATGCGGATGGACGACAGAGCGTCTGTGGCTCGTTTAAACAGCGTATCGAAGTCATCTCCTCCGGTCCACGACAGATCGCTCATTAGCAAAACAGGCAGCAACGCGCGTTCCGACTCGGCTTCGAGACGAGCATTGAGGTTATCGAAGTCGAATTCATTTTCACCGCCTTCCAAGTCAATTATCGCCGCAAAGATCCCTCCAGTTGCCAGCTCTCCGTAGTCATCCTCGGATAATGATGGAATCATCGCGTGGCGTACCTGCGCGTTTGCGAGCATCAGTTCAAGCAGATGTCGTTCGCCCTTGGTCACTTCCTCGGAAGCTCGTATCTGCTTGTTGTCCATCGCGGACTGCCGGTTTGTGGCCGTTCGCTTAAGCTCTTCACGAACGATATGCGAGTCGATTTTCAGTCGGTTGGCTATCTGGTCGGCATAGTCCGCACGGGCTACTTTGTCGCGCATCCGCGCCAGATGCGGCAAAATTGCGTTTATCGTCGCGACTTTGCCAGTAGGTCGGGAAGTATCGTGCTCATTTATAGCCGTATCAATAATGTAGTCGATATAAGACTGGGTTGTCTTTAGCAATTCTCGGAACCGATCCACCCCGTGCGCTCGGACAAATTCATCGGGGTCCTGCTTTGTCGGCATCCGAAGTATGTTCACCTTGAATCCTTCAGCCAAAAGCACATCTATCGATCTCATCGTGGCGGCCTGACCCGCAGAGTCAGGATCGAAGTTCACTACGATCTGCGGCTGATCCATGTAGCGCCGCAGCAAGCGCACCTGGTTGTCGGTCAGAGCGGTGCCCAAACTCGCGACGATATTGTGCACGCCTTCCTGGAAGGGAATTATCGAGTCAAGGTAGCCCTCCACCAGAATTGCGAAACCATGTTCGCGAATCTGGTTTCTGGAATGCGCGAGTCCGTACAGATTACGACCCTTGGTATACACTGCCGTCTCGGGTGAGTTTAGGTACTTCGGCTCGCCTTCGCCAATAACTCTGCCGCCAAATGCGATCACCCGGTCTTGCGGATCGGTGATCGGGAAAATAACACGGCCACGGAAGCGATCGTAAAAACCGCCGGAATCTTTTAATACTGCGAGACCAGAGCTGTGGATCTCATCAGTGGTCGCGCCGCGCTCCCTAAGATGGGTTGTCAGGGCATCCCAGGTGTCCAGCGCATATCCAAGACGAAAGAGCTTGGCCGTTACCTCATTTATGCCTCTGGATTGAACGTAATCTTTGGCCAGCTTGCCTTCTTCAGAGTCATGCAGCTGAAGTTCAAAGAATTCCGCTGCCCATTGGTTCAGCCTCAAGACCGTCTCACGCTCACGTGCCGTCTTCTTTTGTTCGTCGGACTCTTCAATTACCGGTATCGGGATCCCGCTCTTCTGGGCGACGATGCGGATGGCTTCAGGGAATCCGCATCCTTCAATGCGCATTACAAAATCGAAAATGCTACCGCCGGCACCACAGCCAAAGCATTTGAAGAGCCCCTTACCCGGATGAACGGTGAATGATGGTGTTTTTTCCGAATGGAATGGGCAGCACGCGAGATAGTTAGCTCCTCGTTTCTTGAGAGTGACGTAGTCGGATACGACCCGAACTATGTCGCTCTGATTTCTGACGTCCTCAGCAAAGCCTCGCGGCAGACGCATTGTTAGACCCAATCATGATTATCAAGTTCGAATGGAGCAGCGTTTCAATGCAACTGAGAAATTTCTAACAGCAAACAAAATACAGCGCAAGGAATAACGATGAAGTTCGGAGAGTAGTTATGATTTTTTAGGCAGAAACTGAAACCCGATGGTATCTTTGCGCGGCGCATGTTGTTAGGCTGAACCTGAAGCGCAATGGGATCTTCGGAAGCCGCGCTTGACGACATCGCTTGGCCGCGTATAATCAATCGTTTTATTGCTCGCCCGCGCCAACTTGCTGTAATGAAAGACTTCCGCATACTTCTCAAGAACGTCAGACCCTATGCCGGATTGTTCGCAGTAGCCTTTCTCCTGATGACGCTTGTAGGCCTTTTTGAGGCCGGTCGCACAGCGCTGCTGAAGTCGATCATCGATGAACTACCGGGAACCTCAAAAGGTCCGTCTACCGGCCTCTCAGCCATCGTCGACGCTCGAAACTACTTACCTCAGGGCGTCGAGGCGTTGCCGATTATCGCCGCTCTCTTGATTGTTTTCACGCTCATCAGAGGCTCTTCAGAATATCTCTCGAGTGTATTAATGTGGCGCATAGGCGTAAGCACCGTCGTCGACTTGCGACAACGGCTTTACGACCATATTCTTCTGCAGTCCAGTGAGTTCTTTACCGAACACCCCACAAACGAGCTCACAACTCACATAATCAGCGATTCTGAGAAAGTTCAGGTTGCCGTATCAACGTTGTTGGCTGACATGTTGCGCGAGGGCCTGACGTTTCTGTCGTTGCTAGGGCTGGTGTTTCTGCTGAATTGGCGCCTGACGCTTGCTGTTTTAGTCGTTGGCCCGTTCGTATATATGCTCACATCGCGTTTTGGCAAAAGACTTCGCCGGATCGCTCACTCGACACAGGAGGGTACCGAAGAAGTACTGGATGTCGCTCAGGAGACGATTTCGGGACATCGAATCGTAAAAGCATTCGGTATGGAGGGGTTTGAACAGCGGCGCTTCCGCAATACGCTACTCAGTCTGGCGGATCACCAGGTGCGTGCCGCACGAGTTGTCTATTTGTCATCGCCAATTCTTGAATTAGTTGGAGTGCTACTCGCAGCCGGATTTGTTCTTTATGCCAAACGCGAAATTGAGGCCGGTGTTATGACGATTGGGATCTTCGCTTCTTATATCGTCGCAATGCTCGGAATGTACGACCCGCTGCGCAAGCTTTCACGAATTCAAAATTATTTTCAGCAGTCATTTGCGGCGACCTCACGAATTTACAAACTACTTGATACACATACCGAAAAGCGAGATCGTCCCGGAGCGATTGAGTTGGCACCCCTCGCCGATCGAATTGAGTTTAAGAATGTTTCATTCAAGTATCAGGACTCGAACGATTGGATTTTGAGGGACGTGACTATTGATGTTCATCGGGGTGAAGTAGTCGCTCTGGTCGGGCTATCGGGAGCCGGGAAGTCAACGTTGACGAACTTGCTGATGCGCTTCTACGACCCGACCGAAGGGACAATTCTTATTGACGGATCGGATATTCAAGGGGCCAAGCTTGCAAGTCTTCGAAAACACATTGCGCTGGTTACCCAGGAAGTTATCCTTTTCAATGACTCGATCATCAACAACATCGCGTACGGAGGCGTTGAGTTCAGCCGCGAAAGAATTGAATCGGCTGCGCTCGCTGCTTACGCTCACGACTTTATCGTTGAGCGCGGCGGTTATGACACGCTGATAGGTGAGCGAGGAGTCAAGCTGTCAGGCGGGGAACGACAGCGCATCGCGATCGCCCGCGCAATCCTTAAGGACGCGCCGATTCTGGTGCTCGACGAAGCTACATCCGCGTTGGACACACAGTCCGAGCGATTGGTCCAGAGAGCGCTGACCAACTTGATGCGAGATCGTACGACAATAGTGATCGCGCACCGGCTTACGACTATTCATCGCGCTGACAAGATCATAGTGTTGGACCGCGGGCGTGTGGTCGATATCGGAACGCATAATCAGTTGATGGCGCGAGGCGGAATCTATCGCGACCTGTACGAGCTTCAGTTTTCCGATGAACTAATCGGTGAGGAGGGTGAAACAGTTCCAAGTTCATCGAATTGATTGTAGGACGTACGACGTAGTATCGAATCTATTTGTTTTGTTTAGGTATGTGGGCTAGTCCGGAGAGAACGAATAAAGAAGAGAACGAATAAATTCGTTACTACGTGGCCGTGAACGCGGTCGCTGTAATAAACTAAAGACCAAGAACGGCGAGTCTCGAATTACGGGCGAATAATGATCAAGAGCATGACAGGATTTGGTCAGGGTAGCGCGGAGGGCGACGATTTTCGAATACGCGTCGATATTCGCTCAGTCAACAACCGCGCCCTCGACGTCCACACGAGACTGCCTCAGGAACTTTCAAGCCTCGAATTGACTCTGAAGAAGCAGGTTCAGGCAGCGGTCAAACGCGGTAGAATAGACGTCAATATTTCGGTCGAACAGTTAAAGCCCGCAACGTTCGAGATCAATCGACCTTTGGTGTCAGGCTATTTGGAAGCACTGGCCGAGTTGAAGCGGGAGTTTGGCCTGGAGGGAGATCCTTCGCTCGAATTGATCGCGAAACTGCCGGGCGCGCTTCAAGTGTCTCAGGATTCCGGTTCGCTTGATGAGAAGCTCGTAGGCGGAGCGGTTGCGGCGCTGTCGCAGGCGCTTGTATCGCTTACCGAGATGCGCGTTGTTGAAGGACAAGGTCTCGCAGCCGAGCTTTCATCGCGGTTAGATAACATTGAGCGTCAGATGCCGGTTATAGAAAATGAAGCGGCCCGCCTGCCAGCGGTCTATCGTGAGAAGCTCATGAAGCGTCTTCAGGAAGTCGCCGCCGGCGCTCAGGTGGATGAAACCAGGATTGCTCAAGAGGCGGTCATGCTGGCTGACCGTTCCGATATCAGCGAAGAAATAGCGCGGCTCAAGAGCCACATCTCACAAATGCGCGATTTAGTGCACAGCACCGAAGAAGCGGGCAAGCGTTTGGATTTCATTCTGCAGGAGATGAATCGCGAGGCGAACACGATTCTTTCCAAATCAAACGACCTTGCCATAAGCGATGCGGCTATAGTAATCAAGACCGAAGTGGAGAAACTCCGAGAGCAAGGCCAGAATGTCGAGTAAGAATCTACCAACGTCGGTCCCTCAACCCGAACAACCCGAACGTGGGACATTGATCGTGGTGTCGGCGCCGTCAGGGGCTGGGAAGTCGTCGCTTGCCGACCGAGTGTTAAAGCGCATTTCGGATTTACGGTTCTCAATTTCATACACCACCCGCGCTCCGCGGGGCACCGAACAACACGGAGTCGACTACTACTTCGTCAGCGAGGAAGAGTTCAGTGCCATGCGGGAGCGGGATGAATTCCTCGAATGCGCCGAAGTCCATGGTTATTCATACGGCACTCACGAAAAACCTATCGAAGAAATGTTGAGTCAGGGGTTCGACGTAATGCTTGATATAGATGTGCAGGGCGCGGAGCAAGTTCGACGGCGAATTGCGGAAGCAGTCCTTATTTTCATATTGCCGCCCTCGTCTGAGGTGTTGGAGGCCCGCCTGCGAGCACGAAATCTTAACGCGCCCGCCGATATTGAACGCAGATTACGGAATGCGGCTATTGAGGTCCAGCTCTACGAGCGATTTGACTATGCGGTTTTGAACGACGATCTTGATCGCGCGTTGGATCAGCTTGAGGCTATAATAGTTGCTGAGCGCTGCCGGCCTTTCCGGCAGAGAAATCGTATTGAATCAGTAATAGCTACTTTTGGAGGAGAATCGTTTCATGCCTGAAGTTGATAATGATGTGGATTGGACAACTGAGATCGACAGCAAGTATCGATTGGTGTTATTAGCGGCAAAACGGAGCAAACAATTACAGCGAGGAGCGAAGCCGCGCATCTACACTGCGGCGAAAAAGACAACCCGCGTCGCGGTGGAAGAGGTGAAGCGCGGGTTGGTTCGATACCAGGCTATTGCAAAACCGATAAAGGAGTAGCACCTCTGCGTTGACTCAGCGAACTCCGCGTCTCTGCGTTTAGTTCCAGATGACAGGAATCATTGCAGAGGCACAGAGTTCGCAGAGCCACGGAGAGACAAATCTCTCCGACCCGCTCCGAAAAGCCAATCTACTCGCGTCCTCGTGAGGGAAGATGATCGTTGGGCTGGGCGTCACCGGTTGCATCGCGGCCTACAAAGCCGTTGAAGTTCTGCGCGGGCTCCAGAAGCGCGGGGCCGAAGTCCGTGTAGTGATGACCCGTCACGCTACGGAGTTCGTCGGAACGCTAACGTTTCAGTCGATATCCGGGTTCCCGGTTATCTCGGAAATGTTTGCGCCGACCGATGATCCCGAGATCAAACACATCCAGCTCGCTCAGGCGATCGACCTGCTCCTCGTTGCACCCGCGACTGCTAATACGCTGGCTAAGTTCGCAAACGGAATCGCGGACGACTTTCTGTCAACGCTGTATATCTCGACGACCGCGCCTGTGCTCGTGGCGCCTGCTATGAATGTGGAGATGTGGGCGCACCCGGCGACTCGCGAGAATGTACGTCGTCTACGAGACCGCGGCGTACACTTCATAGATCCCGGCGAGGGCTACCTGGCGTGTCGGACGGTTGGCGCCGGAAGGCTTGCCGAGCCGGATGAAATCGTGCAGCGGGCTTGCGAGATCATAGGATTAAAATCTTCACCCGAACCATCGAATACCTCCAATGATTCCCTGCACGGCGAGCGTGTATTGATCACCGCTGGTCCTACTCAGGAAGCTGTCGATCCAGTTCGCTACTTGAGCAATCGCTCGTCGGGCAAAATGGGTTATTCAGTTGTTGAAGCGGCATTGGCGCGCGGAGCTGCGGTTACTTTGATCACCGGGCCTGTGTCAATCGATCCTCCAAAAGGCGTTCGCACGATATCAGTGCGCTCGGCCGCGGAGATGTATGAGGAGGTGAACAACAACCTGGAGGACGCGACAATAGTTGTCATGGCGGCAGCGGTCGCCGATTATCGACCTTCCAACAAACAGCGACAAAAGATCAAGAAAAACGGCGACGCAATTGTGCTCAAGCTTGAGCCGACCGACGACATCCTTGCCGCGGTCGGCGGGACTAAAGGCTCCCGTATAGTAATAGGATTCGCTGCCGAAACAGAGAATCTGATCGAGAATGCAAAGAAGAAGCTCAACGAGAAAGGCGCCGATCTGATTGTCGCGAATGATGTTTCCGCTTCGGATTCGGGATTTGACGTGGATACAAATCGAATTACGCTTGTATCGCCCGAAGGGGTGGAGGAGTTACCGCTTATGTCTAAACGCGATGCAGCAGCACGCATCGTGGATGCTGCAATAAAGATAAGACGCTCGCGGCCCCTCTCTGTTGGGTAATTCGGTAGTGGTGATTGTGGTATCTTCGATTCTTCGCATTTTTCCAAAGCCGTCATCTTCAAATTCAGGTTACTCGCAAAGACGCTAAGATCCGCCAAGACACAAAGAACACACTTCCTTGCCTGGAGGCTCAAGGTGATTTCCATTCAAACCCGCAAAGCGGTCTCAATATCGATAGCTCTGCTACTTTTAAGTGCAGCCATCCACATCTCTTCGATTGCGCCGCGGTTGTATGCGGATACACGGCCCTCGGAAGACCGCGGCGCTATGGCGCTCGGTCAAGCCATCAAGCGACTCGGGGTAGTTGGGAGCGTGCTTCACACTGGCGCCCATCCGGACGACGAAGACAGCGGCTTGCTCGCATACCTTGCGCGTGGCCGTCAGGTGCGAACCGCATATCTCTCACTCACTCGCGGGGATGGCGGGCAGAACGTGATAGGCCCCGAGCTCTACGAGCAGCTCGGTGTTATTCGTACGGATGAATTACTTGCTGCGCGACGGCTCGATGGAGCGCAGCAGTTTTTCACCAGAGCTTTCGATTTTGGTTTCAGCAAATCACGGACGGAGACGCTTTCGAAATGGGATCGGGAAGCGGTGCTTGGCGACATAGTGCGAGTGATTCGGACTTTTCGGCCGATGATAATTGTCTCTGCCTGGAGCGGGACTCCGAATGACGGACATGGTCACCATCAGTCTGCGGGGTTGTTGACTCAGGAGGCGTATCGAGCGGCTGGTGATCCGGCGCGATTTCCGGAACAGATCGGAGAAGGTCTGATGCCCTGGCAGCCAAAGAAACTCTACACGCGGTCGTTTGACGGAGCAGCGAGTCCTCGTGAGTTCCTTCCATCGCTCTCGACTCTCTCGCTAAACACGGGGGAGTTTGATCCCTTACTTGGTTGCAGTTATTTCGAGCTTGCTGCGCGCGGAAGAAGCCAGCATCGGTCGCAAGACCAGGGCACGATTGAGGCTCGGGGTCCCAGGTCGTCGAAGCTGCGCTTGATCGATTCGAAAATTGGGCCGCTCAAGAATGAGAAAGATATCTTTGAGGATATTGATACATCCATCACCGGCATTGCGGCGTATGCTGGACCAGGTGCTGAGTCGTTGCGACAACAATTATCCAATGTGCAGCGAGCCGCGGACGAAGCGAGGGATTCGTATAACCCGCTTTTCCCAGGTAAGGTCAAAGATATTATCGCCCGAGGCCTCAATGACCTACGAAGTACTCGGGAGAAACTCAGGAATACAGTGCTGGGCAGCGCCGCGACAATCCCACAAGGTGTGGTCACGTTCTCACTAACGGCAAAACAGAATGCGTACGCCGAGACTGATTTACTGTTAAAGCTCAAGGAAGCCGATTTTGTTGACGCGTTGCTGAAGTCCGACGGCGTGGTGGTCGATTGCCTGTCCGATGATGAAGCTGTCACACCAGGCCAGACTTTCAACGTGACCGTAAGTGCGTATGCAGGCTCAAATTCAAAACTCGCCTCATTTGGCCTGGTGCTGCAGCCTGGATGGACAGCGGTGCAGAAGGAAAAGGAAAAAGTTTCAACAATCGATGGTAGAACCGTGCTACAGGTTGATTACCGAGTCACGGTTCCGTCCGATTGGAGTCCAACTGCACCTTACTGGCTCAGCAAACCGCGAAAAGGTGATATGTTCGATCCGGGAGCACAGTCGCAGTATCGTGATTTTAAACCGACTGGTATTGCTCCGGTAGCTCCGCCGCTATTTACCGCAAACATTGATCTCGACATCGCAGGCCAACGCGCGTCAATGCAGCAGGGAGTTGAATACCGCTACGCCGATCGCGCTCTCGGTGAGATCAGACACCTCGTGAAGGTTGTTCCCGCAGTGTCGGTCACCGTGACTCCCGATATCCTTATTTATCCAAGGTCCAATTCGCCCGTCGAACGCGAAATAACCGTATCAGTCGTAAATAACCAAAAGGGTGGCGCGAATGGCTCTATTGCCCTTCAGAACCTCGAAAATTGGTCTGTTAGTCCCGCCTCAGCACCCTTCACTCTAAAGAGAGAAGGTGAGCGGGCTGCTGCGACGTTTGCGGTCAAGGTTCCTGCAGGCGCGTCTGAGACGCGTCGCGAGCTTTCCGCAGTTGCAACAATCGATGGGCGACAATATCGGAACGGTTACCAGGTGATCTCTTACCCGCACATCGAACGACGTTTTGTATATCACGATGCAAAAGCCGAAGCTGAAGTCATCGACGTCAAGGTAGCCCCAAATCTAAAGGTTGGCTACATAGAAGGTGCCGGAGACGATTTCGGCGCGGCGCTCGAGCGAATGGGAGTCAACGTGAAGACGCTCGATCCGAAGGATATTGCCTCCGGTGATCTAAGCTACTACGACACGATTGTCGCAGGCGTGAGAGTCTACGAAGTACGTCCGGATGTAATCGCAAACAACGCCCGATTGATGGAATATGTGAATCGTGGCGGAACCTATATTGTGCAGTACAGCCGGGGAAACTTTGAAACCGGCGGGTTCGCTCCTTACCGGACGGGAAGGGAAGACCGCGAGACCTCGCGCTCTGACTCAACTGCCCGTCGTCCCGAAAGCGAGCCGCGTTTGTTTTATCTTGCGGAGAGCGATATAGCCACAGCGCTCACCGCTAAGACTACCTCACTCCCTAAGGTGGGTTTCATAGGATCAAGCGACGATAAGCTATTTGAGTCAATGAGCCGCGCAGGGCTCGCTGCTCAATTGCTCGAGCAAGCTGACCTTGGTGGCGACTTGACACGCTTCGACGCGATCGTTGTCGCAGCTGGTGCGGGGTCTCGGCCTGAACTCGCGCAATTCAATTCTCGAATACTCGAATATTCTCGGAGCAAGCTGGTAATCCTGGCTTACACAGCGCAGCAATTTGTCAGCGGAGATTTCCCTTCATTTCCGAAGCCAGAAGCACGACCGTTTCGAGTTACCGACGAACTGGCAAAGGTGACTATACTGGAGCCCAACCATCCGCGGTTCAACTACCCGAATAAGATCACGGAGCGTGATTTCGAAGGATGGGTTCAGGAGCGTGGCGCCTATTTTTTAGGCGATTGGGATCCCCATTTCAAACCACTGCTGGCAAGCCACGATCCGGGCGAACCCGACTTGAAAGGTGGAGAGGTAATAGCCGAATACGGGAAGGGGCTGTACGTTTACACGGCATATGCCTGGTTTCGTCAATTGCCTAAGGGCGTTCCAGGAGCATATCGCCTGATAGCGAATCTTGTGAGCCTCCCAAAAGCAAACGGGATGCGGTGATTCCCGAGCCAGACACTCATTGCTATCGTGGTGCTGACAAAGCGTTGGCTCGAGCTTCCGGTTTCGCTTTAAGCGATCTTTCTGCCTCTTCGAGCACTGAATCGCGTTTAGCCTGAAGATCGCTTATTTTGAGTTCTACTGTTTTATCCGGGGCGACGCCGGTTCCTTCATACGTGTTCTCGCGAGGTGATATGTAGGCGTATTCGCTTACCGCCAACTCGCCGCCACCCTTAAGCTTTCTAAACTCAGAAATTCCCAGCACGCAGCCGCAGCTTCGTCGCCCTACGATTACCGCACGACCATTCTCCTGCATAACGCCCGCGAACAACTCCGAGCCACTGCCGGAGCCCTCATTGATAAGAATGGCAAGGGGGCCTTTGTAGACCTGATCGTCGTCATCCGTGCGAAGATAAATTGCCTTGCCCGAGCGTCTTGAGAACCTCCCAAAGGGGACGTGTTGGTTGAAAAAGTAACTGGCAATCTTTACGACCTCATCCGCTTCACCGCCTGGATTGCCTCGAATGTCCACGATTATACCGGGAGTATCTTTCAGGTGCTCCAAAGCTTTCTTGAATTGTTTTCTGATCGGCGATTTCCATAGTGTCAAACGAACGTACCCATACCCCGATTTCAACCGACGTGAAGTTACAGCCGCGTTGTCCGAGACTATGTGACGGATTAGTGCGACATCGAGGACTGAACCATCGGCTCGAGCAAGCTTCATTCGCAAGGTTGTGCCGGGCTCGCCATCAATAATCATCCTGAATAGTCGAAGACGAACTGCTCGATCAGTAGATGTTCCGGTAACGCGGGCTCTCGCTTCGGCGAGGCTCTGCTCAATTGATTTGCCGTCAATTTGAAGCACTATCATACCGGGCTCAACCCCGGCCCGAGCGGCATCCGAATCAGGCTCCACACTCACAACCACCGTTTTACCTTCGACTTCAAAAATCGACAGCCCCGCGCTGACAGCTTGCAGACGTTCTCGTTCCCGACGCTGCTCCGGAGTATGAAATCGCGTGTGGGCGTCGTGTAGCTCGCCAACCATGCGCTTGAGAAGATCATAGAACTCCTCGTCTGTTCCGGCTTTTTCGATAAGCGGTCGATAGCCGTCGCGGACACCGCGCCAGTCAACTCCTTTGAAAGAAGGATCGTAGTACCTTTGATTTATCGTTTCCCAGACCTGCTCGAATACGCTTACGCGGTCCGCTGGCGAAAGGAGGTGCTGCTCGCCAGCTGCTAATGCCTGAACAGGCACTGGTTGCGGCGGTGTGAAGCTGTACGCTCCGCCGTACAAAAGTGCGAGAATAAGTAGAAAAACTGTGCTAAACCGCTTCAAACGCATCATATCGTTATCAAAACAACTTTTGCTTCGATGCCTCATGACCAGGTTTGCGTTTATCTGAAATATGAATATAGCAACGGTAGTTTTGCCACCACAACACACAGCAGAATCTGAATCGAGTTGATTTTGCGTTCTTTGCGCCTTTGCGCAAACGCTACTTCTTAATTCCTCAGGCTTGGATTTCAGCTTTCTCAAAAAAGACTCCAGGATCCGCAACGACGCAAAGATCATTTGGTAAGTTGACCGTCACTTGAGCTGGTTGCTAATTTAAAAGTCCGTCTAAATCCAGGAGAAACAGAGAGGATCCCAAATATGCTCCCGCCATTTCAAAATGAGGCTTTTGTAGACTTCACGAACGAGCGCAACGCAGCCGCGATGAGAGAAGCTATCGCGAACGTCGAATCGCAATTTGGACGCGAATACCCGTTGATAATCGGCGGAAAACGCTACACGACCGGCGATATGCTAGCTTCGCCTAACCCATCGAACTATGACGAAGTCGTCGGGCTGGTCCATAAGGCCAATATCGAGCTCGCCGATAAAGCCATCGAAGCGGCGACTGAAGCGTTTCGAGAATGGAAGAATGTCGCGCCTGAGGTTCGGGCGCGCTACCTATTGAAAGTCGCGTCATTGTTGCGAAAACACAAAGCGGAATTCACTGCGCTGATAGTACTTGAAGTTGGAAAGTCATGGGCTGAAGCGGACGGCGATGTCGCTGAGACCATAGACTTCGCAGAGTTCTATGCTCGGGAGATGATTCGTTACTCCAGAGAGCAGCCACTCACGCCGCTTGCCGGGGAACAAAACGAACTTTTCTATGTCCCGCTTGGTGTAGGCGTTGTGATTCCGCCCTGGAACTTTCCTCTTGCCATCCTTGGAGGTATGACGATGGCATCGGTGGTGAGCGGCAACACAGTGGTGTTGAAACCCTCCAGCGAGTCTCCGGTAGTCTCAGCCCGGTTCGTCGAGCTACTCGAAGAAGCCTCTTTGCCGCCCGGCGTCGTCAACTTCGTGCCTGGAAGCGGCGCCAAGATCGGTGATTATCTGGTTGGCAATCCGCGCACCCGGTTCATTGCCTTTACAGGTTCAAAAGAGGTCGGTCTGCATATAAACGAACTGGCCGCAAGAACGGCAGAAGGACAATTGTGGATCAAGCGCGTTGTATCCGAGATGGGAGGCAAGGATACCATCGTGGTAGATGAGACTGCGGATCTGGAGGCAGCAGTCGATGGGGTAGTGACATCGGCATTCGGTTATTCAGGTCAAAAATGCTCCGCCTGTTCCCGGGTGGTGGTAGTCGATAAGGTTTACGACGAGGTCGTGGGTCGCGTCGCTGATCGTGCGAGCAAGCTAAAAGTCGGGCCGGTCAAGGAACAGGATAATTGGATGGGACCGGTCTCGAGTAAGAGCGCATATGGATCAATTTTGAACTACGTTGATATTGGCAAGAGTGAAGGTAAATTGATGGCCGGCGGCGGCCCGTTGGATGAAGGGCAGAAAGGGTGGTTTATCAAGCCCACCATGATTGGCGACGTAGACCCAATGGCGCGTATTTCACAGGAAGAGATTTTCGGGCCGGTCCTCGCCGCGTTTCGGGCGAAGGATTTTAATTCGGCACTCGACATCGCAAACAACACGCAGTTTGGCCTGACCGGAGCGGTTTTCAGCCGCGAACGTAAACGGCTCGAACAGGCCCGCCGCGATTTTCATGTGGGCAACCTTTATTTGAACCGCAAGTGTACAGGGGCATTAGTTGATGTCCACCCGTTTGGCGGGTTCAATATGTCGGGGACGGATTCAAAGGGTGGCGGTCGCGACTATCTGCTGCTGTTCCTTCAAGCGAAATCAGTGTCGGAGAAGCTCTGAGAAACTGCTAGAAGGCAATCTTGATAATTATGTTGAAACTGATCTTACTTTTGACTTTGCTTGTTCCGTCGACAGGTCCACTGCCAAAGGAACAAACGCAGCAGCCAAAACCTGCACAGACCGGCGCAGGCTTTATAGCTCCTTCGGAAGCAAACGTAAGGATTTCACCAGACGTCCGAACGTTTGTTGTAATGGCGGCATTGAATATTGCTGGGTTTGACTACGAGAGCGGAGGTCAAGCGTTGTCTCCGGCTCGAGTGGAGTTAAGAAAGGACCTCGCCAAACTCGACCCTCAGATAAAGGAAAAGCTGGCGTCGTTTTATCAGGCCCACCGCCGCCCCGGAGTGGACGAAACTTCAGATGCGGCAAGGTATGCTGCTCTAAGCCTGTTGATGACTGAACCTCCAGGTTTCACGGTTTATCAGTCCAGTGATCGCCCGTTGCCGGCGGACTTGCAGACGATAGTCGATTTTGTCCCTCTTGTTAGAGAGTTTTACATCAAGAGCGGGATTAGGGAGCTTGTTCCCAAGTACATGGGGGTTGGCGAAGCCTACGCCACGGCACTTCGAGGTCCTGTCGGTATGGTCATCTACGACGTCCTCGATTATTTTCACACCAGGCCCGAGACGGTCATCAGCATGCGCCCATTGGTCGTGAAGACCGGCGAGGCCGAAGGCAAAACAGAGAAAACGACCGTAGTTTCTCGTTCGCGAACCCGACAGGTATTTGTAGTTCCTGATCCGCTCGCTCCCCGGGACACTGCAATTGTTCGTGGAGATATTCTAAATCAAAAGGAGGACATTCTTGCGCGGCGAGTCGGAGATGATTACATCGTTATCATTGGACCCGCGCGCAGCCCCAGCGCGGATTCAGTACGTCAGGCAATGATCAGATTTGTAATCGATCCAATGGTGGAGCGGCATCTCAAGACATCGCTCGAATTCAAGGATCCGATATCCAAACTTGTCGCCGGAGTACCCACCGCGTCCAAGGAATACACAAACAGCGTGTACCTGGTGATTCGGGAATCGCTTGCACAAGCGACCGAAGCGAGGTTGCGGCGTATCAACTCGATTGCCTCTAAAGGCGCTTACACTGAGGATTATGCGGTATTCGATCTCGCCCAGGCGTACCTTCGCGGCGCGGTCCTGAGCTTCCATTTTTATGAATCCCTCTCCGGCTTTGAAAAGGTCGGCATTGGGATAGAAGACTTTTTCGATCATATGGTCGCCAATGCCAAATTCGATCGTGAGGCTGTGCGGTCGAAGGAATTCGAACCGATCGTCGCGCGGGTTTCAGCCAGCCGATCAAAATTATCACGCCCGAATAACGACAGCGAAGGCGCGGCTGCCGAGGCAGTAATGGGAGCAATGGGGGCAAAGGTCTTAAAGTCTGACGATCTGATTCGTCAAAAGAAGTTTGGCGAAGCTCGTGCGATACTCGATGAGGTTCTGGGTGTAGAACCGAATAACGCGAGAGCGTTGTATGGTATGGCGCAGGTCGTAACGCAAATGGCATCGGCTGCCGAGCTCGACCCGAAAACCGATGAAAATGACAAGATTCAAATGCAGCATGATCGGCTTGAGCGTGCGATCAAGCTATACAGGCGAGCTATTGAGAATGCGTCAAAAGATTCCGAGCGCTGGTTGATTCAGTGGAGTCACGTGCTTCTGGGGAGGATACTTGACTTTCAGGAGTTCCGCGCCGACGCACTCAGCGAGTACGAGAAAGCGATCGCCATGGGTGAACTTCCAAACGGAGCTTATAAGGAGGCTTTGGAAGGCAAGCAACGCCCATACGGGAACAAATGATTCAGATCTTTTAGTTAGTTGAAGTAAACGAGGGGGGCCTCATTTCACTGCTTCAGTTGTCAAATTCTTCAGTGGCATTCGGCACATAATAATCGGTCAAGTTGAGTAATCAACTCTTGACACCACTGGCTTTACGGGCTATTATCCTCGCCGAACACTGACAGCAATAGATCGGGTCGGGCCTGCCCTTGTATTGAACCTCACGCGACTTTGCCCAAGGAATAGGTGAGTATCATGTCCGTTAGTTTGCCGATGAACGGCTCCGCAGATGTTCGGGTTGTAGCTGGGGAAAGCATGTCGCTTAGAATCGCAGCGTATGATCCGAACGGGATAAGCAAGATATTTGTTCAGTGCTTTCAGTTCAGCATGGGAAGCTCCAGCAAGGTAAAGCTGGCAGTGGGTGAGGTTCTGATCGCACCCGAGCAAAGTGCCTCTCAGGCAAGTTTCGAAGTGACCATTCCAATCCCTGAAAACGCGGCGCTGGGGAAATGGGGCGTACAACTAATCGAGTTCACCAACAATCGAGGGTACAAATCGTCGTTCTATCGAGGTCATGGGAAGTTCGACAAGGTAGTCTTCGAAGTGGTGCCGCCACCGAGCAAGGAAGACGAACTGCTGCGTTTTGATGGAGTTGAGATTGCCAGTAGGGGCCGTTTTGCTTAACCTCTGACCGTCCGCCAGAGCAACCCAAATAATTCACACTCGAGCCCGGAAGTCTCCCTAATATGCCGGTGCGCCCAAAATCTGCGCTACGGATGATTTCCTGCCTTATCTCTGTCGTAAGTCTGAAGAAGGTCGTAGGCGACTTTAATCGGCACGCCAAAGTTCGAACCTCCGAAGCTTTGATTGCCGTCCACCGTTGCAAGTATCGCTGAGTTAATTGCGATCACGCGTCTATCTCGATCGAAGATAGGACTTCCGGAGCCTCCCTCCGTGGTCTGTGCACTGTGAACAATACGTCCCGGGAGGGCATCGCTGATGGTTCCGGTGGTAGTCAGCGGCCTTATAAGACCACGGGATGCAAGCCCGATAGCGACTTGTACTACAGACTGCCCGTTTGTCCTTTGTATTTCGCGCCTCTCGTTTTCTTCAATTCGCTGCAGCAACCCGTCAACGCCTGTGGGATATCCCAGTAATACCACCGGCTCACCTATTATCGAAATCGGGTCTTCATTGCTCATCGGGAAGATAGGAAGCGCGGCATCTCCCTGCTCAAACTTGCACAGAGCGATGTCATATCGCGGCGACGTTGCCGCCACTTTCATTTCGAACGGCGCTTGGCGTGATGGGAAAAATGCTTCCAGCGTGTCGAGCCTGGGCATCAGACCTCCGCCTTGATGCAGAATGATCTGAGCCATCTGGTCTGTCACCCACGGCTGAATGACGTGTTTGTTGGTGGCAATAACACCTTCCTCAACGATAAAACCGCTGCCGGTATAGTCGATCTGAACCGGCGGACCCGCGCCGTCGACTGAAGCCTGCAGATTGCCGTTCTTATCAACCGGCATATCACCGATACGATCAGCAGTTTCGTAGCGCAGGACTCTTCCGGTACCGCGCTCGACAAAAGTGTAGCTTCCGACGATCAAACAAACGCCGGGGCTGTACAATTCGGCGATTTGTTGCGTGAACTTGCGCATTTGATCGCTAAGCTCCCGCAGGCGTTCGATTTCCTCCTGCTGTTTCCTGATCAGTTCCTGATCCTGGTCTCGAGCCGCATTCAGTTTGTCAATCTGTCCGCCTATTCGATCGGTCTTGTTCGTATTACGAATCAACATGAAGAGGCTGAGGGCCATCACGGCCAGGAAACCTAAGACTATTGCGGATACCAGGGTAAGCCCGGTCATCTTCGCCTTTCGAGGGATTTCTGCCCAAAGGCTAGCGACGAGCTCTTTCACAAACAATGTGGCGGTCAAAGGGTGGACCGACTGGCTGTCTATCTTTTCGGGCGCAGCGGTGTTCCTGCGGACCGGGTGTGCAGAAGAGAAGTTCTCCGGCATAATCTGGAAGAGCACGCTTGCGCCTCCCTGACCGTTCCCGAAGTGAATCGTGTCTCCGTCGCGCAGAAGGTGTCCAGCGCCGGTTTCGTCGATCCCCAGCTCTTCGCCGTTTATCGTAATTTCGAAATGGTCTTCGTTGGTATGCGGCACAAGGTGGAAGCTGCTTTCATCATCGTAAACATCGGCAAGGATGCCCTCGGGCAGGGAGCCGCCGTCCTCAGGAACGAGCTTCAGATCGCTTGAATCCGAAGTGCCCAGGGTGACGTGGTCCTGCTTAAAGATTCTTGTCTTTCCCTTCTCGGAACCGGAGAGGTAGACAAACATCAATTGACTCATTCGTGGTTGTGCCTCGCTTTGAATGATAACATTTGCCTTTTTTTCTTGCAGAAAAAGTTTTTGAACGTTCAGCGTTTAGCGTTTAGCGTTCACGGTTTTGGGTTTAGAATTTTGGGCCTTTGGCTCGCATCTACTCACGTTGTCTTTGTAGTTCCGCGGATCTTCCTTCCAGGTAGATTGATCTGCAGATTAAGCGCAAAGAGAACAGGACTCGGACTCTAAATGCTGAATCTGAACGCTGAACCTTTAAACTGAAACTAAACGTGTAACGGACTATTCAATTCGTTCCAGATCACACCTCGGTTCGACCATTATCGTCTTAAATGAGGATAGACGTACTAATCCGGGTTTAGCTCTAGGAGGCTTTGAGACAAACTTCTTCTGAGCATAGTGGACGGCCGCCTTTCCTTCGCGTTTGGCTTGTGAATAAAATGCTGCCAACTCAGCCGCCTCGGTTATAGTCCTGTGCGGTAATGCTTCGCGATTCGGGTTGAGAACGATTGTGTGTGAGCCGGGATAATCAGCGGCGTGTAGCCAAATATCGTGAGGCTTTGCAATGCGAAAGGTTATGCGGTCGTTGTCTCGGTCGTTCCGGCCAACAACGATCTCGTATCCATCTGTCGACCGAAACCGACGCCCAACAATCTCAGGTTTCCGCTTCGGTCGAGGACCTCTGCCACTGGCCCTCCCTTTGCCGGTACCCAGAAGTTGCTGCAGAGACTTCGTCACCGCCTCTATGTTGGATGAAGTTGGTGCATCGTCGAGCTTGGACAGGAGGTCCGTAAGACCTTCAAGCTTGCGCGAGACCTCGCTTTCTCGGGATGCAATTGCAGACAGTGCCCTGCGAGCTTTTTGATAACGGGCAAAATAATCCGACGCTGCCTCCTGCAGTGTTGCGCCCTCCGGAACTTCAATATCGATCTCACTTTGTTCCGGATCATAATAATCCAGGACTGTAGCCGAAGTTCCCGCGACTCGAGCGTTGGCCAGATTGGCGAGAAGCAGATCACCATAACGTTTTAGCCGTTCCGGGCTTTCGAATCGAAGTCGATCCGATTCCATCGCGTTTATCGCGGCAATTCGCTTGTTGACCTCGCGAGACAATGACTGCTTCAGCGACCTGTATTCAGTTCGAAGTGTTAGCGCGGATCCGCGCGCGAGGTAGTATTGGTCGGCTGCTTCCGACAGGGAAGAGAACTGATTTCGAATCATTCCTGCAGCCTGAGCAAGCTCGATATGCGAAAGGATCAAATCGCGCTTTGGGTCGACGACAATATGGTCGATCTTCTCGAGTGGTAATCTGGAATAGATCAAGGGAATGGGTTTGAGGTTGAGCAAATCGTCGACAAGCGATTTGAAAGCGGTCGCCGCCGATGAACTCTTACAGCGGACTCGAAACTCATTTTGAAGCTGCGGTCCAAAGATGGATTCAGGACCAAAGAATCTATCCAAAACTTCTTGTTCGGTTACATCAGAGCTCAGTTTCTCAGTCGAGACAGTCAGGTCAATTTTCTTGCTTGAGAGCGACGAACTATTCGGCCATAGCGCAGTATCCCGCTCAAAGAGCGTACCTATCACATTGCCTTGTGCATCGATCAACGCCGCATTTGACGAGCGGCCGGTGAGCGCCAATCGAAGAATTATCTCGAACTCATTGTCACCGGCATCCAACCCTACAAAGTCGAGTTGGACGATTCTATCGCCTGCTTCTTTACTCAGTCTCGCCAGTCTCGCATCGATGAGGTGCTTTCGAAGCAACGACACAAAGAAACCCGAACGGGATTTTTGTGCTGGAGAAGTCTGTGTATTATCCGAAAGATAAATCGCCGGTGTTGTGCGGTCCACGGAGACTACAAACTGGTGACCCGAAACAAGACGGAAATCGAGTTTGAGTGTTGTACCTTCGAGCGAAATCCGAGCGACTGTCCGCCCTAGAACCTTCGGACCTATTTCCTCGATCAGGGCAGAAAGATAGAAGTTATCCACGCACTAATAGTACTTGAGGACAAAAGGGGAAGAAATAATGGCTTGCGGCCTATTAAAAGTCTCTGACCACCACTGTTCCTGAAACGTAGTCGTGCCATCCGCGATGCTTGCGATTTATTGCGGCCCACAAGAATCCAATCAATGCCGGAACAGCGGCGATGAAGTATCCGCCCGTCCTAACCAAAGACTGCGAAATCGATGGGGTCTTATACTCCGTGGCATCCACAATCCGGGTATTAGTAAGCATCATCCCAAATGTTTTGCCACAGAGACACTGCGTCAATGCAAGATAGAAGAACGCGATGAACCCGACAATGATTCCGGACGCTAGCCTGGTTTTGCTGAGTGAAAAACTGACGTCTGAGATCCTGACTAAGGCGAGGAATGGCGAAGAACTCACCGCTAAGGCAATCAGGTCAACAAGGCCGATAACCGCGTGTGTAATGACAGATGGGCTCTCATTTCGCTTAAACTCGGCGGCAAGCACTTTATCGACTTTTCGAATTTCTGCTTCCAGGTAATCCAGTGGCTCGAGATCATCGATCGGAGGGAAAGCAGACTCATCAATCATTTCTTGTTGAAATGAAACAGACGCCGTTTCGGTCGCAATTGTGTGCGCTATTGCGGGCGCGACGGTGTGTGGTACTGAAGGAACAACCTGATGCGTTACTGCCGGCGCGACTGTTTGCGCTACAGTCGGAGCAACTCGATTGGCTACTGCGGGCGCGGCTGACTGCGTTACCATCTGCGCAACTGGATTAGCTGCTGTGGGCGCGGCTGACAGCGTTACCGTCGGCACAACTGGATTAGCTACTGCCGGCGCGACCGACCGCGTTACCGCAGGCACAACTGGATTGGCTACTGTCGGCGCGACCGACCGCGTTACCTTCGGCACAACTGGGTCGGAGGCTGCCGGCGCGGCTGTTCGGGTTACAGTCGGCACAACTGGATTGGCTACTGTCGGCGCGGCTGATTGCGTTGCAACCGGGGCAACTGGACGGGTTACTACGGCCGGTGTGGCAAGGGTCGCTTCAAAGGTTTCTACTCCAGTTATGGGTGGTGCGACTGTCGATGGCTTGCTGATAACCGGTTGAATAGCTTCCGGCACCGGCGCAGGGGTCACATCTACAGTTCTCTCAATTTCGGTTGCTGGTTCCAAAGCCCGCGCAGTGGCCTCGCGATCAATTAGAAGTGACGCTGCACGACTTGGGAGGGGTCGCGGCTCAATCTTGGGAAGTGCTGCGCGGCTTGCGTTTTCGGCTGCGCGCTTTACGCGTACAAGGGCTGCTTCCACAATTGTGTTGCTCGATCGTCGCGCTGCGGTTGCCGCCGCAGAAGGCTGCCCCGAGTCTGCTCGCTCGACCACGTTTTGGAATGCTGCGTTTCTCCCGTGAGAGATAGGTATTTCTTCTCTCCTAATGATCAACGGATCAGCCTCTGGAGGTGTCGCCAACTCTTCTACCGCCGCTTCAACAGCGGCACTCGTACCACCGCGACTAGCTCTGATCGCTTTGATCTTTTCGTTGAGTTCAGTACGCCAGGCAGGCAATGGCCGCGTTTCGGGTGGTGGCGCCATTCGCGCCCTTCTCGGAAATTCTAACAACCTTGAATCTGTGGATGTACGACCTCGCCGGGATGTAGAACGATGACACCGTGGACAACGCGCAGAGACATCCGAAAACTCATGTCCGCAACCTTGGCATTTCATTATTAAACCACCTCTAGAGTTAGGGGGCCTTCCTGGTGAGGCCGCGATAGTATCAGAAAATTCCTGAGGAGGTCAACAGCAAATGTTGGCCAGATGAGACATGCGGGACATTATTGGAAGACGGGAGGTGATCCAGAACCGCTGCGAACCGCCTCCCGACGCTGTCAACTAGCTTTTACTCTTTGGAAGCGGCTTTTTTGGAGGGACCGGAAGCGGCTCCGGAATCATCTGTCGTCGCGACGGGAAGGCCGAGCGCCTTTCGCACTTCGATCTCGATCCGGCTACCAATCTCGGGATCGGTCCTTATTAGGTTTTTGGCGTTCTCGCGCCCCTGACCGAGCCGCTCGCCCTTGAAGCTGAACCAGGCGCCGCTCTTTTCAACAATCTTATTCTCTACGGCAAGATCCAGAAGATCGCCCTCCCGGGATATTCCTTCGCCGTACATAATATCGAATTCCGCTTCCTTGAACGGCGGAGCGACTTTATTCTTAACGACTTTCACCTTAGTACGATTGCCGACAACAGAATCGCCGTCCTTTATGGAGCTGGTGCGGCGAATCTCAAGCCGGATCGAAGAATAGAACTTCAGCGCCCGGCCCCCGGTTGTAGTCTCGGGATTGCCGAACATCACGCCGATCTTCTCCCGGATTTGGTTGATAAAGATCAGACAGGTATTTGATCGGGCAACGACGGCGGTAAGTTTTCGGAGCGCCTGCGACATAAGCCGTGCCTGAAGCCCGGGAAGGGAATCGCCCATCTCGCCTTCCAATTCAGCGCGTGGAACCAGAGCTGCCACCGAGTCCACGACAAGCACATCGACTCCACCCGAACGCACCAACGCTTCAGCTATTTCCAGCGCTTGCTCACCGGAGTCGGGTTGAGAGATGAAGAGATCATCGACATTTACGCCAAGCTTATGAGCATATTGAGCATCCATAGCGTGTTCTGCGTCGATGTAAGCTGCAACCCCGCCCGCCTTTTGAGCCTGAGAAACGATGTGAAGGGCAAGCGTTGTTTTGCCGCCAGATTCCGGTCCATAAATCTCAACGATTCGGCCTCGGGGTACGCCTCCGATTCCTATTGCCGCGTCCAGACTGAGGCAGGACGTGGATACGGCCGGGACATCCACGACTTTCCTCTCGCCGAGACGCATTATCGAACCTTTGCCGAACTGCTTCTCTATGCTTGCAATCGCCATATCGATCGCGCGATTACGCTCACTTCGATCATCAGCCATTTAGTTGAACCCTTTCTGACTTGAGGTGCCCAGGAAGCCACAATATACCACTTCAAAATACAACTACCAAAATCAATTGTCGCAGTTGTTCACGAGAGCAGCGAGGTTTGAGATCTGCCCCGCAAGATCGTCCAGCGGGTTGCAGAATGCTCCACAAGGTGAATATAGGTTGCAGAGAGACAACCGCGACAAAGAGATTTCAGGCAACCTATTGGCACGAAGGTTGCACAAATGCGTTGCTGGCGCGATGCGAAAAAGGTTGGCCGGCAAGTTGCTTCCAAATAAGGAGCAATTTTTGAAGTTATTGAAACAAACGAATCCGAGTCGCGTTAAAGCGGGTGAATCTCACGCCCTATAGTCCGAGAGCGCGGGATTTTTCGCAAAATGATACGTAAGCGGACGGATTCAGAACAGACAAGGGTGGAAGAAAATGGCCAGAAACATTCAGTCAAAACAAATAAACAAGAAAAATGAGACAGCTTCGGTAAGTTGGTCGGCGGTTGATGCAAGCGAGCTGAAAGAACTGGTTCGAGATGGCTTGGTTGCGATGAACGTAACGGAGCGTGAAGAATTTATCGGCACGCTCGAGGCGGAAATGAGACGCGCCGGTTTGAATATGCGAGCTTACCTGATACCGCTGGGGATTCCGGGACGAAGCCCCGAGGACCTCACGCCAACTGAAGTTGCTCATTTGGCAAGGTTCCTCAAACTTAACATTCCTCAAGCGATGCCTGCGATCGAGCGGACATTGTCCCGCTACGAGGGATTCTTCGCCGGCACCGATGGCAAGGGTCACCGAATAGCGGCTTAATACAATTAGGAGCTCCTAATCTTGAGAACCCGCCTGCGTGTTTGGGCGCAGGCGGGTTTCCGTGTCTCAGTGGAGAGGCTCCAAAGGTCGCTTGGACGGAAGAGTGCCAAGCCGCCTCATAGGGCGTGGTCCTTTTGCGCGTGAGCCGCATAGCTTGAGGTGGAGCCTTAAAAATATACATTCAAGTTACAAACTGTTGCGTGAGCTACAAACTTTTTCGAGGCCCAAGCAACGTAGTCATACCATTCTTGTTTTAGCTAAGAACCATCTCCACTTTCTAAATCACTCAAACCTCTTGTAGTATTTCTGCGGCTGAAATAACAAGACAAATCGCTCGAGCTTCCCCCTGCCGCAGCGACCAATTGGTGATGAAAAAGACCTCTCTGGCAATCCAGGTACTCCTTCTGTGCTGGCTGTGTACCACCATGTCGTTTGCGCAGAAGTCCTCTCAATCCAACGGTGACGTAAATCCAGCCTTTGCTCGGGCTGAACAACTGTTTGCGTTGGCCGATTCAAAGGATGCCAGCGCCTCTGCAAAAATCAAGCAGGCTTTATCCGACGAGAACTGGTATGTTCGAGGCGAGGCCGCTATTGCGATAGCCCGCCTGGGCGATAAATCAAATGGGCCCCTGCTTCTTCCGCTGCTCCAGGATCAAAACTGGTTTGTGCGGAGCGCCGCGTTGCGAGCAATCACCTTGCTTGGAGCACAGTCTGAGACCTCTCTGGTCGAGCCCGGCACAACTGATTCCTATGTTCGCGCAAGCGCGCTTGCGACCGCCGCAGCTTCCAGCAATGTCCCAATCGATTCTTTGATCAAGCTGCTCGCCGACAGCGATGACATTGTCCGTCGCGCCGCGGCTTTTTCTTTGGGCCGTGTTAAAGCGACGACAGCAATAGAACATCTGGTAACGCTGCTCAAGGACGAAGACCCTGGCGTACGAAAGGCTTCAGCAGTCGCTCTGGGACAAATCGGGGACAAGAGAGCGGCGGCTGCGTTACTCGCCTCAATTCAGGATCCGACTGCGATGGACTGGGAGTACGCCGCAGCATTGTACCGGTTAGGTAACCGCGACTATTTCGACCGACTTACATCGTCCTTGCGGAGCGAATACCGCGACGTCCGGCAGGGCAGCCTTAGAACTTTGCTTGAATTGGCGGATAACGCTGCTCTTCCGTCGCTCTTATCGTTAAGTAGCCTTGATGCGCCGTGGGCAAAGAAGGAGTCCGTTCAGATTCGTGTATTAGTTGCCGAAGGTCTGTCGAAGTTCGACGGCGACGAGCCTCGAGCCGCATTGATCAACTATATGGACGATGCGGAGCCCGCCGTGCGAGCGGCAGGCGCAATGTCCATTCTAAAGATCAGTAGGAATGACCCTAAAAGCGACCCCTCGCAGAAACTTCTGATAACGCTTGTCAGTGCGCTCAAGAAAGAGAACTCACCGATCGTTATCGACGCTATATCAGAAGCTTTAGTCCCTTTTGATAGGACGCGGGTTACCGATCTGTTATTGGATGCTCGGAACGCGGACGGAAAACTGCCCGCCAACGTCCTCAAAGCACTTGCGGCGTCCGGCGTTACTGCGGACAGTCAGGCTCTGCAATTGAGCTCTGGTGAAGTCATAGACAGGGTTCGAGCTGCCGAGCGGCTGGCTCGCCTGGGCGACACCAAAGCGGTTGAGCCTTTGATCGACGCTCTGACCAACGCTCGCGATCTTCAAGTCAGAGTAAAATCCGCCGAAGCGCTTGGGTCTCTGCGCGACCGCCGGTCAGTTGATGCCCTCGTAACCGCAAGCCGTGCTTCTGAGCCGCAGATCAGAGCCGCAGCAGTTACCGCTCTGGGAATGATCGCAGATCATACTGCTGCGGATGCGCTGTTTGCATCAACTCGTGACACTGAACCTGCCGTTCGTGATGCCGCGATCCGTTCTTTGTCGGCTCTGGGTATCTCAGTTGAAAAAGTAGCTTCGGATCTTTCAAGTCCGAATTGGCAAGTCAGATCGGCGGCGGTGACTACTTTTGCGCGCCTGGGCGATCCGAGTGCGGTGCCTTTGGTCATCACTGCGTTAAAAGATAGTGATAGTCGCGTCCGTTCAGAAGCGGCTCGAACGCTGGGTGTTTTTAATACGAGTAATGCAACTGAGGCGTTGATTGGCGCATTGCGCGATCCAAGCGCGGATGTTCGAGTAGAAGCTACTTTCTCGCTCGGGCATCAGAAGGATAGCCGAGGGCTCGCGCCTCTTACCGCGTTATTAACCGACCGAGACGCACGGGTGAGTCTCGCGGCAGCCGAATCATTGGCCCGTTTACAAGACCCACGAGCAACCCGAGTCTTGGTCGACTCTTTGTCAAACCCTGACTGGCGAGTTCGTTCGCGAGCCACCCAGGTACTGGCGCGCGTGGCAGGCGAGGGATCGCTTGATCAGGCGGTAACTCCTCTGGCTGCGGCGCTGGCCGACAAGGATCCCGTCGTTCGTTACTACGCCGCGGAAGCGCTCACTGGGATCGGAGCAAAAGCGGTACCGGCGCTGATCGAAGCCTTCCGCGCGAACAGGGAAAGTGATCGCGACCGTGCGGCTCGTGTTCTGTGGCACATCGGGGCCCCGGCCGTCGATCCCTTGATCGCTGTTTTGCAGGATAAGAATTCAACTCCCGAAATGCGCGCAGCATCGGCCACAACGCTCGGAATGATAGGAGACAAGCGTGCTATAAAAGCTCTTACCCTCGTGCTGAGAGATGAAAGGTACTTCGTTCGTCAACAGGCAGCTTTTGCGTTGGGTCAGATGGGTGATTCTGCTGTAGCCCTCCTGCTTGAGATGGCCGGTTCGTCTGCTCCGTCGACGCGAGAGGCCGCAATCGAAGCGCTTGGTAGCACTAATTCGGCTCGAGCAACCGACAGGGTAATTGAGGCACTTGCGGACCCAAATGCAAATGTTCGATCCGCGGCCGCTCGCGCGCTCGGCGGGACGGCGAGCGATCGCGCGGTACAACCGTTACTCCAGTTGCTTCGTGATGAGTCGAGCGTGTTGCGTGGTCAGGCGGCATCGTCGCTCGCGAGACTAGGGTCGCTTGCAATACCCGGGTTGATTTCGTCCTTAAAGGACAACAGACCTTCGGTTCGACAGCTCGCGGCATCGGCGCTCGGCGACATCGGTTCGAAGGAGGCGGTAGCGCCGCTTATTGATCTTGTGAATACAGATCAGTCAGGCGCACGGCCGGAAGCCATCGAGGCGCTTGGCAAGATCGGCGATCCTCAGGCAGTTACGCCAATACTCGGCGTGCTTCGGACGGGCTCCGTAGCAGTTAGAAAGCGCGCAATTGGAGCCCTGGCAAGATTTAATGATCCTCGCTCAATCGAGGCATTAACGACCGCGCTGTCAGATCAAAATGAAGAAGTGAGGCAGGCGGCTGCTGTAGGCCTCGGCGACATCGGAGACGAACGGGTTGTGGCGCGGTTGGAGAGGCTTGCCGACAACGATTCAAGCTCGGATGTCAGGACAGCTGCCGTCCAGGCAATTGAGCGAATTCGTCAAGACCGTCGCCCAGGTTTGAAGTTGGATTCAAAGCCTTCAAGGCCGTGATCTGAATTCTAATAAATCGTTTCACCTAATTCGATGAAGAAAACATCCGCTATTCCAATTCTGTTTGTCGTCGTCTTCCTCGCTTCCCTGGCAGGCTGCAAGTCAGGCGAGACTGCTTCGAGCAATCCGACAAATAAGCCGGCTGCTGAGGCCCCTGCGGCCGCCAACAATGCAAACCAATCCCAACCATCGTCAGCAGCTAGTGCAGCTGCGACGGGAGTACCGAGCGGGCCTGCGGAACCAAAGTCTGCAGGAAAATCCGAGTTGCTCGGTACATACGAATCACGCGAAGTTCACGACAAAGGTGTAGTCACAGTCATCAGTCAGCTGAGAACGCTGTGGATGTTCTCATCAGACGGAACATACTCTCGTGTCTCCGAGGTAAAGGGAAAACCTTATCACGCAGATTCGGGTACGTTTCGGATCGAACCTCCTGATAAGCTCGTATTGAGCATTCAGATGACTGGGCTTAAGACACAACGCAAGATGCAGAACCCGCCGCTTTCGAAGACTCACAAATTCGAATTGTCTGCCGACGGCGAAGAGCTGAGGCTCACGTCCGAGAAAGGATCGATTGGAATTTTTCGGCGAGTCTCCAGCCAGAAGGGTCAATAACTTAGTCGATGCGATTGTGGAAAACAGTGGCAAGGGTGCTCTTCGCGGGCGCCCTTTCCATTCCGATTGTTTCGTGTGGTTTTTCCAGCCCGGGTTCTACTGCACCAAATCCACCTTCTGAATCTCCTTCGATCGAGAACTCAGGCAGGTTGCTTTCGGGTAATTTCTTCGTGATTCATGTTGAAGATGCGTACCGAACGAATACCAACCCAGCTTCTGTTCAGGCCTCTTACAGCTTTGATGAATCTGGCACGTTTAAGCACCAGAGCAACTCGCGAGTCGAGGAGGGAGTGTACCTTATCAGCACTCAGGGAGAGCTTGTGGTCTACATCGAGAAGATCAATGGAGAGCCGCTCACCGAAGCGCGCATTGATCGCTATTCGATCATCGAGGAGAGTTCAGACTCGATTACTCTCGGAAGCGGCCCGTCACGGAGACTAGTGTTGAAAAAGCGATAGCTGGTTCGATCAGTAATTCAACCCAGACGCGAGCAGCGATTAATCGCATTCAGCAACTCTCAGCGACCTTTGCGTCACTGTGCGTTGAGTAATTCAGAGGGCAAGATGCCAGCAGTTTAAGGCCAGGATCATTTGCACCTTCTGCTTTTCACTTTTCCACGCTCTTTTCTTGCGCTATGATTGGTGTAGTTGTTTGAGATGCCTCATTCGAGGTCAGGCAGTAACCAGGAGCATCGCTCCACAGCCATTCGCACTTTGGGAGAATCACAATGCGCGCCTATGAAATAAAGGCGGAGCGAGGGCGCGAAGTCACTTTAGAGACGCCCGACTTTCTTGAGCAAGCACGTCAATTATTGTCCCGTAGTCTGCCAGTCGAACTGCGCATGAGCGGCAGCAGTATGAGACCCGCCATCGAGGATGGTGACGTCATCACTCTTGAGCCGATCACCGGCGAGCCAATAAAGCAGGGTGACATCGTGCTCTATCACAGCCGTTTCGACACTGCGGTCATCCATCGTGTGATCAGACTCGAACGCTCCGCCGCCGAGCGTTGCATTGTCACCCGAGGAGACGCCGCATCGCACAACGACACCCCGGTTCCTGTTCACAGGATTCTCGGCCGGGTGAAACGAGTCGAACGGGCAGGCGAGCGAATCAGGATGGTCGTACCAAAACGCAGCGTTTCTCAGACTTTGATCGCCTGGCTCCACAGATTGAAGTTCTGGTAGGTGCACTGCGGAAAGATTGACGTTACCTCACCTTGGAAGTACGCGCCCCGACGCCAATAGCCAGATCAATAGAAGTCCAAGTGCTATTCGATAAGCAACGAACACGTATGTGGTGTGTCGTTGCAGATATCGAAGCAGGAAGGCTATCGATAAGTATCCGGAAATGCCCGACACAACAGTTGCAATCCCGAGCGCGGCCCAACCCCCACTGATCGAATGAAGGGCTTTAGGCAGCTCTAACAGTCCACTCGCAGCAATTGCCGGGATCGATAACAGAAACGAAAACCGCGCTGCGGCTTCACGGTTCAGTCCGGAAAATAAACCGCCAGTTATTGTGCTACCGGACCTGGAGGAACCAGGTACCAGGGCCAGCACTTGAGCTACGCCGACAACAATCGCATCAACCAGCCTGATTTGTCTGATGTCTCGTCGCTGACTGCCGACAAGTTCAGCAATGGTGAGAAGGATCGCCAAGCCGATCAAGCTGCCTGCGATGATCCGCAGATCCTTGGTAAGCATGCCTTCGATCTGATGTCTAAAGAGAAGTCCTACAACGGCGACCGGTAGTGTGCCGACAATAATGAACCATCCAAGCTTTGAATACTCTCGTTGTGTTGTATCCGCACCGCGTCCGGTAAAGATGGCAAGGTTTGCGGCCAGGAATCCGGTGATAATTTTGATGATATCACTCCAAAAATAGAGGATGACGGCGATTAGTGTTCCGAGCTGGATAACAGCGATAAAAGCGGTCCACTGATCAGGGTGCTGAGGGTCGATCAAATTCATCCACTTGCCCGCGAGGGTTAGATGAGCGGTGCTGCTTACGGGTATGAATTCTGTGAGGCCTTGGATTAGGCCCAGGATTATGGCTTGAAGTAATGACATCGAGACAGTCCTTTTTTAGTGGGTCAAGGGGCGAGTGATAGTAGCGAGCAGTTTGAGTCGCTGTCAACGAAATAAACTTTGCGAATTAACTATGCGTCTTTGCGTCTTTGCCACTCTGCGTTTAAAGAGCCGTGGGAAATCGACGGCTTTAGCCCTACGACGCTAACGAGTCGAGTCGACCGTGACAAGCCATTGACAATTGGGTTGCAATTCTGGTTCAAACAATATTCGGGAAGAAAAGAATGAGCGACCAAGAAAAACCGCCAAGCGCAGATGAAAAACCGCCAAGCGCTGATGGGAAACGCGAGCTCAAGATTTTTCTAGAGTTCTGGTTACTCATCGGCTTATTGGCTGGCTTTAATTTATATAACTATTATCGCGGCGGCGCGAAGATGTTCCTTGTAGCGGGAATAATTTGCGTAGCGGCATTCATTGGTTGGGCGTTGTTTTATCTGCTGTATGTACGCAAAGCACGATCGTAAGCATGCTCATAATCGTGTAAACATGAATTTAGATCTGAAACTGAATTTTAAATCTGAATCTGAATCTGAATCTTATATCTGAATCTGAATTTAAATCTGAATTTGAATCTGAAATCTGGAATTTGAAATTTGAAATTTTCTCGCGCACGAATATCACAAAGACGCCGAATATCACAACGTTGACATCCAAAAGAACGATTGTTTAAGATCTAGCACTTGACTTTGAGCTACAAAACTCACCCTTAGTGGCCAGGTAGCTCAGCTGGTAGAGCAGCGGACTGAAAATCCGCGTGTCGGCGGTTCAATTCCGTCCCTGGCCACCACTAGAATCAGTAAGTTACGGCGGGAGAAGTACCGAATAACAAATGCGACGGACACTTTAACGGACACATTGAACAGAGATCCTAACTGAAAACTGTCGAAAGAATGGTAGAAAAAGCATCAGCTCGCATTCTCCCAGAAACTAAAGCAGAGAGTTCCACAGAAGATCCCGGAAGTTCAGAACCCCGAACCTGCATAGCCACCAAAGACTCCGCCGCCCATTTCTGAATTAGTCTCAATGAGTGATACAGCGACGCCCGCGGAGATCGAGGCCCAATGCGGTTGTAAATAGAGTCATTAGAAGGAAATAGTTCATTACTTTTTGTGTAATTCCGATTACCTTCACGACGGTCTTGGACTGGCTCTCCTCACAAGTCAGTCAACCTTTCTGCACTCGCAGCAATCCTTCCAAGCCTGAGCGGTGGTCAAGCGTGGTCCTCGCTCTTTCACGTCAGTCCGATCACGGTATTTGCGGCATCAAGGCTGATGCCGGAAGATTGGCCGTGCTTGTCGGTGAGCTACTTTAGCATTTTGGTTCCAGATTTAAAGTAGGAGACTTTAATCGGTCCTCGGAACCTCTGAGATAACTCTGGAAGCAATTTGCAAATCTTCGCGCTTCTTCCTACACGTGCCCGAGCTTTGCGGAACAGGAGGTCGCACTGAAATGAAGAGATTTCAAAACGGTCTGAGCGTTATTACAATTTGCGTATTGGCGGAAATATCTGAAGAGCTGAGATGATATGAAGACATAAAGAATAGGGTTGCAAAGTTCTGATGGGTGTCGCGCACGAGTATCGGCGACAAGAAGGGCTGCTTATCTTTCCCAATGACTCGCGAATCCTCCTTGGGCACTTCAAAGACGAAAGTGACGTTGATAACTACTTGGGCATCGAGTATGACGGAATCTGCATCGAGGAATCGACACAGCTCAGTTCCAAGAAGCACGAGTTGATCGGAACCTGTCTGCGAACGAGTTCACGGCCGTTGAAAGGGGCGCGCGCTTTCAATCGCGTATCCGCGCACTTGGAACGAACCAAAGCCGCCCATCAGTGGTGCAGCGAGGTTGAGACGGTCACGGCAGTTCTGGATGCCAATTCTAATCCGGTGCAAGGCGCGAACGTCGTAACTCGCGGTAAAGATCGCGGTCCCTGTATGCCGAACGAGTCTTTCCCGTACCGTGTCAAGAATCAAAATATACGCGCTAGATGGCCAACATCGCGTGATGGGATTGCGTGGCGTCAGGAATGAACCGTACGATGCGGGTCAACGCCGACGAATTCCGTCCCCGGGCACAAGCTGTGGCGTACCAAAGAAATCGAGCTCTCCTTCCAACTGAGCGAGTCTCCGAACCCGCTCACTTCTTCTCGTACTCTCTCTTTGCTTCAATCACTGGCGGCAAGTCGGGGTCAGCGTCCTTCCACGCTGCGAAGAAATCTTCGTAGCCCTTGTGACTCTTCGCTGAGTCGCCCGTGAGCGCTGCCGCACGCGCCAGTCCCAAATGCGCGAGCGGATACAACGGCGAGAGCGGCGCGTAGCCTCTGTGATCGAGAATCTTTTGAAACTCCGTGGTCGCTTCTGCCCCTCGCTTGAGCATTATGTAGGCTTGGCCGCGCAGGTACTGCGGCCAGAACTCGGCGGCGGCTTCGTAACGAGATGCTTGGAGTTGATCGAGCGCCTGGGCCGCTTCACCCCGACGCAACTCCATCGCCGCGCGGATTTCGGGCAACCAGATCGACTGGATCAGGGTGTCTTCCGGATAGCGGTTGATCAGTTCGTCAACAAGCAGCTTCGCCTGATTGGTCTCGTCACACAATGCCCGAACAAGCGCGGCGCGAGGGAGCGACGCGCGACCGCGCGCTAGGTTCAATCCTTGCGCCGCATCAGCGCCTGCCCGCCGGCAATTTCCGAAAACAGCGCCGCGCAGCGCCTGCTCTGTCGCATACTGCGCGGCTACTTCTTTTGTGTCGGCGCGAGAGGCGAGGTCAATCGCGTCTCTCAAAAAGTCCTGCGACTTGCGCCAATGTCCGGCGTAGGCCGCCGCGACAGCCTGCCAATAGAAGGCTACGTACTCATCTCGTTTCCCGCGCGACCAATCAATCTGTTGTTGCATTCCTGACGTGTCGCCTTCTGTGAAGGCCATCTGGTAAAACTGGGTGTGAGCTGGGGTTGATCCAAGGTCGCGCTGAAAGATTTGCGCGAGAGTGTCTTTGGCTTCGGTGAAACGGTTGAGGGAGAGGAGCGCCCAGGCAAGGTGTCTGTATGGAGCAGAAAAATTGGGATTGAGGCGTATGGACTCCCGGGCTTCCGCGATAGCCTGATCGAATTGCCCCAATTGATTATAAGCGCTGGCCAGGTCGGTCGGCCCCGTGTACTCCCGCGGGTAGGTTTTCCTTTGCAGTAGTAGCGTCTCGATCCGCTTGTTCAAATCTCCGGTCACAAACCAGTGGTAGTAGTGGGTGATGCGGAGTTTTTCAAGCTCGCCCGTCCGATCCTTGAAATCATACGCCTTTTTCGCATACTCGGAGGCCCGACCTGGCTGGCCAGACAACCCGTACATGATCGCCAATTGGCTGTAAGCGGAGGCAAAGTCGCTGTCGAGCTCCACTGCACGTTGATAAAATGGAATCGCCTCCATCGCCCTGCCACTAACCGCCAGCTCAATAGCCTGCGAAAAAGCTTTGAATGCCTCCGGGCTGGCCGTTGTGCCTTCCTGCAAAGGTCGGTCGTAACTCTGAATCGAACTCAGGCTCTCGCCCAATCGTTCGCGCAAGCGTGTCGCCGCCCGCGAGAGCGCGACCAGCACTTGCTCTTTGCTTTCGGCCTGTACCTGCTCATTCGACAGCGGCTCGCCGCTTTGGCTGCTCACGGCTTCCAGAGTAATGACGTAATTGCTCCCGAGCGGGGCAATCGAACCGGCGATGAAGGCCTTGAGGTTTTGACGTTCGCAAATCTGCTGCGCCAACTCTGCCGTCACGCGTTCGTTCGGTTGCCTCCTCATCAGCGTCAGTTCATGCCGCACCCGTGCTTCAGGAAAGAGATTCAGAAACGGCGTCTGTTGCAACTGAATCGCCAGCCCCTGCTTGAGCATCCCGTCGAAGATAGGATCGTTAGTCCTGTTCTCGAAATCAGCCAGCAGGACCGTGTCTTTTTCGGTGAGGATGGGCTGGCGATTGAAGTAAGAGTAAGCAGCTACGGCGGCAATAATCAGCGCTGCGAGAATTAGCGCAACCTCAACATTATGGCGTTTGATTTCGCCAACCAGTCTGGCGTCAAACGCTCGCTCTCTTGTCAGATTCTTCAGATCGCGCAGCAACTCTTTGACCGTTTGATACCGCTCGTCGCGATCTTTACGCAATGCGCGACTGAGGATGCGCTCCAGCTCCGGCGGCGCATTAGGCGCGCATCCGGCGAGTGGCGACGGCGCATCACGCAGGATTGCGGCAATCACGTCGTTCGACGTTCCCCCTGCAAACGGAGCGCGGCCCGCGACCATCTCGTAAAGCATCACGCCCAGACTGAAGATGTCCGTCCGCGCGTCCACTTTCTCCCCGCGCGCCTGCTCCGGCGACATATAACGCGGCGTCCCCATTACCATCCCGGCCTCGGTGCTGTTTCTGGCGAGCGTCGAAGCTTGCGTATCAATGACCGGCGGCGCAGGTTCGGTCAGCTTGGCCAGACCAAAGTCCAACACCTTCACGAGGCCGTCGCGCCGCACCATGACGTTCTCCGGCTTGATGTCGCGGTGCATGATGCCGGCCTCATGCGCAGCTGAGAGCGCCGCGGCAATCTGCGATGCAATGTCAATCGCCTCCGACGCCTCGATCCGCCCGAGGGGCGCGCGCGCAAGGCGCTGGCGCAGCGTCTCGCCTTCGACGTACTCGGTGACGATATAGTGCGTCGCTCCGTTCTCCGTCGGAGCCTCGCCGATCTCGTGAATCGTGATGATGTTCGGGTGATTGAGCGCGGAGGCTGCGCGCGCTTCCTGCGCGAACCGGCGCACTCGCCCGGTGTCATTAGTGAAGACGGCAGGCAGCAGTTTGAGCGCCACTTTGCGTTTGAGGAGCATGTCTTCGCCAAGATAGACTTCGCCCATCCCGCCCTTGCCGAGCAGCGAAAGAAGCCGGTAGTGACCGAAGTCCCGTCCAATTTCAACAGTCGCTGGGGTCTCCATATTTTTTCTACGGGATCTGCGGGTTTCGCATCCACTTATCGTTTCTGAGCGTGAAAGCAAAAAGTCGGGCTACCGCAACGCCCGAATGGCAATCGCCCTTCAAATAACTCACGTGCGATAAGTGTAGTCCGTCGCCTGAGCAACCTCAAAGGAGATCAAATGTAAAGCGAAAGTTGTCTGATCCCGACCGGATCTATGACACCGTCAGCAGCCAGAAAAAACTCTCGACAAAATGCAATAAAGCTGGATCCAAAGCCGAAAGCAAAGCATCTAAGGTTTCTGATGAATTACGAGACCTGCATAGGGGGAACCTACAAGATTGAGGATGACAATCTTGTGTTGATCTCAGGTGGAGGAGCGGCAAAGGGACCGAGATGGCATATTTTGAAACAGTCGCGCGAAAATCATCAATGGGAAACTTGAGGCGAGGGACGTTATCCGGCTCGAACCCGGCCAACAACTCTCACACATAATATCGTCCCGGGCGAGGTTCATTCCGATCAAGGATATTCGAGGCGTTTCTATGCATAGAGGCTTCGGGCGACGTCGAACTAGTGATCCGGACGGACCCAAAGTTTGACTTAGTGGTGTCAGGAGGAGACTCACCAAATTACACTGTCTTGTCCAGCAGAAACAGTCAGGCGTCTACGGCCTGGGTGCGCCGTCGAGCAGACAGATCTTCGCCCGCTCCATTTCGTAAGAATCGATGAGCCGTGGCCCGCCACAGCGGATCGGCTTCAGCAGAAAGCAACGGAGTTAGTCGATGAACATCGCAAGGAAATTTAGAACTCGCAGTTTTGTGATTTTGAGCGTACTTCTAATAGGTTTTTTTACGTCCGTTGAAGGGACACACTCCGATCTGGCGTTGATGCAGTCCAAGCGCCCGCAGGAGCCTTCAACCAGGATATTGAGGGCCGAGGACTTCGCTGACCCTCGATTGGAGCGAGGCTCGGGTCTCGAACCCGTTGAATTCGTTGTTGAGATAAATCCTCGATTAACTCCCTATTTGTTTCGACTGATTCCCAGCAGTGATTCACGATGGTCTGAAAAGCCTCGTTTCGTTGGTAAGTTTGAGATCTCCAGGATCGGCGACAAGCATCTACTTCAGACGATAGACCTCATTGCGGTGGCAGATGTGTCGGATTTCACCAGGACCTTCTGCGCCGAGGACTTTAACTTCGACGGATATCTCGACTTTAAGGTTCTCTCCGACCATGGAGCAAAGTGGGGCAGCTATCAATACTGGGTGTTCGATCCAACTTCGGGAAAATTCATCACCAGTGAACTTACCGAGCAACTGGGTGAGATCAAGGCAAATACATACGTTTGGAACGCGGAGTCTAGAACATTGCAAGTAGGATTTCTCAACTTAGACCAGGCGCGTATAGGCGAGACCTATCGAATAGAGGACACAGGTCTGACGCTTATAGGGATCGAGGACCGGCTGAAGGATTGTGAAGGCAACTTTCGGAAGGTCAAGTACAAAATCATCGACGGAAAGCGAGATGGAAAGGACACGCTTCCGCTCGAACCTTGCCAGCGCATTTGGGAGGATATCGTAGATGGTGAGAGCCACAACTATGAGATGCGACTCGAAGCGGGCCAGCATTTGCGCGTAGAAGTATATGGTGACCTCGATCTGGTGCTGGCGCTTTCCGGGCCCGATGGTAAGTTGCTGCTTGTCGTCGAGGATCTCAACGAAAGCGACGAGCACGGAATTTCATGGACGCCTGAAGTTACGGGAACTTATCGCTTAGAGGTGAGACCGCTGAAAAAGAAGCCAGTTGCCGGGAGGTATGATATATCGATGCAGCAGCTCCGTCCTATCGCGCGATAAACCCAGTCATCAGGATCGGCGGCCTGTTGCACCAGTTCAGTTTGGTTTACCTTGAAACACGCTTCTGATTAGCACCGAGGAGATTTAGTTGGCAAAGTGCTTGTTGAACTATTTGTAGATCACCGTGCCGCAAACTCGCCACAGCGACATGTGTTGTTCGTAATATCGCTATCGGCGATGCTGAAGGACAATCCTGTGGAGAGAATCTGGATTGAAGCTGTCGCCGCGCGCGTGCAGCGATTCACCAGTACGTTGACATTCCGGTCAGGTCGCTTAGAAACGGGTCCAGTGTCTTGCAAAATCACCTTGCAACCGTAGGGATCGTTTGTAACCTTACCAACTCCGGTCAAGGTAATGTCTTTTCCGCAATTTTCGAGTAAGTATTCGCCCGTGTTTGAGTTGAACTCGAGCAGGTTGCCGTTGCTCTCGTCTTGAATGCAAACATCAAAAGTCGCCCAGTTGTAGCGAGCAAGAGCTAACTCAATGATTGCAGAACCTTCGCCGAGGGCCTTGCTTGCACTCCCGGCAGCCACAATCTTGCCGTCTCGCTGGAGAGCCAGTGAGTTACATACATCGCCATCGTTATCATCGCCGAAGAAATCAGTCGCTACTTTCCCTCCGTTTCCAAATGTTGTATCGAGGCTCCCGTCTCGGTTGTATCGCGCGATGGAAAAGTCCTGACTGAACACGGGCCCAGGGTTACCGGTAGTAAAACCGGCGGCGATGATTTTGCCATCCGGTTGGAGTACAACACTACGAGCTACGTCATCGATGCCAAAGAAGTCTGTAGTAACCTTGCCACTCACCCCAAAAGTAGAATCAAGGCTGCCATTGGCGGTGAGGCGCACCAAGCCAAAGTCCACACGCGTGGTAGGATTAAAGGCTATGCCGGTGGCAACTATCTTGCCGTCCCGCTGAAGAGCTACACCATTAAAGCGCGAAAAGAACTGGGCACCGCTAACACCAATTACTACTTGGCCGCCTGTCCCGAAGGTCGCATCAGCACTTCCGTCGCTGTTATAACGCGCGACTCCAGCGCGATTGAAAAACCTGTTATCAACAATGACTGTAACCTCCCCAACGGCGACTATTTTTCCGTCGCTTTGAATGACGACGCCGTTTGCCTGGTCAGAACTTCCATAGAAATCTGTGGCGATACGGCCCCCTGAGCCAAAGCTTTGATCGAGGCTTCCGTCATTATTGTAGCGCGAGATTGCAAAGTCATCGTTGAAAGATCCGGTTGGAGTCGTTACTCCTGCAACTACGATCTTTCCGTCGTTCTGGATGGCAAGCGCAAAAGATTCATCGATGTTGCTCGAGAAATCTGTAACGACTTTTCCGCCAATGCCGAAGGTGGAATCCAAACTTCCGTCGGGGTTGTAACGTGCGAGTGCGAAGTCTAGCTGGAAAGAAATGGGATCGGCAGCAGTGCCGGCTGCGACAATCTTGCCATCGGCCTGCAACCCGATTGAAGTAGCCGCAGCCAGGAGCCCGCCAGAAGCTGTTAGGACCCTGCCTCCAATGCCGAATGTGGTGTCGAAGGCGCCACCCGTCGTGAAGCGTGCCAGGGCGAAGCCAGATGTGTGTGAATTATCAACTCCGACGCCTGCTGTCACAATCTTACCGTCCGACTGAATCGCAACGGCATACGCTCTAGCACCGAAGCCCAAGAAATCGGTTGTCACCTTACCACCGGTGCCGAAGTCTTGATCAAGCTCACCGGCGGCGGCCGCGGCAATGACCGATGCGCTTGTTTGCTGCGGATTCCACGATGTTGATGAAGCTAGCAATGAGACGAACGCGACTAACACGGCCACCAGCTTCGGTGCTTTTGGAGTATCGGGAAACATTGAGCGAGCGATTGAGCGTTTCATAGGTCAACCTCCACGATTTGCAGGTAGTGTTGGCCAGCCACGCCGGCTTAGGAACTTCCGCCGTTTTGGCGGGCACCAAATGTTTGGTCAATTAGGTGATTTAAGGTCGATCTTACTACGCCTCCTCGGGAATAACAGTGCGTTCATGTGGGAGGAAGACATCCCAAACATGAATGCGCAAATGTGCATTATCATTTCTGCTTTACATCATCGATTTCTGGATGGCGCGACCGATGGAGGATTCGAATGTCTTTTATGCTTAGCGGAAATTTTCCACCAGCATGATGTCGGTGCTATAGCTTCCTTCAGATTGAGTGTAGAGAATCCAACGACCATCGGGCGAGAGGGCAAAACCGCCAGGAACGGGTGGATATCCTCCGATCATAGCAATTTGCTTCGTACGGCCCGTGGCAAAGTTGTAGAATTCAATCTTTGGTTGACGATTTGCGGCCGAGTTTATGAAATAGATACCCTGTCTTGTAACTGCCCAGCCGAATGCTTGAATTCCCTTGGTGAGCACTTGCTCTTCATGACCGCCACTCATGGGAATTCTCCAAATGCTCCTATTCACAAAGGAAGATAACGACTGACCATCGCTCTCAATATCATAATAAAAGAATTTTTCATCGGGAGATTCAAATCCCCAATATCCTGCCCGGCCGGTTACAGGCACAGCTTCGCCACCCTCGACCGGCACCTTCATCCATTTTTGTTCGCCGGAGCTGTTTGAAACGAAGTAAACCCATTTACCATCTCTGGACCAACTCGGTGCAGTATCATCAGAGTCTCCGTTCGTGATACGGCGCGGCCGTCCGCCCTCCGCGCTAATCAGAAAGATTTGACTGCGGCCTTCCGGTCTTGAATCGAAAACTATTTGTTTACCATCAGGTGACCAATGAGCAGATCCACTAATGGGTCCGCCTAATTGTGTAAGCTGGTTGAAATTGGTTCCATCGCTATCGCAAATCCATATCTCGTCGCTCCCGGAGCGATCAGAGCAAAACGAAATCCGGTTGCCATCGGGCGAATATTGCGGGTCCAAGTCGTTCCGGGTTGAGGCTATGAATTTCTTTGGAGGACTACCTAAACCGGTGGAGCTTGGTATCTCGATTCGCCAGATAACGGTATTGGGAGCTGTGGAATCCACTGTGTAGGCAAGGCGATCGCCTTGTCGAGAAATTGTCACGTCGCCGGCTCTCTCTCCCCCGAGCATCGTCGGCTCCACCGACGCGGTTGTGACATTGAGCATCCAGCACCTGGTATCAGCACTGCCCCCGCGCTTGGACGAAAACACAAGATGTGTTCCATCAGGCGTCCACGCCAAGCCCCAGACAGTAACATTATCGAAACTTAAACGCTTGGGATCACCACCAGACAGAGATACGACATAGAGGTCGTCTGTAACTATGCTGCGGTCCCGCAAAAATGCCACGTTTTTGCCATCTGGGGAGAATATAGGATGTCGATCGCCGCTCCAGTACTCGTCAGTTGGCGTGGTCAGCTTGCGTTTTTCGAGAGTTTCCAGCGTGAGCAAGTAAATACTGTAGGGCTCCTGAGCTGTTTCCCTATCCTGAAACGCCAACAGCTTTCCATCAGGAGACCAGTCGATGTGAGAGAACCACGCATCCGTCCATTTTGCCGCATAGACCTTCCGCACAGCTCCGCCCAACGAGGGGACAATGTAAATCCCGCCGTCCGATTCGGAAAAGCGTGAGAAGGCGATATAACTACCATCCGGCGACCAGACCGGACTCCTGTCGTCGGCGGGATGAGTGGTGAGCCTAAGCGCATTGCCTGCCTCAATCTGTTTAACATAGATGCCGCTGTTCCCTGTCTGTTTATCACCACTCCAGCTGAATGCTATCTTGCTGCCATCAGGTGAAAATGAAGGGTCTCGTTCAGAACCCGTCAGGCTAGTGAAGGGAACTACCTTCATCGGTGACAGCGCCGATTTTGACGTAGGCCGCAAGAACAAGAACCATATTCCGAAGCCGATCATGATCATCGGCACAAACAGGAACAGCGGGTTCAAGTGATTTTCTTTCGAGTGACGTCCTTCGCCTTTTTGTCCTGCCTTGTGGCGCCACCCTCGCCAAACGGTTCGAGGCGATCCGAGGGCGTCTAGGCTCGAGCACTGCTTGAGCGCATTTTGCAATTCGGCGCCATTCTGATAGCGGCGATTAGGTTCCTTCTCCAAACAGCGTTCAACCA
>DATFWY010000023.1:0-3424 GCA_035258805.1 Blastocatellia bacterium | reverse complement strand
CGAGGTTGCACGCGATGTGCTACAGCCCGGAACCAAAAAGTCTGTTTGGGACGCGATGAAGGAACGCCGGATCGAGCAGGCACGAAGCGACGAAGACAAGAAGGCAGTGAACGAAAGAGCGGACCTTCGGATTGGAGCGCTGGGTTCAGGCTCTGACTACACGCCGTTTCTACAACATCTGGGGATCGCGGCGATGAATACCGGGTTCGGAGGGGATGGCGGCGGCGGCGTTTACCATTCGATTTACGATTCATTTGCGTGGTACACGAAGTTTGGCGATCCGTCTTTTGAGCACGGGCGTGCTCTTGCTCAGATAAACGGCACGATCGTGATGCGGCTGGCAAACGCCGACGTCCTGCCTTTTGAATACACAGACTCAGCGGATACATTCGGACGGTACTCAGACGAGATCGAGAAGCTGGCAATGAGAGGAAAGCGACAAAGAGATATCGATCTGGGATCCCTGAAATCGGCGGTAAAAGCGCTTTCTGAGGCTGCTCGTGGTTATGAGCAAGCGCTTGCAAAAGCCGCCGGCAATGGCTTCAAAGATGTAAAAGAGATGAAGAGGCTCAACCAGCTGCTGTACCAATCCGAACGAAAACTGACTGATGAAAAAGGCTTGCCCCGACGTCAGTGGTTTTCTCATCAAATCTATGCGCCTGGTTTTTACACTGGCTACGGTGTCAAAACGATCCCGGGAGTGCGCGAGGCGATTGAAGAGAAGCATTGGGACGAGGTCGAGCCTGAGATGAAGAAAGCAGTTGCTGCAATTCAAGCGCTGAGTTCTCAAGTGGAAGCCGCGACGAAGTTGTTGGAAGGAATGTAGTCGAAAACTCAGACTAAAGAGAATCTGCGTTTTTCCTGCTTATCTGCGTCATCTGCGGACGATCCGGAATTAGCTGCAAGTGTGCTTGGCGGTTGGCGAGAAAATTAAGGCCGCCTAACACCAAAGGATCAATCATGAAACACAAGACTTCATTCATCCTGGTAGTCACGATTATTTGTCTAACGAGTGTTCTTCCTGTTTTTGCGCAGGAGTACAAATCTCCGCCCACTACCAGGGTCGATAATGTTACCGAAACTCTTCACGGCGTTACGATCACCGATTCCTATCGCTGGCTTGAGGACCAGAACAGTCCTGAAACACGAGCGTGGATAAACGCGCAGAACGAATACACGTCCTCCGTTTTGGGAGCGCTTCCATTTCGAAACAAGATACGCGAACGCCTTACCCAATTGCTGAAGGTCGATATCATTAACACTCCCATCGCCAAAGAGGGCCGCTATTTTATTTCCAAGCGGAGGGCTGATCAGAACCAGGCAGTCATTTATGTCCGCAACGGCCTCACTGGGAAGGACGAGATTCTGCTCGATCCCAACACGATGAGCCCTGACAATTCCATTTCCGTTCAAATTCAGGATATCTCTACTGATGGAAAACTGCTCGCCTATGGGATACGGCAGGGCGGCGAGGATGAGGTGAGCGTCTCGCTGATGGATGTCGACTCTCGCAAGAATATTGCTGATCGACTGCCGAAAGGCCGCGTTGGAGTCTCGCTAAAGCCGGATAAAACAGGATTCTACTATTCGAAATTCACCAACAACGTTGGCGGACGGGTCTACTATCACGCGATTGGTACTGATCCGTCGAAGGACATCGAAGTTTTCGGTAAAGGCTATGGTCCCGAAGTCTTCCTAGGAGCGAATGTCACTCCGGACGGGAACTATCTGCTGCTGGTTGCTGGTTTCGGTTCGGCTGGGGATAAGACCGAACTCTATTTTCAGGACCTTAAGAATAACGGGCCAATCACTCCTCTGGTGAACGACATCAATGCAAGCTTTTTCCCGGAGATTGCAGGTGATCATCTTTACGTGCTTACCAGCTGGAACGCGCCCAATAAACGGATCGTGGATATTGATCTGAAAAAGCCCGCAAGGCAAAACTGGCGCGAGATCATCCCAGAAGGGCCATCCGTCATAAACAACGTGTCAGCAGTGGGCGGCAAGTTGTTCGTTACGTATGTTGAAAACGTTTCGACCAAGATCAGAGTCTTCGAACCGTCGGGCAAGCAGATTCGTGAGATTGCATTTCCAACGCTCGGCACCGCGAGTGGCATGTTCGGCGATTGGGAGCGCGATGAAGGATTCTATAGTTTCAGCTCGTTCGCACAGCCGCCGACGATCTATCGCTATTCGGTAAATTCCGGTAAGCAGGAGGTGTTTGCTCGAATCAACGTGCCGGTTCACAGCGATCAGATCGAAGTTAAGCAGGTTTGGTACGAATCAAAAGACAAAACAAAAGTTCCAATGTTCCTTGTCTACAAGAAAGGCTTGCAACTCGACGGCGATAATCCGACTTTGTTGACCGGATACGGGGGCTTCAACGTGTCGTTGACGCCGAACTTTTCGGCCCGCGCCGCTTACTGGGCGGAGAATGGCGGAGTATTCGCTCTTCCTAATATGAGGGGAGGCGGTGAGTTTGGAGATAAATGGCATAAAGCTGGAATGCTTGCAAATAAGCAGAATGTCTTTGACGACTTCATCAGCGCTGCTGAATGGTTGATCAAGAACAAATATACGAAGCCGTCAAAGCTGGCGATCTCCGGCGGCTCCAATGGTGGTTTGCTTGTGGGAGCTGCGATGACTCAGAGACCAGCATTATTTCAGGCGGTGGTGTGCTCCTATCCATTGCTTGACATGATTCGTTACCAGGGTTTCCTGATCGCGCGATTTTGGGTGTCGGAGTACGGATCATCAGAAAACGCCGAGCAATTCAAATACATCTATGCGTACTCTCCATACCATAATGTGAAGAAAGGCGAGAAGTACCCGGCGGTGCTTTTTGTCACAGGAGATTCGGATACACGAGTGGCGCCGCTTCACGCCCGAAAGATGACAGCGCTTATGCAGGCATCCTCGGGTTCAGACAAGCCTGTATTGTTGCACTATGACACGAAGGCCGGTCATTCGCAGGGATTGCCGGTTTCGCAGCAAATTGATGATCAGACTGATGAGCTGAGTTTTTTGTTTTGGCAACTGCAAGTAGTGGGAAAGTGATAAGTGATAAGTGACGAGTGATAAGTGATAAGTGACAATTAGCTGAGGATTACTTGTCCATCCATCACTCGTCATTTATCGCTCGTCACTTGTGGTACGATGCTGCCCTTATGCCAAGCCCTCTGGAAGGAATTCGAGTCATAGACTTCGGACGCTTCATCGCGGGACCGTACTGCGCGATGTTGCTCGCAGACTTTGGCGCAGATGTCATTCGCGTTGAGCGTCGCGAGGGCGGCGAGGATCGAAGGCTGGGCCCGGTTACACCGAGCGGCGAGGGCGGCTTATTCCTTAATCTCAATCGCAACAAGCGCGGCATCACCCTTGATCTGGCACATCCGGAAGCCCGAAGGGTTATCGACCGACTCGT
>DATFWY010000022.1:0-2372 GCA_035258805.1 Blastocatellia bacterium | reverse complement strand
GGCGATTTAGTGAGCATCATAAGCAGCGATATCGAAACCATCGAAATCTTTTTTGCTCACACCATTGCACCCGCTTTTGTCGCGATTCTGGTCCCCGGCGTGGTTCTCCTTTCCCTCGGATGGATCGGCTGGCCCTTGGCTTTGGCACTGCTGCCGTTCCTCTTTGTGGTGGCCGTTTCCCCGCTCTTTTTCCAGAAGCGCTCCGGGCTGCTTGGAGAGCAGGTCCGGAAAACTATGGGCCAGCTCAACGCCCGCCTGGTCGACGGGGTTCAGGGCCTCCGAGAGTTGGTGGGATTCGGTTGTGAAAAACAGTTCACGGAAGATCTGTCGCGCAATAGTTGGCGCGTGGCCACGGCGCAGGTTCAGTTTCAGACGGAACAGGCGCGCCAAGCAAGCTTGAATGAGACGCTCACTGGCCTCGGAGCGCTTGCCGTCATGGTAATAGGCGTGTGGCTTGTGTCCGAGGGTCAAATGACGCGCGCGCTTCTCCCTCTAGCAACCGTCTTGGCTATGGCTGCCTTCGGTCCGGTAAGTGAGATAACCCGCACGTTCAAAGAGCTCATGGAGACCCTAGCCTCTGCCCGGCGAATCTTTACGATTAAGGATGAGCCGATTCCGGTTTTGGATGGTCCCGGTATTCCTTCCCTAGCGCCGAAGAGCGGGGTTCCGTCGGTAATTTTCGAAAACACGAGCTTTGTATACGGACCCGACGAGCCCACTGTGCTGCGGGATGTTTCATTTCGCATCGAGCCCGGACAAACCGTTGCCCTGGTCGGTCCTTCAGGCGCGGGCAAGACTACATGCGCGCAACTGCTACTGCGCTTCTGGGACCCTACAGGTGGAAGAATCTTAGTGGAAGGACACGATCTTCGAGCATTCACTCTCGATGACCTGCGCGCAAAGATGGCGCTGGTCTCACAGGAGACCTACCTTTTCAACACTACTATTCGGCAAAACCTGCGCCTGGCCCGCCCGCAAGCCACGAATGAAGAGATAGAGGAAGCCGCCCGGCGCGCTAACGCGCACCATTTCATCACCGAGCTTCCGCATTCTTATGACACCGTCGTAGGGGAACGCGGCACACAGCTTTCAGGAGGGCAGCGGCAAAGGCTCGCTATCGCAAGAGCACTGCTCAAGAATCCAGCTATCCTCATCCTTGATGAGGCCACGTCACATCTCGACGCTGTCAACGAACAATTGATCCAGCAGGCACTCGCCGGTCTCGCGGAAGGGCGAACCACGCTTGTGATCGCTCATCGTCTTTCCACGATACGAGATGCAGACCATATCGTTGTGCTCGAACAGGGCCGAGTCGCCGAACAGGGTTCGCACGCGGTCCTTCTTAGCCGAAACGGTCTCTACTCACAGCTGGTCGCGGCGCAACTGATCGGTCCCAATACCACATATGCGGCGCGCCCCACGCTTGCGGATAGTTCTCTCCAGTCTCCGAATGGCAAATGACATCAGGAAAGCAGGGAGCAAAAAGCAAGCAGCAGAGAGCAGGGAAGGCCAGGCGATTGTCGAGGGGCAGGATCAGAAGTCAGAAATCAGAAGTCGGAGGTCAACCGAAAGGGCAACCGGCGGTCGGCCAGTTTAACGAGCTGGAGCAGCCCATCGCTCTGATCACGAATTATGTCGAGTTTTCATGACTAGGAAGTATAGTCGCTCCTGTAATATAGTCATGGTGTGATGAAGACGGTACCTGCCGCTAAATTCAAGGAGCAGTGTCTGGCGTTACTCGATCGATTAGATCCGGACGGTATTATTATCACCAAACATGGTAAGCCTATTGCAAAACTGATCCCCATTCATACTGACAATGCGAAATTGATCGGCAGTTTCAAAGGCAAAATCAAGATCAAAGGAAATATCTTAAGTACCGGCCTGAAGTAGGATGATCAAGTCATCGCTACAACGAGTCTCGTATTCAGGCGCCTCTCATGACGCGCGCCCAAAAGATGCGGCGGTCGAAACTCGTTCCGATTGCCACATGAGACCTTACAGAAAGTTCTGGGTGGCGACCAACTTTCTTTGTCGAAGATATTCGGAAGTCTTTATCGTTTTGGTCGCCGGCCCTGGCCGAATAGAATTTTCTTCGCGTCTTCCGTCATACCCGGAGGCGCTGGATTAATGGTCTTCGCTATCGCGTACGCGCGCTGAACTGCGTCGCGGCGCTGGATCGTCTCGAACCACCGCTTGATATTGGTGTAATCATCCAGATTTTGTCCCTGCCGATCGTGCAGCACGATCCACGGATAGCATGCCATGTCGGCGATGGAATAGTCTCCGGCGACGAACTCGCGGTCGGCGAGCCGCTCATCGAGAATACCGTAAAGCCGTTCGGTTTCTTTGACGTAACGTTCAATCGCATA
>DATFWY010000021.1:0-10780 GCA_035258805.1 Blastocatellia bacterium | reverse complement strand
CAGATTCCGACGTGATGATGAAGAACGTATCCTCCTGGGAGGGCAGCAACTGGCGATGCAAGCGCATTCGGCCGCGCACCTCGTCGATGGCCCAGACTTGTGGCGCGTTTGGCTGCTGCTGACAGTAAACCGTGAGCGCCTGGTGGGCGCCGAATCGCCGCAGCAGAGTTGCGAGCGGCATGATGATGAAGCGATCCTGCGATCGTCCAAATAGCGAGCCGCGCCCCGCCACTGTGCCGATGACTCGGCAGGACTTCCCCAGGACATTCACCTCCGAGCCGATCGGATCGAAGGTGGGGAAGAGGTCAGCAGCGACGTCGGCGCCAACCAGGCAGACCGACTCGTGTTGGCCCTCCTCGGTTTCGCTGTAGAAGCGGCCGGTGTCGACCTTGACCCTCTCGATCTCGAACATACTTGCTGTCAGCCCGCGAATCTGCACACTGCCGGTTACCGTGCCCCGCCATTTGATGCGACCCATGATGTCCGACTCCGCTCCTACGTTAGCGCATTGGCGGCAGCCGTCGCGCACGGCTACGTAGTCCTCGTATTCGATGCGCTTCCACTTCGAAGCCTTGATGTACTCGTTGACGTTGAGAAAGTTTGCGGGTAGCTGTGAAACTTGAAAAACGTCCGGTTGCAGGGTGGCGAGCCGCTCAGTTATATAGTCGCTCGCGCCCTGAATCAGGGCGACGATTGCCACAAGTGCAGTAATGCCGACGGCGATGGCAAGCACCGCGAGGCCGGTTCGCAATTTGTTGGCGAGCAGCCCCCTGATCGCATTGGCGACGATCTCGGTTCGGTCCATCATAACGTCGTCCTTCGTTCCTTGATTGGAACAGAACGCTCCGCTGATGCCTTCGGCAACAAAGCCGCTCAGGCGCGTTAATCTGCGCCAGATCACAATTCCTCACTGACCATTATCAAGCGTGGGTACTTAAGCCGTTGTCGCGTTTTGTTAAAATTTGTTCGGTTGCAGTCCATATCTTTGACCACCATGCTCTTGAGAGCATAACCACGACCCATTATTTCTCGCATACAATAAACCAAGCGGAACCCGCTTGCTATTGGAATAAACACCCCAATCACCAGGACAAGGAAACGCTCGATCGAGAAATGGAGAGACGACATCAATGACCTGACCAAATCGTGCAATGAAGCTTTCCAGGAGTTGATCGGCGCAAAACAGAATCGAATTCTCAATTTGACGATTCTTGCACCGGCGCACCAAAAGTTGAATATTCCAGTTTCGTGCGTTGAGCGGGGCCGTTGGAGCTACAGGTCAGCTGCGTTCGCATCGGCACCCCGAGCGCTGTTCGCCTCGGCTCGGGCGAGCAAGCTCTCTTCGGTTTCCTCTTCGTTGAGAGAGAGGGGCCGAGCCGATTCTGACCAGAGTGAGGTGTGGGGAGACATAGATCGAATGGCTGCCAATTTAGGGGTTGCCTCACCTACAAGCGCAATGTCGGATATAATACCAATCCTACTCGACCGACCTCGATGAGTACGTTCAAAAGTTTCGCCGGTGCAGGCGCAGGCCGGAGCGGCCTTCGCGATCAATGGTGAGATCATTGGCTTCAATCTCTTCGACCGCGCTTCAACTCTTGCGAAGTTGCTGCCGAAGCTGGTGAGCAGTTACGCGATTCAAGGACTGTCCCGACGAACTGACAAGGGCGTTGAAGCTCCTAACGAGGAAGCCGTAAGAGAGCTGCTTGATGCAGTTTCGAACTCTCAGGGGCGCACCTTCACAGCGACAGGCGAAGGCGAAGATGTTCGGATCGAGGAGGCGGGCCTGTCGGCTGCTGCACTGGTAGCAAAAGGCCGCCTGATTCATTTATGCGGCTTTCGAGTTAAAGTCTTGTCGCAACGTCACATCGGAATGATTGCTTTCTGAAACTATTGCCTTTTCTTTTAAAAGAATTGGATTGAGCTACGTGTGATCTGAAATGCGGTCAATCCGTGAGCCGCGTACTGCTCCCCTGATGTCAAGCCAGATCAACACAATTTAATGACGCTAAGCACGATTCAGTGATCCAAAACCCTGACCTGACCCACGTCTCACCGCTTCAAGTCAGCAGTCCAGTTCAACGCCACAGTGATCGGTGCGGACCAGCTTTCTTCGATTGGAACCGGGATGAGAAATCGCCGGCCGTCACCACTCACATCGAAATCAAAGAGACTGCCTATTCCCCAATCGAACAGCGCCTTCGCGACGCCTGTAGCAAAGCTTGAGCCACTCGCCTTCACGTCAACTGCCATCAGCTTCCCGCCGAAAATGTAGAACAACTCCTTGCTATCTCTCCGCCAATGCGGCCGCAGCCTCCGCCAGCAGAGACCTGCCACTCGTTCCCGACCTCTGGAAACCTCTACGCACAGAAATGCTAACTCAAAAATCGCCAGTTCCAACCCGCCGAGCCACCTATCTTGCCTTCCGCAAAATCTGCACTTCCATCGGCTGCAGCGTCACGCGAAGCGTTCGTGCCGGGCCGTTTGTCACCGCGCCATTGACTTCGTGAATCTCTACGCTGCCCCCAATTTTCGTAAGCGTCTGTCCTGGAAGGCTCGGCTGGCCGAGGTTGCTAAACAGGATTTCGTAATCCGCTTGGGCCGGGTTGAGCGCCGCGTCGATGATCACCTCACCTTGAAAACGGCTTTGCGTGTTGGTGTTGGCGACCACGAGGACCTCCTGGTCGTTCAACACTCGCGAAAAGGCAAGCACGCCGCCACTAAACGGCGAGATGCCGAAATGCACACCGTCGCCTGAGAGCGGCCGAAAATACTGGCGTCCGTAGCGTAGCGCCGGCTGCTTGGCGCGTACCGCGGCGATGCTTGCCAGCGCCTGATAGAAAGGATGCGTCCGATCGAAGGCGTTCGGCCCTTTGCCCCAGAGCGCTTCGCGCACCGAGAGGTCCTTGCCGCCATTGCCATGCAGACCTTGCTCGGTGCCATAATACAGGCACGGAATCCCTTGCAACGACATCAGGCACGCGAGCCCCAGGGTCAGCTGATCGTCGAAACGATTCGGCGCGCCTAGGTCGCTGAAATAGAACCGCTGGCCCATGTCGTGATTGTCCAGGAACGTCACGAAATAGCTCCCGGCCTCGCCGTGCGAAGTGAGCACCTCGCGCTCGACTTGTTTGCGGTGTTCAAACATGCCGACTAACGCCGGCGGCGGAACCAACCCTTTGGCAACGCCAGGCAGCCTGAAGAACAGCGGAAAATCAAGCGACGCATCGATTCCGATCGGATCTTCAATCAGGCCGGCATTGCGACCAATGAACTGCGCGATCGTTTCCTCCTCGTCGAACACCTCGCCGAAAGTGAAAAAGTTCTTCTTGCCAATGCTCAAAGCGTATTCGCGCATGGCATTGCCGAAGAGTCGGGCAAAGTCCGGCTCGATGAACTTCAACGTGTCGATGCGGAAGGCATCCACGTCGAACCTGGCGATGGCGTGCTGGAAGGAGCGAATCAGCACGTCGCGCACCGCCACGTTCGCGGTCACCAATTCCTTGAGCGACTCAAAATCGCCTCCCGCTTCACCGCCTTTGCCCTTTCGCCGGAAGAGCTCATTACCATGCAACTCCTCCGGCCAGACTGCTGCGTCATCCGGAATGGTTGCCGGCGCGTGGTTGAAGTCGGGAAAGCCGGGACCGCCGTGCTCATCGTGCCACGAGATCGGATATCCGTTGTTGTTGAAATCGGCCGCGCTGGCGTTGTTATTGCCCCCAACGACATAGCCGAAAACATTCCCGCAATGGTTGAGCACGATGTCGAAGATCACATAAATGTCCCGGGCGTGCGCCTCATCAACCAGTTGGCGCAACTCGTCCTCGGCCAGCTTCGGATTCCCCTTGGCCGCCTGCGGATTCGAGGCGAACCGCGGATCGACCTGTAGAAAATCCTGAATTCCGTAGCCATGATAAGTGCCGTCTTCGTATTGGCAGTTCTTCAGCACGGGCGTCATCCAGATCGCGCCGACTCCGAGGTCGCGGAGGTAGTCCAGTTGCTTTCGCACACCGTTGAAAGTGCCGCCTTGGAAAACGTCGTGTTCGCCGTCAAAAGGCTGATGCTTCGGTGGCGCGTTCGGGTTGTTGAAGCGATCGATCATCAAGAAGTAGATCCATTGGTCCCGCCAATCTTCCGGTGACGGAAAGGGCGTGGTGATTTTGATGGTTTGGCCGCCGACCGTGACGCTTTTACTTTGCGGGGTTGCCGCGTGATTAAAAACATCTCGAACGCTTTGGCTGAAGATCGACGTAGGCATAAGTTGCATGTTCCTTTCGCTGGAGTGAATGACCAACTCGTGAGACAACTGGCTCTGCCTGGTCCGGCACTGGCAAAAGATATATCGAACGGTGATACGGCGTCGAGCGCGAAGTTGACTTTCGGTGATGAGGCGAACTCGCTAAAGAACACCCATTTTGTAATGAGTCGCTCAAGTACCCAGCAACAGAATCAATCCTTTATACCGTAAAGACTCGGATCACCGATGATCGTAGTGTAAAGAGATCCGCACGATCAAGAAACCGCGGGTCCTGAAGCGGCGATCTTTTATTTCAACGTTTTAATCCTCTACTAGTAACTTCTTGAATCCTCAATTTGAAATTATTAACCTTCCTAAAGCGACTAGAGGACGAACGCGGGTTTAATAGCTGGTATAAGGAGGAGTACGCTTGGACCCCACCCCTGCCAAGCGTTGAGAATGGGGTCAGGCGTGCAATTTGCAATTCGCTCTGGTCACGTCTTCTCAACAACTTCAGTTCGATAGCGCTGTGAGGGAATCAAGAGAGAGTGGCCGAATGAGAATTGCAAATTGCACGCCTGACCCTCGAACGAGTCAGAGAGGTCCGTGAGCTAATTGGAGTATTGCACTCCGCTGGGTGCAGGCTCCCCCTTAACGTCCGCTTCTACAAATATGCCACCCCGCTGGCGTGGATAAGTCTCGACGCGTTGCCGAGGCTTAGCTCTCGGTGATACTGGTTTTCTTTGCCGACCCTCCGCGTTTCACACCACCAACTCAAATCGGTTGCACAGATTTGCTGAATGGAGATAATACGCACAGGCGGATCACTAACCTCTGAACGGTGAAACAATGAGAAAACCGATTTTCCTCTTAGTCGTAATCCTGGCTCTTTGTGCGCATAGAGCCGAAGCGCAAACCACGAACGCATCTGCCGCTGACCAGGCAGCAATCAAGCAGACCGCTTTGGATTACATCGAAGGCTGGTACGAAGGCAACGCCGAACGAATGGAACGGGCGCTGCACCCTGAATTGGCCAAAAGAATCGCTCGCACCAACCCGCAGAACGGCCAGAGCCGGCTCGACCAGATGAGCGCGCTCAGCCTTGTGCAAGGCACGAAAAGAGGTGGAGGCAAGAATACGCCTGAACAGCGACGGCAGAAAGATGTGACGATACTGGATGTCTACCAAAACGCGGCCAGCGTCAAGGTCGTCGCCTCAGACTGGATTGACTATCTACACGTGGCGAAATTCAACGGGCGTTGGGTAATCGTCAATGTGCTGTGGGAACTCAAGCCCAGCGCGCAATAGGCGGCGAACTCCGGTGCGCTCAGTATCGAGTTGGTAGATGGGTTCCCTTTCGGATGACGCCTGCCGGTGAACTGATATTGCGGATAGACTTGATCGCGCTGCTGCCCGCGGGGTAGGTCGGGGAATTACTGTCAGGCTTTGAGTCAAAGGCTCGTGAATATCAAGTGGCGATGGCAAATCGACACGCTAAATTCTAGAAAGACTAGTTAAGGGATGCTTTCTTATCCTGAACAAACCAGATCGATACAATCAATAAAAGACCCGGACAGATCCGCACGCAAATCTTCGACTACGACCAGGACACGGCCTATCTTTGACCGTCGATATTGAGGCGACGGCTCGAGATGCTTTGGTCATTGTCCAATCTCCGTTACTTAGCAATCTTCTACAACTGTAATGACAGAAATGGCAGGGGTATTTCACTGTCCACTTAGGTCGGCGCGTATTAACCGGGGAGTTCCACGTCGTATGTGGGACAGTGAGAAACAGGAAAAACGCATCCAAAACCCTGACCTGAATCCACGTCTCACCGCTTCAAGTCCGCAGGCCAGTTCATCACAACCGTGATCGGTGCGGACGAGAGTTCTTCGACAGGAACGGGGATGAGAAATCGCTGCCCGTCACCACTCACAGCGAAAGAGTGTGTTGAAACGGCTGACGATGAATCAAGGCCCCTCTCGAACAGCAGTTTCGGCACTCCTGGCTCAAAGCTTGAGTCACTCGCCTTCACGTCTACTGCCATCAGCTTCCCGCCGGAAAGGTAGAACAACTCCTTGCCATCCCGCCTCCAATCCGGCCAGAGGCCTCCGCCAGCAGAGACCTGCCACCTGCGTCCCGACCCTTGGAACTCCCGCACGTACACCTCTACCGTGCCGGTCTCGGCAGATTCATACGCCACCCACCGCCGGTTAGGGGAGAACTTGCCGTACTCGATAAGCTCAGTTTGCATCAGACTGAGGGACAACATACTGATTGCCAAAAGGTTGCTTGAAAATGATGAGGGACCGCTGATGCAAATGCGTTAACAAAGAAAGAATATTGGGGAACTCAGCGGGCAAAATGAGTGAAACCGAACTGATCAAGCTGTTGGGAGCGATTGCAGGTTTAGCCGCGTTCGTTTGGCGACTGTTCGACGAGTTTGGTTCATACCTTCGGATATCGGTTAAAGCCGAATCACCAAAGAATGGTTGGGTAACCATATTGACGACAATTGACAACAAGGGCAACCGCCCCAAGAACCTTTCATACGCCTGCCTTCTCCTTGGTCCCGAAAGCGAGCCTCCTTTGGATAGTGCGCGATTCGTTGCTAAAGAGATTGGTTACAAAGGGGATCTTCGCTACACGAATCACATCGGAAATCTTCACTCTGAAGAACCAGTTTATGCCGACGGCCGTGTACTGGTGCCTCTCAGATTCTTCTACTCCGAGAATATACAAATTGGCGATGAAACTGTTACGTATCGCACTCCAATTGATGCTCACCAATTAAAGCCCGGTGTCCCATATTCTGGTCGGCTATTAGTGTTTCCCAAACGCCGCCTTCATCGCACAACACAGGATTGTTTTCTCACAGACGAGGGAGGATGAGTTGGTCTCAGGGCGGCGGAGAACCTGCGGGTGAACATCCTCTGGATATCCGGCGGTGTCCTGTTGGAAGGACGGAAAATGATAAGGAGCTTCACCCAAAGGCCCGTTCGATTCTCTCCAACGCCTCTTTGCCGTATCCGTCTTCGCCAAGGAGATAAAAATAGACTCGAGTCGCGCCATTTCGATCTCGAGGTTATATTGAACTTAGATCATAGCGGCGTGATGGTAGGCCTTTAGCGTTCCTCAAGGGGCAGAGGTTGTCTTTTGAGCAAGTGAGCCGCTAGGCTTACACACCTCGGCCTCGGGGTGGTCAAGGCAGACCACCTTCTTTAACGCGGCAACCTCCTTCCGCTGAGCTTCAATCTGCGCTTCTTGTTCCTTGACGGCGTTGATCAGCACGACGCCGATCCGGTCGTATTTGACGCCTTCGACTTGGCCATCTTTGTTGTATGTGACGAGTAGCGGGTCGATCTTTTCAACGTCCTCGGCTGCGAGGCCAAAATCGTGTTTTCCATCCGCCTTCCAATCGAACGTGATCGGGTGTAGATGTCCGATTAGATTAAGCCCGGAGGAGAACTGTCCTATGTTTGACTTGTATCTCATCGACGATGAGCAAAACGAAAGCTCATTCGACGAGTTCCGGCAGACCGCACTGCCGCCTCCGCCACGCAGCTCGTTGAGCACTATCCACCGGTTAACAAGAATTGAGCCGTCGGCATAAAGCGCGTGCGTGTTTTCGCTGCGGGCAAAAACAGCGACTCCACCTACACTGTGGACATTTATGCCGATGCCGTTGCCAAAAGTTTCGAAAAAGCCGCCGTAAGTGTCTCCTGACGCATATATCCCGCGCCCGATATTGCTTCGAAAGTCTCCGCCATCTCCTGAACTTGAACGTCCAATTACGCCGGAAGAACTATCGCTCGTACCGGCTACGCCGGTCTGTAACCCGGAGTCTCCCCAAACGCCTGCGCTTGTGGACCAACTGCTGTGACTTCCGGCTTGCGCCTGTATACCTGTTCCGCCGCTGCTGGTTGAATTCCCGATAGCCCTTAGACCAACTCCATGGAGGCTTACAAAGTCTCCTCCAAAACCAGAATTCGATGTGCCAGTTACGCCTGAAGATGACTGGCTCGTGCCAGCGAGACCAACCGCGGATGCTGAATCTCCCCAAACGGCTGCTTGGGGAACAAAGAAGACACTCGGTATCCCGGCGATCGCCTGAACGCCGCGCCCGCTCTGGCTCTTAAAAAAACCGGCAGCATCCGAAGGCGCTTCAACCTGAAGCCGGCCTGAGGATGGGTTGGTACTGCCAATCCCGACGTTGCCGTTCGCCGTCACACGCATCCTCTCGGTGATTGTTCCTCCAGTTTCGGCTGTGCGAATGATCACGGCTCCTGAGTTGTCCGCACCTGAGTCCAGGTACAGTTGACCGGGGAATAACGAAGCGTTTCCCCAAAACTGTATCGCCGCAGCCGCCGGTGAACTGGTCAGCGTCGGTGCTCCAAAGAATCGTAGTCCTCCTGTGTTGTTCTGTATTGTTATGTCCCGCTGCGGTAAGTTGAGTGGGGGCGGAGTGAATATGATATTTCCGTTTACTGTCAAATCTTCATTTACAAATAAATCAGGCGAGACTATCCCCTTCTTGCCTACCTTGCCTTTATCTCCGTTTTGATTTGCAGAGCCTTGAAGATTGCCCAGATTGTTTTGGTGCTTTCCAACTTCTGCCGATTCGCTGACGCTTCCACCAATCGCCGCGGTCGTTTGAATCGTCCCATCTGGAAACAGAATCCCCTTGCTTGACCGGATCATACCGTCTACATCCAGTCTCACTCGCGGTTGGCTGATTCCTATTCCCAGATTGCCTTCTTCAGTGAGGCGCATCTGCTCCTGGTCTTTGCCGCTATAGAAATCACCCAGACGAAACGACAACGCCCCGCGCCCTCGGGTGATTTGTCCTTCCTCGCCGCTGTGGGTGCTTACGACTGTTGTCAGCTGCTCATCCGGCCTAATTACCTGAAGGCTTGAATCCTCTTGCAGTGGACCAATCGCTTGCGCCAGTTTGGCATTTAGGGTTGAAGCTTGCGCCGGTTCGACGGTGACAAACCGATCGGCTAAATTTATGGCACCCAGTTTCTGAGTAAGCTTGCCCGAAAGGCTTTTCACCGTGACGACGCACAAGTAATAACCGGCGCCGAGGCGCTCAGCCTTCCCGTCCTGAAGGTTCCAATCGAACACGTTGCCGCTTTTGAGTTCGAAGTCAAAGAGCTTCACGGCCGACTCCGTGTAAACCTCTATGTGCATCTGGACCACGTCAAGCGGGGCCGAGAAACGCACGCGCTCGCCGATAGCGGCGGCGGTTACGGTCACATCTGTCGAATGAGCTTGGACGGCTCTGCCGTCCTGCCGAGCCGGTGAGTCGGCGGCAGCCATCGCAACAAAGATTAAAGAGAAGATGAGTCGGCGTGCTGTGGGCATAGAGATTCTCCTTTAGTTAGATAACACTCTCGAGCAGAACTGCTAACGGCCAAGGGGCGCTGCGAAAGGTAAGGTGTGCAAGCTTATATGGGGGTGTATGAATTCGCAAGTCGATGAATAAAAAGAGGCCGACCATGGGAGAGTGATTGTTGGGGAACCGAGACGGGTTTGGTTATATTTCGTTTTGCATTGCCAATCTCTCCCTAGGACCTCTGCTGCATCTCGTAGCGAAGCGCAAACAAAAGCAGCGCGCAGGCCAGTACGCCACAAAGAACTCCCAGACAGATCCACCCTACGCCACGCATCGCTCCAATAATGTAGTTATATGCATCGCCACCTACGATGCGTGATTCGTTGAATAGTAGAATAATGCCTATTACGCCAGCGAACAGCGCACCGATCCAGAATGCGACTGCCCAACCTCTGAGTGAATGGCTTGGAAAAAAAAGGAACGGTGTCCCTGGGCTGAGGAATATCATTCTGATCCGTCCTCATCGCCATAATCCTTCGAACCGCGTCGCTGCCGTCCTGGTGTAGCGTACAGTGTGCGCGATGTTTCTGTGACCCAAATAGTCCTGAATCAACCGCGTATCAAAACCCCGATTTGCCAGGTAGTAACCGCACGAGTGTCGGATCGATATTTGCACGGGCCGTCTCTCAACAGTCTGCAAGTCTCGCGATGCCGCCGCAGTATCCGAAACGATTAGTCGGGCGCTCGACCAGGACTGGATTGACAAGGTTAGCGAACAAGATCCGAGATTCACCTCGTTGCTGCCGTTAGGTCGAGGAACGGTATTCGATCGTATTGACGCAATCACGTCGATGCCCTCTGATTCGCCGGCCGAAGGCGATGAGAGCTTGCTGGCTGACGCTATCGCAAAAATCAGCGAATACATTAGCCGGCTCGAAGGCATGTCATTGGAAGATGCTTTGAAGGACTACTTGGGTGCTGTTTCCGGACTTCAGGGCGAAAAGCTCGACGCGCTCCTGGCCCGACTGGGGTGGCACGGCAGATTGCCAGTGACGCTTCAGGCGGCGGCCGAAAAAATCGGTGTTTCACGGGAGCGCATACGGCAAATTGAAGCGAGTGTTTTGAAACGACTGCCGTCCCATTCTGTTGTGATGCCACCGCTTGATAAGGCGATTGACCTTCTCGAGAACAATGCTCCGATA
>DATFWY010000020.1:0-3789 GCA_035258805.1 Blastocatellia bacterium | reverse complement strand
CTGATGTCGGCCTATCTCTTGCTGATCATTGCCTCGTACAGCGTCACGAAGGCAGTTCGTGACTCGCTCTTTGTAACGAAAATCGGTCCCGCCCAACTGCCGTACGTCTATTTGTTGATTGCCGGAGCAATGGGTGTGGTGTCCATGGTGTACTCGAGAGCCGTGAACCGGATCGGTCTGCACCGGCTGATACGAACAACATCGCTTGTCATCATTTCAAATCTCATATTTTTCTGGCTCGTTTTCAGCGGTACGTCAGCGGTCTGGTTTTATCTGCTCTACGTGTGGGTAAGTTTGTTCGGTGCAATTACGGCCTCGCAGTTCTGGCTGCTCGCGACGCACATCTTCAACCCCCGAGAGGCGCGGCGAGTGTTCTCGTGGATCGGCGTCGGAGGAATTTTAGGTGGCGTGTTCGGCGGTGCTGTGACAAACCGTATGGCGCACTGGCTTGGAACGGAATCGTTGCTGATTGTATGTGCTGGAATGATGGCCGTGACTGTCGTCCTGCTCGAGCGTGTCGCGAGGGGGAAGTTGGAGGCAAGCGCGTCAAATTCCGAACCGGAACAATTCGGGGAGCATCCGTCCGGGGAGGCGACAGGCAGAATGCTGTTTCGCCAAGTGCGAGCATCCCGGCAGCTCACGATGATGGTGTTGTTGCTGAGTATTGCCGTCGTTGTAGAGGCATTCATTGATTATCAATACAAGTTCGTTGCCTCTCAGTCGATTGCCTCTAAGGATCACCTCACCGCGTTTTTCGGTGGCATCACGTTTTATATCGGGATCTCTTCGTTGTTATTTCAGACGCTGGCTACAAACCGAATCCTGAAGCGTTTCGGCGTTGGTTGGGCGATTCTGTTGTTGCCGGTCGGATTGTTTGGCGCTTTTCTGGCGTTGGCTGTGCGGCCTGCTTTGTGGACGGCAGCACTTCTTCAATTAGTGGATGGAGCATTTAGCTATTCCATCCATCGCTCAGGAATGGAGCTACTTTACCTGCCAATTCCGCCGCACATTCGCAATGCCGTAAAAGGATTCATCGACATGTTTGTAGATCGAGCTGGACGCGCTGTAGGAGCCGTGTTGCTCCTCTTGTTCACTGCGGTCCTGACGTTATCGATCCCGTCATTGAGTCTCATTGCGAGTCTCCTGGTTGCCACGTGGATTGGGATGGTTGTAGCAGTGAAGCGCGGGTACATGGAGTCGTTCAGGCAAGCGCTCGAGAAGAAAACGATCGAGCCTGAGGCGCTGCAACTTCGTAATCTTGACAAAGCGACAATGAAACCACTGCTGTCGCTGTTGTCCAGCGGCGATGAACGTCAGACTCTATACGCGCTGGACTTGCTGAGCCATACCCACCCGAATCGTTGGCGGGAACACATCAATTCCCTGATTCAGCATCGATCAGGTACCGTGCGCGCACGAACGCTCGCCTTGCTTGCGAACTGGAACGATCCGGCAATCTCGGATGGTCAATTCATTGAACATCCCGATTACGAAACTGCGCGTGTTGCGATGGCCACGACGCTGCGCTTGCACTGGAGCAATTCTGGGCGAAATCGAGCATTATTGGACAGCCTGCTTGAAGACTCGTCGAATGCGGTCGTACGACAAGCCATTGTTACGGCCGGAATGGTCCGCTACCTCGACGCGTTAGCGTTATTGATCGAGAAGCTCGCGGACAAAAGTCTCAGGCGCGAAGCCCGCCAGGCGTTGCTTAAATTCGGCGATCTTGTGATACCTGAGCTGGTTTTCCGGCTCTCTGACCCGGCGGAAAAGCTGGCCGTTCGACGCCGCATTCCGAAGACGCTGGCTCTTACTGGAAAACAGAAGGCGGCCGATGCACTCATCCAACATCTACATCGCCTCGACGATGATTTGGATTATACGGTTTTGAAAGCGTTGAACAGCATGCGCGTCGTCTCGCCCCGCATCGTTGTCAACGAAAGACTTGTGAGGGCGTGTATAGGCAAAGAGCGCGAGGAATACGATCAGTTGAGAGCCGTACAGACACGGCTTGAAGCGAACCATGTTCAGCACCCCATATTCTCCTTACTGATGCAGGCAATCGCTGAGCGACTCCAGCATCGGCTGGAGCGAATCTTCCGTCTGGTCGGGTTGATCTATTCCCCACATGATATCTATTCCGTTTTCTACAACTGCCAAATCAAGCCGGCATTACGCCCTGCCGCCATCGAGTTCCTGGACAATCTTTTGGATGCGCCGTTAAAGGAGACAATCGTGCCGCTGTTGGAAGAGGCATTCGAACCTGAAAATGGAATTCATGCCCGGGAGCCGGTGCGGTCCAGTTCGCGCCGTGCCGCGCTCGCGATGCTCATTGCAGGCGACGATCCGTGGCTTAAGGAAATCGCAAGTGAACTTGAAAGAGAGATTGGAGAAGAACGCAATGAATTTAGAGAGCGTCGCGTTATCACCAATTGAAAAAGTCTTGTGCTTGCAAAGTGTAGACGTATTCAAGTATGCCACGACTGAAATGTTGGCTTACATTGCATCGATTGCGTATGAAGTCAGTGCGTCGAAAGGGAGCCTAATTTTCGCGGAAGACGACCTCTCCGATGCCTTGTACGTCGTTGTGAGCGGACGCGTGCGCTTAGATAAAGCAGGCAGGGAAATCTTGACAGTGAGTGCCGGGCAAAGTTTCGGCACCTGGGCGCTCTTCGATAACCAACCGAGGGTCATGACGGCCCGTGCAATCGAGGATGTGAACCTTCTGAAGATTCGGAGTGAGGATTTTTATGATCTGCTATCGGATCACGATGAGATTACACCCGCAATTTTCAGAGCAGTGATCGAACGTGTAAACCGTTTGATCGCGGATTGAGGTATGAGTAACCGAAATCGAGAACAAGAACTAATGTCGAAATTGATCCAATCGGAAAAGATGGCTGCCTTGGGATTGCTGGTAGCCGGTGTCGCGCACGAGATCAATACTCCTATGGGAGCGATTCACAGCAACAACGACATCATGACGCGGGCCGTTGGAAAAGTCCGCAAGCTTCTGGAGCCGGCGCCCGATAAGGAAGTCAGGCGGCTTCTGGACATTCTCGGCGAAGTCTGCAGAAACAATGAAATGGCGACGGAGCGCATTATGAAGGTCGTGCGAAGCCTGAAAAACTTTGCACGCCTCGATGAAGCAGAGCGAAAGAAGGTCAACATTCACGAGGGTATCGAAAGCACACTTAGTCTTCTCCGGCATCAATTGAAGAACCGGATTCGTATCGTCAAGTGTTTCGGTGATATTCCGGAGATCGAGTGTTACCCCAATGAACTCAACCAGGTATTCATGAATATCCTTGTGAACGCGGCCCAGGCGATTAAGCATCGCGGCGAAATCACCGTCAAAACATGGAGAGAAGGTGACCGAGTCAAGATAGCGATCAGCGATACCGGAATCGGCATTCCGCCGGAAAACCTGTCAAAGGTTTTCGATCCGGGTTTCACAACGAAAGGTGTAGGTTTAGGCACCGGTCTTGGACTGTCCATCTGCTACAAAATCATCCAGGACCATCGTGGTACGATCGAAGGAGAAAGCTCAGAGCAAGGAACAACCTTCACAATAAGTATCCCGCTTAACGCTTGAAGAAAGGCTGCGTGTCCGGCAATGACTGAGAACGGTAATCCGACGATCCTAGTGGTGGACGATGAAGAGATGGTCCTCAACTCGATGAAAGCGTTTTTCGCCATTGAGAGTAACTACAAGGTCCTGACTTACACCTCGGCGTCAAAGGCGATGGAGGACCTTAAGCGAAATAACCTAAAGGTGGATTTGGTAAT
>DATFWY010000019.1:0-77800 GCA_035258805.1 Blastocatellia bacterium | reverse complement strand
TCGTTTGATGTCAGGCCAGGCGTGGCAGTCGATGTTGAATACCACTCAAATGGAAATACTACCATTGTAAACGGCATAAGCGTTTCGGTTGGTTCCAAAATAGAAACTCGTAATCTTGGCGTTTTTGTTTTGCATGAACCGGCTGATGGTTCGACGGCGAGAGTTGAGATCTATAACCTCGATCGCCAGCGTGAATACAGCGGTTACACGGTTTACTGGCTCGGGCGCGCCGGCAATGAAGAGAGCTTGAATTATCTGAAAGGGATTGTTGATACAGTTCAAACCGGTGACGCGCCTAAACACGCGATTGTCGCGATCGGGTTGCACGATGATCCGCGCGTAGGCGGAATGCTCCAGGATTTCGTTCGCAACTCAAAGTCAGATAAGGTCCGAAGCAGTGCGGTCTTCTGGCTTGGACAGGTCCCGGGAAACCTCCAATTCCTGACTGATCTTGTTCGCAACGAACAGGAGAGTGTATCGCTTCGCAAAGAGGCGGCGTTCGCCATTGGAGTCAGCAAGGACCCTGGGACAATGGCAGCGCTCGAAAGTCTCTACCAGACAAGCACCAGTCGTGAGGTGAAAAAACAGATCATCTTTGCGGCTTCAATCAACAACAATGACGATAGCGGGGCTCGCAGAAGCGATGATGCGGGCGTTAACTTTCTGATCAAAGTTGCCGAAGGAGACTCAGACCGCGAACTGAGAAAACAGGCCCTGTTTTGGCTTGGTCAACGAGCCGGCAAGCGCAGTCTCGAGGTTTTGGGCAACGTGGTTGAAAAATCCGATGACGACACCGAAGTACAAAAGCAAGCGGTGTTTGCGATTAGCCAGCGTCCCAAGGATGAAGCGGTACCTTTGCTAATCAAGATTGCGCGGACGCATCCGAAAGCCGCAGTGCGCAAACAGGCGATGTTCTGGCTCGGGCAAACCGGCGACGAGCGTGCGCTCGAGTTCTTTAAAGAAATACTTACCAAATAGACGGAATCCTGTGTCAATGAATAGGACGGATAGGACCAGTAGGACCTATTAATGCGATTGATTTATTTTTCAATCGCCTTTTTGAAACCTTTTTGAGCCCGGATTCACTTACATTACGTTTTAGTCATTAAGGGTCGATTCTGACCCGACTGGTTGGGAGAAAATATGAATCTGTTTGACCAGCCGTTGCTGCGTCTGGAAGGCGTGACCAAAGTCTTTCTATCGGACGAGGTCGAGACGCACGCGCTCTCGGGGATCCATCTGCAGATAAACAAGGGCGAATTCGTGTCGATTGCCGGGCCGTCGGGATGTGGCAAGTCAACGCTCCTGGCGATACTTGGGTTGCTTGACTCGCCGACTGAGGGCTCTTACACGCTTTCGGGAAAAAGTGTGTCGGATCTGCCTACGGCGGAACGCGCACAGATTCGAAATCGTGAGGTCGGGTTCGTATTTCAGAGCTTCAACCTTATCGGCGACCTGACGGTGTTCGAAAATGTTGAACTCCCTCTCACTTATCGTGGTCTCCGAGTCGGGGAGCGTCGCGATCGTGTACGTGAGGCTCTCGAGAGGGTGGGTATGGCACATCGAGAGCGGCACCTTCCGAGTCAGTTGTCCGGAGGGCAGCAGCAACGAATAGCGGTGGCCCGGGCAGTAGCGGGTGATCCTCTGATCGTGCTGGCGGATGAGCCGACCGGGAATCTCGATTCAGCACACGGCGAGGCGGTGATGGAATTGCTCGGAGAATTGCACAGCGCGGGCTCGACGATATGCATGGTAACCCACGATCCGCGTTACGCTGCGTATGCTGATCGCAAGGTACATTTGTTTGATGGGCAGGTGGTGGAAGAACAGAGCAAAGCGGCGTGATGCTTTGAAATCTTAAATTTGAAATAATTTGAAATTTGAAATCCGAAATTCGAATTTTGAAATGTTTTTGAAATTTGAAATCTGAGATATCCGAGATTCGAAAATCTGAAATCACGTTTAGCTTGGGCGGCAAAACTGAGAACCCTATGGAGGCACTGAATCTATGAAGAAAAAATTCGTCTTCCCGTGCATCGTCACTCTTCTACTGCTTCTCCTGGCGTCTCTATCCGCAGCCTCGCAACAGCGACGGGACGCAGACGATCGAAACTATCCAGAACGCGAAGAGATCGACAAGAGCTATGAGCTTGCTCCGGGTTCTCGAGTTGAGCTGTCGGTGATTTCCGGATCAGTAGATGTGGAAACCAGCAACACCAGCCTGGCTGAGGTTCATATCATTCGGATGGCTGAGACCCGCAAGGATCTCGATTGCTATACCATCGACATCGAAGACACTCCAACCAGTCTGATCATGCGTCACAAGCAGGAACGAACCGGCGGCTGTTCAAACATACGGGCGAAGCAGCAGGTTACGCTGCGGCTTCCGCGGAATGTGGATTTGAAGCTCAATGCCATCAGCGGGCCGGTACGGATCGGTGAGATCGACGGCAGCTTGCGACTAAGCGGGATAAGCGGAAGGGTAGACATTGCGCAGGCGCTCGGGTACTCGGACATCTCCGGAATAAGTGGCGTACTGTCGATCTCAATACCCAGACTAAGCGATCGAGGAATGCGAGTCAGTGGTATTAGCGGAAAACTCGAGTTGAGGCTCGCAAGCAATCTGAATGCTAACCTAAGCGTAAGCGGGGTCAATGGCGACGTTAACAATGCTGCGTCGAACATTACTCTGACCAAAGTCGGTGAGGACCACTTTGCCGGGAGAATTGGTGGCGGCGGCTCGGTTATTTCGGTATCCGGGATAAGCGGCAGCGTGACCTTCCGCGGCGAGTAAGGCACCAGTATCCGCCAATATTTTAAACACATGCATCATAGAAGTGAGCTTCTAGAAACCCTCAATTCACTCACGCCGACTTTTGGTGTGAAGTGCTTGATACAAAGACACGAAGACACAGTTTCGCCTCCTCCTGTCTTCGTGTCTTTGTAATTTTTAATAGGACCAAATAGGACTGATAGGTCCTATAAGTCCTATAAGTCCTCTCTGTCCTATCTGGCTGTTGGCCATAAAAGTCCTGTATAGCCCCGTTCCAATTGCTACTTTGTTCCCGGAACGATGGTTCCCACCAGCGTTCCGCATTCGCTTACCCTGAACTTATTCGTTAATGCCACCGGCACTTTAGAGTCCGCAATTGGTTACTTCCTTCTCAAAACTGGTGGCATAGCTATCGCATATCATTTCGCGTGTGCCGACCCGAAACCCGCTCCGGGTAGCTCATTCATCTGAAAAACGCCGAGGTTCGTGAGGCCAAAGATGAATCGCAATCATCTTTTCTTTCGTTTCTTCGTTATCACTGTTCTACTCATTTTTCAGTCATTACTTGTCGTACCTGTATCGCCTCTCTTCAACGCAAGTCTTCAGTCAATTGAAGCACGAAAACCCGGTCGAAACACCATAGTGCCACGAGCGAGTCACGCGACGAGAGATCGAATTGCTGAGCTTTACGGCGCACTGCCGCTGACTTTTGAGCCTAATCGGGGTCAGGCCACAGCAAACGTTAAATATCTTTCTCGCGCGATCGGATGCAGCTTTCAACTGAGCGCAACGGCAGCCTGGTTGAAAATGCGCAACCCTGCGGATTCTTCAACACAAGTGCACGGTTCTCATATACAAATCGAAATTATCCCGGCTCTGACGCTAAGCATGAACCTGATCGGGGCGAGTGATTCTAATCACATAACCGCGAGCGGTGAATTGCCAGGGAAATCCAATTATTTTATCGGCAGTGATCCGAGAAAATGGCGGACTAACATTCCGACGTATTCGCGGATCAAGTTCCATAGCGTTTACCCTGGCGTTGACCTCGCCTATTACGGCAACGGCCGTGAGCTCGAGTATGACTTCATAGTGGCTCCGGGAGCCAGTTTGAAGCCCATTCGACTCAGATTCGATGGTTCACAGCGAGTTACGCTTGATGAAACCGGTGATCTTCTCATCGAAACAGCCATTGGTGAGGTTCGTCAGCGTAAGCCTGTGATCTATCAGGAAACTGCTGGAGCTAAACGGGAGCTTGAGGGTAACTATGTGATACAGGGCACACTTGAAGCTGGATTTGACGTTCCCAGCTATGATCCAGGTCTACCATTGGTGATCGATCCGGTCTTTGTCTATTCAACTTCGATTGGTGGATCAAGTGATGACAAGGGCAACGCAGTGGCGCTAGATGACTTCGGAAACGCTTACATCACCGGAGCCACGACTTCGCTGGATTTCCCTTCAGTCAACGCCTTTCAGGGTGGTCTACAGTCAGGCCAGTTTGGCAGTCCCTCCGATGCTTTAGTAGCCAAGCTCAATCCCACAGGCACAGCGCTTGTTTACTCCACATACCTGGGCGGTAGCGGCGGCGATGTCGGAAATGGCATCGCAGTGGATTCATCGGGTAACGCATACGTCACCGGTTCTGCTTTGTCGAACGATTTTCCAACCACGCCTAATGGATTCCAAACGACGGCGAGTGGAGCGGGTGACGCCTTTATTGCAAAGCTCAATGCTGCGGGGAACCGCCTTTCTTACTCGACGTATCTCGGCGGCCGCAACGCGCTTGGATTCATGTTCGGATTCAATAGCAATGTTGGACGCGGAATTGCGGTCGATCGGGACGGTAACGCTTACGTGGCGGGCTATACATATTCCGATAGATTCCCGCTCAAGAAAGCGGCCCAGCCAGACTTCAATAAGGGCAATATTAATCAGGGCATCGATTGCTTGCACTTTACGGCTCCAGCGCCTCCATTACTGGAGGATGCATTCGTGACAAAGGTGAACCCGGCGGGCTCCAATCTGGTTTATTCAACCTATCTTGGGGGGATCGGCGCGGATGAGGCATACGGCATTGCCGTGGATTCAAGTGGTAGTGCGTACGTTACAGGGACAACTTGCTCATCTGACAGTAATGCCAACGGCGCTGCAGCTTTTCTTACAAAGATCAGCGCGTCGGGTCGGAGTTTTGTTTATTCGCGCCTGATAGATGGGCGCGGCCAGGATTTGGGAAACTCAGTCGCAGTCGATGCAGATGGCAATGCTTATGTGACAGGTCAGACAGATTCAGAAAATTTTCCAACGGTCTCACCGATTCAGCCGAATTTGGGTGGAAGTGCGTTGTACATTACGAACGACGGAGGAGTTTCCTGGAGACCGGTCCCACGACTTTTCAACTCGCCCATCAACTCGGTTGTGTTTGATCCTGTCAACCCGCTTCGAGTTCTGGCTGCTTTAACTGAGAGGTTTGGCGGTGGCCGGGGCCTTATAGAGAGCGATAACGGCGGTGCGTCGTGGGAGGGTCCAGGATTCGTCTCATTTCCTAGTAACTCCGCACAGGGAATCGGGATCGACCCCAAGAATCCCGCGGTCGTCTACACTGATCTTTATAAGACTACCAATAGCGGCGCGACCTGGAAGCTAATGCAGTTTCCTTCGGACATTCCTTTCGGACCTGCTCATTTTCTGATAGATCCAGTGAACAGTTCGACTGTGTACTTGCTGTCCCGTGGCGGGGTTGCAGGCGACGTCGGTTTTCCTCCTCGTTTTTTCAAGAGTACTGACGCGGGTGGCTCGTGGGAACACGTCCGTAATGGTACGAATCTATTCACAGCCACGTCCGCAGTGCTGGACCCGCAAAACCCCTCAACGTTATTTGCTACGCTTGGCGATTTTTATAAGAGCACCGATGGCGGAGCTACGTGGCGGATTCCATATCAGGGAACTCGCAACTTTTCGCGACTCGCGATAGACCCTATCCACTCTTCTACTCTTTATCTAAGCGATTCGAGCGGGAGTCTGTTTAAAACTACGGACAGGGGAGCCAGCTTTAGCAAGTTGGTTGACCTTGGCATTGCAGCCAACGACTTGCAGGTCGATCCGATAACTCCCACCAATGTTTATGCTGCCACCGGCGTCAAAGGGCGCGGGGGTGCTGTGTTCAAGACCATTGATGGTGGTGAGAGTTGGAATCTGACCGATCTAGTAGCTGCTTCAGTTAACACTCTTGCGATTGATCCGATAAATCCTTCGACGGTCTTTGCCGGCGTTGACTCTGATGTTGACAGCTTCGTTGTCAAGATCAATGCAACCGGCTCGGCCCTGACTTATTCCACTTATCTTGGAACACGGTCCATTGATGTTGCGACGGGTATCGGCGTTGATGCGGTGGGCAACGCTTATGTCACAGGAAGAACGTTCTCTGATCGTTTCATCGCAAGAGAGCCATTACAAGCAACAAAACCCAGCGGGCTGCTTGATTCAGCAGCATTCTTGACGATGTTCGAGCCTGCCGGATCAGCAATCCTGTTCTCGACTTATGTAGGAGGCAGCGACCCCAGTGCTGCGTCCGGACTCGCGGTCGATCCATCTGGAAGGCTTTGCATAGTCGGGACTGCAGGACCGGGATTCGTGGTCCGCACAGGCATTTCGCCTCAGGGCGTCTTCCGCGGATTGGATGCTTTTGTCGTTAAAATCTCGTCGCCTCCGCTCGTCACCGCTGTTTCGGTATCTGGGAAGAATCTGATTGTAAACGGGACGGGATTCGACGGCGGTGCTGTAATTCTTGTCGACGGTGTTGAACAGAGAACTAAGCACGACCCTGAACATCCGGCAACGATATTGATCGGCAAGAAGTCGGTGCCGAACGTAACAACTGGCCAAGTGAACGTTCAGGTCCGAAACTCGGATGGGTTAGTATCGCAACCTGTCAGATTGTTTTTGTGAGAAGGCGTAAACAATGAATGGACTCGTTACACGTTGGATTTGACTCCAGTTAGTATCAGGGCAGGATTGGCGCAAAGGATCGTATGACCTTCTTTCATAAACGAAGCGTAATCGATGTTGCGATCATCATTTCGCTCTTCCTACCACCCGCCGTTTTAAAGATGCCTCGAGCTAGTATTCGCGATATCCGCCACGAGGAAAAACAACACTCAGCTGGCGAACCAAAAATTCAAAGCGGCGCTATGTTAGATCGGCTTCCGCTGCATTTTGTGGAGAGCGATACAAAATTGGGAAGTGGTTTCATGTTCACTGCCCGTGGCGCTGGAATTGATGTCGGCATCAAGTCATCGGAAGCGGTAATCAAACTGCACGAGGCGGACACGACACAGTGTGATTCCGAGTTGTCGATGTCATCGGGCAACGTCCAGAGGCGGATGATCAGATCACAGACCGCGGAGTGGAGACGCAAAAAAGCTCAGGTGCGTTTGCAGTTTGTGGGAACCAATCCTCGTGCTCATGTGGTCGCAGAAGATCGATTGCCGGGCTGCGCCAATTTTTTTGTAGGTCATGAAGAGGGTAAATGGCGTACGAATGTCAGAATTTTTTCGCGGGTCCGAGTGAGTGAAATATATTCCGGAGTCGATGTAGTCTATTACGGTTCCGGCCGCCACCTGGAGTTCGATTTCAAGGTGGGCTCAGGAGCCGACTACACGGCTATTCGCGTAAGTCCTAAAAACGTCAGCAGGATCGACATAGATGAGTCTGGTGACGCAGTAATGAGTACTGAGGCCGGAACCCTTCGGCAGCATAAACCAGTGGCCTATCAGCTTGTGAATGGCAGGCGAAACGAGGTCGATGCGCATTACATCGTTAATCATAGCCGCGAGCTCGGTTTCCAGCTTGGTCCTTATGATCGATCAATTCCACTTATAATCGATCCAGTCGTAAGTTATTCCACATTTCTTGGTGGGACAGGCAACGACAGTGTCAATGCGATTGCGATAGATCCGCAGGGAAATGCCATCATCGCCGGTTCGACTAATTCGAGCGATCTTCCTATTACGCCCGGCGCGTTTCAATCAAACGGTAACATTTCTGGCGGGTCAACAGGCTTCGTAGCGAAGATTGATCCAACGAACAATCGCCTTTTGTACTTAACCTACTTAGGCGGTCGCTTCAGTCCGGGTAACAATGTTGCAGCCACGGATTGCCTTGCTGTGGCAACTGATTCCGCGGGCAATGCGTACATTACGGGTTGGACAATTGCGACGGATTTCCCAACAACGTCTGGGGGCTTCCAACGTGCGCTGGCGGGCGCCACGGACGCATTCGTGGCTAAGCTTAACCCAATGGGCACCGCGCTTGTTTATTCGTCATACCTTGGGTCGAGTAAATCGACGCCCCCCTTTGCTTCGCCGAGTGATCAGGGCCTCAGTATTGCAGTTGATAGCGCTGGCAACGCTTACGTGACAGGCAAGACGTTTGGGATGGATTTTCCTGTTACGGAGGGAGCACTGAAAACAGTGCACGTCGACGATTTCGGCTTTGTTGGTCAAGTTGATCCCGCTCCTGTTGGGTTTACAGATGGCTTTGTAGCTAAATTGAATCCGACGGGAGGTGCCCTGATCTATTCGACGTATCTTGGCGGTAAGGGAGACGATTCGTGCAGCAGTATCAAGGTCGATGATGCGGGAAACGCATATATCGTTGGTACAACCAGGGCTGCAGATTTTCCAGCGACAAATGCAGTACAGCAGGCGCTTGCCGGCGGTAGCGACGCCTTCATCGCGATGCTGAATGAGACAGGGGATGCACTTGTTTATTCGACTTATGTTGGAGGTACGAGCGATGATTCCGGAAAATCAATTGCGATTGACCAGAGCGGCAACATGTTTTTTTCAGGTACAACAGCATCCACTGATCTGCCGGTGACCCCTGGGTCATTTCAAACAACTAACGCCGATTGCAATATCTACAAAACGACTGATGGTGGGGCGCGGTGGGCTCCGAGCAATATGGGCATGCCAGGCAATTCTGTGATCACACAGATCTCCGTCGATCCAGCAAACTCCTTAAATATCTACGCAGGCACGGAGAACCGCGTCTTCAATAGTACTGATGGCGGGCAACTTTGGCGAAGTCGACAAGCATCAACCACCGTGGCTATTCCTAGCCGGATATTAACATTTGATCCGAAGAGACCGACCACAGTATACGGCGTGTTCGATTTGGGATTCTTCTTTCCTCAGATACTGAAGAGCTCAAACGGCGGCCAAACCTGGGAGGGTTTCAACAAGAGTTTTTCAACTGATCTTCCTATTCGGACAATCGTCGATCTGATCGTTGATCCGCTAAACTCCTCGACAATCTATGCGAGCACCGAGCAAGGACTTTTCAAATCGATGGATGATGATGGTAACTGGGTCAGACGGATCAAAGGGCTGCCGAATGATGGCGCGTTTGCAAGGATCCTCGCCATAGATCCTGGAGACTCCGATAGGCTCTATGCTCTGGAGGCCTCAGAATTGTTCATGAGCAGCAACGGAGGAAAAAGCTGGGACGCAAGCGGTCCGAGTGGTTCGACTATCTTAGATATCACCTTTGATCCGCTTTCGCCATCGACAATTTACGGAAGCGGTGCTGGATTATTCAAGAGCACTGATCGCGGGCAAAGTTGGCGGGAAGTTGACAATGATCTACCCACTTTCGGTTTTGGAAAGGTGACAGTGGATCCAATCAATTCATCGATCATTTATACGACGACTATAGGTGGTGTATTCAAGAGCACAGACGGCGGCCATCATTGGTTGACGGCAAATGAGGGCTTGGCCAAGGCCTTCATAGAAAAAGGTGGAGGAATTACTCTATCAATTGATCAGAGAAATCCATCGACGCTCTACGTTCACGCGGACATAGTCGGCACGGATGTTTTTGTCGGCAAGCTGAATTCATCTCGGACTGGGTTCGATTATTTGACCTACTTTGGCGGCGCCGGTTTTGATAACGCAGCTGGTTTGGCCATTGACCGAGACAATAACGCCTATTTCGCAGGAGATTCAGCATCTGACGATCTCCCGGTGCTGCGTGCACTCCAGCCTGACAAGTTATTCCAGAGTTCGGATCTTTTTCTGGCTAAATTGGGCGGGGATGGCTCAACTCTGTCATTTTCCACCTATCTCGGCGGTAGCTCTCAAGATCATGCGAACACTGTTGATTTCGACAGAACAGGTAATGCGTATGTTGCAGGGTACACATTTTCTCCTGACCTGCTGTCAAGCAGCGGTCTTCAATCGACGATCCACCCCAGCGAAGGGTTCCTGGTGCGTATCTCAGATTCTCCCCCTTTCCAACCAGGACCGGAGATCTCTGAGGTCATCCCATCGAGCGGAAGCTCGGCGGGACAATATAACGTCAAAATTACCGGAGCAAACTTTTCTGACGGCGCCCGCCTACGTATAGGCGGCGTACCCGTGACAATTGCGGAACTAACGAGCAGCGCAATAAGAGGCAGAGTGAATGGTCGAGCATCCAGCAAGAGTGAATCGGTAGATGTCGTGGTCAGCAATGCAGATGGGCAAAGCGTTGTGCGTAAGAATGGATTCACATTTTTGCCTCAGCCTAAAATCGACGTGGTTTCATTAATCCGCAAAGAACTTGCTGTTTTTGGTAGCGGGTTTGACAAGGGTTCGATGATCCTACTGAATGGGGGTGCGCAAAAGAGCAGGCTAGGGATTTCCGAGTTCAGGAGCATATTGCTGTTAAGTAAGAAAGCGGCTAAGAGAATTGCGCCCGGCGAAACGGCTAGACTGACAGTGATGAATGGCTTCGGTTTGATGTCTTTGCCGTTTTTCTATACTCGTCCGTTGAACTAGGTGCCGCGAGACATAGAGCGCCGGTGTTATCTTTAAGCGATTCCAAGTGAAAGCACGCGTTGCACCGCGTTTCTAAATGGACAGGACAGCGGGCTAAAGATACCATCGGGCTTCAGCCGATGGAGTTTCAACTTCAGTCTAACGACAAGGGGACCGTCAGCCTAACGACAAGGGACCGTATTCAAGATACCATCGGGCTTCAGCCGATGGAGTTTCAGCTCCAGCCTAACGACAAGGGGACCGATTTACTGGGTTCCGGTCCCGGTTCTCTTGTCGTTAATCCCCAGCGCTTTCATTCGCCGATACAAATGCGACCGATCAATCCCCAATGCTTCTGCAGTGTGCGTGACATTGCCATCACACTCCGCAAGCTTGCGCAAAATGTAATCTCTTTCGTATGCCTCGCGGCCTTCGCGGTAAGAAGTGAAGTTATAGCGCGGCGGCATCTTTACGCTTTCTGGAGTTCCAAGCGCCGGCAAGTCCTGCGAGCCAATCCGCTCATTTGATGACATTATTACTACTCTTTCGATTGTGTTTCTGAGTTCTCGAACGTTGCCGGGCCAATCATATTCAGTCAGCCGATCCTGCGCGTCGTCGGTGAACGTCTTAGGACCACGGTTGTATGCGGCCGAGTACTTGCGATTGAAGTAGTCGGTCAGCAGCGGAATGTCCTCGCGGCGCTCGCGCAGCGGCGGTACCTCGAAAGGAATCACATTCAGCCTGTAGAAAAGATCGGGCCGAAATGCTCCCCGTTCAATTTCCTCATCCAGCCGCTTGTTTGTTGCGGCGATGATTCTCACATCAACTTGAAGCGGTGTGTTTGAACCAATAGGCTCGAATCGCTGCTCTTCGAGAACCCGCAGTACCTTTGATTGAACTTTCAAACTCATGTCGCCCACTTCATCAAGCAACAGGGTACCGCCATCAGCCTGTTCAAACTTACCGCGCTTTGCCTGAGTGGCACCGGTGAATGCTCCTCTGGTGTGGCCGAACAGTTCAGATTCAATCAGCTCTTCAGGAATTGCGGCGCAGTTCAGCTCGACAAAAGGTGACGCCGCTCTCGGTGAAAAATGATGGATGGCGCGTGCGGCCAGCTCCTTTCCCGTTCCTGATTCGCCATAGATCAGGATGCGGCCGTTGGTGGGAGCCGCCACCGCGATCTGTTGACGCAGCGCACGAATCGGCACGCTTTCGCCGATCATCGTATTATTGTCGTCGAGCTGTTCGCGAAGACGGAGGTTGTCTGTTTCAAGCTGCCGCTGGCGCAACGCATTCCGGACGGCTAAGACTGTGCGTTCTATTTGCAGCGGCTTCTCGATAAAATCCAGAGCGCCTAATCTGGTCGCCCTGACAGCAGTTTCGATACTCCCGTGGCCGCTGATCATAATGACCGCGGTGTCCGGAAAAGCAGTCTTCAGGCGCTCCAGAGTCTCGATGCCATCGATCCCGGGAAGCCATACATCCAGCAAAACACAACTAAACTGACGTCGTTCGAAATACTCAAGACACTCCTCACCCGAAGCGGCTGTCTCGACCGACATGCCTTCGTCTTCGAGCACACCGGCGAGCGAGCGGCGTATTCCTTCCTCGTCATCGACAATAAGAACTGAATTGGGCATACAATTAGAACACCGTGAACGAAGAATTCTGTCTTATGGCCGGGATTTGCGCCACTCTCTCCAGGGTCTGCATTAATTGTCGCGCTTAGGTGGGAGGGCAAGGACGAACGGTTCAATGTCGAGACGAAGCATCCCCCCGGCGTCCGAAAAAACTTCTCGTTGTTGTTTTCTTCGTTTAAGGAATACCGAAGCTCCGAAGATCGAGCCGCCAAGAATCACCGTCAGAATAATCAACCCGAGCAGTCCAAAAGTTGACAGAAGCATTTGAGCAGCTTTTTGCGTACGGAACGGATCGTTGGTTGGCCAGAGCGGATTCCGAAGCCACTTTACGGTGTATGGATATTGAATCGAGTTTATGAGACCTTCGGCGAATTCTCGATCACGAACATTTACAGCGGCAATGATGTAGTTACCAGTTCGCTTAAATACGATTTGCTGCTGCTCATTCTCCGTCAATGAGGTGACGTAACCGGTCACGCGCGCCAGTTCATCGGTCGCGAATTCGGGGGTGTGGCATTCAACGATGACCAGAGTTAACGGCAAACTATCCGGCGCAGTTGAAGGTTCTTTGCTGCGTTGGGAATTCGACACAGCTTGATCGGGTATCGGATTTCCCTGAGATCCGATTGAAGCGGCGCTCTGTTTATAATCGGCAGTTACTGCTTCAGTTTCGCCAACGAAATCAAACATCTCGCGACTATGCGCCACGTCGGCATTTAGGGATTCTGGTCCCAGGAAGTATTGTTCGCTCCCGGGAAGCTTCGAGGCCGCCGGTAAACTGTCGAGTAGTGTCGGATACTTCACGGATGCGTTAGGCGTCACAATGGCGTCAGAAATGGCGCGAGCCAGCCCTTCGCCCGACGCCCAGCTTCTTCGAACTCCGAGATTCTCGGTTGAAAACTTCGTTGTTGTGTCTTGAAGCCTGACAAACACATTGCCTTTCCAGAATACAATGCCGTTTCCGACTCGGACTGACTCGGATCCCAACGGCTGCATTTCGGGTTGATTCTTTGTCGCACCAGCGACAAAACTGAACAGCCCAAATGCGGCGAATTGGTTTTGCGTCTGAAACACCTCGGCCTTCACGTGACCGTAGTCCCGAGAGGCTGCAGCAATAACTCTATATTCACGGAATACTTGCTCCATATCCCCTGCAAGCTCTCTCAGGTTGTCAGTTCGGAATTCCTTTACATCACTGGTTGTCTGAAACCCTCCGAGGCTTGGGGGTAAAACGGAAGCAGGTGGGTTCGGTGCAACCTGTGAGCCGGATTCAGGCTTCTGCGCCGCAGTAATATCCTGCGCATGAATCGCGAGCGGCGATATTAGTGCCAGAATTATGGTCAGCAATGTAACTTTTTTCGTTATGAGAGTTTGAAGATAAAGCATAGAAATATTAGAACCCAATCGAGACTATTTAGTTCCGTCGTCGTAGCTCCGCCATTATTTGATTCGCGTAGCGCTCTGGGTGATGTATGTCCTCCAGTACAATCTTCCCGCTTTCCGATGCGCTGTCGATCTCGATGTTCCCAAGATTCATGAGGCGCTCCCAAACTGATGCAGTCACGGTGACATCCTGGATGTTGCGAAGCGGTATGTTTCGAACAATCTTTGCGATTAACCCATAGCGCATTTCGAGCTTATGGTTCGTGAGCGTGTACACTTCGCGCCTTCGGAGAATGTGTTTGTAAATCGGGTTCGAAAAAGCGATTATCGCGATCCCCAGGATCACCAGGAACGCTACCTGTCCGCTGATACCCCATCTCGAGCTGAGAATACCCATCAGCGCAGCCGCGGCAAGCACAACCAAGGCTGCAATAATATAGCGGATTACTACAAAGATCATCGTCGGTCTGACTGTAAAGATCTCGTGCTCGTCCGAATACGTGGCGACCGAAGCCTGGGTCTCAATAGACCCTACGCCCTGAGCTATCGTCTGAGAGCCGCAGCTGTTGCAAAACCGGCTTCCCTCAGGGAGGGTCTGTCCGCACTTGTTGCAATACATGTCATCACCTGCATGATTGTGTCTGAGCGAACCAATTTAAATCTTAGCATATGGGCGCGCCGGTCGATAAGGAAGCGTAATTCGTAGCAATCGCTACTTGACTCGGCTGCACAGAGCTATAAAATGGAGACACCCCCTCCGAACCCGCAGGTTTTACCGCTCCATTTCCATGCAACAATATATAGACCGATTTGCCGATTATCTGAAGTACCAGCGCAATGCATCGACGCATACGTTGAGAAACTATCTCAGTGATCTTGAGCAGTTTTACGATCACCTTTGCCCGAGAGACCCAGATGGCAACAGGCCCGAAATAGATATTCGACAAATTGATCACATAACCATCCGGGAATACATGGCCAGGCTCTACCGCGACAGCCGCAAAAAATCCTCAATAGCGAGAAAGCTGGCGACGCTGCGAACGTTTTTCAAATTCCTATGCCGCGAACAGGTGCTCGAGAGCAACCCGGCGCGGTTGGTCTCAAGCCCGCGACAGGAAAAGCGACTTCCGAAGGTGATTTCCGTCGATGAGGTGGTTCACTTCATCGAAACACCGGACACCGACACGATTCTCGGAAAGCGCGATCGGTCAATTATCGAGCTCCTCTATGCGACCGGCTGCCGTGTATCCGAGCTTGCGGGAATGAACCTCGCTGACATCGATCTCAAAAACCAGACCATCCGCGTTCGCGGCAAGGGTCGCAAAGAGAGGTTCGTGCCGTTTGGATCTAAAGCAAAAGAAGCTCTCACAGCTTATCTGAGTGAACGTAACACTCTACTTTCAGAAGCGCCCGACCATAAGCGTGACGCCGGCGCAGTGTTTTTGAACTACCAGGGGACACGCATCAGTACTCGATCGATCGCGCGATTGATTGAAAAGTACGTCAAGGAATGCGCGCTTGCGCAAAACATCAGCCCGCACTCTTTGCGCCACTCGGTTGCAACACATTTGCTGTCAGCGGGCGCAGACTTGCGGGCGATACAGGAATTGTTAGGTCACGCGCGTCTCTCAACAACGCAGATTTACACCCACGTATCTATCGAGCAGTTAATGCAGGTTTACGATAAGGCGCACCCGCGGGCTAAATCCACGGATTAGCTAGGTCTCCACCCCTGCGAGACTTTGCGAGAAGTCCGAATACCACCAACGGTTCCGTGGGTGGTATTGGACTTTTCACACAGTCTCGGGCGTTGGTGGGATTTGGACTTTTCTCACACTCTCGCAGGGCGGGAGGAGGCTTGACCCAGTTCAAATGAACCTGTAGAAATCTCATCCATTATGACAGCAGCAATAACTCGCGGGCTCTCGCTTCCGGAAATCGACCTACATTCATATCTCATCGAAGGCGTCGAACGTGTGATGACTCCTGCTCTGGCGATCTATCCAGATATCGTTGACTCAAACATCCGTGCTACGTTGCGGCTCATGGATGGCAACGCAAATCGCTGGCGGCCACACGTCAAAACCACAAAGCTCCGTTCAATCATGAAGCGTTTCGTCGAGCATGGAATCGTAAACTTCAAATGCTCTACGTCTCTGGAATTATCGACCGTCTGCGAAGCCGGGGCCTCGGACGTTTTGGTTGCTTATCCGATGGTCGGCGCGAACTCGCGGCGCGTACAGGAGATCTCGAGTCGCTTTCCCGAGGTCGCCATATCCGCACTAGTCGAATCCCAGCCGCACGTCGAGCAATGGCGAGGCAGCAACATCGGTCTATTCATCGATGTAAATCCAGGAATGAACCGCACCGGAATTGAAGACGATCGTGTTGACGAGATAGTCCAACTTGCACGGCGCATTCAGGACGGCCGCCAGATCTTTCGGGGGTTACATTATTACGATGGGCATCTTTCATCGCTGGACATTGTGGAGCGGGAGAGGACTGCGCAACGAGGCTATGATCGTCTGATGAAAGTCATTGCCGAGTTCGACCGCGCTGGTATTGACATCGGTGAGGTGGTAACTGCAGGCACACCATCGTTCCCGTGTTCGTTATCGTATCGACCTTTTGCAGGAGCAAAATTCATACACCGCGCTTCTCCCGGAACAATTGTATATAACGATTGTTCCAGTCTTACGCAGCTTCCTTCGGAGTTTGGATATCAACCAGCTGCGGTGGTTGTTTCAACCGTCGTTTCACATCCCTCTTCCGGGCGGTTGACCTGCGATGCGGGACACAAGACGGTGTCTGCAGATTCGGGGATTCCGACGTGTGCCGTGTTGGGGAGTCCGGCGCTGGTTCCTTTGAAGCCCAGTGAAGAGCATCTTCCAATAGAGGCGCCGGAGGGCTCCTTAACGCCGCCGATAGGAAACCTGCTTTACCTTGTTCCGAGACACATCTGCCCGACGGTCAATAACTTTGATCATGCTTTGATCGTTCTTGACGGGAAAATTGTGGGGATTGAACAAGTAACTGCACGAGGGCGTGAAAAGCCAATGGTTTGAGGAGGCAGGTTGCTAACGAGCGATCGCGGCGGCGGGTTGGGTTCGCTTGCTCAATGTCTTCTTGTAGTAGTTCTCTATGTAGCTTCTCATCCCGAACTCGGCCCAGCTCATGCCGTAACGCCTGGCCTCGGCAATCGCGCGATCCGACGTCCAATCTTCGTGTGAGATTCGATAAACAGCCGCAATTGTGCCGGTTCTGTCCGAGCCGCGTTTACAATGTATGAAGACCGGCTGATTATTCGGATCATTGATCACGGCCATCACCCGTTCCACCTGGTCATCCGAGGGAGCGCTCAGGCCCGGCATTGGGATATTGAAATACCTCAACCCGGCCGCTTCTGCTTCTTTTTGTTGGGAGACGGCTAATTCATCGGTGCCGCGAAGATTGACGATGGTTTTTATTCCGATTTCAGATAGTTTCTTGATTCCACCGTTGACCGGTTGAGCGCCACGGAAAAGCTGATCACTTATGCGGTGAAAATTTGGAAGCTCCCTGTACCGCGCCTCCTCTTGAGCGCTGATCGACACAGCGAGGACAAGGAGACACGCTACAACGTTCCACTTAATGAACCGCGTTGCCATTTTTATTGAGAAGCCCTGAGTAAGCTAGATGCGCTCGCGAAGCGCAAGGGATGCCTACTGATCCGGGGTTGAGACTACCACGCCTTTGTCTTCTATCTGAGAGTAGAAGGAATAGACATAGGTCTTCAGTGGTCCGTGTCCCATGCCATACTCAAAGTCGTAGCGCTTCATCTCTGCGAAGGCCTGATCTGCCGACCATCCATCGTGAGTGATTCTGTAGATTGCGCTCATCGCTCCGGTTCGGTGCCTGCCACCTGCGCAATGAACAAATACTGGCTGGTTTTCAGGGTCGTTGACGATCTTCAAGAACAATTCAGCCTGGTCAGCTGAAGGTTGGCTCTTGTCGCTCATCGGAATTCGAAAAAACTTCATCCCCTGAGCTTCGACAAAAGCTTGTTCGGCCGCATTTCCATCTCGCTGCAGATCAATCACTGTCTTGACGCCCATCGAAGCCAGATCTGAGTAGTCTTTCTCTTTTGGCTGAGCGCCACGATAGAAGCTTTCGTTGATACAGCCAAAATTCTTGATTTGGATATTGGAGGTCTTAGTGCGTTGTGTCGCTTGTGCTACGGTAATGGCTGTAAATGCAAGAATGAAAGTTGTTGTGGACGTAGAAAGAACTGAGAGTCTGCGGAACGCGCGCATCCGAACTGTCTCCTCTACCAGTTAATTACTCACTTACCAACGTGTAGCGACATTTTACCTTGGCGTAACATTGCCGGGCAAGAAAAAGTTGTTAGATTAATTGAATTTAACGTTCCAAATCGATACCCAACCAATCTCTTGGGCGGAAAAACTCACAGGCTTCTGCTTCCCGCGTTCCCGGCTCGGGATGATAGTCATACGCCCAACGAACAAGCGGCGGCAGCGACATAAGTATCGACTCGGTGCGTCCTCGCGTCTGTAGGCCAAAGTGAGTTCCGCGATCATAGACTAGATTGAACTCAACGTAACGTCCCCGCCTTATCAACTGAAACTCACGTTCGCGCTTGCTGTAAGACTCGGTCCTCCGCCGTTCGGCTATCGGTACGTAGGCGGGAAGGAATGACTGACCAGTCCGTTGAACAAATTCGAAGATAAACTCGATTTCTTTACTGCTGTCAGCTTCTGGGATTGCTTCGACCTCCTCCTCAATTGGGGTTTTGCCCGTGAGATAGTCAAAGAAGATTCCTCCCACACCCCTTGTCTCGTCGCGGTGTTTCAAGAAGAAATATTCGTCGCACCATTTCTTGAAGCGCGGATAAAACAGGGGGTCGAATTCGTCGCAGGCGGTCTTCAGCGTGCGATGAAAGTGAATCGCGTCATCAAGGTAAGGATAGTATGGAGTAAGGTCGGTTCCCCCGCCGAACCAGCTTCCAGATCCCCGCTCGAGGAAACGGAAGTTTGCGTGCACCGTGGGTACAAATGGATTAGATGGATGCAGTACGAGAGAGATACCGGTCGCGAAGAATTCAGTACCATCGCCCACCGGAAGCCGTTCTGCAAAGGCTTTGTCAAAGTCACCAAACACCTCTGAAAAGTTCACCCCGGCCTTTTCGAATAAGGCTCCGTCTTCAAGGACTCTGGTGCGACCACCTCCGCCCTCCGGTCTAACCCAAAGGTCTTCGTGAAAGCATTCACGACCATCCAGTTGTTCAAGCACATTGCAGATCTGATCCTGCAATCCGGAGAAGAAATCTCGAGCACGAATTTTTAGCGGTGGTTGAGGCTTCACGTTAATGATTTTTTGGTTCGGCGTTCGACGCTTCGCGTTCAGCGTTCCAGGTCCAACGCTTCGCGTTCAGCGTTCCAGGTTCGACGCTTCGCGTTCAGCGTTCGGCGTTCGACGCTTCGCGTTCAGCGTTCGGCGTTCAGCGTTTACTGTACTGTTCAGTGTAATACTTCCTTCGGCACTGTAGGCATTTCTTAGCCAGACACTTTGAAAACAATCTGTAGGCTCAATTCTAAACCTAAACGCTGAACGCTGAACGCTAAACACTGAACCTGGAAGATTCAGTCTGCTGATTCTTTCTTTTTCGTTGCTGACTTTTGATCTGCGGCCACTCGTTCAACCTCCGACATAACTCGAAGCAAGTTTTCTCCGAGAACTTTCTTGATGTCCGCATCGTAATAACCGCGCTTCATAAGCTCGTAGGTGATGGTTGGCAGCTTCGAAATATCTTCCATCCCTTCCGGCAATCCCGTCAGTGGAACTCCATCAAAATCAGAGCCGATCCCAACGTGATCGATGCCCGCGACCTTGATGATATGTTCGATGTGATCCATCAGAACCGAGAGAGGCGTCTTGCCGGGATCATTTGCCTTTCGCCAGGCATCTATTTCGGACTGGACGCGCTTCGCATCGTTAGGATACTTAAGCTTCAGCTCATCCTCCATTGCCCTCGACTGAAATGCGAGCTTAGCCTTTCGAGGATCCAGGAACCCATCATAGAAATTTACCATCACCACCCCACCGTTTTTTGCAATGGCCTTTAACATGTCATCGCTCATATTTCGCGAGTTATCGGCGATTGCTCGAGATGAAGAATGTGATGCGATAACCGGCGCTCGGGTGGTGGCAATCACGTCATAGAAGGTCTTATCCGCAACATGCGATATGTCGACCATCATTCCGATGCGATTCATTTCTCGCACGACTTCCCGCCCGAAGTCAGTTAACCCGTTATGATGATTCACGCTGGGATTGTTTATATCGCCTTCCGAGTCCGCCCAATCATTTGTGTTCGTGTGAGTCAGCGTCATATACCGAACGCCGAGGTTGTAAAACATACGAAGCGCAGGAAGACTGTCTTCAATCGCGTGTCCGCCTTCTATGCCCATCAGGGCAGCGATTTTCCCGCTTTTGACAATACGCCGGATATCGGCAGCCGTTGATGCAGCCTCCAGTGACTCCGGATGTCGGCGGATTTGCTCCTTAACCACGTCAATAACATCGAGCGCCCTTCGTGCCGCGCCGCCGCCTTCATTGGGTTTCTTGTTTACGAATTCCTTTCCAACATAAACAGCAAAAAACTCTGCGCCAAGACCACCCGCTTTCATTCGCCTGAGGTCAGTGTGAGTTTTCGTTTTGGCACTGGGATCGTCGCCGCGCATACCAAGATCGAATCCGTTATCCAGGAGCGGGGAGGTAATGTCGTTATGTGTATCAATGACGATTGATTGTTTATGCAGCTTCTCCGCTCTCGCTCGTAGCGCGGCATCGTCGGTAGTAGCGGCGCGAGATGTATTTCCGCGCTTCCCGGCCGTTTGTGAAGACGCTGTTTTTGCCAGCGGGTTTCGCATTGCCTGAGACGTAATCAACCCGAGGCTTAAGAATATAACGAGACACAGCGTTATCCTGAGACTTTCGATTAACGTATGCATTTCTGAGAATCCTCTTTGTGCGGTTATCTTAGATGTTAGTTATTTAGACGGATAGTATCCACGTCGCGCGCGAACCTGAAGACCGGGACGCTTGACCTCCACACGAATCGCCCGAAACCCGGTGCCGCGATTCTCGCCCTTCCCGTAGTAGGTCAAAACAAACTGAGCGCGTACCTCTGCCGCCAACCGCTTGTATATTTCATCCAGATCGCGTGCCTCTTTCTTCTGGTCCTCGAATATTGGTGGAAAGAACGCGCGACCCCCGGTGTCTTCGCACATAGCTTTCAAAGCGAACTCGCCCGCAAGATCCTGGACGCTCGCCGAAGGCGCAACGCCCGTGGAGTGTACGCCGTAGACGATTGCATCCGACTTTTGCACTTCAGCCAATGCCTGCGCCAGCGACGCTGTGGATACGGTATCCGTGCCATCTGAAAGAACAACCATGACGTGACGGCCATCCACGGGGCGCAGGTGTCGCGCTGCCATAATCATCCCGTCGTAAAGCGCCGTAGCGCCCTGCGGCTTCAGCAGGTCGAGTGCGTTGACCAACTGTTCTACATCCGAGGTTAACGCTAATTCGATCTTCGACTCGCTCGATACGCTCATCAGAGCCGCCTTATCGCCGGGCCTCAACAAATATTTAAAGAACTGTGCTGCGGCACGTTTTTCAAACTCGAATCGATGCCTAATCGATCCGGAGGTATCAAATAAGAAGATCATGCGTATCGGGATCTGATCTTCTCGATAAAAGCCCGCGATATCCTGAGGCACGTTATCTTCAAAAACATCGAAATCTCTCTGAGCGAGGTCATTAACCTGATTCCCGGACCCGTCTGTTACCGACGTAATTACGGTTACCAGATCCGCCTTGAGTTTAAGCGGCTTTTCATCCTGAGCTTCATCGCCTGTTTTTTTTGGACCGGTCTCCCCGGGTGGAGGAGAAACCGGGCGCCTGCCCTGTGCCTGGGGTGGCGGCTGCGGTTTAGGAGGAGGAGGTGTCTGCCTTCCCGACTGGGCAAATGCGAACGGCATCCCGAAAATAACCAGAAGCCACGTAGCCGCCATATAACCAGGCGACAAATTTAGAAGACCCTTGCAGACCCGCTTACTAATCTGTACTCGAGTGGCTCGCTTCATCGATATTTCGGAATTACGTCTCATTCCCACTGCATCTATGCGCTGCTCAATTCACTTCACATTTACATCACGGCTTCCGAAGCTGCGGCTTTCGAAAGATATGAGCTGCGCCACTCCTCGAAATCTCTAAGTGCAAGCTCGACCTGCAACCGATGCCGGTCGACCTTTCGCTTGGTTTTTCGCCGGTCCGATTCGCTCAGCGGCGGTAGCAGAGCAAATGTTATGTTCATAGGTTGAAAATTCTTTGTTTCTGCGTTTGCAATGTAATTGGTCAGGCTTCCCATCGCGGTGCGGCGCGGAGGCGCATGGGGCTCGCGATTGCGTGCGATTTCTGACGCATGCACGCCGGCCATCAATCCCGTAGCCATCGCTTCGATGTAGCCTTCGACGCCCGAAATCTGCCCCGCAAAAAGAACGCGTGGATGTTCGCGCATTTGCAATGTCTCGCTGAGAACTGCCGGAGCGCAAATGAACGTGTTGCGGTGTATCTGTCCAAATCGAATAAATTCAGCTTGTTCGAGCCCGGGAATCAAACGAAGCACGCGCTTTTGTTCGCCAAACTTCAGATGGTTCTGAAAACCGACCAGGTTGTAGCTGTCGGCCAGCAGATTCTCCTGACGCAACTGCACAACCGCCCAAGGCTGGCGATCGGTGCGCGGATCACGAAGTCCAACAGGTTTCATAGGACCGTATCGCAGCGTGTCCCGTCCCCGCCGGGCGATCTCTTCAATTGGCAAGCACCCTTCGAAGTACATCGTCGCCTCGAATTCGTGTAACGGCACCGAGTCGGCGGCGATCAGCGCATCGTAGAACCTGTCGTACTCCTCCTCACTAAAAGGGCAGTTCAGATAGTCGTCGCCTCCTTTGCCGTAGCGAGCGGCGCGAAACACAACATCGTGACTAATTGTTTCCGCATCGACAACCGGTGAGATCGCGTCGTAGAAGTAGAGCTGGTCAGCGCCGGTAAGTTTTGTGATCTCCTGTGTGAGTGCCGGCGATGTGAGAGGTCCGGTAGCGATTACCACCGCCTCATCTGAGGGCAGCGCCTGCACCTCTTCCCGGACAACTTCGATGTTCGGGTGCGATGTAATTTGTCTCGTCACCTCTTCCGCAAACCGCTCGCGGTCGACCGCCAGTGCGGCTCCAGCAGGAACGGCGTTCTTGTGTGCGATATCGATGAGAAGGGAACCGGCACGTCGCAATTCTTCTTTGAGAAGATAAGGAGCTGTACCGGGCTCGTCGGTCTTTAATGAGTTGGAGCAGACAATCTCGCTCAGGTTGGCGCTTTGATGAGCCGGGGTTGGGCGAACGGGGCGCATCTCATAGAGGCGAACCCGAACGCCACGCTCAGCAGCTTGCCACGCAGCCTCTGAACCTGCCAATCCTCCGCCGATAACCGTAATGCGCGGCTCACTATTCATACGAGATATGTTTGAGTGCCAATTAGTCTTTCGATTCTAACATTCGCGCGCGAACGCTATCAAACTACTACCATTAAGACATGTTACAATCAATTACGTGAACAGAGACGTAATAAAAGAACTTTTAGAGCTAGTAAAGGAAGGTCGAATCAAAGTGAGCGAAGCAGCCGACCGGTTGTCGAACCTTCCCTATGAAGACCTTTCTTTCGCGCGTGTTGATCATCATCGAGATTTGAGGCTCGGTTTTCCTGAAGTCATCCTCGGACAGGGCAAAAACGCCGAGCAGATAACACAGATTGCTGAACGGATACTTACGAATAGTTCGAACCTTCTTATTTCTCGGACAACTGACGAAGTTTTCGCCGCCGTTCGCGAGCTTGCGCCTGATGCGGAATTTCATCGCGACGCGAAAATGATTTCCGTGGTGAGGGACCGCACGGAATTTGGTGACGGCGTAATAGCAGTCATATCCGCAGGAACATCGGATATCCCGGTGGCGGAAGAAGCTGCGATAACTGCGACTGCGATGGGAAACCGTGTGTCACGGGTTTACGATGTTGGAGTTGCAGGCATTCATCGGTTGCTCGGCGCGAGGAGCGATTTCGAAGCGGCGCGAGTGGTCATCGTGGTCGCTGGAATGGAAGGAGCTCTGCCGTCGGTTGTCGGTGGGATGGTTTCGGTACCCGTGATCGCGGTTCCTACAAGTATTGGTTATGGGGCTTCGTTCGACGGGTTAGCGGCATTGCTGGCGATGCTGAACTCGTGTGCGTCGAATGTGACAGTAGTGAATATTGATAACGGCTTCGGCGCGGGCTTCGTGGCGAGTTTGATAAATCGGAAAAGAGAAAGTTAGCTAGTGTTCAACGTTTAGCTAAAACGTTTTAAGTACCGAGCTTCGCCTTAACCAAATCGCTCAACGCTTTGCCGTCGACGGTTTTTCCTTCAAGTTTGGGTCGGACTGCCTTCATCACTGCTCCCATATCCTTTATCGATGAGGCGCCGATTTCGGTGATCGTCTCATTCACTGCTTTTGTAATCTCCTCTTCGGAGGCGGCGGCCGGCAAATAACTCTGAATAAGTCGAGCCTCGTTCTCCTCTTTCACCGCCATTTCTTCGCGACCGCCCGCTCGAAATTGCTCAGCGGCATCGCGTCGTTGCTTTAGGAGGGTGTTCAGGACCTTTGCCGCTTCGGCATCGTCAACCCCGGCAGGGAGTTCGGTCTCACGGAGTTTGAGAGCGGTCTTAATCATCCGCAATGCGCTCAGCCGCTCAGCCTCTTTAGCTTTCATAGCGTCGGTAAGGTCTCTGTTGATCTGATCAATGATCGGCATAAGGAGCTCCTCAACAGCAGTATACGAACCGGTCTATTTGATTGACAAACCCTTGACCCGACCGTAACCTTTTGTTGAACGTTTTTGAGTGTGACACCTAAATGTTTAATACCACGAAGCAGCCGATTTACCCTGGGATAATACCCGAAGACGATCCCGACATTGAAATAACATATCCCGATGAACCGTCCGCATCCGCAGGACTCTGGGCAGAAGTGAAATCGATCACTCGCGATATCATTTTTGCCGCAGTGATGGCTGTCCTGATCGTTGTATTCGTTGTGCAGCCGGTCAAAGTCGAAGGCACGTCAATGCAGCCGCGCCTGGAGAACGATGAGCGCATATTCGTGAACAAGTTTGAATACACCTTCACTTCTATAAAGCGCGGGGACATCATCGTATTCTGGTTTCCTGACGATCCGACAAAATCATTTATTAAGAGAGTAATCGGGTTGCCCGACGACAGCATTGATATGGATGCTGGGGGTCACATCGTGATCAATGGTCAACCGGTGGAAGAGCCTTATCTCGCGCCGGAACGCAACCAGGCAGCTCGCTCACGATGGAATCAGGGTCCATACACGACTCCGGGTCATCAAGTGAGAGTCAAACCGCACTACTACTTCGTGCTGGGTGATAATCGCGATGCGTCCAATGACAGCCGGTCGTGGGGACTGGTTCCGGAGAAATACATTTATGGGAAAGCGATGTTCAGGTATTGGCCGCTACCGCGCATCGGCTCTCTAAACAGTACGGTTGATGTTGACGACGAGCGGTAGACCGAGTTTTTGCTGAGTTTCCACTCTTGTCAGTACAAAGTTCCTGGTCTCTTTGTTCGTTCGAGTTTGAAATGGGAAGCAATAGATAACTCCTATCTGATGCGCTCGAGACTGACGCCGCTACTGAAACTCTTCTACAATCCGCTGCAAGCTGTTATCGAAGTCTCCGCGGAGGCGCCGTACATAGTCGGCGCCTTTCTGGCCCTTCTTTCCACTTCGGTGTACTACGAGCTGCTCAGTGGTCGGCTCACGAGAATCATCGCTGCATTCAATGAGCCGCGTGCCCGAGGCATGACCTCGCCAGTTTTTCTGATGGTCTACCGGGTGATTGCGGGAATGTTGAGTAACGTTTCTCCGGTCCTGTTTCTGATCGTGGTTTTCGTTCCCGCCTGTCTGCTCGCCCACAGTCTGATACATCGACGCGCGAGTTTCACCGTGCTGTTGAGCCAGGATTACGCGCCGCTGGTAAGTTGCGCGCTTTACTGTTGGACCGCCGCGCACCTGATGACGCTGATCCCGGCTGCATTGTTATTTCACCCTGGTGAAGCAACCCCGGGCGAAGTAGAGGCGGCGCTTCGGCTGGTGCCGGTACCATATTTTATTTTCCTGATAGTCCTCGCGGTACGCGCCGTATTGCGGATCAGTTACGGAGGGGCTGTAGGTGTCGTTGCGCTCGGCTCGTTGTCTCTGTTTGCTCTGCCGCTCTTGCCAAGATTGTCGTTCATATTAACCTCGCCGTTTCTCCTGATCTTGTTCATCCTTGTGTTGAGAAACCTTCTTGGGCAAATGGTCAGCACTCAGCGAGCTCGGGAGGATTTCAAGAGGAACCTGGAAACTGCAACTTTGAACCCGGCGGACGCTTCGGCTCATTACAATCTTGGATTGATTTATCAGCAGCGAGGGCAACGTGAGGAAGCGAAGGCCAGTTTCCAGCGAGCGGTCGAGATAGATCCGGAAGAAACGGATGCACATTACCAGCTGGGTCGGATCGCTCGCGATGAAGGAAGGCTTGCTGAAGCGATAAGCCATTTCGATGCTGCGGTAAGTCGCAACGACGAGCACAGTCAGAGCGAAGTGTGGCGTGAGATCGGCTGGACATACTTCCAGGCTCGCCAGTACGAAGACGCTCGCACTGCGTTCGAGAGGTTTATCGAGAAGCGTCCTTCGGATGCGGAAGGTCGATATCGTTATGGACTGACGTTGCATGAGCTGGGGAGGGAAGAAGAGGCCGCGGCTGAAATGCGAGCTTGTATAGAATCGGTGCGCACGTCTCCGGCTTATAAGTATCGCACGGAGAAACATTGGGCGAGTGAAGCTCAGTCGTTTTTGCGCACGCAGGGTGAGATGATGCGTAATGTCTGATTTTCTTCGATCTGTAGCGTTACGCGGTTAGATGGAGCTTGATCTGCAATCCTTAATGAGATAGTAGAAATGTGAGGGAATGACAAGCTTTCGTGATCTCAAATCCGTATCAAGAGGAAGGCTAAAGGACGCGCAAGTTCTTGAGAGGGATGGACGCTTTGATGGTGCTTTTTATATATGTGGATATGCCGTTGAGATCGCGCTCAAGGCACGGGCTTCTCGTACGCTTAAATGGTCGGGCTTTCCGGAAACAGTATCTGAATTCACAGCACTGCAATCATTTTAAGACTCATAATCTAGAAGTGCTGCTAAGACTCTCTGGAACCGAAAGCAAGATAAAGTCAAGGTTGTTTTCAGATTGGTCGGTGGTCTCGCATTGGAATCCGGCGAGCAGATACCGCAAAATAGGAACGGCGACTAAGCACGATGCAATCAAAATGATCGCGGCAGCCACGAATCTTCTACGTGAATTATGATTGATGTTGAGAAATTTCGGCGCGCAATGCGCGAAATCGCAGCAAAGAAGGGGCCATTTACTCTCTTTGCGTTATTCCTTCGTGAGAACGCGGTCATTGGTTGGGATCTTGTTGTTTCGTCATCGTGGCTCGAAGCCGCGAGCTTGGAGCGACTGACTGAATTTTCCAATGCGCTAAAGAGGATTGTTGGCGTAAAACAGCTTCTGGAGTTGGCGCAGATAGTGCCGATCGATAAAGACGATCCTGCACTTAAAGCAGTTCTTTCCCGGGTTCAGATTGATGATGGTTTGGTCGAAGTTTACCAAACGGTGTTTTTCGATCAGCCCATCAAACACGCAATCTTCCTAACGGCAAAGCGAATTGTAGCGCGCAAAAAGCGCATTGCTTGAATCATTGAGCGGCAAACAGAGCTCACTCACAAGGTGACATACGGAGAGACCATTTGGAAGCAATCCTGGCACTAGAAGACGGACGAGTTTGGCACGGCAGAGGCTTCGGCGCACAAGCTGAAGTCGTAGGCGAAGTTGTCTTTAACACCGCAATGACCGGTTATCAGGAGATCCTGACCGATCCATCCTACTGCGGGCAGATCGTAACGATGACTTATCCGCTGATCGGGAATTACGGCGTTAACGAACAAGACATAGAATCGCGCCGCGTGTTTGCAGAAGGCTTTATCGTGCGCGAACTCTCTCGCACCTACTCCAACTGGCGCGCGAGCGAATCTCTCGATCAGTACCTGAGCGCCGCGGGTGTTCCGGGAATTTCCGACATAGATACACGGTCACTGGTCAGGCACATTCGTGAACGCGGATCGATGCGGGGTTGCCTCTCAACTGTAAGCTCTGATGAACACAGCGTTGTTGAGCGGGCGCGCAGTGCCCCCGAAATGGTCGGATCAGATCTTGCCTCGGTGGTAACCTGCGCCGAGCCCTACGTCTGGGCGGACAGTCAAGCTTCCGCCTACGGCTCTCCGGTTTTGCTGCATTCAAACGTCGGCGCTGACCCGAAGATCAACCCTAGATTTCACGTTGTTGCCTACGACTTTGGCCTCAAACACAACAGCCTTCGCAATCTGGCTGCTCTTGGTTGCCGAGTGACGGTTGTTCCGGCGCAAACGTCCGCGGAGGACGTAACCGAATTGAAGCCTGATGGAATCTGGCTGTCGAACGGGCCAGGAGATCCCGAACCGCTCACTGGAGTTGTATCAAATCTAAGGAAGCTCATTAGTAAGTACCCGGTGTTCGGAATCTGTCTCGGTCACCAATTAATGGGATTAGCATTTGGAGGCAAGACATACAAGCTCCCGTTTGGGCATCACGGCGGGAATCAGCCAGTAAAGGATCTGGCAACTGGACGCGTGGAGATCACTGCTCAGAACCACGGTTTTGCGGTAGACGCCGACTCACTGCCCTCAGAGTGCGATGTGACACATATAAACTTGAACGACAACACGGTCGAAGGCCTAAAACATCGGAGCTTGCCGGTGTACTCAGTTCAGTACCATCCTGAGGCCGGTCCCGGACCTCACGATCCTTCCTACCTGTTCGATAAGTTCGTGGAAATGATGGAACTAAATAAGAAGCGAAAGGTCGAGATTTAGCTCGGAGTCTTCCTTCCAAGATTCGTCCTCGGATTGTGGCGACTGTTACGGTAATTATTTCAAATTTGTTGCATCCTCACATTGCAGCAAAACAGTGCCAGTCTTGCTGCAACGCAAATGACGGCTAGGGAATCGAATTACCGACTCCCTAACAAGGAAATATCAGCAGAACTGGATTCTAAGGACGATTATGAATACTAAAAGAGTGTCTCTAAGAAGTGTGCAAGTAGCCCTGCTTGCGCTGTCCGTCAACCTGATTTTCGTTGCGTCAGCAACGGCTAAAACAGCCAAAAACACGCAATTTCCTACGATAAAGATCAAGAACTTCGGTCAGATGGATGAACGCTTCTACAGAGGCGCCCAACCGAAGCCGGAAGATTATAAAGACTTAGCCGCGTTGGGTATCAATACAATTATCGATCTCCGGGATGACGCCGCAAGTTATGCCAAGTCGGCGGCCGAAGCAGCGGGCCTCAAATACGTAAATATCCCGTTAAGCGATTCTCAAACCCCAACAGATGCGCATATCGCTGAGTTTCTCAAGCTCGTCGATGATCCAGGAACTGGTCACTTCTATGTGCACTGTGCCGGCGGCCGCCACCGCACCGGTATGATGGGCGCGGTCTATCGTATGAACCACGACGGGTGGAATTTCGATCAGGCTTACAAAGAGATGAAGGACTACGATTTTTATACCAGGTGGGGTCACGGGCCGATAAAGGACTACGTCGAGAGTTACTATTCAAACCTCCAAACGATTCACGTGTCCGCCGGGCAAACGTCTGTTAGCAAATGATGGCGTGATGTAGACTGTCTAGTCTGCCCAGGTTATTTAGGTTTCAAGCGTTTTCAGTCATGCGCAGACTAGACAGTCTATGCTACATAGGCCGCTCTCATTCGAGAGCGGCCTTCTAAATTCTCCCTTTTTTACCGAACTGATTCCCTTGCGGCTCGCTGCATTCCAGGTAGCGCGTTCAGCTCATTTATCCTTCCACGCACCGAGGCAGTGAGCATTTGCACCTCCGCGGGTGAGTAGTTTGCGGCCTTGAATGCATCAGCAATTTGCTCATCGCTCAAACGCGACAGAATGCTTCCAAGCCACTTTGCCTGATCGACGGTGATGTCCTGGAAAACTTCCTTTCGCTTTCCGTTATAGTTGAAGTCGACCCGGTTGTGCTTAATGCCTGCGATAAATTTCGTCTTAACATAGTCTGCCGGTTCATTTCGGCTTCTGCTTACCACTCCTCCAGTTTTGCCGAACGTGGCGCCCAAATCACTGACGATATACCGCAGCTCAACATCTCCGGTTTGTTCGTTTCGCGCTTGCAGTATCCGGTTGTTGCTATCCTTGATGTCCCAGTTGCCGATCAGAATCATCATCACCTTCAAGCCCTGGAGCTCCATCGTGCCGGTAAACGGGTTGTGATCCCACTGCCATTCGCCCAGACGCTTAATGTTCTTATCTCTCGATTCGAACCGAACGTTCTGAAAAGTCCCCTTGCCGTCAATCACAACGCTGGGAACAAGGAAAGTGATATCGGTGGCGTATCCTGCTGCCCAGAGGAGTCTGTTGGCTGCGGTCTCCGTCTGCGCTTCATTGCCGATCTTTACTACCCATTCGTGGCCCTCACCGTCACGGACTCTATATTTTTTTGAGTGTCCACCCGTTTCTTCACGGATGAATGTAACTTTGCTTATATCAGGCTTGAGATCTTTGCCTGCTGGGCCGAGTAACAAATTGAGCGAAGATATATCCGTGCGCTCACGCCACAGCATCGGTTTGCCGTCAAAGCTTTGATTCTTCTGATTCTTGTTCCCGGATCTGTCAACATTTTTCGATTTGTCCTGCAGTGCTTGAGCCTGCAGAACCAGTGTTAAGATCGCTAGGATTCCTGCAAATCGTTTTAACCTAAGAAAAAACATTTTATTTGCCTCGCTTAAGATCGATATTCAGCACGATTAATGGACAAACTTCATTCCAGACCGGCGTTGTGTTGTTAGGCGCTCTTTAATTGCAGGAGCCATGTCTTTTTGGGCGTTCTGTCTGGCTGGCGTACACGACTGCGAGCAATCGGTACGTTTTGAAAGGACGAAAATTGATCGCCGAAATTCGGCGAAAAACTACTTGATTAGAAAAACTACTTGATCAAATGATATTCAGTCTGACGATTCAGAACCCACGATATACGACCCGATTCATCAATAACTGCGTCTTCTTCCTGGCCTACCCACAAATCCTTGCCGCCCCACTCACGCACCGGTGTGTTTACCGAGAGTTCTATTGAAAACCACGTTCCCGGAAGCAAAGAAACATCGCCACGGCCGGGAACACCTTGCTGGCGGTCCCAGAGTCCAATGAGCGGACCAGCACCGTGCCCATGATCCCCGATTGGATGCGTATAGACAGAGCCGTTAATGCCTTCAGCTTTCATTGCGGCAAGTGTGTCGGCCAGTACTTCGTTTCCCGAGCGACCCGGTCTCATTTGCCCCATTAGGAGATCCTGGAGACGATTGGCGTTCGCAAGCGCTCGCTTGATGCCTGGTGGAACGTCGGTTTCCCCTTTTCGCAAGACATATCCCATGTGCTGCGTATCGGTGTTCAACCGCATTGCGGTAATTCCGAAATCAACGTGAAGAACGTCTCCACGTTCGATCACCGTCGGCGCGTCTTCTGCAAGTAGATCCACACCGGTCTTAGCAGGTTTTTGAATGCGTACCGAAGGATGAAACCATGTTCCTAGCCCGAGATTGTTGACTTGTTGCCGCAGCCACCAAACAACATCCTGGTCGGTGGTCTTTCCGGGGGTTACTACTTCATTGGAAAACGCGCGTCCGATAAGGGAGTGAACAGTCGCCATCATCTGACGATAGATCGGCAGCATCTCGGGTAACCGCGTTTCAATGTACTCTAGCGGCAGGTTCTCAGCTCTGACGATTCGTTTCCAGTATTCCGGTCCAAGGGTGCTCTGCAGCTTCTCGAGTTCGCCTGCGGATAATCCATCTGAAAATGCGTGAGTGTGAGAAACATCGATTGCGATTGTTGAAGGCTTGCGTTCTTCGATCAGCTTCCTGAGCAGAAGCCATTGACCTTCGCCGTATATCTCGCGACCCTCGACCTCCGGGTCCCTGTAAACGTTATAAAGTCCTCCGTTCGATCCGCCCCCGAGCGCCAATCTTTCGACACCTTTTTCTTCACCTCGATCGAAGAACACATAGATCGTGCGCCGGCGGGCCGCGAAAACCGTAGGCGAGACAAGCGAGAAGAACACCGGATCTTCGTTGTATTCGCGACAGATTACCAGCCACATGGACACTTTGTGCTTACGCATCAGACGCGGAAGAACATGCTCGAGGCGAAGCTTCAGCCAGTTTTGTTGAGTCTCCGCCTGCTCGCGCAATGAAGGGAGCGGCTTTGGTGTATCAACAAGTCTCGCCGAAATGGCTAACGGCCACATGCTGATTAGCAATAAGATTGAGCACGACGTGCGAGCAAAAGATTTCACGGTTCCCTCCTTAGAATCTGTCGAAAAATCTTCTCTCCGAATCTCAGCGTGCTCCGCGACTCTGCGTTGAAGCTCAACCATTGAAGAATCAACGCCGAGACGCAGAGTACGCCGAGATGCGCTGAGGTTTTTCCGACATACTCCTTAGCGACTGATGGAGACAGTTTAACGGACTTGACACTCTAGACCACAAGCCATAAGTTCGCTACTCAACCGCGCTAAGCTTGATTCCGGGAGGAACGCGCTGATGCTTGATTCCGGTAGGAAAATGATGCGACTTTCTGTCAAACCTCTAGCTTCCCTGTTGATCGCAGTGTTGCTGGCATCCTCAGCCGTTCAGGCTCAACAAAGGCCCGGCCTCCCTCCTGAAAAGCTTGCAAAGATAGAAAAGGCTATCAGTGCTCAGGTGTCGAAGCTGGGAATCCCCGGACTTTCGGCGGCTGTTGTCCTTGATCGCAAGCTTCTGTGGTCGAATGGCTACGGACTCTCCGACGTTGAGAACTACGTTCCGGCAAAATCGTCAACCGCGTATCGTCTCGGGTCAATTTCCAAACCCGTCACGGCGACTGCAGTCATGCAACTGGCCGAACGAGGCAAGATCGACCTGGATGCACCAATCCAAAAGTACTGCCCTGCATTTCCTCAAAAGCAATGGCAGGTGACCGCTCGTCTGTTGCTTGGTCATCTAAGTGGTGTCCGCCATTACAAAGACGATTCCGAATTTGAGAGTACTAGGCACTACAGCAGCGTAGTCGACGGCCTGGCAATGTTCAAAGATGATCCGCTCGGATTCGAGCCGGGCACAAAGTTCGGATATACCACGCACGGATATGCGGTGTTGGGTTGTGCTGTCGAAGGTGCGTCGGGGATGAGCTTCCCGGATTACGTGCGAGACAATATTTTCAAGCCCGCTGCGATGAATCGAATGCGAGTGGACAACGTCGCGGACATCATTCCAAATCGCGCACAGGGCTATGTAAAGACTCAAAGAGGAGAGTTGCGTAATTCGGGACTTGCCGACACAAGCTACAAAATCCCAGGCGGCGGGTTTATCTCCACGGTTGAAGATCTCGCAAAGTTCGCGATCGCAATGCAGAGTGGGACTCTGGTAAAGAAAGAAACGCTCGACCAGATGTGGAGATCACTCAAGACCAGCGATGGCAAAGATACCAACTACGGTCTCGGATGGTCCGTGGAAACAAGAAACGGAATGAAAGAGGTCCACCATGGTGGCGCCCAACAGCGAGTCAGCACCTTTCTTTATACAATTCCTGAAAAGGGCTTAGCGGTTGTCTTGATGGCTAATCTGGAGAATGTTGGCGGCGGTCTTCAGAGTCTTTGTCGCGAAATTGCCGATATTCTCCCGCAATAGATGAGTCGAACTCCTGATCAACCCGCAAGTCTGCGCGAGCTTTCGGCCCGCACGCGTGCTTCAAACCTTCAACGAATGAGAAAAGAACGCTTCGATGTTGCAGTCATCGGAGGAGGAGTAACTGGCGCCGGTGTGGCGCTCGATGCGTCAACACGGGGTCTCAGTGTAGCGCTCATTGAGAAAAACGATTTTGCGAGCGGCACAAGTTCACGCTCGTCGAAGCTGATCCACGGAGGTCTGCGCTATCTCGAACAGCTGGAATTCGGGCTTGTGTATGAATCGCTTCACGAGCGAACCTTGCTGTCGCGCATTGCACCTCATCTAAGCAAACCGCTCACGTTTCTTGTGCCTGTCTACTCATTGGCCGCTCGATCGCCGCTGGGTAACAACCGGCTCAAACTCGCCGCCGGGCTTTGGCTATACGATTTTCTAGCCGGGCGCAGCAACATTGGGAGACATCGTTGGTTGTCGCGTGATGCGACATTGGAGTTGGCACCATCGCTTGAACCGAGTGATCTGCGAGGCGCGTTCTGTTATTACGACTGTCTCACCGATGACTCGCGGCTGGTGATCGAGGTCATTAAGAGTGCTGCGGCATATGGAACCGTTGTCGCAAATTATGCGAGTGCCAGCGCGCTAAGCAAGAGCGAGGACGGTCTGTCAATAATTAAGGTAGAGGACCTGATCGACGGCGGTGAACTCGAGTTGAGCGCGAGAGTGATCGTGAATGCAACTGGAGTCTGGTCGGATCAAATATCAAAGCTTTCTGATAGCAAAGCAATGCCAAGGCTTCGCCCGTCTAAAGGCATTCACGTGGTTGTTCCCTCCGAGAAGCTTCGGAATAACACTGCTGTACTGATTCCGTCTGTCGGTGAGGATCGATTTCTTTTTGTCATTCCCTGGCACGGATTCACAGTAATCGGCACTACCGACTCTGACTACACTGGTGATCTGGATAATCCTCTAGCACAAACAAATGAAGTGGATCGGGTCATCAAATCGGCCGCCGCGGCGTTTCCTTCCGCGCGGTTGTCTGTGGATGACGTGGTCAGCACTTTTGCCGGGCTCAGACCTCTCATTGCGGGGAACGAAAGATCTACCAAGGAGCTCTCGCGGAGAGAGGAGATCTACGAGGACGAGACCGGTCTGATCACAATTACCGGCGGCAAGCTCACTACCTGGCGACGGATGGCCGAGAAAGTAGTTGATATTGCTGTACGAAAACTTAAGACTACCGGTGCACTCAAAGAAATGCGTGACTATCATAGTGTGACAGAGACGGTTGAACTGGCCGGCGGCGCAATAACCGGTGATTCGCATAAGGAAGCTCTTGGCGCCGCTTCCGAATTCGATCTCAACGTCTCCACGGTTGAACACTTGATCGATACATATGCCGGCAACTATCGTGTGATTTGCGAAATGACGGGGGAGTCCTCGGGATTGAAGCGAGCTTTGACAGAAAGTCTTCCTAATATTGAAGCAGAGGTCCCGTATGCTGCGCGGCATGAGATGGCCATCACGGTTGCAGACGTGCTCTCGAGGCGTACGCGGGTTGAGCTACTGTCTCGCGATCATGGTCAAGCATGCATAGATCGCGTCAAGAGCCTTCTTCATGAAGAAAGCAAGCGGACGATCAACCAACATCTTGATTCACCGCGGAGAGCAGATTGACAGTCGCCGAATTAATCTATGTTAGAAACACCCTTCCTCGACGATCATCATCGCAGTCTGGCCGAGCAGGTCGCTAATTTCGTCCAGCAGCATGTGAAAGGAATTGCGCCACGTATGACGGAAGAAGAGCAATGCCGTCTACTGGTCAGGTCGCTTGCTCGCGAAGGTCTTTTAGTCCACACGGTTCCTCTCAGTTTTGAAACCAGCGATCGGCCTTTGGATGTGCGCGCCTTATGCGTCGTGAGAGACGGTCTGTCGTACGAATCGTCATTGGGGGACCTGATGTTTGCTATGCAGGGGCTGGGCAGCTTTCCGCTGGCATTGGCGGGCTCGGATGAAATCAGAAACAGTTTTCTGCCTCAGGTGAGGAGCGGCGAAGCAATTGCCGCATTCGCGATAACCGAACCTCAGGCTGGATCAGATGTCTCCGCGATTCAAACGAGCGCGCGGCGAGATGGGTCGAGTTATGTTATCGACGGCGCCAAGACATTCATTTCAAATGCAGGATTAGCCGATTTCTACACCGTGTTTGCAAAGACGGATGCAACAACCGGCAGCAAGGGGATCTCGGCATTTGTCGTAGAAAAGGATACCGCGGGGTTTTACTTTGACGGCAGGATCGAGCTTATCGCTCCGCATCCGATTGGCCGACTAAGGTTCGATGGTTGCCGGGTACCGATAACGCATCGGCTGGGTGAGGAAGGAGCAGGTTTCAAGCTCGCGATGACCACTCTGGATACATTCAGGCCAACCGTGGGAGCGGCTGCATTAGGATTGGCATCACGCGCGCTGGACGAAGCGATCAGCTATGCTGGGAAACGCGTACAGTTTGGCCGGCCGATTGCGGAATTCCAGGCTACTCAGATGAAGCTTGCGGAGATGGCTACTGATCTTGATGCCGCGCGACTACTGGTCTACAGAGCTGCGTGGAAGAAGGATACCGTTGCCGGTCGAGTCACGCTGGAGTCAGCGATGGCAAAGTTGTTTGCCACGGAGGCTGCCCAGCGCATCATCGATGCATCGGTCCAGATTCATGGCGGGACTGGAGTAGTTGTTGGCTCAGTCGTTGAACGTCTATATCGCGAGGTGCGAGCGCTTCGGATTTATGAGGGCACATCCGAGATCCAGAAACTGGTCATCGCCGGACAGCTGCTTCGTTGACAGATGTGTTCCATTGTTGGTCGCCGGTTCTTACTAAAGTCGCTATAAAAACCAAAAAAATTATTGACAAACGAAATCAGCTGCTGTAAGTTCAGTGCGCTAAAAAATTAAGCCCCACCGATTAATAGAAATCCGAAGTTGGTTCGAAGCAGTATCGTTGTTAGCTGTACTGGATTGTGGTTCTAAGGCGCACATTCCTGGCGGGGATATGTGAGCCCTATCGGCCGGGGCAGAATAGGACGCTACACTGCTAAGCCAAAGCCCTTCCTCACAAGAATGGACTCGCCCCCGCGAGTAGGACTTGGTACCTGCCGCTGCTGGAACGCACAGGGAGGGAAGCGCTCCAGGGAAGCTGGTATCAAAAGCCGGTCAGAGCCCTCTTGCTAAACAGGACAGTTCGGCTGCTCACATAGCAGCGAAATCTAAGCTTTTCGTTTCACAAATCGTTTGCGCGGCCAGTGGACTCTTGGCTGTTTAGCCCACGGCTTGTCTGAAAGTCTGTAAAGAGGAAGATCAATGCTGAGACGGTTTGTCTTTCTAGCAATAACTTCACTGGTGTGTTTTGCATCCACAGCCATGGCGCAGGGAAAGCATCAGTTCCTGGGTCCGCCGCGCGAGGTGCCTGATCGGTTCACGCCCAAGTACGGAATTCGATACAACACTGAAGGTTATGACGAACCTCAGGCCAAGTGGAAGAAGAAAATTCGCGCCTGGGAAGACAATGCGATACCGCAGCCGATCATCGATCAAATACTCGCTTTCCCGGGATCCCCGGACGCGATCGCTCATTGGATCGATGATGCCTTTGACCAGACACTTGCGCAGTTCACGGCTTGCGGAGGAACCCTCTCAAGCCTGGCAAGCCGCGTATCCGCCACCGATCTGAAAGTCACCATCATGCCGTCAGCATTCACGGATCCGTTTTACGATGTGTTGGTTGCGGGCGCGTACTACCCAACTCCCAAAGAAATCAAGGTTCTGAATATCTATTACATTTGGGAAGGCCCGAATATCGGATGGCTGCGCCACGCTAGAGACCTGTTGGTTTATGAAATGCAGAACTATTTCGCGGTGGTGACCGGGATTCAAGCTGAGCCGCGCACCCCGGCGTGGCCGTGTGATGCGCCCGTTGTTATTAAGCCTCAATAGGCGTCAGCGCGTTTAGCAGGAATGTCGGAAAATGCGTTAAGAAAAGCCCAGTGGTTGGGATTTCAGAGATGTCTATTGAGGCTCCCCGTGTAGTTCTCCACGGCGCATCCATAGAACGAACCCGATAGCGCTCCAAACAAACAGTGCAGCATACTCAAATGCGCCAAAGCTTCCGGGGATTATCGGAACGAGTTTCATAAGGATAAGCAGTGCAGCAACGAATGCGCCACTGTAACCGATAAGTTTTAGTTTAACCGTCGACGCGACAAGCCCCGCCCCCTTGCAGAACGCCAGGCAGGTCGCAAGCCAGCCGATCGCGGCCGCCAGCGATCCGACTTCGGAGATCGGAACGAGCACCGCCTGCCCGAGGAACGAGGCGACTACCGTAAAGCATCCGGTAAACGCCACCGCAATCTTAGGCGTCCGAAACCGATCATCAACTCGCGCAAGCCTGGAGTCCAGTAGCCCCCTCCTACCCATCGCGAACAGCAACCGCGTTGAGGTCAGGAAATTGCCGTTAAAGATTTTCAACAACGAAAGCAACACTCCAAACATTATGAACTGAACCAGCGCTCGCGAGCCGAATGCCCGCTCGAAGGCCACAGCTGTCGCGAAGCGCTCGTTTGTCAGCGACTGCCACGGCTGAAGCAGCGTCACAACTGCGATTATGATTACATAAAAGAAAATGCCGGCGAAGAGTGCGATGAAGATGACTCTGGTGAAATGCTTTGGCTGAAAATCTGTTGAAGCTTCTTCGGAGCATTTGGGAGCGGCTTCGAAACCGGTCATGAAGTACGGCACGATTTGCAGGACCATCAGAGTCGAAACAAAACCTCCAAGCGCAGCTCGGTTGTCTGCGAAGAACGGCTGCCAGTTTGAAGGATCGCCACGAAATAGGCCCAGGGTAGCAAACACCGCAAAAATCACCAGCAGCCCGAAGGTTGTAATGTTTTGAAAACGAGCGCTGATGTGAACTCCCCTATAGTTCACGATGATGATAACTAAGGTAAGCGCCAGACCAGCCAATACGTGTGGGAGATAGACCGGGTATCCACCGACCCGGTAAAGCTCGAACGTATTCAGCTGCGGCAGAACATATGAGCCGACACGACCGATCGCAACAGCTTCGTAGGGACAGACGATCAGGTACGCGAGGGTCATCATCCATCCGGTGATAAAACTGATAACTTCCGGGAAGACCGCGCTGGTGTAGGCAATTTCGCTGCCCGCATCTGGAATTTTTTCAGTTAAGCGTCCGTATACATATCCGATGGGAATGAGTACCAGTCCCCCGATCAGAAAACCGAGCATTGCACCGACCGCGCCACCTCTACTAAGCCAGTCATCAATGACCACCATCCAGCCGACACCGACCATGGTTCCGAACGCCAGGGTGAAGTATTCTCTGGCGCGCAACGTCTTTCGCAAGGTTGGGTGGCTTAAGGCTTTTGTAGCGATCAAACCAGATGCTCCGAGTGCAAGAATTAGACCTTTGTGTTGAGGCCGTGGACTCTAGTTTGAAGCTGCGCGAGTTGTCAATTGTGTAAACAGCACGGTCATCAATTATGTCGGATTTCATCCTTAGGTGATGTGAAGCTGGTCAAAAAACTTAGCGCATCAAAATAATCTGTAGTATAGTGGGGCGTCTCTTAGAAATACCTTCTAAAAAGTCCATTAACGACTAGTCGGAGAGTGAAAATGCAAAGGCTGCTAGCCACTTCTTTGTTCCTGGTTTGTCTGCCGTTATTCGCAAAGCCACTGGTATCAACGAGGAATAGGACAGCTGAGCCATTCGCGCTTAATCAAGTGCCTCCGTCAAAGCACCGTATCGTGCGGGTACCTGACCAAGGCAGGGAACGTTTTCTATACTCGATCGGAATACTTCGAATAATACTTGCTCGTGCGGGGCGACGGGTGTTAGTCAGTAGGGTGTAGTGGGTGGTCGGAATCAATGTAATCGATAACTGTGTCAAAGTATCGCTGTTACTGTTGACAAGGACTTGCCGGCTACGAACTCTGCAGGCCTCGCCTTCCAGGCGCAATTCGATCTCCTAACCACGCTGTGCTAGAATCTCGCATCGGACTCAATCTCACTCATCATTCAAAAGACGATCATAGTAATTGCGACAGAACAGGTAATCGGAGTCTTATGAACAGGGAATATATCAGCTATGGAATCATAGGTATTATCGTGGGGCTGGTGCTCGGATTCATCGTGGCCAACCAGGTCTCCACCGGTACGAGCACCGCAACGCCACAAACCGCTGCGAACAGCGAACCCAAACCGACTTCAGTAAACAGCAGCAACAGCGGTCAAGCGCTGCCGCCAAATCATCCTCCAATCGACTCAGGTCAAACGATTCCGGCCCCGCCAATCTCCGGATCCGGAGGGTCGACCGGAGCCCCAGGCGCCGAAGCTGGCGGACCGACCAGCGGACCAGCCGAACTTCCATCGCTTGACCCTCTTCCGGCGGGGAGCAAAGAAGAACGCGCAGAGCAGAAGTACAAAAACATCCAACTGCTTCGAGGGATTCCTGCCGATCGGTTGATGAAAGTTATGTTTGCGTTTAAGACCTCGCTTGGCGTTGACTGCACCTACTGCCACATAAAGGATCAGTTTGAAAAAGACGATAAAACGCAAAAGCAGACCGCTCGCAAAATGATTCAACTGGTCCGGGATACAAACACGAAGCTCGGAACGGCCACGCGCGTCACATGTTTTACGTGTCATCGCGGCCAGACGCGCCCGGCTTCTTAAACATGTACCGTAGACTGTCCAGTCTGCGGAATTTGTTAAGTGATCGGCTACCGTAGACTGGACAGTCTACGGTACGTCGCTAAATCCGCAGACTAGACAGTCTACGGTACGTCGCTATCTCCGCAGACTAGATCAAATGCAGGCCAAAAACGTAAAGTCTGAATGCTCATTTTCTGCAGACAAAATGCAGAAAGTGAATCTGTTTGAAACCGAACGCATGTTCGCGGACATCTATTGTCTCGAACCGGGTCAAGAGCAGAAGCGTCATTCACATAACGGCGCCGACAAAATCTACTACGTTCTCGAAGGCACAGGACGATTTCACATCGGCGGTGTTGAATCGGATCTTGGACCCGATCAGATTGTGCTGGCGCCGGCAGACGTCGAACACGGTGTGCGCAATGACTCCTCAGATCGAGTCGTGCTGCTTGTGTTTATGGCTCCGAATCCGAATAAGCAATAGTTCAGAGTTCAACGTTTAAGAGTTCAGATCGTGGGATTAATCAGCTGTTAACAGACAGTCGAATAAAAATCGACGGAGCACTTCTCGGGAGGAGTCATGTCCTTCGCAAAGCTCGCCTCGGCAGGAAGCCCGATGCGCGTGACGGTGTCAGTTGCGACGCTTGCCCTTATGTTTCTAACAACTGTTCACTCTGATTCCGATGGAAAGTCGTGGGCTTCAGTCATCAAGCCAGGACGATCAATCGTCCGCGCCGAACACGGCATGGTAGCTTCCAGCCAGCCGCTCGCATCCGAGGTCGGTCTCGAAATACTCAAACACGGCGGCAATGCCATTGATGCTTCTATAGCGATGGCCGCAGTGCTTAATCTTACCGAGCCAATGATGACCGGAATTGGCGGCGATATGTTTGCGCTGGTGTATTGGTCGAAGACCGGAGAGTTGAAGGGCCTAAACGGGAGCGGTCGAGCGCCTCGCGCGTTGAATCTTGATTACTTCGCTAAGAAGGGAATCAAGACTATGCCCGAGAGCGGGATGGAACCGATCACCGTCCCGGGCGCTGTCGATGGGTGGGTCACTCTGCTAGAGAAGTACGGAACGATGAAGCTCGCCGACTTGCTTGCTAAGGCAATCGAGTATGCCGAGAACGGATTTCCAGTGATGGAAAAATCCGCCGCAGATTGGGCCAGCGCCGTCGCGAAGTTGAAGATGAACCCGGCGGCGGCTTCGAATTACCTGGTAGACGGAAGAGCCCCGCGACCAGGCGAGATCTTTCGCCAGAAGAATCTCGCACGCACCTTTCGCACGCTCGCTCGCGGAGGCCGAGATGCATTCTACAAGGGCGAGATCGCTCGAGCGATCGTCGATTATTGCGAGAAGAACGGCGGCTTCCTCTCGATGCGTGACTTTGCAGAGCACAAATCCGAGTGGGTAGAGCCGATTTCCACGGACTATCGTGGATACAAAGTTTACGAATGCCCGCCAAACGGACAAGGTCTGACCGCCTTGCTGACGTTGAATATCCTCGAAGGCTTTGATCTCGCTTCAATGAGTACGCGACCCGATCTTTACTACCACACATTGATCGAAGCGACGAAACTCGCATTCGTCGATCGCAACAAGTACATCGCCGATCCGGCGTTCGTAAAAGTTCCAGTAGCCGAGCTGCTTTCAAAAGCGTATGCAGCAAAGCGAAGAGCGCTAATCAGTCCGGACAAAGTCATTGAGGCTCCCGAGCCAGGCGCGTTCATAAACCACAGCGACACGGTTTACTTCACCGTAGTAGATAAAGATCGCAATGCTGTGTCGTTCATAAACAGTTTGTTTGAGAACTTCGGTTCGGGAATTGTTGCCGGCGACACAGGGATCGTGCTCCACGATCGTGGAGCGGGGTTCTCGCTAGATCCCGGCCATGTAAACCGGATTGAACCTGGCAAACGACCGTTCAGCACCATTATCCCGTCAATGGTTTTCAAGAATGGAAAGCTGTTGATGTCATTCGGTGTGATGGGTGGCGCGATTCAACCTCAGGGTCACGTGCAGGTACTTGCCAATCTGATAGACATGGGAATGAATCTACAGCAATCGATCGAGGCTCCAAGATATCGTTATCTGAGCGGGAGACAAGTGTTGTTTGAAGAGGAAATGACTGAACCAGTCATCAGGAGTTTGATCGAGAAGGGTCACCAGCGCACTACTCTGGCAGGCGCATCGATGGGCGGCGGGCAAGCGATAATGATCGATCCGGTGAACGGGATGTTGATGGGCGCCTCGGACCCGCGCAAAGATGGAATGGCACTTGGTTACTAGTGTGAAGGTATCTCGGCTGTCAGGAATTCGTCCACAAGGATCTTCCGGCAATGGAAGAGAGTATCAGTCAATTAGAATCTGAATTGCGAGAAGTGAGCGAGCTCCAACGCGCGATTCTTAACGCCGCCAATTACACAATCATTTCAGTTTCGCCTGAGGGAATAATCCTTACAATCAACGCCGCCGCGGAGCGCTGGCTCGGTTACTCAGTCGAAGAACTCTGTGGCAAGACTACCCCAATCATACTCCACGACATCCGCGAAGTAGAACGGCGTGCGCAGATTCTTTCAGAAGAATTAGGCACCACCATCGAACCAGGATTTGAAGTTTTCGTCGCCAAAGCACGACTCGGTGTGCCCGATGAAAATGAGTGGACATACGTGCGCAAGGACGGGACGCGATTTCCAATGCTGCTTTCGGTGACTGCACTGCGTGATGCTGAAGGGAACATAACAGGGTTCCTGGGCATTGGAAGCGACATCACAGCCCGAAGACAAGCCGAGCAGGCTTTGCGAGATAGTGAGAAGCGGTATCGAGACGTTGTCGATAACTCGTTAGGCTTAATTGGGGCTCACGACATGGAAGGACGCGTTCTGATGGTGAACCCTGCCACCGCGAGAGCCCTCGGCTACACGCAACAAGAGCTCTTCGGAAGAAACTTGAGCGAATTTCTCGTGCCATCGGTTAGCGAGTTATTTCGCGGCTACCTGCAGCGCATTCGTGAGAATCGAACTGACAGCGGAATTCTAAAGACGCTGACCAAATCCGGGGAGGAACGAATCTGGGAATATCGCAATATTCGTTATGACGAGCAGGGAAAGCCTTCCTATGTACTTGCTCACGCGCACGATATTACCGAGCGAAGACGCGCCGAGCGCCGATTGCACATCCAGCACGCTACCACCCGAATACTCGCCGAATCGTCAGTCTTCCGCGAAGCCGTACCCCAGATATTGCAAGCCGTCTGCGAGGGTTTGGGATGGCAGACCGGGGCGCTGTGGCGTGTGGATCGTGAGTCAAACCTGCTTCGGTATGTAGAAGGTTGGCACGAACCACTTACGGAAGTTGAAGCATTCAGGACAATCAGCGCCCAAACTAATTTCTCGCCTGGAATTGGACTTCCAGGTCGAGTTTGGTCCTCGCGTCAACCCCACTGGATTGAGGACGTCACTGATTTTGCCCGCGAAAACAACTTCCCAAGAGCGAAAGTTGCTGCCAGCGATGGGCTCCATGCCGCCTTTGGTTTTCCCATAGTTCTCGGCGGAGAAGTGCTTGGTGTAATGGAATTCTTCAGTTATTCGATCCAAGAGCCCGATCACGACCTCCTCGAAATGATGTCGAACATAGGAAGCCAGATCGGGCAATTTGTCGAACGACGGCAAGCCGAGCGCGAATTGAAGAACAGCGAAGAGCGTTATCGTGACTTGTTCGAGAATGCAAGCGACTTGATTCAAAGCGCCGCACCGGATGGCTCATTTATCTATGTTAACCGTGCCTGGCGCGAAACGCTCGGTTACACCGAAGACGAAGTTTCTAATCTTACATTGCTCCACATAATCCATCCGGCCAGCCTCGCGCATTGCATGGAGATGTTCAAACGAGTTCTTTCGGGCGAGAAACTCGATCATCTCGAAGCGATGTTCGTTACCAAAGACGGCCGCACGATAATGGTTGAAGGTAACAGCAGCTGTAACTTCAAAGATGGCAAGCCCGTCGCCACACGCAGCATCTTCCGCGATATTACTGAACGAAAACGCTTCGAAAACGAGCTTGCGCAAGCCAGAGATGTCGCAATCGAATCGGCGAGGCTGAAGGCTGAGTTTCTGGCGAATATGAGCCACGAAATTCGGACTCCGATGAACGCCATAATCGGAATGACCGGACTGTTGCTTGATACAGGGCTTACTGGCGAGCAGCGCGAATTCGCAGAAACGGTCAGGACGAGCGCCGAAGCGCTGCTTACATTGATGAACGACGTCCTTGATTTCTCGAAGATCGAGGCAGGCAAGCTCACATTTGAAACGATGGATTTCGATCTTCGGAACGCAGTCGAGTCATCCGTCGATCTCTTAGCCGAAGCTGCACAAGCGAAGGGCGTGGAGTTGTTCTCAGTGGTTTATAGTGACGTGCCGACTCAATTGCGAGGCGACCCCGGCCGTCTTCGCCAGGTTTTGGTGAACCTCCTGAGCAACGCCGTCAAGTTCACCGAGAAGGGCGAGGTAATCATACGAGTAACCTGCGAGCGTGAAATTGACTTCGAGGTATTGTTGCGTTTCGCAGTCAGCGATAGCGGAATTGGAATCCCTGAAGACGCTCAGACGAAAATTTTTGAGGCCTTCCATCAGGCCGATGGCTCCACCACCAGACGATACGGCGGAACCGGTTTGGGGCTAGCGATCTCGAGGCAACTCGTTGAAATGCTCGGCGGGCAAATCGGAGTCGAAAGCTCGCCAGGCAAGGGTTCCACTTTCTGGTTCACCGCCAACTTTGGAACGCAACCCCAGAGTGAATCTCAGAGTGAAACTCGTGTCACAACATTGGAAGGAATGCGAGTGCTCGTGGTCGACGATAACGCGACGAACCGCAAGCTTGTTCACCATCAGATTACGTCCTGGGGTATGCGCAACGGCTCCGCCGCCGATGGCCAGGAGGCCCTGGCGCTTTTGCGTCGAGAAGTGGCGGCCGGCGATCCATATCGAGTAGTGATACTAGATATGCAAATGCCGGAAATGGATGGGCTGACATTGGCCAAAGCGATTAAGGCTGATCCGCAGATCGCCGGAACTCGCCTCTTGATGATGACCTCACTGGGTCGTCGAGACGATGAGGCAATTCGCGAGGCGGGCGTTGAACGGTGCTTAACAAAACCAGTCAAGCAGTCTCAGCTATTCGACTGTCTGGTGACACTGACTGGCGAGTACGCCGCGGAAGCATTGACACAGGACTATAAACCGCCGGTGGTTCCTACTCGATCGCTGCCAAAACTGAACTCTCCCCGAATACTCATTGCCGAAGACAATATAATCAATCAAAGAGTAGCCTTGCGGCAGCTCGAACGTCTTGGGTACGCCGCGGATGCGGTAGCCAACGGGCTTGAGGTGCTTGATGCGCTGGATCGAATACCCTATGACATAGTGTTGATGGATTGTCAGATGCCCGAGATGGACGGCTATCAGGCAGCTTCCGAGATTCGGAAACGCGAGGGTGAATCCCGTCACACTAAAATCATTGCTATGACCGCCAATGCGCTGGGCGGTGACCGCGAGCGTTGCATAGCTGCAGGCATGGACGATTACATCAGCAAGCCTGTAAAGCAGGAGATACTGGCTGCGGCGATCGAACGCTGGTCGGCGGAAGACTATGCAGGCCCGGCCACTGAAAGCACTCCACCAATTTTGGAGCCTGAGCCAAAGAACATAATTGATGCAGGGGTCATTGCCGAACTGCGAAGCCTTCAATCCTCGACGAACTCCGATTTTTTTAATCACCTGATCGATTTGTTTATCGACGAAACCCCGCAGCGCCTGGGTGCGATCAGAGCCGCGGTCAATAGCTCGGATCCCGAGGCGCTTGCTCGAGAAGCCCACGCTCTCAAAGGTGGCAGCGCTCACCTGGGTGCGTTCCGAATGCATGCATTGTGCGAGATTCTGGAGGAACAAGGTCGGCGCGGATCGATAGACCAGGCCGGCGCCCTATTGTCAGTTCTGGAAGAGGAGTTTTCTCGCGTCCGCGAAGCCTTAATCTCAGAAAAGAACTCACCTCAATGAGCCGGTATTGAGCCTGTCTGTTTCGTTTAAGCTGAGCAACAATTCAGGATCATTGGCGCATCTATCAGGGGAAGATGACGACAAGACCAGCAGAAAAACCCTGGCTTCATGCAGGGCGAATTTCGGGCGTTCCAGCGATTCTGTCTCATTCAGACCATGACACGCCGGTTCCGACCTGGAAACAGGTAACTCGCAGCGTCAATTCGACTGACTCGCAGATGATTTCACACCTGTCGCGGGTGTTGTCAGGAACTGACAACGAATCCCTCGCCGTCCGGATATGGGATTCCTGGTCAGGACCTCAAAAGCGCTCGGTTGCATTGCTGGTCGATAAAATCTACCACGAGGGCTGGCTTGATTTGGTCGGTTCGCTGGTTGACGGACCATGGGACGGAGGATTTTTCTTTTTGCCTAGAGATTTAGATCCCCACGCGTTGGCTGATGTGCTCGAAGCAAAGTTTCGCGAAGACGGAGTCTACCTTCCGTGCAGTCTCCGAGGCGGCTTAGCGGGTTATCTGAGTGGATGGAACCATCCAGGCTGGCAGAAAGGTTGGATCGAAACCGATACCCCTTTTGCGTCGCTTCACGTAGGAATCTTTGAGAACGGCTCCGCCGAGGTTCATTTGGATTTGTTCAATCCGCTGCATACCAATGGCGCGTCGCTGGCGAACATTGTGACGGTCCGGGGTCTTGGTTCATACAATCACAGACTGTTTCGGTTGCACCGGAAATGGGAGGGAAAGCAGTACGGTGCAATCACTCGAACTTCCGCTAACTTTTATCATCTTATGCGAGGACACGTGCCGTTGTGTTTTTAAGATCATTGCGCAAACGGAGGCCCTTTATGCTAGCATGCCCCTACCTCGAGTTGACGAGCTGCCCGTGTTGACCTCGAAGAGCGCCCAGGTACACTAATGACGGTTGAAGAGTTCCACCATGCGTTTAAGCCTGAGCTAAAAGAGCTCCTTTCGCGCATCGGCCGGCGCTACTCGGTGAGCGACGACGAGGTGATCTCGACAGTCCACGCTTCGGCCAGGAAGTACCTGGCGGATATCCTTGATCAGACTTCGGGGAACCCAGGGCCGAGCGCTGAAACGCGTAAATCAGTTGGCGAGTTTTTGTGTTCGCTGAACGCCGATGACCTCTGTCTGGCTGCGGCTTGTGCTAAAGGCGACGATGTGGCGTGGGAAGATTTCTTTCGAGATTACCGCAGCTACATGGTGAGTGTTGCGCGAACGATGACGCAGGATGCCGGGGCAGCTGAGCAACTCGCTGATTCAACTTTCGCAGAGTTGTATGGTCTGCGCGAATCGGGAGGGGCGCGGGTCAGCAAGTTCTCATTCTACTCGGGGCGTGGGTCCCTGCGGGGATGGTTACGAGCGGTCGTCTTTCAGTTGTCGGCCGATCATCACCGGCAGTCAAGCCGGTTGGTGCAGACCGAAGAACCGGAGGATATGGATCGCATCGCTCACGCCTCGGAAAAACCCGGTCAGCGTTCCACTACCGATCTCGAATATGTTCGCGAGCGTTATAGAGAAGCGGTCATGGCAGCGTTGAGGCGCGCGATTGCCGATCTCGAATCTCGCGAGCGCCTCCTGCTTGTTTATTACTACTATGATGAAATGACGCTTCGCGAAATCGGACAATTGTTCGATGTGCACGAGGCTACGATAAGCCGCTGGCTGGCCAAAGTACAGAAACGGGCCCGCAAGCTTGTGGAAAAGGGCCTCACACGCGATCATCGCTTCAACAGACGGGAGGTAGCGGAAGCAATAGATCTCGCAGCTGAGCAAATGGACATAAATATTGGGGATTACCTTTTGGAGAGGGTCCCTGCCGAGCGAAAACAAGAGCAGCCGGCGCCAAGTCAGGGAGGAGGCGCCGTTGTGCGCAGATAAGTCAAGAAAACCGCGCAAGTGTATTGCGCCTGGACGTTCTAAAATAGGAGATGAGGCAGAAGGATGAAGTTTACAGGGCAAAGTAAGGATGGGGTAATCGAGAGCCTGCTCCGAGCCTACGTCTCGCGGCCCAGCAACCCGCAAAAGGCCTGTACCGAATTCGACGCTGACCAGGCAAATGCCTATATCGAACGACAGTTGACAGGTTCTGTGCGCTCGCAATACGAACAACACTTGTCGGAATGCACGGGGTGCCGAAAGAACGTAGTTGCGTTGATACGGTTGGCTCAGGCAGACGTCGTGTCAACGATCCCTCCCCGCGAAGTGCCTCAATCTACGTGGCTTGCAAACATCCGGCAGTCGTTCGGCATACTAACTCGTCCCCAGTGGGCCCTTGCAGCGACAGCGCTCGTGGTACTTGCAATTAGCCTCCCACTGGTCCTGACAATGAATCGCAGCAAGCAGGATTCCCCAGCGGCCGCCCAGCAGATTGCCGCCGGGCCGTTGAGGGAAAGCACGCCTGAACCGGCTACACCTCAGGCTAGCCTGGCAACTCTTGCTTCCGCCAGGACTCCGACAGCTGAGACCGATCTGGCACAAGAGTCAAAACAGCGCAAAAAGGCTTTAGACAAATTTGACGGCAAGCCGGAACTTGTGGCTAAGAATCCGCAACCAGCGACTGGCGATGCGGCCAGTGCTGTCGGATTTGTTGCATCAGCCGACCTGTCCAAGAAGCAAGAGGGTGCCGTAGCACACGACGAATCACGCTCCAAGTCAGCGAGTCAGGTCGCTCAACCCCAGGCGCAGGCTCCATCGGCGCCGGGAGCGCAGGCCGCGCGAAACGAGACGCTGCAAGCTCGCCAGCAGCAGCAACCCACGGATAAGGATTCCGCGCAGCAGATACCTGAGCCCAAATCGCGCGCTGACCAGGAGAGCACTGAGAAGGAGAAGTCGAAGCGGGCAGAGGAGGCAGTATCAGTCGCAGCTGCTCCGGCTCCGCCGACGTCGGCCGATGCAGCCCGTGACCGAGCGTCAAGGCGGCCGCCCTCAAAGCTTGCATTACGTGACCCAAAAACGGGTGAAGCCGTCAAGGTTGAGGAGAGAAAGATCAGTGGAAAACACTTCCTTTTCACGGGCGGGGCGTGGACCGACAAGGATTACGATCCAAATAAAGACCTTCCAATCGTGACTGTTATTAGAGACAGCAATGTTTATAAAGAGCTCCTGAGCAAGCACAGTGGTCTTAAACCCATAATGGCGCTATTCACAGCCAGCGAGCGCGCAATCATCGTGTACAAAGGCATGGTATATAAGCTTGTCCCTCAATAGACTCGGTAACAGTCATTCAAAAACGATTTACACTCTTTCCTGCCTCTATCAGAATACCAACACAAAAGGCGAGGATCGTTGACCATTCTCGATCAGGACTATTTGATTATCTCCAGCTACCAAATTGAGCTTGAAAGGTTTTAAACGGAGGCTGAGTGAATTCGTTGACGTATCGAATTCGAAAGGCTTTTGGATTACCCTTCCATTAACTTCTACCTGAGCGGCGGCTGTAAAATCACGACCGGTGATGGTGATGGTCTTCTTCACATACGTAACATTGGTGATTGCCGGAACCTTTTGAGGCGGCGGCGGTGGGGGTGGTGGGGGCGTGTTCAACGGCGCAACATTGTAAACCACCAACGCGAAATCCTGGTCGAGGGCGGTTTCATTGCCTGGCACTCCATCCCCGACAATATTCGCAGCTCTCACAGTGATCTTAAACTCTCCTTCCACACCGGCCGGTATTGCGTCCGGCGGAAGGTATATTGATTCCACGTTGTTGATCCTGTCCGGATCACCTCCTGCAAATGAGTACTCGCCCGCGAATCTGTTGCCTCGGTAAACTGTGACGCCTCCGACCGTAATCTCCAGGTCAAGATCATTAACGATTGCCGGTCCGACCAGACTCCCGGGTGCGTCCGTCCACACAAGTGTGACTCGCAACGGCAAGGATCGATCGGCAATCGAACCGTGAAGCTCGAACGTTTGTCCAGTTGCGGTTAGTGTCGTGGTCTGATCAATAAGCTCCCGCTTTGCATTGTCAAATGCTCGCGACAAATTCGGGAGACCCCACCCCTGTCGATCCCCTGGCAGGTTTCCTCCGGCGTTCTCGCCCGTTAAGAAGGATGCTGAATTCAACAGGTAAGCCTTGACCATAGCCGGCGAAGGGGGTCGATGGTCGCCAAGGAGGTTCCTGGTCGCGATATACCGTCTAACCAGTGACGCAGCTCCGGAAACGTGGGGAGCAGCCAGACTCGTTCCCGAGGACCAGGTGTACAGTGTCTGGTTGGGTGGTTGAAACAATCCAGCTCCGGCGCATAGCCCGTCTCCGAAGAATCCTGAGGTTTGAGAAGCAGCGCCGAAAATGTGGGTTCCTGGAGCGCAGAGATCAGGTTTCGCTCGGCCGTCAAACGTCGGCCCACCCGATGAATAGCGCAAAATGTCGCGAACATTGTTAGCTCCGTCAGGCCCAATACTTCCCTGGCCATCAAGATTGCAGGCGTCGGTTCCCTCGGGTCTATAGTTCTCGCTGGCTCCCACCGAGATAACGTTCTTCGCAGTCCCAGGCGAGCTGACGTATCCGCCCGGGCCCAGGTTGCCGGCTGAAAAGACAAAACTCATCTGCTGATTGCCCAGGGAAGACGGTTGAGCGTCCCGCACCAGCGAATCGTATTCCTGTGAGCTCGCGTCGTAGCTGTTTGAAGAATTACCCCAACTGTTGTTTGATATGCGGGCGCCACCTGCATAGGCGGCAGATGCTACGCTGGTGAAGCTAAGCTGGGCCGGCAGCTTGCCGTTTTGATTAAAAATTCGAGACGCCCCCAACCTTGCATTCGGATCAACTCCAGCTCCGTACATATAACCTGGTACGTCTTCGAGGCTGGCTAACCCCCGGCCTGCTGCAGCGGAGGCCACGATGGTTCCGTGCCCTCGCTTGTCATCGATCAGCCCGTCGGTAGCGTAATTGACGCTGTAGCTCAAGCGGCTCTGAAGGGTTGCAGTCAAAAAATCCGGATGAAGGAACTGTGCGTCAGTAGAACCCCGATCGATACCAGAATCTGCAATATCTATTGCATAATCGGCGGCGCCATCCAGGCCCTTTGAGGCCAGCCACGCTATAAAGCCCGGTCCGTTGGGCTTAGTTCCATCGGCAGTAAGGTTTCCCGCAATTATCTGGGCTCCTCGCTCGTCATGTAGTCTCATTTCTGGAGCCGGACCCGCGAACAGCACTTGATCGTGGTCGGCGATTTCAATTAATCGTCCCACATCAACGGTCACTGACAGAACAACAAAATTGAGGAACCTGCGGGGTTCGCGATTGATGTTTGATGACCACGCGGTGATCGTTTCAATCAAAGCCGCAGAATCCGGTGTATCGATTAATTCAACTTCGACATCCACGCTCTTCCCGGTCGACAGAAGGAGATCATCTGAGAAAGCAGGGTCTATTTTTTGTACTGCCTGCAGGCGCCCCATCCACCGGATCGGTTTTTCCTGGTCCGCGTCGTTCATCGAATCGAGTTGAGCTACACGAGCGAGTTCGTGACGGCTACCGTGAACGATGTAAGAATTATTCGCGACATAGCCGATTATTTGCGCACCTGTGGCTTGGAGCGCTTCAAACCAGTCGGTCTGGATCGGGCCGCCGAATTGGACCACTCTGGTTTGTTTCGCTTCTGAGAGCCCCAATACTGAGATTGCCCGTCGGTCGTCCAGCGAAGTGTCAAGGTCTCTGTGTGCTTCAGTATCGAGCGGACCACGTTTGAATAAAATGAGATTGGGATTAGAACCAATTTGAGGTCTGGTGGCATCGGAAAAGACGCGAATGGATGTGAAAGTGCCTGGGCAAAAAACGGCGATTCCAGAGAATCCGATGAGGAAAAGATTTATTAATCTTGAGTGCAGGCGATTCATCATTTGCTCAACTGACTCAATAAGTTGTGCGGACCCGGGGATTATATCGGTTGTCAGTTTCGATGGAAAGAATAAGAAATCAGGAGGGCTTTTGAAGTACCGTAGCCTGTCCAGTCTGCCGATAAGTCCATTTTGAAATTGGCTAGAAATCTGCGCAGACCAGACAGCCTACGCTATGTCAAACGGAAGGCGCGCTCGTCCAGCGCGCCTTCCTTCCAACAGACGATCACTTGCTTTTTACTGGCGCTGGGGCGCCGTTACCAGCATTACTGGTCAATTCAAGCCTCTCCCTGAACAGGTTCAACAGAAGCAATGTCCCGATGTTGCTTCCGCCATCCCCCGAACCGCCTGCCGCCATAACGTCCGGAGTAATGCGAACTCCTTTCTCGCCAATGACCTTAAGAGTCTCGACCAGCGCAACACCCTGGGGACCAATAGCATTCACCTGCTCGGCGTAAGCCACGCCTTGAGCTTCACCCATCAGCCGAACTTTCTCGGCTTCAGCTCGACCGGTAGCTTGTATGTAGCTCGCCTCGCCTTCACCCTCAGCTTTGCGCTGCTCCGCGCGCTTGCTGGCGATCTCGACGCCTACCGTAGCCGCCATCAAATCGCGCTGATTGTCCGCTTGAGCCTTGGTCTTTTCGAGTTGGATGCGGCGCTCTTCTGCTTCTCGTTGTGCGTTGAACATATTCTGCCGCTGTTCAGCAAGGATCTTCTCAGTTTGAGTCTTCATCAGCTCTTCCGGCAGATGAATGTGGCAGATCAACACATTGACCACGTCGACGTGATACTTCAACAGGTGCGCACGAACGCGCGCTTCGGCACGTTCCTGTTCTTCGTGACGATTCTGCAGGTAAGCCATCGCGGACGATTCAGACGCCTGGTTTCGGAAGATCGAATCGATGAGCGGATGCATCACGTTTTGTATCAGCCTGTCGACCGAACCGATCTTAGCGACCATAAAAGGAGCGTCTTCGGGTTTGACGCGGAACACGACGCGTACTTCCAACTGCATTGTGAAGCCGTCCTTGGATATAACCTCGAACGGGTTGAAGGTGTTTGCCACCTCTCCAGAGGTCCACTCGACCGTCTGGTTAGTGGTCGGTATTACGATCGGTGTAACCGCCAGAGTGTTGACGTAGTATCGGCCCGGACCGACAACCGATTCCTGAATGCCGCGAAATCCGGCCGGCACTACATAGGCCTCGTGCGCCCCCGAATCGAGCCGCAGGTCCGCGGGGTCATTCAGGGCCAGATCCTGCTTTATCTCTGCCACCGTGTCCTGGTCGTTAAGCTGTGAGGCGACGTGCGCGACCTGTTCCTGTTCCTCGCGTTCGAGTCTCTGGCGAATCTTTTCGGCCATCGCTCGGCGCACTTCTTCTGAAGGATCCTTACCGACGTTGGAGACAATCACCGCCACCTCGCCCGGTTTCACTTCCTTGGCGGTCTCGGGAATCACCTTGAACAGCATCGGATTTGTGTAGTAGGTCCCCGGAAGAAGTATGTCTTTTTGTGGACCGCGTTGACCGCCGCGCCCGATGAACTCATTGCCATCCTGGAAATTGTCGTGGCCCTCGATTGGCGTGGCCACATAATCGCGCGGGTCCAGAGTATCGCCGTCCAAAGCCTCAACGAGCCCGATCTGGTTTTCCTGAATCACCGTGGCATCCATCAATCTCACGAAGAACAGCCCTGGCTTTCGCTCTTGTCCGCCTTCAAGCGGTACTGAGTCGGTCAAGATTCGATATGTTCCGGGTGTCAGGATGTCGACCTGTGGTCCCTTTTGGCCACCGGACGAGATGAACAACTCCGCATTTTGGAAGTTGTGGTGGTTGTCGATAGCCTTGGCAAGTAAGCGGCCAGGATCAAGTGGGGCGCCATCCGCTGAGGTAACGATGCCAACTTTGCCCTGCGGAATCACCGTAGTTTTAGCTACCGAGACTCTGAACAAGTAAGGATGTATTGGCCACAGCCCGGGCGGCAGCGTGCGGAGCTGAATGCCTTTAATGCCGCCTCGTTTGATAAACGCGATCGGGTCCTGGAAATTGTTGTGCGCATTCTGGGCGCGATCTGCTGCGAAAATCCCACCCGGCGGCATCGGTTCGCCGTCGATTGCCTCAATGACTCCCATTTCATCTGGGCCAATTTCAATCAACGGGAACTTACGGATTACCTTCTCGAACGGCCACTTGATCAAATGAAGACCGGGCTTGAGAACGTCGGCCTGGATACCGACTTCGCCTTCGATGGCAACGACCCTGCCCGGCGGCATCTTTGCGCCGAGGTACCGTCGTTCCTTGATTGCGATTTCTCGAGCACCAACGTTTACCAGTATCCGGCGCAGAAGCGTTAAAAGAAGAATCAGCAGCACGAAACCGGCAACTGCGTACGGGATAAAAGCCTGACTGTCTCTAGGGTTCATAGTTAACCTCGATCACTAGCAAATGACTAAAGGGGCAAGTCAACGGACGGGCGTCGCGGATGCTAGTTCACGGCGAAGCCCGAGGAGTCTGCGCTTCAGCGCATAGCCTCCGCCTCCGCGCCTGGATTCAGGCGCGATTACCCAGAATTGGCTTACGAATAACTCGACCAGATCATCGCTTGAAAGTTGCGCGAGATAACCTCGTCGCCACAAATCCATAACTTCATCGACCGCGTGCGCATAGATCTCAGCGTCATCCGAGAGCGCGGCGATATGTATCATCTCAATCGTCGACCGCCGGCCTGGCACAGTTCTCCAATTTTCAATAACTCGTTTGGCCAGTCGCTTGTTGGCTCTTAGCTCATTGCTCTTGATGTGCGAGACGAGAGCTTCGAGCTTTTCCTGACTCTCAGCTGACCAGTCGACAAGACCGTCTAGAACGTCGGTATATAACACCGAGTTCCTTACGTCTTTTGCTTCGCTGAGTGCCTCAAATTCGCCGCGGCGGGCCCTGTCCAGTAGATGCTGCCGTCGTTCGTTCGTTCGTTGTTGTGCGTCTACAGGCGCGATAGTGCGGTTGCTTTCAAACAAACCGTCAAAATGACGCGACGGAGGGATTGGATCAATCTCTCTGTGAGTGAGCCTGCTCTGAACAGCGTAGATTAAGAAAACTGCTCCAATCAATGCGAGCACTGCTATAAAAATGATGAGAACCATCGCCTCACTTCCCTGAGCGTCGCCCCGATTAAGCAGCGTCGCCCACAGCATGATTCCGACAGACGTAATGGTCAAGTTATAACTGACGGGGGTTGGGGATTGGGATGGGCGTTGGGGTTGGTCAACGCTTCGCGTTTAGCGTTCAACGTTCGTCGTTCAAGCTTCGGTTAATTGCTTTGGATACAGATACGAGACTCTGAATTCTGAACGCTGAACGCTGAACGCTAAACGCTAAACGCGAAGCGTTGAACCAACTCCAACCCCCAATCCCCAACCCCTGCCCGTTTACTTTCTGTTATCAACGTGTTGACTTTGTCTTACGAACTGTTCTACAAATGCGCCATCCAGATGTGCCCAGGTTGAACTTGGAGAAAGAGACTATTATGAAAAGACTGATAAAGGTGTTGGCAGTAACTCTTATCCTTTTTGTACTAGAAATTGGTGTGTGCGCTCAAACACAATCAACCACAGGCGTCATTCAAGGTACGGTCCTGGATCCGCAGGGCGGTGTAGTGCCCGACGCCAAGGTGGAGGTTAAAAACCCGGATACCAATTTCTCGAGATCTTTTACCACCGATTCCGACGGGAGGTTTGTGTTTCTCCAGCTATCTCCCGGTCGTTACAACCTGACCGCAGCGAAGCAAGGTTTTGCAACAGTCATACAGGAGAACCTGGAGCTTACCGTCGGTCAGACTATCAACCTCACACTCAATATGAAGGTTACGCAGCTCGAAGAGAAAATAACCATTACTGCCGCGCCAACCATCGATAGTGTGAAGACTGAATCCAGCTCAACTCTCAATGAGCTCGCGGTTAGCAACTTGCCGATTCTTGGACGTAAGTTTGAAGATCTTCTCACGCTCACCCCTGGCGTCAGCATTGTACAGGGCCCAGACGGCGATGAAATAAACTTTGCCGGACAGCGAGGCATATTTAACAACATCAGCCTCGATGGCGGCGATTACAACAATGGCTTCTTTGGCGAGCAGGCTGGCGGACAGAGGGCTGCTGTGGACATCACGCTCGAAGCCGTTAAAGAGTTTCAAGTCATCGCGACTGGCGCGGGCGCCGAGTTCGGTCGGACCGCAGGTGGAATCGTAAACGTTATCACCAAATCCGGGACAAACAATTTCCACGGCAGCCTCTTTCACTTTCAACGACTCGAAGCGCTCTCGGCGGACACCTCAGATGGGAAGCCTCTCACGGACTTTCACCGCGAGCAATTTGGCGGAACAATAGGCGGTCCAATAATCAAGGATAAGGTATTCTTTTTCGGTGCGGTCGAGCAGATCTTTGCTAACCTGGAGCGGCCAAATTTGAGCGAACCGATCGGGACGCCGTGTCCGGTGTCTGCTCCCACCGTCCCCGCGAATGAATCCCTTATAAACACGAACCCGGACTGCCAGCGACTGGCACTGATCAATTTCATCCAGACCAAGTTAGGGCAGGACGAAGGTTTGCCGATCAGGCATCCCTCAAAGAACACAGCGGTGCTGACCAAGGTTGATTGGAATGTTTCGGCCAACAACAAGCTCGGCGCGTCATACAACTTTGACTACTCTAGAAATGAGAACCAGACGTTTGACGTTGCCACTTATGGAACCTCGGCGAATGGAACGGAAGGTCCTTCAAAGATCAACGTCTTCAACCTGAACCTGTTCAGCACTTTGTCACCGACAAGACTCAACGAGGCGCATTTCACCTACGCTCGTGAGTCCCGACCACGTTCCGCTACTCCCTCCAATCTGCCGGCGGATACGGGAATGGGGTTTGTACCAACCTTCCGTTTTGGAAATCCTTTTTTCCTCCAGCCTAATGTGGACGAATTGATCTGGAGAACTCAGCTTCGGGACAGTTTCTCCATTGTCACCGGAAGGCACACCTTCAAGTTTGGAGGAGAGTGGATGCACACTCTGAATGACCAGGTGTTCCGCGGATTCTTCACCGCCCGGTATCTTTTCGACAGCGTTTCCGGATTCCTGCGCTACGCGTCACCGACCGCACCGGGCGGATTTGGACCCGGGACAGTGGCTTGCTCAAACGGTACTTTTGTTACGCTGCCAGGAACGTGCGGGGGTGGCAGCACTCCGACCGGCGGGCCTCTACTGTTTTACTTGCAGGACGGAATTCCGAGCGGGCTACCGGACCAGCCGCCGCCCGGCGCATCCACAATTTCCAATAACGATTTCGCCTTGTTCGCGCAGGATAAGTGGCAGATCAAACCGTACCTCACCATAAATTACGGATTGAGATGGGAAGCTCAAATCTTTCCTAATCCGATAACCGATCCCAGCAAAACCGCATACGGACAGTTTCTAAATGATCCGCGATTCCCGTCAGACGGCACATTGCCGGATCAGAAGAAAGAGTTTCAACCACGAGTCGGATTTGCCTGGGATATCTCGAAGGCAGGCAAATCAGTTCTTCGTGCAAGCTGGGGAATCTACAATGCGCGCCAGAACATGCTGAGTCAAGTTGGTTCAATAACGACCAATGGTGCTCAGCAGCGGACAAGCTTTGCGACCACAGAGAACATAGGATTGGGCTTCGCGACGGCGCCGGTTTGGCCGGGCCTTGCGCCTGTCGGACCTCCCCCGCCTGCAGGTCAGTTCCCGCTGTTCACTGGAGTGCGGGTCTTCAGTCGCGATTACGCAAACCCACGGATCTATACCACGAACGTGGCGTTTGAGCAGGAAATCGCTCCAAATTGGGCGGTCTATGCCGACTTTACTCACGCGAAGGGCGTGCATCTCACCAGGTTTACGAACATCAATGTAGGTTCGGGCCCGGCGATTTGTTGCGCGATTTCGAACACCGTTCAGATATTTGTACCTTCGGGAGATTCGGCATTCTATAGCGGACCGTCTCCTTTCGCCCCACAGTTGGGTGATGTGTTCGTCACTAATAGTTCAGCGAAGTCGCTTTATCGCGGCTTTACCGTGGGAGTGAGGAAGAGATTCAGTAATCGCTATCAACTCGAAGGGAACTACGTCTACTCGAAAGATCTGGACGATGACTCCAATGAACGCGACCCGTTCACTGACCGAGCCTTCAATCGTTTTGACTTTTCAAAAGAGTACTCGAATTCAGATCGCGACATCCGGCATAAGTTCAATCTCTACAGCTACGCTGAAATTGGCTGGGGCCTGGAGGTCAATGGACGGATGCAAGCCCGTTCGGCACAACCGATTACTCCGAGTCCACGCGTGCTGAACGGAGTTGACCGAGGCCGTAACAGTATTCGTAAGGACAACGAGTTCTTCTCTTTCGATTGGCGGTTACAGCGCCCGTTCAAGTTTGGCGATAGGATGACGCTGATGCCGATTATTGAGATGTTCAACACATTCAATAATGACAACAACGTCAATCCTCTCGTGTCTCCGGCGCTGTTTAACTTCGATGGCTTTTTGAGGTTTGGAGTTGGAGACCCGCGACAGCTCCAGCTTGCGCTGAAATTCACTTTCTGAGTAGCGGCAAACGAACTGAACAACAAAACGCGGCTCACAACCTTGATCAGGTTGTAGCCGCGTTTTTGTTGGCTCGCTAAAAAGGTTGATTACTTTTCAGTGAGCATACGTTGTACGGTCTCAAAACTGGCTTCCAGAGCCTTCTCCAGGTTTGCAGGATCATTCCCGCCGCCTGTCGCCATGTCAGCCCGACCACCGCCCTTGCCACCAACCAAAGCAGATATCTCGCGCACAATCTGGCCTGCATTGAGTCGTTTGGTTAAGTCGTCGGTAACACGAGCGACCAGCGAGGCCTTGCCGTCGGTTGCCTGGCCAAGTACCACGACGCCGGTCTTGATCTTCTGTGAAAGCGAGTCTGCAAGTTGACGTAGCCCGTTAGCATCAAGGTTACTTACTCGTTGCGCAATCACTCTGATGCCGCCAATCTCCCTCGCGCTGTCGGCCGCCGACGCCGATTCCGCCTGCGCCATTTTTAGTTTCAGCTGCTCAATCTCTCTTTCATAACGACGGACTTGCTCCTGAAGCTTATCGACCTGCGCCGGAATATCGCGCAGCGGGACCTTGAATCTTGACGCAAGATTCTCAATGACCTGCTCATCAACCTGGAAACGAGCGATTGCAGCGTCAGCGGTCAGTGCTTCAATCCTGCGAACGCCGGCGGCAATCGACGAGTCGCTGACTATCTTTAGCGGGCCAATGTCGCCAGTAGCGTGAACGTGGGTGCCGCCGCAGAGTTCTGTAGAGAAACCCGGTACGCTAACAACCCGAACATCCGCAGCGTACTTCTCACCGAACAGAGCCATCGCACCCGAATTCAATGCTTCCTCGAGCGGTTTGATCTGAGTTTCCACATCGCGATTGTGGAGAACCTGATCGTTCACCAGCCGTTCGATTTCAGCAATCTCATCTGAGGTCAGCGGCGCGTAATGAGTGAAATCGAACCTTAAGCGATCAGGCGCGACCAGCGAACCGGCCTGTTTCACATGCGGTCCCAACACTTCTCTCAAAGCAGCATGGAGCAGGTGAGTACCCGTATGATTGGCCTTGATGCGACGCCTCCGCTCCGCGTCTACGCGGGCAGTGATTCGATCACCTACGCGCAATTCGCCCTGCTCAACCCGAGTTTTGTGAAGATAAAACCCGTTCACCACCGAGTAAGTATCCTGGATTTCAGCCAGGACATTCTCGCCTTCAAACACCCCGATATCGCCGATCTGACCACCTGCCTCGGAGTAGAACGGCGTTTTATCCAGTATTACCTCGCCTGTTTCGCCGTTCGACAGCGACTCCCGTTGTTCGTCTCCCACAATAATCGCGAGAACGCGAACACCACTAGTCTCGGTCTCTTTATAACCGGTGAATTCAGTGCGCGGGAGAGTCGTGGTGACTTTGGTGTAGATCTCTCGCTCGCGTCGGGCAGTTTCGGTCATTGTCGGCGCGCTTTGCTGCTGTAGCTCACGAAGCGCACTATCGAACTGCTCATTGAATGCTTCCTCGCTCAACTCGACGCCGTGTTGTCCGAGCACGACCCTGATGAGGTCGCGCGGCACGCCATAGGTATCGTAAGTACGAGCTAGCTCAATCATCGGTGGCGCATCGGGAGAATAACGTTCGAACAGCTCAGCGAGCCTCGGCTCACCGACACTCAGAATTCGACTGAACCGCTGTTCCTCGCCGCGCACAGTCTGCTCGATGAGATGCCTCGACGCGACCAGCTCTGGAAACGGTTCGCCCATTAGATCAATAACGAAGTCCGTCACTTTGTGAAAGAAGGGCGGCTTTAAACCGAGTCCCTTCTCGCCGTGGTATATCGCGCGTCGCATAATCTTGCGGAGCACATAGTTCCGTCCTACGTTTCCGGGCGCGATACCGTCAGCAAGCGAGAACGCAGTTGCGCGAGCATGGTCGGCGATCACTCGCATCGACATACCGGCGGCTGAATCGTAGTCGTATGACGTGTCCGCTAAATTTGCGATGAAATCAATAATCGGCTGTATGAGATCCGTATCGTAATTGGATTTCACTCCCTGGAGCACCGCCGCAAGACGCTCCAAACCGGCCCCGGTGTCCACGGACGGTGCGGGAAGAGGGTCAAGCTTGTACGAACCATCCGCTAGTTGCGAACGGTTGAACTGCATGAACACCAGGTTCCAGATCTCCATAGTCGTGTCGCCTGGCCCATTCACAAGTTCAACACGATTGTGTTCAGGATCCTCAGGGTGTTCACCCATGTAGTAATGGATCTCAGAGCACGGCCCGCACGGACCGGTTTCGCCCATCTGCCAGAAGTTGTCTTTTCGGCCGAATCGCAGTACTCGTTCAGGCCTGGCGCCTACCTGATGCCAGTAGCGCTCGGCTTCTTCGTCAGCAGGGACCTCTTCATCTCCGCCAAAAACGGTGAACCACAAACGTTCAGGTTCGAGGTGCAATTCGTTTATCAGCAGGTCCCAGGCGAAATAGACTGCCTCCTTCTTGAAGTAGTCGCCGAATGAAAAATTCCCGAGCATTTCAAAGAAGGTGTGGTGCCTGGCGGTGCGGCCGACCTCATCCAGGTCATTGTGCTTGCCCCCGGCACGTACGCACTTCTGAGACGATGCAGCGCGTTTATAATCGCGAGTCTCGAGACCGAGAAATACGTCTTTAAATTGATTCATGCCGGCATTTGTGAACAACAATGTTGGATCGTTTGCCGGCAAAAGTGGGGAACTTCTGACCACGCGGTGGCCGCGAGCAGCAAAATAATCGAGAAACTTCTGTCTGATTTCGTGTCCAGTCATAACTATTGTCTTCGTCGTCAAATATCGAAACCAGAATTATAGCAAAGCCCAGTGGGTAAAAGTAAAAGGTCAATAGGACCTATATGTCCTATAGGTCCTATTAGCGCGTCCATCGACCGCTGGGAATTCGAACGGGCCCCGGATGAAAGAATTTCTCCGGTGTCATCAGGCCATCCTTCTTGAATACCATTCCGTTCTTCATTACAAACTGCACGTTTCGCAAAGCATCTATGTCGGTCAACGGATCGCCGGCGACGGCGATCATATCGGCGAACATCCCAGCCTTGATCGGCCCACGTTCCTTGATTATGTCTGCCGCTTTGTAGCCGTTGATCGTCAATGCTTTAAGGATATCAGCGGGTGGGATGTTGGCTGACTTCCATGTTTCGATGAACGCAATTGTGAGTTCACCGCGACTCAACCACTCACCGGTCTTCTCATCCTTCATTCGCTCATTCCAGTAGTCGAAGTCCGTCGAAAAGGTTAGTGGAACTTTCTTCTCCCAGGCATCACGCAACTTCGCCACCGTCTGTTTGAATGCAGCTTCGCTTCCGCGATACTTTGTGAATGGTGTGTCAGTGCCCGCGAGGAAAATCCCTTTCTCTGCCATTTGTCGATGGTGTTCAGGCGTTAGCGCATTGCCATGTGCGATGATGTATATGCCGGCGTCGATCGCACGCTGCGCGCCTTCCGGCGTCTGCACGTGACCTTCAACCTTGCAGCCGCCTTTGGCGGCTTCGTTGATGGCAAGCTTTATATCTTCGACGGAGTATCCCCATGGTTTGCAGTCGATGCAGAGCTTAATCGTTCTTGCGCCGAACAGCATGTTTTCTCGTATGGCCCTGACAATCTCGTCGTGACTGTTTGCATCTAGATATTCGGGATAAACAATGTTGTGACGCTTGTACATTTCAGGTGTCGGCCAAAGTTGCCCGCCGGTGCTGCCAATAATTATTCCGGAAGGTATCACCGTCGGTCCCGGCAGCCAGCCTTGCTCGATGGCCTGCCTAAGTGCCGTATCGGCGTAGAGCCCATTGTTTCCGACATCCCGAATCACGGTAAAGCCTGCGCTCAGCAGTTGAATGCCGTTGGAAGCGGCCTGGATGGCTCGCAGAGGAGTCGAGTCCATCACTACAGTCAGGTAGTAATAGTTATTCTCAGGCTGGTCTTTATACGTCAGCGCCATATGTGTATGAGCATCGACGAGGCCCGGCAACACCGTAAGTTTCAACAGGTCGATGACAGTAGCGCCGGCAGGGATCGTGAGATTCGCACCGACAGCGGTGATCTTCTCGCCCTGGACCAGGATCACCTGATTAGTCGCCGCAGTCCCGCTTTCCGGATCAATGAGCCGTCCTGCTTTTATCGCTGTAATTGGGGTTGTTTGACTTTGAGCTTGAGCTAGCGTGGTGAATACAGCAGTCAGGGCGAAGAAAAAACAGAACAAGGCTAAGCACTTTTTCATGATTCGCTCCTCGGTTTGAGTTGTGTGTGCTGAACGAACGCGACGTCGGAATCGAGAACAACTCGGCACACAGCAATGCTCCACCCACCCTGCGTGGGTGGAGTGAAGACTGGGCAGCTAAACATGGTGCGCTGTGTGATGCAAGCCTCCACCCACCCTGTGGAGCTACGACTGAGCAGAAAGCAGGGCGACGGTGCGCAGCCGAATCTGGAAGTATTGCTGTGTCGCGGGTCGACCTGAACCTAGCGAGCCTTCAGCGTGACGTGGGTTATCTCGGGCGGAGCATTGATTCTAATGGGAGGTCCGGTCGTTCCCAGTCCGCGATTGACGTACAGGTGCGAATCGCCGATCTTGAAAAGTCCAGCCAGAAACATTGTCGATAAGGCCGCAGGCGTGATGATCATTTCCCCGATGGTCAATGCAATCTGTCCTCCGTGCGTGTGGCCCGAGAGCGTCAGATCGATCCCGACGTTTGCTGCCTGCGGGAACAGCTGAGGCGCGTGCTGTAGCAGTATCGTTGTCCCCTCCAGAGAAATACGCTTGAGCACACCGTCGAGAGTCGCGGCTGTCGATCTCGTCGCGAAATAGTCCACGCCGATGACGTTTAGTACGGCACCATCAATCTCAATAATCTCATTGTTATTTCTAAGAAGCTTAAATCCAGCATTCGCGAACCCACGCGCGAGGGCTTCCTCCGAGCGGGTAAACATGTCGTGATTGCCGAGACAGCCGAACACACCATACCTTGCCTGTAGCGGCGACATTGCTCTCATAAACGGCGCAACCTGATCGCTGTGAGTTGCAACAAAGTCGCCGGTCAAGGCAATGAGGTCGGGTTTGAGGCTGTTTGCGATTCGCACATACTCGGCCATCTCCGATTCTTTCATGAACATCCCGGCGTGAATGTCGCTGAGCTGCACTATGGTAAGGCCTTCCAGTTGGGAGGGAAGGTCCGGTATCGGGACGATTACTTTCTCGATGACGTTTCGAGTGCGAGCGGCCACCGCGCCATAGGCCGACACAGCGAACGGCATCGCCGAGACTGCAGTCAGGGCCGTCCTAAGAAAGCGCCGCCGCGACAGATCTAACGCTTCCACTGTAGCCTCTTTGTTTCGAGCGGCTGGTTTACGCAGAAAGAACTGAAAGAAAGCAAAGCATGCCATAACCACCGGGGACGCCGCTGCAAAAAACAGCGAACCGAATGTCCAGACAAAGAAAACATACCCAAACGGCCGCATAGCGCTTTCAAATGCTCGGGGAGGAGAATAGAGCAGCAGGCCGTTGGGCCTAAAAAACCCTTCGATGAAAAAGAAGACAAGAGGTAGATTTACGATCGTTACGAATCCGACGACAACCGCTTTCAGCAACCTGGCCTTCTGTCCGATGAGTTGCCAGGAGTGAATGATTCTGACGAGCGCTCTGAGCACATAAAGCTGAACACTGATCAGAAGAAGCGACAGGACTGTGCGGCCGGCTATGAGCAACAGGGTTCTTCCGGATATCGTCACCAGTTGGTCTATGAAAATGTGCTGATTCAAGTGATATACCCTCGAGGGGAGCTCCTTTGAGTTTATGATACAGGCTGTCAGTGGTACTTTAAAGTGTAGAATCTATCGGTTAACACGAGCGCTGCTTTAGATGTAGTAAGAGGTAATTATGTTGCATATTCACAATGGCGACTCTACCGCGGGAACGTTGCGAGAATTCGGATTTCCTGGCGAACACAAGGCTTTTCAGGAGGTCCTGATGGAGGGCCCGTCGCCTGGAGAGCTCCCGCATGATCAATTTCTTCGAACGCGCGCAAGGTTTCTTGCTGAAGCTTATGACTTGAACACTGAGCAGGCCGAGCAGGATCTGCTCGAGCAACAGACCTGGCTGCGGAAGTTTTGCGAGCACGACGAAACGATTCTGTGGTTTGAGCACGATCTGTTCTGTCAGGTTAGTCTGATTTATTTGCTGGACTGGTTCTCACAGCGGTTGTCAGATCAGGACAAACTGAGCCTGATCTGTATTGGAGAATTTCCAGGAATCGATGACTTCAGGGGGCTAGGTCAACTGTCGGGAGAGCAGCTGGCGTCACTATTCGACAATCGACGTGAGGTGTCTAAATCGGAGTTTAGTCTCGCGTCGAAGGCATGGGCCGCTTACTGTTCGCCAACTCCAGAGGATATTTTGCGGTTGATCGAGTCCGACTCAACTGCGATGCCGTTCCTGGAGGGAGCGCTGCGCCTTCATCTTTCGCGATTTCCCTCGAGAGCTAATGGTCTCGGTCGTATCGAAAACAAGGCACTTGATCTGATTTCAAGAGGTGCCGTTGCATTCAAATCATTGTTCCCAAGGTTCGCAAGCGAGGAGCCAACCTACGGATTGGGAGACTCGCAGTTTTGGTTCGCCTTATGCCGCCTCGAAAATGCTACCGACCCTTTGATCACCATAAGTGGATTGGACACCGGCGACGAGGGAATCAAAGCGAACAAATATCTGGATGCTTCAATGGAGTTGACTGAGTTAGGTCGCGATGTGCTGGAAGGAAAACGCGATGCAATTGAAATAAATGGGATCGACAACTGGCTTGGTGGGGTACATCTTGTCGCTGATAAGGTGTGGCGTTGGGATGAGGGAAACGGGACAATAAAAATGCAATCGGACCAATAGGCTTATATGTGCTATTGGTCCGATTGATTTCTAATTATCTCCGTGGGCCGCGATGTGGTCGCCGGTCTCCGCCGGGCCGCGGCGGTCGTGAACCGCGATCATCGCGATGCGGACGCTCCTCACGGCCATCTCGGCCGTTCCGCTCAAAATCAGGTTGGCGTTCCTCTTCTCCGACTTCTCCTCGCTCATCTCGAAGAACAGCCTTCCGCGACAACCGGATCTTTCCCGACGGATCAACATTGATGACTTTCACAAGCAGCTGCTGCCCTTCGGTAAGCTCGTCGCGAACGTCACGCACTCGATAATCAGCGATCTCTGAAACGTGCAGCAGTCCGTCGGTTCCAGGAAGAATTTCGACAAATGCGCCAAAGTCAGCGATACGCTGAACCGTGCCGAGGTACGTCTTGTTCAACTCGGGGACGGCGGTGATTTCTTCGATTGCCTGTTTGCAGGCCTCCGCCTTTTCCAGATTTGATGACGCTATGTTTATTCGCCCGGTGTCTTCGACATCGATTTTGCAGCCTGTCTTTTCAACCAGTCCACGAATAACCTTTCCGCCCGGCCCTATGACTTCCCGAATCTTGTCGACTGGAATCTGAATGGTAAGAATGCGAGGAGCGTACTTGTTGATTTCTTCTCTCGGAGCGTTAATAACCGCCTCCATCTTTTCCAGAATGTAAAGACGCCCGTCCTTTGCCTGTTGAAGGGCATCGGCGAGAATCTGAGAGTTGATGCCGGTCACCTTGATATCCATCTGAAGGGCGGTGACTCCGCTTCGAGTGCCGGTGACTTTGAAATCCATATCGCCGTAGTGATCTTCGGCACCGGCAATATCAGTAAGAATCGCGTATTTATTGCCTTCCATAACCAGGCCCATCGCAACTCCGGCGACTGGAGCTTTCAACGGTACGCCTGCGTCCATAAGGGCAAGCGAACCTCCGCAGACCGAAGCCATAGAGCTGGAGCCGTTGGATTCGGTGATGTCCGAAACAACGCGCACGATGTAGGGCCAATCAGTCTCTGGCGGTAAGAGCGGCTCGAGGGCGCGCCTGGCGAGAGCGCCGTGACCGATTTCGCGGCGGCCAGCAGAGCCGGTTCGACCAACCTCACCGACCGAAAACGGCGGGAAATTATAAGCGAGCAGGAAACGCCTCTTTATTTCGCCCTTTTCAAGGTCATCCATGTATTGGACGTCTTCACTGGTCCCCAATGTAGCAGTCACAATAGCCTGGGTTTCGCCCCGAGTGAACAACGCAGAGCCATGCGCTCGCGGAAGCCAGCCCAGTTCAATCGAAATCGGACGAATCTCGCTAAACCGGCGACCATCAGGACGGTGCCGTCGATTCAAAATGTCTTCACGGAAGATCTTCTCCTTCAAATGATCGAAGATTTCTCCCGCCATCTTCCGGTTGTCTGGTTGGTCTTCGGGATAGGCCGAAACTGTTTCTTCTTTGAGTTTGTCGACCAGCTCGTAGCTTTCCAGCTTGCCGTGTTTGGATGTATCGAGCGAATCGCGCAAGGCATCAGTTATCTTTCCTTCGATCTCAGCGAGCATCGATGGATCAAGCTCGGGCTTGATGACTTCCCGCTTGCCAATGCCGAGCTTTTGATACATCTCCTTCTGAAGCCGGCATAGCTTTTTAACCTCGTTGTGACCAAACATCAGAGCTTCGACCATTACATCTTCGGCCAGTTCACTCGCTCCGGCTTCAACCATTACGATGGCATCCTCAGAACCCGCAACAACAAGGTTCAACAGTGACCCGCGTATTTGCTCGTAAGTTGGATTTACGATAAAGCGATCCTCGATCAGCCCTACTCGAACGCCGGCGATTGGTGTTTCAAACGGGATATCTGAGAGGTAAAGCGCGGCGGATGCGCCGGTTATCGAAAGAACGTCGGAATCATAGTTCTCATCGGCTGAAAGAACTAAGGCAATAACCTGAGTTTCACCGTTGTATCCTTCGGTGAACATGGGCCGTATCGGCCTGTCTATTAACCTCGATGTAAGCGTCTCTTTTTCTGATGGGCGGCCTTCTCTTCGAAAGTAGTTGCCGGGAATCCGTCCGGCCGCGTAGCCGTATTCACGATATTCAACAGTAAGCGGGAAGAAATTAATTCCCTCGCGAGGTTTTGTGCCGACCGCGGCGACAAGAACCATTGTATCCCCATAGCGAACAATTACTGATCCATCGGCTTGCTTTGCGATCTTGCCAGTCTCTATCGAAAATTCTACTCCCCCTAATTGAACTGATTGCTTCAACTCCATAGTTTTCTCCTTCTCTCCGCTGCGCGCTGCTTTTTGAACTTATTTAAGAGCCACAGGCTTGTGAGTACCCCGTGCGGCTCGGAATGGCGCGCTAGTGCAGTCACAATTTCGAGCTTGCAGTCTACGTTCTGCAAGCAGATGCATTTCCATTGATTGACTTAAACAGCGAAGCCACGGTGAGCGCTAAGCCTGCCGGCTCGCTTCCGTGGCCATCGATGAACTGAATTGTCTGAACTGTACGTGGCGCGCCTTCGAACGTCCTGGTTTGAGGTCTCAGGATTTGAAACGTAGTCCGTGTCGTTTGGAACTGCGCGCCAGAGAACCGACAACTGACCGGACCGCTCCAAGCGGTTTCCCCAGGGCTCCGGCCTTTCGCTGAGGTGATCTCTATTTTCTTATACCCAGACGGTTGATGACTTCTCGGTAACGGTCGGCGTTTTTCCGCCTTAAATAATCCAACAAGCGCCGCCGCTGGCTGACCAGCTTCAACAGACCACGCCTCGAATGGTTGTCCTTGACATGAGTTTTGAAGTGTTCGGTTAATCCGTTGATGCGCTGCGTCAGCAAGGCAACCTGAACCTCTGGCGAACCGGTATCTGTTGGGTGCGTCCTGTATTGACCGATGGTCTCGGTCTTAGCTTCCTTAGCCAAAGCCACAGTTACTATTTCTCCTCTACGACTAAAAATCTTCGTTCTCTTTGAACTGCAGAAACTTACCACACGCCAAGCGGGAGTGTAAAGTCCGGCGCGAAGGTGGTTTTCATCCGCTCTACAGCGAAACTACTCGCTGAGACCAGAGAGTCAACCTAAGACTTCGCTCCGATCCACACAGCGCAATTTGGAAGGTCAAAAAATCGTGGTTCCGTGGCAGGTATCGGGGAAACTACGATTTATCGCTGGTTGGATTGGCTCGATTCTGCATAAAAAAGTCGGATCTCATGTTCAGTCCGCAGCAGCCGATTAGACCCAATGGTGATAACGATGTCGTCGGCGGGGCGCTGAGATTTCAACCTGGCCTCTCGTTGAAGTGCGGTAGCATGAGCTCCGGGTCGAAACCCCTGGTCCAGATAATCCAGACCAAACTCCAGCTTCGCGTAAGCCTCAGCAAGCTCGTGAAAAACGATCTCACCGCCCTGAACCCACGAGTTTGTGCTAAGGTTGAACCAGCGAGCTACCGGATTTAAGCCAATTAACGAGTCAAAGCCTTGAGGCGGCCGCTCATCGTCGAGCTTCTTTCCATTCTTGCGGTACGGATTGATGCGACTGTCAACATTATTGTCCAGGTTGATGCTGCCGGTCGTTTCGGCCATCCTGCCGGCGGTCGGCGATTGGCGGCCAACGTTGAACAGGTAGGCGTATCGGCCCTCTGAAACCTGCACCAACAGAAGCAAACCCTCATTTGATGTAATGTAATCCAACGCTTTAATTGGGTCACTAACACTTGGCGACGCTGCGATGCCAGCTACCTTTGCCAGACGGTCCTTGTCCACTATCACACGCCCGGCGGGATCAACCGTCACAAGCTCAGCGTTCTCAGATCCGACTATCCAGCGCAGCCGCGAAAGCCCTTCAGCTACATCGCCGCGTATCCACAAACCGGTCCTGTGATTCGTTGTTAAGAGTCCAACTTTTTGAGCCGAGCTCACAAGTCGAAAGGCCAAATCTACCGGATCAGGACGAGGAATAAGTGTCGAATCGACTTGCGGCGCCAGACTTTGGGGAGTTCTTTTTTGTATCGGTAGAACGGCATTACCGGAAGCATAGTTACCGACGGCAATCGGTCTCCGTCGGTTAGTCGCGGGGCTAGCTTTCCGGCCTCCTGAAGTCGGACGCAGAATCGGTAAGTTTATTATCGGCAGAGCTTGCGGCAAGGGCGTTTCCCGCGTGGCCGCGGTTGATAGGCCAGCGATGCTTTGATTCTTAAAGATGACTCTTCGTGGACGCGTTAGCCCTAGATTTGGCGATGCTCTCTTTACGAAAAACTGGGTTATCACACCTCGAGAGCGGAGGGCATCGCCGTACTGTTTGGCGGCTTGTGCTGTGTCGAAAATACCGATGAATATGCGAGTCCATTGTCCGTGCCCTTCAATCCCTACCGTGTCACACACTGGCTGTTCCCCGGCATTCGTGAGTCTAGCAGCATACATTTTCGCCACATTTGTATTAGGAAAGGATGCAACTTGAATCGTGAAGGTTACTGCGGACTCGTCTGTTCTTAAGTGAGCTGCGGCAGGAATCGTGGAGATCAGCAGCGCGGCCAGAAGGTAGGAAAGCCTTGATTGCATCGCCCCTCCGTAAAGGGTTATTGCTCGGCGTCCAATTCTGCGGTGGCAAACTTAAGCGGTGGCAAACTAAAACGGTTTGGGGGGTAATTCATGATGGTCAGAAGGCAATTTAACCAACTAACCTCTCCAGGGAGCGTCGCCGCTTGTTTTCATACTAGGTGGTCGATTCCCCAGTGTCAATAATTACCTTTGTTGTATTAAGCGTTCGACTAAAATTTCGACATACAAAATGCATTCCAAAGATGTCCGCTCTGCCCAAAAAACTTGATGCGAATAACCGAGACAACTAGGCCCAAACGCAAGACGGAAACGATCCTGCTGCCAAACGGTCTGTCGGTGCTTTTTTACAAGAACAAGATTTTCGCAGTGTACTATCTGCGACTAACTAATTTACATTCCACCACGGGTTGAACCGATTTGAAACTCTCATGCCCGTCGCTACCCTTGCACTAATGGAAGACGTAAAGCAATTGCGTTTCGATGCGCGACCTTGCCTAACATTATTCCGGTGACTAGCATGCTCATTTCGTTACTCTCAATCTTAATCTCAAAACCGAGCTGATAACGCGTGATGCCTGTCCACGAAAAAACGATCGAAACTCTCATCGAAGCTGTGCGGAAGGTCAGCCGCTCCCTTGACTTAGATGAGGTGCTTGACACGATTTTTGACTCGGTTAAGGAGCTGATAACCTACAACGCGGCGGTCATTTATGTAATGGATCCGCGCAGCGGAGAGATTCACGAGTTCAAGACGCGTGGTTATCTCCCTCAGTCGATATCGGAAGACTTTCTTGCAACCGGGAGCGGGATTATTGGCTGGGTCATACGAAATCGTGCCGGCGAAATCGTCGATGATGTGAAGTCAGACGACCGGTATGTCAAGGTTCGTGCTGAGACCCGCTCGGAGATAGCGGCTCCCATCATCCGTGTGGATGGCAGAGTGATCGGCGTCATAAATCTCGAATCGGATGTGGCGAACGGCTACGATGCGCAGGACCTCGAATTGCTGACGATGTTTGCTTCGTTGGCCGCTTCCGCTATTGATCACACCTTGCTTTACCGGCAGGTGATGCGACAGCGACGGGTTGAGAGTGAACTCGAACTTGCCCGCAAGGTTGTCGAAGGCCTGATGCCGCGTGCATTCCCGCTCCTAAAAGAATTCGATATCTATGGCACGACCGTTCCGTACCGCGAGGTGGGAGGCGATTACCTCGATTTTATCGATTCCATTTCGGAGCGGTTGTTGGTCCTTGTAGCCGACGTATCCGGAAAGGGTCTTGCAGCGGCGCTGATCATGGTTGCGTTCAGAGCTTACTTTCATGCAACGGTCATCAATGAGTTGGCGATGCGAGTAGTGATGGGTCGAGTTAATCGACTCGTACACGAAACCACCGACGGCGAGCGCTTCATTACATGCTTCTACGGTCTGATTGACCCTGAGAACAAGCGCCTGCTTTACATAAGTGCTGGTCACAACCCGCCGCTGTTGCTCCGGAACGACGGCACCAGCAAGCTCCTGACGCAAGGCGGAATGCCGCTCGGTATATTTGAGACCTCGCGGTATTCGGAATCAGTATTGGAGTTTCAACCGGACGATATTCTGGTGCTCTATACCGACGGTGTAGTCGAAGCACGCGACCAGCGGGATGAAGAGTTTGGTTTGAAAAGGCTCGAAGAGGTAGTACGAGCGATGAGCGACCGTCGGGCACATGAGATTGTCAAGGCAGTAATGGATGCAGTGAATTTGCACTCGGTGGAAGTTGGTGGTCCGGAAGACGATCTTACAGTGTCGGTAATTAAGGTGAGATAAGTAGCGGGGATTGAGGGTTGGGGGTTGGGGATTGGAGTATTTGATAGGACACAACCAATGGCGTCACCAACTTCCCAATCCCCAACCCCCAACCCCCAATCCCCAGTCTACGTCGCATCATATCCAGCAAACTCCTTCAGCGACACATTCCCTTTGTATTCCATCTCGTTATGAATGCCGATCTTCGATGTGTAATAAGCGTGCGCCGTCCTCGATTTTAGCTCTCGAAAGAATTGCTCCTCAGGCGCAACGGGCTTGGCTTCATTTTTAGAAATTCGAGTGAGCAACGCAATTCTTTGTTCCGGCGTGGAAGACAAAAACGGCTTGCCATTCATTTCTTGTGAAATCTGATCGATCAATTTCAAGCCGTTCCGCCATAGAAGCTTCGGTGATTCGTCCACAGATTCCGACAAACTGAAATCAAGGTAGTCCGCTGCCAGCGCGGCGCGCGCGCCTGGTGAATGATCATCCGCAGGGATAATCAGCTCCGTAAGCTCGTCTACAAGCGCGAACTCTTCCTTTGTAAAGAACAGCAGGTTCTTTCCCTGGCTGGTGTTTGCGACAACGGTTCCGACCTGCGTCGTTATCGCCGCAGCGATGGCTGCTCCAGCGCCTAACTTGATAATTTCGCGACGTGTCAGATTTGGATCATCACAGCTTCCGGGATCCGGTTGATTCAGTTCTTCCGCCATCACAAACTTCCTTTCTTGAATTGATCGGCCAGATAATCGCAAGACCTCCAGGCAAGAGCCATGATCGTCCAGGTCGGATTCTGGCAGGACGCACTTACGTGACTGCTTCCGTCGACTACAAAGAGATTCTTAACATCGTGCGACTGTTGAAACTGATTTAGTACCGAGGTCTTCTTGTCGTTGCCCATGCGCGCAGTTCCGAGCTCGTGAATCGACCAGCCTTCGGTCAGGATCCTGCGGCTTACTCCGATGATTTCAATTCCTGCTTCCGTAAACATCTCCTGGGCAGTGGTCGCCATATCCTCTGCCATCTTCTTTTCGTTATCTCCGAACTTGTAGTTGAACCGAAGGACCGGCACGCCCCATTTGTCTTTCACCGTAGGATCGATGTCGACCTGATTCTCGTATCGCGCGAGCACTTCGCCAAACGCTCCCATCGAGATGAACGCTCCTGCATAATCGCGAACGCTTTTCTTGTAGCTCGATCCAAACCCAGGCGTCGACGAAGCGTTCCCAGGATATATCGAAGTACCGGAGTCACCCTCAAAACCGTAACCTCGGATAAACGAAGGATGCCGATCAGTAAGGTTGCGGAACCGGGCAAGATAAAACGACCCCGGCTTGCCGTCATCCAGCGTGCGCGGCTTGCCCACTAAGTCTTTAACGAGCCCGGATATGTGCGGGCCCATAATGTGCTCGCAGAAGTTATGTCCGACGTGACCGCTCGAATTTCCGATTCCGTTGGGATGAGTACTTGATTTTGAAAGGAGCATAAGGCGGGCGGATTCGAGCGTGGAAGCAGCAATAACTACGACTTTTCCTTTCGCTTCGTAAGTTTGGCCCGTTTCGGCATCAATGAACGAGACGCCGCTTGCTTTTCCGGTCTTCTTGTCGACGGTAATTTCGCGCGCAATCGCATTTGTTCGCAGTGTCAGATTGCCGGTGTCCATCGCAGGCAGGATTAGGCCGGTTGGAGAGTCAAATGCGGCGTGAATATCGCAGCCTCCAACTCGGCGATTACAGGCGCCGCGGCCGAAACACTTGCTGCGATACGTGTTGTGTTTCAGACCGTCTGTCGTCACCCCTGCGCGATAAGGGGTGAGTACGCGATTCATTTTCTTCAAACTTTGTCGAAGCTTCAGTTCCGCGTATGTAAGTTTGATTGGCCGTTGAAAGATGCTATCGGGCAGATGTGGAAGGTTCTCTTTTACTCCTGAGATCCCAAGATAAAGATCGACCTTGTCGTAATAAGGCGCGATGTCTTTATAGGAAATGGGCCAGTCTTCGCCGTAATCGTCGTGGCTTTTCGCTTTGAAATCCAAATCGGACAAACGCAGCGCAAGGCGGCCCCAGATGTTTGTCTTGCCGCCGAGCAGCCTCGCGCGAACCCAGGCATAATTGGTCCCGGTGTATGGATGGTCGCGCTCATCGACAACGATGTTCTTGCTGTAGTCCGAGCCACCCCAGCCCTGTACGTACGAGTAGACGTGTTTGGCTTTGGTGTCGGCCGCATAAGGCGGCTTTCTGATGGTGTACTCGTTGAATGAGAGCGCGTGTGAATCTACAGGCATTTCGCCGCGTCTCTTGTGCTGATAAGGCCACTCGGTCGATTTGAGCTCGGCATCGATGTCGAGCTTCTTGCCGGCTTCGAGCAGGAGCACTTTCATTCCATGGGAAGTCAAAACGTGCGAGGCCATTCCTCCAGCCGCGCCCGAACCTACAACTATGGCGTCATAGGTTTTCTTAAGATCGACCTCTGGTTGTGCTTCCCTGATCAAGCGAATTAGTGTCATGTTCCGGTCCTCTCAAAATGAAATCTGCGGAATAATTACTACCAATGAATCGCTGAGTCAACATCGGGGTGGGGGTTGGGCGTTGGGGATTGGGGCTTGGGTTTGCGGTTTCTGGTCTTGTGCTTCATCTGCGTAGATCTGCGCCATCTGTGGATTAGTCGTTTTAAATGCGACAAGATTTATCCGCAGATTACGCAGAAAAGGATAGTGAGACCAAAAGATCAAACCCAATCCCCAGCCCCACCCCCAATCCCCAACCCCCACCTAGACAGTCCACGGTACGTTTAGACTAGAATTACCACGCTCGCAAATATCACTTCAAAAAGGTTGGACATGGACAAACCAAAAACCTCACTGATCAGTATTCTCTTGCTTTTGTTCTTGTGTGCAAACGGTTTTTCGAATCAAACGACGAAGAAGCCGACGGCTAGCGTCAGTGGGACGTACAAGTATGTTCTAAACAGCATAGAAGTTCTGGAGATGCCTGATCACAAAGTCCGCATCAGATTCACTGGTGTCTGGCCAAATGACAGGAAGAAAGTTGAGACGCGCAACATCGGTGCTTTTGACGAGATCGTGAAACTCGAAGGTAAAACTGCAACGGTGAAGATTCAGTTCGGAGACGAGCCTTGCCTGGTGAAATTGGCGTTTCAACCGAACAAAGTTATGGTCGAGCAAAATGGCTCACTCACTGGGTGCGGTTTTGGTTTCAATGTCGAGCCGGATGGCACTTACATAAAGGTGAGCAGCAAACCTCCAGATATGCCGCCACGCGAAGAGAACTGAGATATTGCTGAGCAATGCGGCAACGAATCGACCGTGGATGCTCAAACTCAGAAGAGTTAGAAAGATTAGCAGTGAACATCGCCGAAGAAAGACTCAGTGAATTCGGGGTCACTCTCGATGCGATCTCGGACCGTGAAACAGACGCGCTCGACCGAGGCGGCTACGTGGTGCTCACAAATGTCATCGACGATACTCTATTGAATGACCTGCGTGCAGCATTTGAAGCCCGCTGCGGAAAAAACGGCAACTCGGCCGTCCTCAAAGAGAGCGGTACGCGTCACGTCAAAGATCTTGTTAATGGCGTCTTCGATGTCGTTTATACGAATTCCCGAGTGCTGGCCGCGGTGTATCACGTACTAAGGAATGAATTCAGAGTCGGTCAGATCGGCGGCCGAGACCCGTTGCCAGGGTTCGGTCAACAAGGTTTGCATGCTGACTGGACGACTCGTTTTCACGGCGAGCCATTTCGAATTGTAACCACCATCTGGCTCCTGGATGATTTCACCGCGGAGAACGGAGCGACGCGCGTGGTCCCCGGAACTCATCTTTTATTGGGTCCGCCTCCCAAAAAGTTTGCGGATCCTGCAAGCCGGCATCCTGAACAAAAGATCATTACCGGCACAGCGGGTTCGGTGCTTGTCTTTAATGGTCACCTTTGGCACAGTGGAACGACCAACAGATCGAGTCGTTCGCGCCGGGTAGTACAGTGCGTGTTCGTTGGCCGAAATGAGATACGCTTTTCAAGAATCCAAATCGCGGACCCGACATCTTTAGGTCCGGCAGCACGCTATATGCTCGGATACGATTTTAAGACCGTGAGCGATTTCACCACTTGACCATGGTCAACTTCAGTTCAGGAGCATCAATGGAGCAAAAAATAGTAAACCCGTGGACGTGGCAGGATCGGGCGGGATTCTCTCAAGCGATAGAGACGACCGGCGTACAGAAAGTTCTTTACTGCGCCGGGCAGGCATCTATCTGCGACGAGGGAAACCCGCTGCATCCGGAAGACATGGAAGCTCAGATTTTGCAATGCCTGGATAATCTTGAAACGGTACTAAAGTCAGCCGGATATAGTTTGGCGAACGTGGTGCGTCTCAACTATTACACTACGAATCTGGACTATTTTCTCTCTTCATATCAATCCTCGATCGCCAGACTCCAGCAGGCAAACTGTAGGCCCGCGAGCACGCTGTTAGGTGTAGAACGGTTAGCATATCCGGAGCTAATGATCGAAATTGAGGCAACCGCGGTGAAGTAATCGAGTGACCCGCTGTTGAGAACCTGCGGCTGCTCCGCGAGGAAAGTTGTCCAAGGCATACACAGTAACAGAATCCAGCGTTATTGAGGCACCCGCGGAACTGGTTTACCGGACGTTGGCCGACTACCGCGTAGGTCACCCATCAATCTTACCTAAGCGTTACTTTCTTTCGTTGGAAGTTGAGCATGGCGGTTTTGGCGAAGGCACGATCATAAACTTTCAGACCAGAGTTCTCGGTGATACGCAGAGTTTTCGTTCGGAGATCACCGAGCCACAACCAGGAAGCGTACTAGTGGAAACTAATATCGGAGACATGTCCGGGAGAACTACTTTTACCGTTGAGCCTGTGGATGGCGGAAGCAGATCAAGGGTGACTATTGCGACCGAGGGCAAGACGAAACGCGGCGGCGGCTTAGGGGTTGTTGAAAGACTAATTACGAAAATGATGATGCGTCGAATCTACAAGGCCGAGTTGGATCAGCTAGCGCTAGTTTGCGGCTCTTTGGCTGATAACAGATGACCTCAAGGCCAAGACGACAGGTGTTTGCGTACTTGGCGTTTCTGCGCGAAACGTTTAGTTCAACTCTAAAAAATACAAATCTCAAGTTCACGCAAAGAACGCCAAGTATCGCAATGCACGCTAATCATTGTTTCGGGAAGTTGGGATCCGCTTTCACCTCCAGCAGTTGTTTTGTGTGACGTTCGCTGTGAGCAGCCACGAACAGGATTCGCTCAAACCCGTCGACTTTCCCCAATAATCCGCTGTCTGCCACGTGCGATCGCAAGTCCGGAGTGTTCTTCAGCAGCTCGACGGTCTTCGCTCGGCTTTCAAGAAAATGCTTTAACGACGCCTCCGGCGAGCCAAATTGATTTCTCGGCCGCAATTGCTCCGGCGCTTGAAACTTCCTTGAGCGATCGGGCACCAGTTCGAGAACCTTGTTGTCAGTTTGTTTCACATCGCGTTCCGGTCCTGGTCCAGGAGGAGCCTGTTTGATTTGGCTCTCAGCCATTTGTCGCAACAGATCTTCGCTCGCAGCGATGTGTTCCATCACCTGAGCCACCGACCATTTGAACGGCGACGGCTTGAAGTTCCACTGCGCCTCGGATAGCCCCCGCGTAGCATCTACGATGTTTTGCTTAGTGGTTTCCAAATACTGAAGTCCGCGGTCCAGATCC